>CALRYW010000016.1:0-60863 GCA_943372485.1 Allobosea thiooxidans
TCCGCCCGTCTCGACGATCTGCTGCTGGATTACTCCAAGACCGCGATGACGGCCGAGACGCGCGCGCTGCTGCTGCAACTGGCCGAGGCCACAGATGTGGCCGGCCAGCGCGACGCCATGTTCGCGGGCGAGGCCATCAACGCCACGGAGAAGCGCGCCGTCCTCCACACCGCTCTGCGCGCGCCAGCGGGCAACAAGGTCGTGGTCGACGGCCAGGACGTCATGCCTGCCGTCCAGGCGACGCTCGACCGGCTCGCCGCCTTCGCCGACGGCGTGCGCGACGGCAGCATCGCCGCCGCCGACGGCGCCCCGTTCACCGACGTGATCAATATCGGCATCGGCGGTTCGGACCTCGGACCGGCCATGGTCACGCTGGCGCTGGCGCCCTATCATGACGGCCCGCGCCTGCATTACGTCTCCAATGTCGACGGCGCTCATATCGCCGACACGCTGGCGAAGCTCGATCCCGCGCGCACGCTGGTCATCGTCGCCTCCAAGACCTTCACCACCATCGAGACCATGACCAATGCCGCGACCGCCCGACGCTGGATCGCGGGTGCGCTCGGCGAAGCCTCCGTGGCCTCGCATTTCGCCGCAGTCTCGACCGCGCTCGACAAGGTCGGCGCCTTCGGCATCGGCTCCGACCGCATCTTCGGCTTCTGGGACTGGGTCGGCGGGCGCTATTCGATCTGGTCCGCCATTGGCCTGCCGGTGATGATCGCGGTCGGGCCGGCGCATTTCCGCGCCTTCCTCGCCGGCGCCCATGCCATGGACGAGCATTTCCGCACCGCCCCGCTCGCCCATAACCTGCCCGTCCTGCTCGGCCTGATCGGCATCTGGCATCGCGACATCTGCGGCTATCAGGCCCGGGCGATCCTGCCTTACGACCAGCGTCTGCTGCGCCTGCCGGCCTATCTCCAGCAGCTCGACATGGAATCGAACGGCAAGCGCGTCCGCAAGGACGGCTCCTCCGTCGAGCGGCCGAGCGGCCCGCTCGTCTGGGGAGAGCCCGGAACCAACGGCCAGCATGCCTTCTACCAGCTGATCCACCAGGGCACGGACACGATCCCCTGCGAGTTCATGGTCGCCGCGGAGGGGCACGAGCCGGAGCTGGCGCATCAGCATCGGCTGCTGCTCGCCAACTGCCTCGCCCAGAGCGAGGCCCTGATGAAGGGCAGGACCCTGGACGAGGCGCGCGAAGCGCTGGCGAGGCAGGGGCTCCCGGCTGCCGAGATCGAGGCTCTGGCGCCGCACAAGGTCTTCCCCGGCAGCCGCCCCTCGATCACGCTGGCCTATCGCAGGCTCGATCCCTTCACGCTCGGCCGCCTGATCGCGCTCTACGAGCACCGCGTCTTCGTCGAGGCCGCGATCTGGGGCATCAACGCCTTCGACCAGTGGGGCGTCGAGCTGGGCAAGGAGCTGGCGACGGCGCTGCTGCCGGTCATCGAGGGCAAGGCACCCACCGACGCCCATGATTCCTCGACTGCCGGCCTCGCGCGCTATCTCACAGCGCCGATGTGACGACCTCGCCCCTCCGGCCGCGGGATGGGCCTACAGCATCCGTCCTGCAACGGCCTGTACAGGCGGCACCGCGCTCCCGCGATGAAGGCGACCCGACGATGAACGACAGCGCCAGCGGCCGGTCCGGATCGCCCCCTCTTGCCCCACCCGACGACCCGCGCTCGCTGCGGCGGCGGGAGGACGCGCGCTTCCTCACCGGGCGCGGCGATTATCTCGGCGATCGCGCCCCGGACGGCGAACTCGCCGCCGTCATGCTGCGTTCGCCCCATGCCCATGCCCGCATCCGCGCGATCGACGGCGCCGCGGCGGCGAGGCTGCCCGGCGTGCACGGCGTCTACACCGCCGCGGATCTCGATGGCCTCGGTCCATTGCCGACCTCGATCGTCGTCGCCACCGTCGAGCCGCTGATCGTCCCGCCGCGCTGGCCGTTGGCGCGCGACCATGTCCGCCATGTCGGCGAACCCGTCGCCTTCGTCGTCGCCGACACCGAGGCGCTGGCCCGCGAGGCCTGCGAGCACATGGCGGTCGATTACGACATCCTGCCGGCGGTCACCGATCTGCGCAGCGCGATCGACGGGCACGCGCCACAGCTCTGGCCGCAGGCGCCGGGCAACATCGCCTTCCGTTTCCGCCGCGGCGATCCCGCCGCCGTCGAACGCGCCTTCGCGAAAGCCGCCCATGTCGTGCGCTGCGATCTCATCAACAACCGCATCGTCGCCGCGGCCCTCGAACCGCGCATCGCGATCGGCCGTTACGAGGCCGGCGCCGACCGCTACCATCTCGAGATCAGCGGCGCCTCGGTCCACGACATCCGCCGCGAACTCGCGCAGAGCGTCTTCGGCCTGCCGCTCGACCGCATCCGGGTTTCGACGCCCGATGTTGGCGGCGGCTTCGGCATGAAGAACGTCACCTATCCCGAATATGCGCTGGTGCTCTGGGCCGCGCGGCGGCTCGGCCGGCCGGTGCGCTGGAGCGCCGAGCGCATCGAGGAATTCACCGGCGGCGCCCATGCCCGCGACAATCTCAGCACCGCGCGGCTGGCGCTCGACCGGCGCGGGCGCTTCCTCGCGCTCGATGTCGAGACGATCGCGAATCTCGGCGCCTATGTCTCCTCGCTCGGCCCCGGCAGCGGAACCAACGCCCCCGCCGCCGCGATGGGCGGGCTCTACGACATCCCGGCCATGGCGATGGATGTGAGCGGCGTCTTCACCAACACCGCCCCGATCGACGCCTATCGCGGCGCCGGCAAACCCGAGGCGAACTATCTGATCGAGCGGCTGATCGAAGCCGCCGCCCACACGCTGCGGATCGATCCGGCGGAACTGCGCCGGCGCAACTTCATCCGCAGCTTCCCCTACCGCCGTCCCGCCTTCGGCATGGTGATCGACAGCGGCAGCTTTCCGGAGAACCTCGAACGGGCGCTGATGGCGGCCGACCGGGCCGGCTTTGCAGCACGCAAGCGCGCCGCCCGAAAGCGCGGGAAGCTGCGCGGCTTCGGCATCGGCTGCTTCCTCGAAACCTCGCGCGGCCGCCCCGACGAGGAGGCCTGGCTGCGGGTCGGGCCGGACGGCGCCATCGCCATGGCGGTCGGCACCCATTCCAACGGCCAGGGCCACGAGACCAGCTTCGCCCAGCTCGCCGCGGCCCGGCTCGGCCTGCCGGTCGAGCGCTTCACCCTCGTCCAGGGCGACACGGCCACCGTCCCGCGGGGTGGCGGCCATGGCGGCGCGCGCTCGCTCCATCTCGGCGGCACGGCGCTGCTGATGGCGGCGGACGATCTGGTCGCGAAGGCGAAGCCCCTCGCCGCGCAGCTGCTGCAGGTCGCAGGCGACAGCCTCTCCTTCGCGGAAGGGAGCTTCCGCACTGCGCCCGCGGCGGACGGTTTGCCGCGCGAGATCGACCTCTTCGCCATCTCCGCCCATCTCGCGGACAGCACCGGCGCACCGCTGGAGGGCCATGGCGACAACCGCTGCGACGTCTTCACCTTTCCCAATGGCGCGCAGGTGGCGGAGGTCGAGATCGATCCGGAGACCGGCGCCGTCGCGATCGAACGCTATGTCGCGGTCGACGATTACGGGACGCTGATCAACCCGCTGCTGGCTGAGGCGCAGGTTCATGGCGGTCTGGCGCAAGGCATCGGCCAGGCGCTCATGGAGGAGGCGCTTTACGATCCCGGCTCCGGCCAGCTGCTGAGCGCAACCTTCATGGATTATGCCGTGCCGCGCGCCGCCGACCTGCCCTCCTTCGATCTGCAGATGATCGAGGTCCCGACGCGCGCCAACCCGCTCGGCGTCAAAGGCGCCGGCCAGGTCGGCTGCATCGGCGCGCCGCAGACCGTGATCCACGCGATCCTCGACGCGCTGCGCCCGCTCGGCGTGACCCATCTCGACATGCCGGCGACGCCAGCCCGGATCTGGCGCGCGATCCGGGATGCGCGGGCGGAAAAATTAGCCGGATAATTACACATCAGTCCTGGCTCGGCTCTTCGACCTGCCCCGCACTGCCGCGCCCCTCACGCCATCACCAGCCCGCCATCGACATGCAGCGTCTGGCCGGTGACGAAGCCGCTCGCCTCCGAGGCGAGGAACAGCACCGGCCCGGTCACGTCCTCGGGCGCCGCGATCCGCCCCAGCGGCGTCTGGGCGATCAGCATGTCCTTCACCGCCTCGGGAGTCCGGGCACTCGCATCGGTCGGCCAGACCAGCCCCGGCGCGACGCAGTTGACCCGGATGCCGAGCGGCCCGAGCTCGGTCGCGAGGTTGCGGCTGAAGCCGATCAGCGCGGCCTTGGCGGTGGTGTAGTCGTGATAGGCGATACTCGGCCGCGCCACGAGATCGGTCGCCATATTGACGATGGCGCCACGCCCGCGCCGGCGCATCAGCGGCAGGGCCGCCTGGCAGACATGGTAGGTCGCCCTGAGCGCACCATCGACCTGCGTCTGATAGGCCGACCAGGGCGTCTCCCAGAAGCGCGCGCGACGATCGGGGTCGAAGACATAGGGCGCAAACGCGTTGTTGACGACGGCATCGAGCCGGCCCGCCTCCTCCGCGATCCGCGCCAGCATCGCCTCAACTGCCTGCGGGTCGGTGACGTCGGCCGCGATCGCCACCGCCTGCCCGCCGGCCACCCGGCAGGCCTCGACCACGGCCTCGGCGGCGGCGTCGCTGCTGCGGTAGTTGACGAAGACCAGCCCGCCCTGGGCGGCGAAGGCCCTGGCGATGGCCGCGCCGATCCCCCGGCTCGCCCCGGTGACGAGGATCACTTTGTCGCGGAAGGTCATGGGGTGCGCCTCACGGGATCAGATCCGTCTTCACCACCTGGCTCATGTCGATCGGCCTTCCGATCAGCCCGAGCCGGTGGAAGGTGTCGGCGCCCTTCTGCAGCAGCTCCGGATCGAAATGGCCGAGGCCCCTGGCCTGCGTCGTCGGCGACACCGTCGAGATGTTGCGCAGCTTGATGATCTCGAGATTGAGCGCCTCGTCGCGGCCGTTGATCGCGCGCGTGACCGCGAGCTTCGCCGCCTCCTCGGGGCTCGCGATCATCCAGGCAGCGCTGTCGCGATAGGCGGCGAGGAAGCGCTTCAGCAGCGGCTTCTTCGCCTCATAGGTCGCCTGCGTCACCACGAAGATGTCGCTCGGCAGGTTGAGATGGTCCTTGACCTCGATGACGTCGACCTCCGGCAGGCCCTTCATTGTCGCGACCAGCAGGCCGGTGTCGGTCGCGGCCGTGGCGTCGACCTGCCCCTGGATCAGCGGCGCGAAGTTGAGCAGGCCGGTGACCTCGACCGTGACGTCCTTCTCGGTCAGCCCGACCTGGTGCAGCAGCACCTGCAGGTTCTGGCGCGTGCCGCTGGAGAGCGAATAAACGCCGATGCGCTTGCCTTTCAGGTCGGCCGCCGTACGGATACCCTTGGTCTTGGGCGCGACCACGTTGAAGACGTTCTGCGGATAGATGTTGTAGATCGCGACCAGCTTCTCGCCCTTGTCGAGCGCGAGATAGAGGGCCGCCGGATCGGTGAAGGCGATGTCGGCCTGGCCCGACAGCATGTTCTGGATCGCCGAGCCGCCGCCGGTGCCCGGCACATAGCCGAGATCGATCCCCTTCGCCCGGAAGAAGCCCTTGTCCGGCTCGGCCAGCAGATTGGTGATCTCGCTGATCGGCTGGCTCCAGCCGGCGACCGTGACCTTGTCGAGCGGCTGGGCGTGGAGGGTGCCAAGGCTGAGCGCACCCATCAGGCCGGTCCAGAGGAGCGCCAGCAGAGGGCGGCGGGATCGTTGGGACATCGGACTTACCCTTTCAGATGGTGGCGCAGCAGCCGCCGTTCGAGGAGGAGCGCGGCCTGGTAGAAGGCCATGCCGAGCAGCGTGATCACGATGAAGAGCGCGAACATCAGGCTCGAATCCATCACGCTCTGGGCGGCGATGATCGAAGCGCCGAGCCCCGCCCGGCCGCCGATGAACTCGCCGACGACGGCGCCGACCAGTGCCAGCACGACCGCGACCCGGAACCCCGCGAGGATCACCGGAAGCGCACCGGGCAGTTTCAGCCGCAGCAGCGTCTGCAGGCGGCTCGCGCCCAGCATGCGGAACAGCTCGCGCCGTCCGGAATCGACCTGCGACAGGCCGGTCAGCGTATTTTCCATCAGCGGGAAGAAGCAGATCAGCGCCGTGATCACGATGGTCGGCGTCAGGCCGAAGCCGAACCAGACGATGAAGAGCGGGCCGAGTGCGAGCTTCGGCACGACCTGGCTCGCGACGATATAGGGATGGAGCAGCCGGCGCAGCACGGGGGCCTCCGCCAGCAGGACGCCGGTGGCCAGCCCGACCGCGCAGCCCAGCGCCAGCCCGAGCGTCATTTCGGTCGCGGTCACCGCGAGATGCGGCAGCAGGCGCCCGCTGGCGATCTCGCTCCACAGCGTGGCGAAGACGGAAGACGGCGCCGGCACGATCAGGGCCGGAACCCGGCCGAGACGGCACCACGCCTCCCAGCCGGCGAGCAGGGCGACGAGCAGAAGCGCCGAGGCCAGCTTTTCTCTCATGGCGCGGCATCCATCGCCTGCCGCAGCTCGCGGCAGAGCGCGTTGAAGGCCGGGCCATAGCGCAGCTCGCGCGAGCGCGGCCGTGGCAGGTCGATGGCGAGGTCGTGGTGCAGCCGCCCGCCGGCCATGATCGCGACCCGGTCGGCGAGATAGACCGCTTCGCCGATGTCGTGGGTGACGAAGAGCACCGTCGTCGCCTGCCGTGCGCAGAGTGCCAGCAGATCGTCCTGGAGTTCCTCACGCGTCAGCGCGTCGAGCGCGGCGAACGGCTCGTCCAGCAGCAGCAGGGCCGGCTCCGTGATCAGTGCCCGCGCCACCGCGACCCGGCTCTGTTGCCCGCCCGAGAGCTGGGCGGGATGCCGCGCCGCGAAGGCCGACAGGCCCACCCGGTCGAGCAGGGCTCGCGCCGTCTCGCGAGCCGCCTCGCCCACGCTGCGCTTCAGCGAGAGCGGCAGCAGGACGTTGTCGAGAACGCTGAGCCAGTCGAGCAGTGTCGGCTGCTGGAACACGAAGCCGATCCGCGGGCCCGGCCCGTCGAGCGCCACGCCATCGATCCGCACGAGGCCCCGCCGGGGCGCCAGCAGCCCGGCCGCCAGCTTGAGCAGGGTCGTCTTGCCGCTGCCGCTGCGCCCGACCAGGCAATGGAACGCCCCGCGCGGGATCGCCCAGTCGACGCCGTCGACGATGGCCTCTGCGCCATAGCCGAAATCCACCGCCTCGAGGGCGACGAAGGCGTCCGGGTGGGCTTCAGTCGACATAATCGGCGAAGCCGTCGGCGGCGCGTTCGGCCGATTGCTCGATCTCGGTCAGCCTGACCAGGTCGAGCAGGTTGAAGCGCCCGTCATTGTGCCAGCCGGCCTCGGGCGCCGCCATCGCCCCGAAGCCGCAGATGCGGGTGACGCCCGCTTCCCCCAGCAGCGCCGCGATGCGGAACAGCGCGTGCGGCGAGGCCGCGACCGCCGCGGTCTGCAGATAGGCGCGGGCCGGCGAAACCAGCGGCGGCACCGCATCGAGGCTGTCGACGGCGACGATCTTGAGCGTGCGGTTGAGCGCGCTCGGCGCGAGCGGCTGGGCGGCATCGCTGAAGACCACGCTCCAGCCATCGCCGGCCTCGCCCAGCACCACGGTCCCGTCCTCGTCGAAGCCGCGCATCTCCTCGCGGCTGCGCCAGGCGGCGATGCCGGACGCCTCCGCCACCGAGAGCGCGCGGCGTGGATGGCGCAGCCTCAGCGCACCGATTTCCTGCGACACGCGCTCGGCGAATTCGCGCGGCGAGACCACCCCGCCCCGCGCGACGAAGAGCATCTGCGGCGAGTAGCAGCCCTGCTGCTCCCAGCGCGCCACATCCTGCGCCACGAGCCGCGCCAGCGGCCCGGCCCGGCGCGTGTCGAGCGCCTCGGCGCCGATCAGCCCGAAGCCGATCCTGTGCCCATGCGGGAGAAAGCGCGCTGTCACCGGCACCCGCTCGCGGATTGCCGTCAGCGCGTCATTGCCGCCATAGGCGACGATCGTGTCGGCCTCGTTCAGCCAGGCACGCTCCGCCTCGGCATCACCGCCCCTCCACCAGACCACCGCCAGGCATTCGCCGAGCCGCGGATCGATCTCGGCGAGGATCTGCGCAAACCACCCCGCCAGCAGCGGCTCGGCGCTGGCGACCTTGCCGACCGTGCCGGCCTTGACCAGAAGCCCGCAGATCAGGCTCCAGAGCGACAGCCCCGGCACGTTCCCCGCCCAGATATGGAGCAGAAGCTGCGGGCCCTGAGCGCGCGTGAAGCCGCCCTTCATCGCCGGCTGGAAGCCGTCGAGCACGGCCGGATTGGCGAAATCCTCGGCCAGGAAGCGCTGCAGCTGCGGCGCGCGGAAGCTGCGCAGAGAACCCGAGAGCCCGAGCCGAACGCTCTCGCGGTCATAGCCGGTGACGATCGGCAGCACGGCTTCCGCCCGCCGCCGCCAGGGATCGTCCCGGTCGAGCAGCCGGGCGCTGGCAGCGTCCAGCGTCGCGATGATCTGCGAGACCGGCAGCGTCCGGAGATAAGTCCGCGCCTGCTCGCGGACATGGCCGGCGAGCGCACCGGCCTGCGCCGTGGTCAGCTCCGGCACCCGCACCTGCACGCGCTCGCCCCAGGCGCTGAAATCCAGCGTCCGCCAGGCGACCTCGCCGGCCGGCAGCCCCGGCAGATGCCCCGCGGTCTCGATCACCGCCTCAGCCCCGCGCCGCCCGCAGGAATTCCTCGACCGCCACCGAACAGCCCTTGGAATCGGTGCCGTCGACGCGGCCGAGCAACCGGAAGCCGCCCTCGACCATCACGCCGGCATCCTCCGTCAGGATCGCGGAGGCGCAGTTGAAATGGGCGAGGTCGTGATGGACCAGCACGCCGGTCGCCCCCTCCGGCAGGTCGCGCCCGCTCACCGGATCGACCACGCGGCTGCGGATCCAGTGCGGGCCTGACTTCAGCGGCGGGCAGACCGCATTGCCGTCATCGTAGAACTGCGTGCTGAGTTCGGTCATGCCGTACATGTTGATGCAGGCCTCGCGCGGCACGCCGAGCGCCGCCGAGAGCGCGTCATAGAAGGCCTCCGGCGTCATCTCGCGCGACTGGCCCTTGAAGCCGCCGGTGTCGAGGATGCGGCTGCCGGCAGGCAGCGCGAAACGCCGCCCCTGCGCCGCCAGCGCATCGAGCAGATGCACGAAGCTGAAGCTCGCGCCGAGCAGCGCATAGGGCTCGCCCGAGGTCTGCGCCCGTTCCAGCGCCGCGATCAGCCGCGGCAGATCGAGTCCGTCCACGCCAATGAAGACCTCGCTGTCGGCCGTGCCGCAGTCCCGCGTCGCCAGAGCAAGATAATGCGCCAGCGAGGAATTCGGCATCGCCTCCTCGTCGGGGAAGAGGATGCCCATGGCCATGCGCTCGCGCCCGGCCATGAAGCGGCGGCGGAAATTGATCAGCATCGAGCGGTCCCAGACAGCCATCGTCGGATGATGGCTCTTGCCACGCACCCCGGCCTGGGTCGTGCCGCTGGTCATGAAGATGCGCTCGGCCGCCTCGGGCGGCGTGCAGCTCAGAGTCAGGGTCTTGAAGGCGCTGATCGGCACGGCCGGAATGTCGCGCCAGTGGCGGACGGTGAGCGTGGTGCGCCCGCGCTGGATCGCGAAGCGCCGATAGGGCGCGTTGTGGGCGAATTGATGGGCGAAAACGGCCAGCGCCAGGCGCTCGAATTCCGCCTCCGACGCCCCGTCCTGGTCGATGAAGGCCAGCAGGGCCTCGATGATCTCGCTCTGCGTCACGTCCGCTCGCGCCTTCCCGCAAGGCCCGTCGCCCGGCGACATGCCGGGCCTGGAGCCTGACGATCCGAAATGACGGCGTGAGCCTGGAAAAGGGACGTAATGGCGCCGCCCGATGTCCCGCATCCCTACGCCGGCATGACCCGGATCAGGTTCGGAGGGTCACCGCGCTGTCGAACCGAAGCCCGACCGGCGGAATCTCAGCCTCCTCGCGAGGCACCCCTTGGAACAGCGGCCACCATGATGGCGCGCCCGCCCCGCTGTCAAGGAAGCGTCATGGGACCTTCGCCGGCCGCCACGAAACCGGCGCGCCGATCCGTCATTCGGCTGCGGGAGCGGCCCCAGAATCAGGCGCCGGCCGCCACGCTGCCAGCGCAGCCCGCCCCGCCGCGGTCAACGCATAGACGCCGCGACCCGTTGTCTCGAACCAGCCATAGACGTTGCGGTGCAGGATCTTCTGCGCGTCCGGGCAGGTCGGCTTGAGGTCGCGCGGCCGTTGCGGCCCCTCCACCATCGCCACCGCGCAGGCCAGCGCCTGCTGGCGATAGGCGGTCATCACCGGCCGGCGCGTCCCGCCGCCAACGACGGGATCACCCTGGCGACGTTTGTGTTCTTCGACCAGGCGGGAACGCCGTTTCGGGTCCTTGCGCGGTGTTGGCGCAACGGGGGACACGAGCACATCGACCTGGCCGGATGCGGCGACCCCCAGCAGCCCGAGACCGAGCCGGCGACAGAGATTGCGGTAGCGCGGATCGCTCTCGCGGCCCTTGCCCCGGGCCGACAGCCGCGCCGCCAGCCAGACCTCGTCGCCGAGGCTCAGGCGATCGACGCCTTGCAGGATCAGCTCGAGATTGAAGGTCAGCTTGAGCTCGCCGATCACCACGACGGTCGGATCGCCGGCCCGTACCCCGACGAGATCGCAAGGCCCGACCTCGCCCTTGACGCTGTAGCCCAGCCCCTCGAGGAACGCCTTGACCGGCAGGTAGAGCGACGTTTCCACGGAAGACCCTCTAAACAACCGTCATGCAGCCGCGGCGGTGGCAGAGCCGCCGAGACCGCAGCGCCATCGGCCCCGCAGAGGCTTCACGGCGAAAGCTCCCGGCCCGGAATGGCAGCGACTCACCTGAGGTATCCTGGAAAATCCTTCGGCGGCGGGGAAGTGGCGGACCGGGAGGGATTGTCCAAATTCTCCAGAGAGATCAATAAATTCAAGAGCTTGAGAGACGCGGATTTTGATCGCGCGTACCACTCCTGTGACCTATCGTCCAGCCGACCCGAGCGGGTTCACAGGGCCCGCACTCAACGCCGGTTGAGCTCGTAGACTGTGAAGAAGCGCCAAAGATTGACCCCACGAATTCTGCCTTTAACCCGCTGACATGGATGGCCTATCACCGTTGGGAAAGGGGTCACGATCGGCGCCGATCGTGACCCTTCCTTTGATGACGATAACCTCTTTCATTGAACGACTTAAACGCCACCTGCGGTAGGGTCGCGCCTCAATGCTGAACCTCAGGGAGGAAACGAGATGGACTTCAAGCCGCCATTCACGGGCATTCACGCGATCGTCTATGCGTTGTTCGATGCGCAGGAGCGGCTGAACCGCGAGGCAATGCGCAAGCAGGTCGAGATCTGTCTCGGGCTCGGCGTCCACGGGATGGCGGCTCTCGGGCTCGCGACCGAGGTCTCGAAGCTCGGCGTAACCGAACGACGAATGGTGATGGAGTGGGTCGCCGAGGATACGGACGGGCGCGTGCCACTGGCCTTCACGATCTTCGGTTCGTCGGTCGCAGAGCAGGTCGAGCAGGTCCGCGCGGCCGAGGCGGCGGGGGCCGACTGGGTGATCCTGCAGCCACCGATGGTCGGCAACTTCGGCGCGGCAGAGTACATCCGCTTCTTCGGGCGCGTCGCCGAGGCGACGTCGCTGCCGGTCGCCATCCAGAACGCGCCGGCCTATATGGGGCGCGGCCTCTCCGCCGATGACATTCGCGAATTGGTCGCGCAGCATCCGAATATCTGCCTCGTCAAGGGCGAGGGTTCGGTCGTGGAGATCCGGCATCTGATCGAGGCGACGGATGGGCAACTGCCGGTCATGAACGGCCGCGGCGGCCTCGAACTGATCGATAATTTTCGTGCCGGTTGCGCCGGGATGATCCTCGCACCCGATACGATCGACTATGCACTGGCCGCGCATGCGCGGCTCACCGCCGGGAACGAGGAGAGCGCCGAAGCCGCCTATCGCGAGATGCTGGCGACGACGGTCTTCATCATGCAGTCCCTTGAAAGCCTGATCTGCTACGGCAAGCGCCTGTTCGGCGCGCGCGCCGGCATCGAGATCCATGACCGGGCGCCGGCGCTGCGCCCCACAGCGTTCGGCCTCGACCTCGTCCGGCGCCATGCCGCGCGTCTCGGGCCCTATCAAGTCCTCGGCTAATCGGATAGCGGGCGAGCCAGGTGTCGTGAGCGGATTGGGTGAACTCCTGCGCCTCGCGCTCGCTCAGCGAACGCGAGGCGACGTTCAGGCCGGCCCAGCGCTTGTCGACGGCGAAGAGCACCTCCGCCTGCTTGAGCTTGGCCTCGGACGGATCTCGGGTTCCGAGGCTCTGCTTCTCCTCGGTCTTGCCGAGCAGGGCGCGGAGCTCGCCCGGGACGCGCTTGCGAAACCAGTCGATGCCGGTCTTGGGATGCTTCCAGGGGCGCGACATTGCGAGAGCCATCGCGCACCACCCGTGTGCACCACTCGGGCGGCTGCAAGTCACTGATTTTTCTCAAATCTTATTGGATCAATCCCTTAGCGGGATGATGGCGGACAGGGAGGGATTTGAACCCCCGATACCCTTGCGGGTATGCCGCATTTCGAGTGCGGTGCATTCAACCACTCTGCCACCTGTCCGCGGTCGCCTTCGGTCGAAGCGGGCTGGTTACTACACGCGGCGTTCGGCCAAAACAAGCCTTCGCTCGCGCGCCGGCCGCATTCTGTCCCGCGCAGTCTTCGCAGCGTCGCATTCGGCAGGGTTCGCGACGCTTTCGCTTGACCTCTGCGACCCCAGCGACTATCGAGCCTCGTCCGGCGTGGGGAAACCCGCGCCCGATCTCTTTTGGCCCCTTGGTTTCGCCCCGCGCGAGCCAACAGCCTTCAAGAGCGAACCCTGACCCGTAACGACTGCCAAAAAGCCGTCCCGCATGCGCCTCGTCGAGGCCGTGACAGGGCGGGGCCGAACATGGAGGATAAAATGTTCGCAGTCATCAAGACCGGCGGAAAACAGTTCCGCGTGACCGCCAACGATCGCATCACCACCGCCAAGATCGAAGGCAACCCGGGCGACACCGTCGCCTTCGACACCGTGCTGATGCTCACCGACGGCGAGAGGACCACGCTCGACGCCAAGGCCCTCTCCGAGATCACGGTGGCCGCCGAGATCGTCGAGCAGGCTCGCGGCGACAAGGTCATCGCCTTCAAGAAGCGTCGCCGCCAGAATTCGAAGCGCAAGCGCGGCTTCCGCGCCGAGCTGACGGTCATCCGCATCACCGACATTCTCACCGGCGGCAAGAAGCCGGAGATGAAGAAGGGCGAGGCTTCGGCCGTCGCGCTTCAGGCCGGCGCTGCCGAGGCCAAGGCCGAGCCCGCCGCGAAGGCTCCGAAGGCCGCCAAGGCCGAGGCCGGTGCGCTGGACGCCTCCAACCTCTCGCTGATCTCGGGCGTCGGCCCGACCATCGAGAAGAAGCTGCGGACCGCCGGCATCACCTCCTGGAACGACATCGCCGCCTGGACCGAGGCCGACGTCGCCAAGTGGGACGAGGAGCTCAAGCTCCGTGGCCGCGCCACCCGCGAGGAGTGGGTCGAGCAGGCCAAAGAGCTGCTGGCCGGCAAGCCCCCGCGGGCCAAGGCCGACCAGGCCGAGCTGGCTTCCGGCGAGGACTACTGACGCCTCCCGTCAGTCCCGTTTTCGCTTCCCCGCCCGAACTGGCTGGCTTTTGCCACCGATTCGGGTTAGAGAGACCACATCAGTTTTGAGGTAGGGCGTTATGGCTCACAAAAAGGCAGGCGGCTCGTCCCGCAACGGTCGCGACTCCGAAAGCAAGCGCCTCGGCGTGAAGAAGTTCGGCGACCAGGCCGTCATTCCGGGCAACATCATCATCCGCCAGCGCGGAACCCGTTGGCATGCCGGCGTCAATGTCGGCATGGGCAAAGACCATACCCTCTTTGCGACCTCGGCCGGCCGCGTCCGATTCACGACGAAACTCGGCCGAGCTTTCGTGAACGTAGTCCCGGCCCAAGAGGCCGCAGAATAAGACGGCGGATAGGGACTTCTCCGATCCGCCGGTTCCATCGAACCGGAACGGATCAGGGGTCCAGCCCTCTACGGGGTCACCCAAGGTCAGCGAAAGGGAGATGGGACCAAGTCCCAGCTCCCTTTTTCGTTTGCGCCGACGGAGAGACTCAGATGTTCCCCGAATTGACCCGCGACGATGTCTTCCGGCTCGAGACCCGCCGTCTCTGGCTGCGCTGGCCGCGCATGGCGGACGCTTCCGCCATCCTGCGTCAGGCGGGGGAGAAAGCCGTGGCCGAGATGACGGCCTCGATCCCGCATCCCTACCCCGTGGATGCGGTCGAGCCCTTCATCTTCGCCATGCGCAAGGGCAATGCGCTGGGTGAGCATCTCGTGCTGGCGATCACGCCGCGCTCGAAGCCCAACGAGCTGATCGGCATGATCGGCGCGCATCGGCAGGCCACGGGCGTGCCCTTCATCGGCTATTGGCTGGGCAAGGGCCATTGGGGCAAGGGGCTGGCGACGGAGGCCACCCAGGCGCTGATCGACACCGTGTTCTCGCTGAGTGAGATCAAGGCGATCGAGGCGGATGCGCGGGTCATCAACCCCGCGTCCAGGCGCGTGCTGGAGAAGTCGGGCTTCCGCGCCGAGGGCTCGTTCCTGAAGTCGCTGCCGGCCCGCGGCGGGCTCTTCCCCTGCGAGCAGTACCGGCTCGACCGCTCGACCTGGGCGGCGCTGAAGAGCTGGGGCACGAGCGGCTGGACCCCTGCGCCGGAGATCGAGCCCTCGGCCACCGTCGACACGCCGGGCGAACCCTGCCCGGCGTGAGCTGACTGCGTAGCAGCCGACACCGTCATGCTCGGCCTTGTGCCGAGCATCCACGTCTTGGGAACCGCAACCACCCCGGAAGAAGATGTGGATGGTCGGGACAAGCCCGACCATGACGCGGCAATGTGCGCGTCACGACCTACTTCACAAAGGTCCCGCCGAGCTCGTCCTCAATATGGATGCGGATGATCTCGTCGAAGCTCGACTCGGCCTTGAAGCCGAGCGCGATCGCGCGCTGCGGATCGAAATTGCGCGGCCAGCCTTCGACGATCCTGTCGATCACCGGGTCGGGCACACGCTTGATGCGCGCCACGACGCCGTCGCCTGCGACCTTGCGCAGCGCCTCGATCTGCTCGGCCACCGTACAGGAATAGCCCGGCATGTTCAGCGCGCGACGGGGACCGACGGCCGCGAGATCCATGGTCGCGGCATGGAGCAGGAAATTGACCGCCGAGCGCGGCGAAGCGTGCCAGTGGCGTACCTGGTCCGACACCGGGAGCACCGCGTCGATGCCGTTCAGCGGCTCGCGGATGATGTTGGAGAAGAAGCCCGACGCCGCCTTGTTGGGCGATCCCGGCCGCACGCAGATTGTCGGGAAGCGGATGCTGAGCCCGTCGAAGAAGCCGCGGCGCGAATAGTCCGAGAGCAGCAGTTCGCAGATCGCCTTCTGCGTGCCGTAGCTGGTCAGCGGCGTCGTGAAGAACTCGTCGCCGATCTTGTCGTGGAACGGCGCCCCGAACACGGCGACCGACGAGGTGAAGACAACCCGCGGCCTGTAGCCGTCGCCGGTCAGGCGGATCGCCTCGAACAGCAAGCGCGTGCCGTCGAGATTGATCTTGTAGCCCTTCTCGAAATCGGCCTCGGCCTCGCCCGAGACGACCGCCGCCAGATGCACGATGAGTTCGGGCCGCGAAGCGATCAGCGTCTCAGCCTCGCCCGGAACCGACAGGTCCGAGACGATGGCATCAAAAGCGAAGGCCGCGCCGGCCGGCGCCTGCGCCGCGACGACATCCTGCGCCGTGACCTTCGCGATCGGCTTGCCGCCCAGTTGCCCGTCACGGGCGAGACGCTCGATGAATTTGCGGCCGGCCATGCCGGCCCCACCGAGAACGAGAATATGCATGGGCTTCCTCCCTGTTGCTGTTCTTGTGCGCTCAGAGAGCGAAGCCGCCATCGGCGAGATGGATCTGGCCGGTGGTGTAGCTCGCCTCGTCCGAGGCGAGATAGACGGCGAGCCAGGCGATCTCCTGCGCCGTGCCGAGCCGGCCCATCGGCTGACGGTCGATGAAGGCCTGCCGCGCGGCGGCTTCCGTGGTCTTGGTCGAGGTCGCCAGATCCTTGATGCGCTGGTCTAGCGAGGGCGACTGGATCGTACCCGGGCAGATCGCGTTCGAGCGGATGCCCTTCTTGATGAAGTCGGCCGCGACCGCCTTGGTCAGCCCGATCACCGCCGCCTTGGTCGTACCATAGGCGTAGCGGTTCGGGATGCCGCGGACAGAACCCGCGCCTGAGGCGATGTTGACGATCGAGCCCGCGCCCTTCTCCAGCATGCCCGGCAGGAACGCCTTGATCGTGCGGTGCATCGAGGTGACGTTGAGGTCGAAGGAAAAATCCCAGGCCTTGTCGTCGGTGTCGAGCACCGTGCCGTGATGGACATAGCCGGCGGCGTTGACGAGGATGTCGATCGTCCCGACCTTGGCCGCGAAGGCTTCGACCGCCTTGTTCGAGAGCACGTCGAGCTTGCGCTTCTTCGCCCTGGGAATACCCTCGAGCAGCGTGACGTCCTTGTCGGTCGCCCAGACGGTCGCGCCCTCGGCGACGAAGGCCTCCGCAATCGCGCGCCCGATGCCCTGGCCGGCGGCGGTGACGACCGCGACCTTGCCCTTCAAACGTCCTGCCATGCTGTTGTCCTCGCCTTCGCTTTTCTTGGTGGTGACATCAGGCCTGCGTGGCCCTGAAGCTTTCGAGACGCGCCCTCTGATGCCCGTCTGAATCAAAATTGCCCGGATCGAGCCAGGCCTCGAAGGCGGCATTCACGGCCGGCCATTCGCTGTCGAGGATCGAGAACCAGGCCGTGTCGCGGTTCTTGCCCTTCACCACCATGTGCTGGCGGAAGAGGCCCTCATAGCGAAAGCCGAAGCGCAGCGCAGCGCGCTTGGAGGGCTCGTTCAGATTGTTGCACTTCCACTCGAAGCGCCGGTAGCCGAGCGCGAAACCGTAGCCGCCGCAAAGATGGATCGCCTCGGTGGCAACGCGGGTCCGCTGCAGTTCCGGCGAATAGGTGATGTAGCCGACTTCGAAGACCCCATGCTCGGGTCGGATCTCCATCAGCCACAGATGCCCCTTGGGCTTGCCGTCGGCCCTGTCGATGATCGCGAAGGGCACGATGCCCGATTTCGACACCATCATCGCCAGCAGCTCGCGATAGGCCTCGCGCGTCTGCGGCGGATCCGCCGGCATCCACTGCCAGATGTGGTCGTGGCCGGCATTCACCGCCCAGATGTCGTCGAGATGGCGGGCCGGGTCGATCGGCTCGAGCCGGCAGTAGCGGCCCTCCAGCACCCGCGCCGGCGGAAAGGGTGGGGCCGTCCAGGCCAGGACGGGGTTGCCGTCCGCCGCCGGTGTCGCATGGCTCATGGCTTCGTCATCTCCTGCCAGCCGGTGAGATCGGCGAAGACCGACCAGCCCGCGCCGAGTTCGGCCGCGACCGCCGCGGTAATGGTGTGGCCCTCGGCTTCCCAGGCGCGCTGCTCGGCTTCGCTGGGAAAGCGCGAGCGGGCCCCAGCATCCTCGTCGTAGATCGCGTCGAAAGCGTCCATCCAGGCTTCGAGCCGGTCCGCCAGATCCTCGCTCAACCCGATCTCCTCGGCGTCGACGGCGCTGCGGCGACCCTTGGCGTCCAGCGTCCAGAGACCGCTCTGCCCGAGCCAGACCGGCGCGATCAGCAGCGCCCGGCTCATGAGCGCGCCTTCAGATCGTCACGGAAGAAGGGCTCGATCGGTGCCGTTACGGAATTGCCCGCAAAGCTGCTGAAGCGGCCCTCCTCCCGGATCAGCCGGGTCGATTCGATGAAACCCGCCCAGGCGGAACGGGCGGAAGCTCCCCCGGTCGAGAGGCGCCTGACGCCCAGCGCGTCGAAATCGGCGACGGTCAGGCCGAAGTCCGCGAAGACCACGACATTGACGGGCTTGCCTCGCGCCGCGGCGACGACTGCGGCGATGTGCTCGGGAGTCCGAACCCAGGGCGCGTAGAGCACATCCGCTCCGGCCTCCGCAAAGGCTGCCAGACGGCGCACGACTTCCGGCAGCGGATCGGGATGGCCGGTCAGGAAGGCCTCCGCCCGCGCCGTCAGCACCACGCCGGAGCCAGTCTCGTCGATCGCCTTGCGCGCGGCGCGGACCCGGTCCACGGCGAGCTCGAACGGATAGAGCGGGTCGGCCTCGCGCCCGGTCGCATCCTCGATCGACAGCCCTGCGACGCCGGTCGCGACGCAGAGCTTGACGTTGGCGGCGACGCCATCGGGCGTGTCGGCATAGCCGTTCTCGAAATCGGCGTTCACCGGCAGGTCCGGCACCGCCTTCACCATTTCGGCGATATGCGCGAGCATCATGTCGCGCGGCACATCCTGGTCGGCCCGCCCCTGCGTGAAGGCGAAGCCCGCGCTCGTCGTCGCCAGCGCCTTGAAGCCCTGCCCGCGCAGCCAGCGCGCCGAACCGATATCCCACGGGTTCGGCATGACGAAGCAGCCGGAGTCGTGCAGCGCGCGAAAGGCATCGACCTGAGGGGAATAGGCCATTTCAAACAGTTTCAAGTCAGCGGGCCGACGAGACAAGCATAGTGTCCATGCCGCATTGATTTGTCAGCCCCGAAACGAGGCATGGCCTCCTCAACCGAGAAAGCCCGAAAACGCCGCCGCCACGGCCATGACCACCGCGCCGACGATCAGCATCCAGATCTGCATCAGCCAGGCAAAGGCGGCGAGCGGCAGGGATAGCGCGCCGACGATAGCGCCGGGCGCGATGCCGCCGCGGCCGCGACGCCAATGGCCGATGGCCCCGCCGAGCAACCCGCCGATCACGGCGAGCAGGGCGAGCGAGGCGCCGAGCCCCAACGTCTCCAGAGCGTCCATTCATGCCCCCGTCAGACGCCCGCGCTCAGTGATTGTCGCGCGGCACGCCAAATTTCTTGTGGATCTTCTGGTACTTGACCGCCGGTTTCAGCACCATGCCCTCGGAGAGTTCGCCGACGATCTTGCGCTGGATCTCCTGCCAGGGCGTCTGGCTCTTGGGATATTTGTAGCCGCCGGCCGCCTTCAGCGCGGCGCGCCGCTGCGCCAGTTCCTCATCCGGGATCAGGATGTTGGCGGTGCGCTTGGTCAGGTCGATGCGCACCATGTCGCCCGTCTTCAGCAGCGCGAGTCCGCCGCCCGTCGCCGCTTCCGGCGAGGCGTTCAGGATCGAGGGCGAGCCCGAGGTGCCGGACTGGCGCCCGTCGCCGATGCAGGCGAGCGCCGAGACGCCCTGCTTGATGAGATAATCCGGCGGCCGCATGTTCACCACCTCGGCCGCGCCGGGATAGCCGATCGGCCCGACGCCGCGGATGAACAGGATGCAGTGCTCGTCGATGGCCAGCGCCGGATCGTCGATGCGGTGGTGGTAGTCCTCCGGCCCGTCGAAGACGATGGCGCGGCCCTCGAAGGCGTTGGGATCCTTAGGGTTTTCCAAGTAGCGCTTGCGGAACTCCGGCGTGATCACGCTGGTCTTCATGATCGCGGAATCGAACAGGTTGCCGGACAGGTTGAGGAAGCCCGACTGCGCCTTCATCGGCTCGTCATAGGGCTTGATCACGCGCCGGTCGACCGAGAAGAAGCCCTCGCAATTCTCGGCGAGCGTGCGCCCATTGGCGGTGATCGCCGGCTTGATCTTGCCCTTGGCGACGAGCTCCGCGACCACGGCGGGAACGCCCCCGGCGCGGTAATAGTCCTCGCCGAGATACTCGCCGGCCGGCTGCAGGTTGACCAGCAGCGGGACATCGTAGCCGATCTTCGTCCAGTCCTCATTGTCGAGCGGCACGCCGATATGCTTGGCGATGGCGTTGACGTGGATCGGCGCATTGGTCGAGCCGCCGATCGCCGAATTGATGACGATGGTGTTCTCGAAAGCCTCGCGCGTCAGGATCTTGGAGGGAACCAGGTTCTCCCAGACCATCTCGACGATGCGCTTGCCGGTCAGATAGGCCATCTCGTAGCGGTCGCGATAGGGCGCGGGGATGGCGGCGCCGCCCGGCAGGGTCATGCCCATCGCCTCGGCGAGCGAGTTCATCGTCGAGGCTGTGCCCATCGTGTTGCAATGGCCGGCCGAGGGCGCCGAGGAGGCGACGAGCTCGACGAAACCTTTGTAGTCGATCTCGCCGGCGGCCATCATCTGGCGCGCCTTCCACACGATCGTGCCCGAGCCGGTGCGCTCGCCACGGAAATTGCCGTTCAGCATCGGCCCGCCCGGTAGGGCGATGGCCGGAATGTCCACCGTCGCGGCGGCCATGATCTGCGCCGGTGTGGTCTTGTCGCAGCCGGTCGTCAGCACGACACCGTCGAGCGGGTAGCCGTAGAGGATCTCGACGAGGCTGAGATATTGCAGGTTGCGGTCGAGCGAGGCGGTCGGCCGCTTGCAGGTCTCCTGGATCGGATGGATCGGGAACTCGAAGGGCACGCCGCCCATCTCGCGGATGCCGTCGCGGACGCGGTGGGCGAGCTCGAGATGGTGGCGGTTGCAGGGCGCGATGTCCGAGCCGGTCTGGGCGATGCCGATGATCGGCCGGCCCGACTGCAGCTCGTCGCGCGACAGGCCGAAATTCATCGTCCGCTCGATATAGAGCGCCGTCATGTCGGCATTGGCCGGGTTGTCGAACCAGGCCTTCGAGCGCAGCTGCTCCGGCTTGATCCGGCGCGGCGCTTTCTTCTTCGTCGTCACGGCCGGGCGATCGCCGCGCGGCAGGTTGCTGTCCGGGGTCTTGGCCATCCTCGTCTTCCTCTCGCACGGCGCGGACACTGGCGGCCGCTTGCCGATCTCTGCTTCTACCAATCTGAGACAGGCTCATCATGCCCATCGTCCCCGGCGCGGCAAGAGCCGATCCGGTCGATAGTCATACTATTTACGCAGCCTGCATACAGCATGCAATCATGTCGCAAGTGTCGGCGGCGGTCGTCGGGCAATCCGGTTTGACGCCAGGGCCGGTTTGACGCCAAGAGAAAGCAAGGCCCCCTGAGCGGGCCGCATTGCGACCGATCCCGAGGAAGCCCGCCATGACACTCCATGTCGTTCCCGCCTTCGCCCGCATCGGCGAGGAGAACGCCTTCGCCGTTCTGGCGCGCGCCACCGAGTTGCAGCGCCAGGGCAAGGACATCATCAATCTCGGCATCGGCCAGCCCGACTTCCCGACGCCCGACCACATCGTCGAAGCCGCCGTGAAGGCGCTGCGCGACGGCCATCACGGCTACACCCCGGCCAACGGCATCCTGCCGCTGCGCGAGGCGGTCGCGGCCGATCTGCACAAGCGCTTCCAGGTCGAGGTCTCCCCCGAGAGCGTGATGATCGTGCCCGGCGGCAAGGTCACCATGTTCATGGCGATCCTGATGTTCGGCGAGCCGGGCGCCGAGATCCTCTATCCGGATCCCGGCTTCCCGATCTACCGCTCGATGATCGAGTACACCGGCGCGACACCGATCCCCGTGCCGATCCGCGAGGAGAACGGCTTCGCCTTCTCGGCCGAGGAGACGCTCGCGCTGATCACGCCGAAGACGCGGCTCCTGATCGTCAACTCGCCAGCCAACCCGACCGGCGGCGTCACGCCCAAGGCCGAGGTCGACAAACTCGTCGCCGGGCTGGCCAAGTTCCCCGACGTCGCGATCATGTCCGACGAGATCTACGACCAGATGCTCTATGACGGCGAGCGGCATGTCTGCCTGCTGAGCTACCCCGAGATCCGGGACCGGCTGATCCTGCTCAATGGCTGGTCGAAGACCTATGCCATGACCGGCTGGCGCATGGGCTGGTCGATCTGGCCCAAGCCCCTCTACGACAACGCCCGCAAGCTGGCGGTGAACTCGCATTCCTGCGTCAACGCACCCGCCCAATGGGCTGGCCTCGCCGCGCTCACCGGCCCGCAGGACGCGGTCGCCATGATGCTGGCCGAGTTCGACCGGCGCCGGAAGGCGGTGGTGAAGGGGCTCAACGCCCTGCCCGGCATCTCCTGCATCGTGCCGAAGGGGGCCTTCTACGCCTTCCCCAACGTCTCGCAGACCGGCTGGAAGGCCAAGAAGCTCGCCTCCGCCCTGCTCGAGGAGACCGGCGTCGCCACCATCGGCGGCCCGGATTTCGGCGTCCACGGCGAGGGCTATATCCGCCTCTCCTACGCCAACTCGCTGGAGAACATCGAGCGCGCGCTGGAGCGGATGGGCACGTTCCTCAAGAGCGCGAAGGCCGCATGAGCTTCGGCGGCGCCAGCTACCTCTACCTGGCGGCGGCGATCGTCAGCGAGGTCATCGGGACCTCGGCGCTGAAGGCGTCGAACGAGTTCACGCGGCCCGTGCCGACGATGATCATGCTCGCCGCCTTCCTCAGCGCCTTCTATTTCCTGACGCTGACCTTGCGGACGATCCCCGTCGGCGTCGCCTATGCCATCTGGTCGGGCGTCGGCATCGTCATGATCAGCATCATCGCCCGCATCCTGTTCGGCCAGAAACTCGATGCGCCGGCCATCCTGGGCATGGCGCTGATCGTGGCCGGCGTGCTGGTGATCAACCTGTTCTCGAAATCCACGGCCCATTGAAGAAGAGCGTCATTCCCTGGCGAAGCGCAGCGCAGACCCGAGAATCGCCGGCAGGATGAAACGCCCGCGCCTCATCGGCCTGAGAGGCCTGGATCAAGCCCGAGCATGACGCCTGACGCCTCAGTTCCTGGCGGTGCTCGCGGTCATGCCCGGATCGACCTTGAAGCTCGAGGCTTCGAGCACGGCCGTGCCGATCATCGTCTTCACCGAGACGCGAACGGGCACCATGACATTGGTCCCTGCGACCGGCGCCAGCCAGGTGCTGATGTCGCGGTTTTCGATCATGAACTTCGTGCTCGGCCGCTGAGAGCGGTGACCGGCGATCGGCACATAGCGCACCTGGCAGACCGCGACCGGGCCGCTATAGCCCTCGAGCTTGACCTCGCGCGTGCCCGCTTGGGTCATCTTGATGTCGTAGCGCGCCGCGCCATCGAAGATCTGGAGCGTCCGGTTGCAGGCATTGGCCAGCCCCTTGCCGACGACCGGCATCAGGAAGGCGCTGAGCGGATCGATCACGTTGCGGCGATGGCCGTCGTTCAGCGGCACGCGGTCCGGCTTGGCATCGATCGGCGGCTCGATCTCGACGGCCGCGACGATGTTGCTGTCGAGCGCCATGCGCACGGTGCGGCTCTCGCTGGAACTCGCCGAACTGACGGCGAAACTGGTCGGCGAGAGCTTCGTGCCGTTCAGGCTGCCGCTGGCGGCCCCCGAGCCGCGCCCGCCCGTGAAGCCACCGATCAGGCCCGTCAGCTTGGCCGTGAGGTCGAGCTTGTAAGCCGAGCCCTCGATGCCGCCAGTGAGGTTCGCCGTGCCGAGCGTCAGCCCCAGCAGCGACACGTCGTAGCGCGCGTCGAGCGAGGCGGCGGCCGCAGGAGCCCCGAGCGTCGCGGCTCCGACGGCGAGAATCCACCCGCCCAGGGACAATGCGATGGCGGGTTTCATCCACTTCCTCCAGTTTGGGCTGTCAGCGGCAGATGCCGGGCTCGACCAGCGACATGCACGGCGATTCGGTCCGAATCGTGACCCTTTTTGTCGGGGTTGGCGAGCGACAAAGCGCGCTGGCGGGTCAGCCCGGCATCACGGACACGAGACCTCGGCAGTTTGCATGACTTTTCCTTGACGGCACCGCCGGCCTTGGCTATGCAACCGCGACTTCAATTTGACTTCCGGTGCTCATGTCCGGCACGTCGCGTGTCGGCATTTTTGTTTGAGCCAGCCGGTTGGATTTAGGGAACGATACCATGGCGCGCCGTTGCGAACTGACCGGGAAGGCCACCCTCACCGGCCACCTCGTCAGTCACTCGAACCGCAAGACGAAGACCGTCTTCCGGCCCAACCTCGTCAACGTCACGCTGCAGTCGGATGCGCTCGGCCGCTCCGTGCGGCTGCGCGTCTCGGCCAATGCCCTGCGCACGGTCGACCATCGTGGCGGCCTCGACGCTTTTCTGATCAAGGCTCCGGCCTCCGATCTGTCGACCGGCGCCCTGACGCTGAAGCGCGACATTGAGAAGAAGCTCGCCACCGCCTGAGCGGACGAGCCTTTTCGGGTCTGAAGGAAGCGGCCGCGAGGCCGCTTTTTTCGTTGGGGCACCGCCGTCATGCTCGCCCTCGTGACAGGCCTCCACGTCTCGAACATCAGCCTCGATCAAGGAAGACGTGGACGGCACAAGCCCGACCATGACGGAACGATCGCTTCAAACCAGCGCGAACTCCAGCAGCACCGTTCGCTGCAGGAACGAGAAATTGTCGTCCGAGATCAGGGTCAGCACGGTCTTCAGGCCGTCCTGATGGACCGCCAGCCCTTCCATATTGTCGATCTCCTGGCCGAGATCGGCCTCGATCAGCGCGGGCCCGTCGAGCAGCGCACCGACCTTCAGACTCGCGCCGGGAATGCGACGGATCCGCATGCCGACGCCACGCAGCGTCCGGTACCAGCGCTCCAGCAACAGCAGGTCGCCATCGGGCAGGAAGGCGAGGTCGGTGATGTCGAAGCCGCCGTGCCTGATCACCCTGAACAGGCCCGGCTGGCGCCCGAGGATGACACCCAGCGTCGGCTCGTCTTCCGAGCCCGAGCGCTCGGCGATGGCGACGATCGCACCCGCCAGAGGCTGCCCGGGCGGCACCACGCCGATCGCCTCCAGCCCGCGATTGTCCGGCAGGCGCTTGACCTCGCGCGGCACCGGCACGAGCCGCGCCCGTGCCATCACGCCCTCGGCCGCCCAGTCGAAGCGCAGCACGTCATGGGTCCGCTCGACGCCGAGATAGGCGATGCCGTCGGCGATGCACAGGCTCTCGGTGTCGTAGTAGCGCGAGCGTTGCAGCGGCCGGCCCGAACTGCCGAGGATCGGCGCCAGCTCAGCGCCCTCGAGCCCGGTCAGACGGCCGTTGCGCGAGGCGAGCATGCCCGTCAGCCAGAAACCGTTGTCGGTGATGGCGACGAGATCGGCGCCGCCCGGCCCGCGCCACAACCCCGACAGCCCACCGAAGCGCGAATGGCTGCCGCTGAGCACGAGCCCGCTGCGGAAGTCGAGACGGCCGAAGCGCGTCTTCTCGGGGTTGCGCGGCTCGAAGGCGGCGATCGGCCGCGCCGAGACGGAGACGGGGATCCGGCCGGTCTCCTGCACCTCGCCCAGGGCCGGACGGGAGGCGGCGACCGCCCCCAGGCCGGCCAATGTCGCGCGGCGGGTCAGGCGCATCGCAACGCAGCGCCCGAAGGGACAGACGCCCTCACGTCCGCCGCCGCGGCCCGCGCGACGGCCCGCCGTTCAGCCCCGCATCCTCCTCGAAGAGTTCGGCGAGCTTCTCGGTCATCACCCCGCCGAGCTCCTCGGCATCGACGATGGTGACGGCGCGGCGGTAATAGCGGGTGACGTCGTGGCCGATGCCGATGGCGATCAGCTCGACCGGCGAGCGCGTCTCGATCTCGGCGATGATGTGGCGCAGATGCCGCTCAAGATAGTTGCCGGAATTCACCGACAGCGTCGAATCGTCGACCGGTGCGCCGTCCGAGATCACCATCAGGATCTTGCGCTGCTCAGGCCTCGCCAGCAGGCGCTTATGCGCCCAGTCGAGCGCCTCGCCGTCGATGTTCTCCTTGAGCAGCCCCTCGCGCATCATCAGCCCGAGATTCTTGCGCGCCCGGCGCCAGGGCGCATCCGCCGCCTTGTAGATGATGTGCCTGAGATCGTTGAGACGGCCGGGATTGGCCGGCTTGCCCGATTGCAGCCAGCTCTCGCGCGAGAGACCGCCCTTCCAGGCCCGCGTGGTGAAGCCGAGCAGCTCGACCTTGACGCCGCAGCGCTCCAGCGTCCGTGCCAGAATGTCGGCGCAGGTCGCGGCGACCGTGATCGGCCGTCCGCGCATCGAGCCGGAATTGTCGATCAGCAGCGTCACCACCGTGTCGCGGAAATTGACGTCCGATTCCTGTCGGAAGGAGAGCGGCTGATAGGGATCGATGATAATGCGCGGCAGGCGGGCCGGATCGAGCGCGCCCTCCTCCAGATCGAACTGCCAGGAGCGGTTCTGCTGCGCCATCAGCCGCCGCTGCAGCCGATTTGCAAGCCTCGCAACAACACCCTGCAAATGCGCCAGCTGCTTGTCGAGATAGGCCCGCAGCCGGGTCAGCTCCTCGGCGTCGCAGAGGTCCTCGGCGGTGACGATCTCGTCGAACTTCTGGGTATAGGGCTTGTAGTCGGTCTGCGGCCGGTCGTTGGCCTTGCTCTCGCGCGGGCGCGGTGCCTCGCCGGCCTCGTCGGCCTCGGAGTTCTCGTCCTCCTCGTCCCAGTCTCCGGACGGCGCGTCGGAGGCTTCGGTCGCCCCCTCCTGCAATTCCTCGGTCGCGTCGTCGGAGACCTCGACCTCGGAGCGCTCGCCGGCGCTCTCCTGCTCGGCCTCGCCGTCCTGCTGCTGCTGCTCGTCGGAGGACTGGTCCTTATCGTCCTCGTCCTCCTCCGAGTCCTCGCCCTGCGCCGTCTGCTCGGCCATGTCGAGCGAGGCCAGCATGTCGCGCACGGTGCGGGCGAAGGCGCGCTGGTCCTCGACCGCCTTCGACAGCCGGTCGAGATCGGCGCCGGCCTTGGCCTCGATCTGCTCGCGCCAGAGATCGACCAGCTTCTCGGCCGCCTTGGGCGGCTTCAGCCCCGTGAGCCGCTCGCGCACCATCAGGGCCAGCGCATCCTCCAGCGGCGCGTCGGCGCGGTCGGTGATCTCCTCATAGCGGCCGCCGCGGTGGTAGCGGTCCTCCAGCATCGCAGTGATGTTGCCGGCCATGCCGGCCATCCGCCGCGCACCGACGCATTCGACCCGCGCCTGCTCGACCGCGTCGAACACGGCGCGCGCGGCGTCGCCTTCCGGCGCGGCGCGGCGATGCACGCTGGCGTCATGGCAGGCCAGACGCAGCGCCATCGAATCGGAATGGCCGCGCAGGATCGCGATGTCCTGCGCCGTCAACTTGCGCGGCGGCTCGGGCAGGCGGGCGCGCTCGCCGACGAGCGAGGGCTTATCGGCCGCGAAGACGATCTCCATCTCCGGCTTGCGGGCGATCGCCTTCATCGTCGAGGCGATGGCCCGCTTCAGCGGCTCCGCTGGTGCTTCCTTGGTCGTGCCGGGCTTGCGGTTGGAAAGGGTCATAGCGCCTTCGCGAAATGGTGGATCCGGTGGCCCGCGACGGGATAGTCCTCCATCACGCCGCAGGGTCGGTAACCCAGCTTGGGATAGAACTGCGGCGCCTGGATGCTCATCGTACTCAGATAGACGCCCCGCGCACCATGCTCGCGCGCGGTCGTCTCAGCCAGCGCGACCAGCGCCTCGCCATAGCCGGCGCCGCGATGGGCCTCGTCGATCCAGAGCAGGTCGACATGGAGCCATTCCCACTTCAGCTCCCCGATCAGCCCGCCGACGATCGTGCCGGCCTCGTCGCGCAGGCTGAGCGCCAGCGGCTCGCTGTTGCGCGGCCCGACCCGGGCCGCGTTGTAGGCGCTCAAGCCCGCAACCACGGCCTCCCTCGTCGCCGCGACATCGGTCTCGCGCTGGAGGGTCGCCATGGCGGGGACGACCGTCAGCTCAGGACCACGTTCGCCGCGCTCTCCGGCAGTTCCTTGCCGAAGGAGCGCTGGTAGAATTCAGCCACCAGCGTGCGCTCCATCTCGTCGCACTTGTTCAGGAACGTCACCCGGAAGGCGAAGCCGACATCGCCGAAGATCGCGGCGTTCTCGGCCCAGGTGATGACCGTACGCGGGCTCATCACCGTCGAGAGATCGCCGTTCATGAAGGCGTTGCGGGTGAGGTCGGCGACGCGGACCATCTTGTCGATGACGCTGCGGCCTTCCGGCGTGCCCTGGAAGTGCTTCGACTTCGCCAGCACGATCTCGACCTCGTTGTCATGCGGCAGGTAATTCAGCGTGGTCACGATCGACCAGCGGTCCATCTGGCCCTGGTTGATCTGCTGCGTGCCGTGATAGAGGCCCGAGGTGTCGCCGAGGCCCACCGTATTGGCGGTGGCGAAGAGCCGGAAGGCGGGGTGGGGACGGATGACGCGCTTCTGATCGAGCAGCGTCAGCTTGCCGGACTGCTCGAGCACGCGCTGGATCACGAACATCACGTCGGGGCGGCCGGCATCGTACTCGTCGAAGACGAGCGCGATGTTGTTCTGCAGCGCCCAGGGCAGGATGCCGTCCTGGAACTCGGTGATCTGCTTGCCTTCCTTCAGCACGATCGCATCCTTGCCGACGAGATCGAGGCGGGAGACGTGGCTGTCGAGGTTGACGCGCACGCAGGGCCAGTTGAGGCGCGCCGCGACCTGCTCGATATGGGTCGACTTGCCGGTGCCATGATAGCCCGAGATCATCACGCGCCGGTTGTGGGCGAAGCCCGCCAGGATCGCGATGGTGGTGTCGTGGTCGAAACGATAATCGGGGTCGAGATCGGGCACATGCGCCTCGCTCGTCGAATAGGCCGGCACCTCCAGATCCGAATCGATCCCGAAGGTCTGGCGCACCGACAGCTTGATGTCGGGCAGGCCGGCGGCAGTCGTCGTTGTCATCATCAAGTCTCCGGGCGTGGGAGCGTGACCGGGGAAGACCGGTTGTCCCGACGCCGACCGAGGAGGGAGGCAATGCCTCCTAATTAGAGGCAAAGCCCGGGACCGGCAATTCGCAAAGCGCCGGGTCGGCACTACGCGGCAGGCATGCCGGCCATGGCAAGAGCCGTGCCGCCGGAGGCTGGTCAGCCGCGCGCCTGCGCCGCCAGGAGGCGTGCCAGGAGGCCGGCGACCCGGCCCGCCCCGTCGAGATCGATCGCCGGGCGCGCGGGCGCCTCGCACGCCAGCGCGGCGGTGACCGCGGCCACCAGATCGGCGGGACGGGCCGGGGCCGGCCCCGACAGCCTCAGGCAGCGCGCCAGTCCCGCCGTTTCCATCGCCTCGGCCCGGATCGCCTGCTCCGTCTCGGCGCCCTCGTCGAAGGGCACGACGATCGCCGGCCGGCCCGCCGCGACGAGGTCGAGCACGGTGTTGTAGCCGGCCTGGCTGATCGACAGCGCCGAGCGCGCCAACAGGGCCGGAAAATCCGCTCGCGCGCGCTCGACCGTGACATTGGGCGAGGCCGATTGCCGCAGTGCGGCGAAATCGCTCTCCGCCACGCCCTTGCCGACGAGGATGCGCCAGCGACGCGAGGGCTCGCCAAGCCGCGCCGCCTCGAGGCAGAGTCGAAACAGCGGCAGCGCCGCGGCCGATCCGCCGCCCGAGACGATGACCTCGCCCGCGCCCTCCCCGGCGGCCGATGCGGGCGCCGGCACCGACAGCGGCGCCAAATAGCCCGTATAGTGCAGCCGCTTCGCCAGCGCCCGCGAAACCGGCCAGGAGGCCTCCAGCGGCAGGAAGCTCCGGTCGCCATGGACGAGAACGCCGTCGAACAGCAAAGTCAGGCGGCCCTCCGCCTCCGCGATCCGGTCCAGGCGCGGCGTCACCAGCACGTCGCGTACGGAGGCCAGCACGAGCGCCAACGGATTAGCAGCCTTCGCCGCCGCGATCAGCGTCAGGAACTCCTCGGCCAGCTGTCGGCGGCCGAAGGGGAAATGCTCGGTCACGACGACATCGGGCTTCAATGTCGTCGCCAGCGCGGCGAGCATGGCCCGGCGCCGCGCCAGCCGGCCGGCCTCGATCAGGGTGCCCGCCTCGTCCAGCAGATTGCGGAAATCCAGCCCCTCGACCTTGACCGGTGGCAATTGCACGAAGGCGAAGGCCTCGCCCGTCATGTCGCGCAGGGGAATCCCGCCGCTGGCCAGCGTCACGGCGAAGCCAGCCTCGGCCAGGGCCCGCGCCAGTTGCGCCGCCCGCACGAGATGGCCGCTGCCGAGCAGATGCGTCACCGCGATCAGGACGCGCGCTGGCCCCCCCTCGACGCTCACGGCGCGAGCCCCGCCGAGGCGCGCAGCCGCGTGGCGATCCCGTCCAGCCCCGCCGCGGCCGAGAAGGCGCTCGTCAACCGGGCCAGCGCCGCCTGACCGAGCGCGGCCCGCCGGTCCGGCGCCTCCGCGAGAGCGGCGAGCGCCTGCGCCAGAGCGACGACGTCGCCGGGCGGCACCAGCAGCCCCTCGACACCATCGCGCACGAACTCCGGAATCCCGGCGAAATCGGTGGCGACGATCGGCAGGGCCTGGCTCGCCGCTTCCATCACCACATTGGGCAGCCCGTCGCGGTCGCCGTCATCGGCTTTTTTCGATGGCAAGACGAAGAGATCGGCCTCGCGCAGTGCGGCGACGACATCGCCCTGCGCCTTCGGCCCGGCCCAGGTCACGCGCGCCCCGAGGCCCAGCGCGAAGGCCTGCGCCTGCAGCGCCTTCAGCCTCTCGCCGCCGCCGATATGCGTCAGCCGCCAGTGCAGCCCGGTCGGCAGCCGCGCCAGCGCCGCCAGCAGATCATCAAAACCCTTCTTCTCGACCGCCCGGCCGATGGTCACGATGCGAACCGGGTCGGCCGGGTCGCGGCCGTCGCGCCGCGGGCGCGGCGGGGGCGCCGGAAAGCGGCCGAGATCGAGCCCGTGATAGACCAGCGCGACCTTGTCGGGGCGGTCGGCCAGGCGCTGCAATTCGCGGTGGCCGTCCTGCGTGCAGGTGACGCCCCAGGCGGCATCGGCGATCTTCTCGCGCTTCTCCCAGTCCGGCGTCGTCCAGATGTCCTTGGCATGGGCCGAAAACGACCAACCGATGCCGCGCAGCAGAGCGGCGTAGCGGATCACCGAGGCCGGTGTGTGCAGGTAATGGACGTGAAGATGCGTGGTCGCCGCCGGCAGCTCGCGCGCCATCACGCAGGCCTGGCCGAAGCGGCGCAGGCGGTTGCGCGTGCGATCACGGGCGAGGTCGCGCAGAAAGACCGGCAGCAGCCGCAGCAGGCCGGACCGCGACAGCGTGCCGAGCAGGCCGCGCAGCACACGCCCAGGCTCCTCGTGCAGATACTCCGGCAGATAGCGCACCGGCACGCTGATCTGGTCGTGCATCAGATGGCGTGCGGCATCGGTCGGGCGCCGCAGCGACCAGATCGCGAAGGGCAGGCCGCGCTGCTGCAGGCCGAGCAGCTCCTGCGCGATGAAGGTCTCCGACAGGCGCGGATAGCCCTTCATGGCAATGGCGATACAGGGTTCCTTCATCGCCGGCCGATCAGCATGAACCGGGTGTAGTTCTTCGTCGGCAGCGCCCCGGCGAAGAGCGTCTCGGAGAGCCCGGCCTGTGCCCGGAACGCCTCCAGCGAGGCCACGCAGCTGCGATGGTCGGGCTCGCGGACATAATCGTTCGACTGCAGCAGCAGCGGCAGCCGCGGCGGCAGCGTGGCGAGCCAGCCCGGCACGTCCGCCAGATGCTCGCAGCTCGTGTTGATCACCAGGCCGGGTGCAGGCTGCTGCGCCGCGAAATCCAGCGTCGTCATGTCCGCGGTCACAGCGCGGAAACGCCCTGTCTCAACATGGCGGCGGTTCAGCCGCTTGGCGACGGGTCCGCAGGTCGGGTCGAGATCAACGCTGACGACGGCGGGAACGGACAGCCTGTTGTCGTCGAGCAGCAGGGCGCCGAGAATGCCGTACCAGGCGCCGAGCACCCAGACCGGGCCGTCCGGCCGCGGCAGCGTCTGCGCCAGCGCGTCGACCAGCCAGCGCTTCGAGCCGATCTGCTTGTGGTTGAAGGCGATCCAGAGATCGGCGGGCATCCCGTCGGCGACGAGGCGCGCGAGATCGCCGACGACGCGGTTACCGGTCAGGGCTGCGACACCGCGCAGAATGTCATAGAAGGCGTCGGGCGGCGCGTCGGACGTCATGTCGTTTCGAAAAGCGGGGATCGAAGATGGCGGGACCATATGCAAGCGCACCTGCAAAGGCCAGCGGAGCCGGCCCCAATGCGGATCCCCTCGCCGGCACCCGCCTGCCGCATCTCGCCGGCGCCGCCGCGGGGCTGCGGCAGGTGCTGGCGGCGCATGCGGTGCGCCACTGCCCCCATATCGTCGAGATCGGCGGCGCCGGCCTGCCGATCACCGGCTTCCTGACGCACCAGCCCGCCAGCGTCACGGTGATCGACCCGAAGATCCCACCCCATGAGGCGGACACGCTGAACGGAGCGCCCTGCCGGCTGCGCCACATCGCCGCCAAGCTGCAGCAGGTCGAACTCGCGCCGCCCGGCCCCTATGCGCTGGTCCTGCTCGGCCTCTCGCTCAAGCCTTTCGGCCGCCGGGGCGCGGTGCCGCCCGAGCTGCTCGCACTGGCGGCGGGCGCCACGGTGCTGGTGATCGACTACGCGCGGGAGCTGGAACGGGCGCAGGGCCAGATCGGCGCCCTCATGGCGACCCGCATCGATGCGCCGGTCATTGATCTGGAGCTGACGATCAATGACGCCGCCCTGCACGCGGCCGGCTTCCACCAACGCCGCCTTCTGGCCTATGGGCCAGTCTGAAGGCGCTAGCTGGCGGGGTCGTCGGGTGGCTTCGCCGCGGCCTTGCGGCGCAGTGTCCGGCGCGGCTTGACCGGCGCCGGCCCCTCCGACGTCGTCGCCTCGGGAGCAGGAGCCGGGGCAAAGCCATCCTCACCCGCACCGGCCTCCACGGCGTCCGGAGCGGCCTCGACCGTCGCCCCGATCAGGGCCGGCTCGGCCGCCCTGCCGTCGTCCACCGCGTCGGCAAGTTCGGGGGCGCTGGCGAAGCCGACCGCGCCGAGCGGCTTCTCGCGCCCGCGGACCGTGATCTTGAGCGCCGTCGTGCCGCGATAGCTGCGGCCGCTGGCGCGGATCGTGTCCTCGGAGACGAGGATGTCGGCCAGCATCCTTCGTGTCGCGCGTTCGAGCTGCTGCGCCACCGCCACGGTCTCGCCGACCGTGATGTCGCGTCGACCCAGGCTGTCGTTCTCGACCGCGCCGGTGATCGCCTGGCCGCTGTGGATGCCGATGCCGATGCGCAGCGGCAGCGGCAGCGCCGCGCCGAATTCGCGGTTCAGCGCCTCGACGGCGCGGACGATGTCGGCGGCGGCCGCGATCGCCGTCTGGGCGCTGCGCGCCGGCGTGCCCTCGAGCCCGAACACGGCCATGAAGCCGTCGCCGTAGTAGGCGTCGATGCGGCCGCCATGGGCGGTGATCGCCTGCGCCATCTCGTCGAAGAAGCGGTTGAGGAGCCCGATCAGTTCCTGCGGCAATTGCCGCGCCGACAGGGCCGAAAAGGCCCGCAGATCGGCGACGACCACGGTGAGGCCGCGCTTGCCGATATTGGCGTCGGTCTCAAGCTGGCTCGGCGTCGTCGGGGTCAGGCGCGAGGCGAGCAGGATTTGCACCTGGAGATCGTCACGCGGCCGGATCTGGCAGGCGAGCCGCACCCGGTCCGGCGCCGCGATCCGCCGCAGCAGCTTCGCCTCGTTGGGCCCGGGCGGCGGCAGGCCGTCACCGCCGTCGAGCACCAGCACGCGGCAGGTCGCGCAGCGGGCGCGCCCGCCGCAGAGCGCCGCATGGGGAATCCCGAACCGCCGGAACATCTCCAGCACGGTTGCGCCCGGCGCGAGCTTGCGCACGCCATGGCCGACGAAGCGCACGGTGATCTGCCGCGTCGTCCGCACGCGGATCTCGCGGATGCCGACGAAGGCGACGAAGCCGCCGACGAGACCGTAGAAGATCGTCTTCGCCCAGGTCACGTTCTGGTTGAACATGACGATCTGGGCGTCGGTGATGATGTCGGGCGCCATCGTCATGCGGCCGGCCTCTCGCCCGCCGACCGCGAAACCGATCAGGGCCAGGATCGGAATCAGGATCGCCGCGAGCAGGAAGGGGTCCCGCCAGCGCTGATAGCCATCGCGCGAGCGCAGCGTGAAATGCAGGCCGATGATGCCATGCGCCCAGACCAGCAGCAGCAGCACGGACTGCGAGGTAGCAAGACCGGGCCAGAGGCGACGCAGAACGGCCGGATAGCTTTCGTCGAGATGGAAGAAGCTGCCCATCACGCGTGTGCCAACGATGTGGTCGATCAGGAACAGCGGAATGGCGAGCCCGAGCGCGATCTGCAGCATCTCGCGCGCCGGCATCTTGAAGGTGCGCCGCTGCGCCACGCGCAGCAGCGCGAAGAAGGGGTGGACGATCAGCGCGCCGTAGAGCACGACCGTCCCCGCCCAGGAATGCCAGAGCCAGTAGCGCCACACCTGCACATGCTCCATCGCCGCGACGCCGGCGATGCCGGCGGCGTGATTGAGGAAATGCGTGGTCGCGAAGAACAGCAGCACCATGCCCGAGGCGAAGCGGATGTCGCGGCTCCACGACGAAACCTGCTCCATACCGGCGCCCATGCCGGTGCGTCGTCCCCCCGTCTGCTGCAGGCTCATCGCGAGGTCCCGATCGTCAATGCACCTTCTCCGCATGCAGCGTCATGTCGGCGAAGCGGTAGAGGCGCGACGCCAGGTCCTTCGTCAGCGCGAGGCTGAAATCCGGCACCGTCTCGAGCAGCTCGAAGAACAGATCCTTCGGCAGACGCAGCGCCGCCACATCCGTCTTGGCGGTCACCGCCCCGACGAAGCTACCCCCGGCCAGAAGCGGCACGTCGCCGATGAGGCTGCCGAAGCTGAGCGGCAGCCTCGGCCCGGTGCCGTCGGGCCCGAGATGGGAGATCTCGAGCTGGCCGTGGAGGATAACGAAGACCCCGTCGGGCGCCTCGCCCTCGGCGACGATCTGCGTGCCCGCCTCGAAATGCAGCTTCTCGCCCATCAGCGCCACCAGCTTGAGCCGGGGCGGCGGCAGCGCCCGGAACAGCGGCAGCTGGCGCAGGCAGGCGAGGTCGGCTTCGAGTGTCATGGTCTCGCCTCCATCGGCTTGCTGCGGGTGCCCTGCCCCGGCGCAGGGGCGGCGAACGGCTCGTCACCGGCCTCGTCGCCGCTTTCGATGGTCGCCGCGGGACCATTGAAGACGATCCGGACCTTGATGTCATCGACCAGATGGGTATCCCCGACCAGCAGGAACAGCGTCATCTCCGCGCAATGCACGCGCAGCCGCGCGATCACCTGCTCGGGCTCCGGCGACGTCGCGAGGAAGGCGCCGACATCAAGGATGGCGATCTGCGGCGCCTTGATCAGCGCCTGGGCCAGCGGCACGGCGAGCTTGAGCCGTGTCGGCAGGAACCGGCCCCTGAGCCCGGAATCGGTGTTGAGGCCGATGCGATAGAGATCTCCGTCGAGGCCGGCCCGGGCCAGCGCCTTGCGGACGATCATCGCCACCTTCTTGCGCGCATCGGCGATGCCGTGGCCGATTCGCCCGAACATCAGGTTGTCGCGCAGGCTCGCGCCCAGCATCACCTTGTCGGGGTCGTAGAAATCGACATCCGCCACGGCATCGGCCGGAAGATGGCGCTTGAAACTCGCCCGCGCCCGCAGGAGTCGCCGCTGCAGGCGCTCGTCGAGCAGGTTGAGCCGGTGTTTGGGCTCGATATAGCCCAGCGCCAGGGCGACGAGGTCGCGCTCCGCCACCGCATCGAGCGGGCCGCGCATGTCGTGTTTCTCGAGCAGCGCGGCGAGTTCGGCCAGCCGGTCGAAATCGAGCCCCGATCCGAAGGAGTAACGTTCGAACAGGGCATGGCCATGCGGCAGACCGGCGAAGATTTCCGCCACCGTCCCCGCGATCCGCGATCCGACCTCGACCAGCGGCTCGACCAGCGATTCCGCCTTCAGGATGGCATGAGCATAGGGCTCGAACAGCAGGGTCTCGTTGGCGAAGCGCGGCCCCATCCGCGCGCCGAAGATCAGGTTCTCGGCGATCGTGGCGTTGGCGTTGTACTGCTCGGGATCGAAGGGGGTGATCAGCCCGGTCAGCTTGCTGCCCGCCAGTTCCGCCGCCACGGCCCGGCGCGCATCGACGATCTGCGCCTTCGCATCCTCGCGCAGAGAGGCTGTCACCTTGCCGTCGAGCCCCAGCTCGTAGACGTCTTCCGCGCAGCCGAGCACATCGAGAACGGCCCTGAGTCGCGCGGCCAGTTCGGCCTCGTCGGCCACGCCGGCGCCCTCGTAATCGGTCCAGTCGGCCTCGAAGAGCAGCGGCGTGTTGCCGGAGCGGATCGACTCCACGAACTGGCGATGCTCGCTCGCCGAGAGCTTGCCTTCGGGGCGGATGTCCGGCCGCCGCCGCTTGAGAGGCAGCAGGATGTTGTCACGGATCGTACCGGCAATGATCTCCGTCTCGCTGCCGGCATAGCCGATGAGATGGCTGGCGCGCTCGACCGACATCCGCGCCAGCGGGGCGGCGTCGATCATCACGCGCCCCGAATAGGACATCGCCTGCCGCCCGAGGATACGGCCGAGGACATCGCGGCCGCCGCCCTGCGGGCCGACGACGGCGACTGCGCTCGGGCGGACCAGCCGTGCCGAGAGCGGCAGCAGCAGCGGCTGCCCGCGATTGTCGAGCATCTGGACACTGTCGAGCCGGATCTCGCCGGTCGGAGGCAGGCGTTCGACACCACCCGGCTCGTCGAGCTGGACCGTGTCGTCCGCGTTGAACTGCGCGATGACCTGCTCGTACTTGATCGTCACGTCGTTGCGCTGCTGGTCCCAGTCGATCAGTTCCTTGATCGGCGGCGGCAGGTCGCGATAGGCGGCGATGACGGCGACGAGCTGGCCGATGTCGAGCCGCCCCTGCAGGGCGAAGAACCCGCCGATCGCGTAGAAGAAGAACGGCGTGATCTGGGCGAGCAGGTTGTTGATGAACTTGACCGCGAATTTCCGCTTGTAGAGCGCATAGCGGATATCGAAGAGCCGGCCGAGCCGGCCCGAAATGTCGGACTGGACATAGGTGGTCGCGCCATGAGCCTGGATGGTCGGCCCGGCATCGACGATCTCGCCGATCCGCCCCGCGAGCTGACGGGAGGCCAGCTGGCGCTCGCGCCCCAGCCGCAGCTGCTCGCGCCGCAGGATCGGCACGATGATCGCCTGCGCCAGCACGATCACCAGCGCGATCGAGCCGAGCCAGACGCTCTGCACCATGATGAAGATGAGTGCGGTCAGGGCCTGCGTCAGCAGGAAGACGGGCTGGATGAAGGCATCGCCGACGAAGCCGCCGATCGGCTCGACCTCGTCCTTGATCATGCTGGCGACCTCGGCCGGCTTGACCGCCCGGATCTCCTCGGGACGGAACCGCATCAGCTGGCTGAACAGGTCGTAGCGCATGCGCCGCAGCATCCGCTCGCCGAGAATGCCCTTGCGGACGTTGATGACGTATTTGAACGCCCCGTTGATCAGCACGAGGAACAGGAAATAGCAGCTCAGGCCGAGCAGGAGGCCGAGCTGGCCGACCTGGAACCCCTCGAAGAGCGTGACGCTTGCCCCGCCGAGGAAGGACGGCAGGTGCAGGCCGAAATCCAGCAGGGTGGCGGTCGTCTTGCCGTCCTTGAAGGCGTTTCCCTGGATCGCGTCGTTGACGATCCGCTTCGGCACGTCGAAGGACGCCCAATAGAACGGGATCGAGGCCAGGATGATGAGCAGGACGATGATCTGTTCGCCGCGGCTCTTCTCCCAGACATATCGGAAGAGGTTGGTCTCCAACGGGAATCCTTGCCGGCGCGCCGGGAGGCGCGCCCGTCTCCTGACCTGCGGCCTTCATATGTGTGCCAGCTGCGCGCGGAGCGCAATCCGGCGTCGTCCCCCAGATGCGGGAGGGCTGCCCGGGCTGGGGGCGCCCGCGCGGATCGCCCACCATCCGCCCGGCGGCATCGGGCCGTTGTGCCGCTGTCATACGCGGCGGCCAACCTCCGGCGCGATGACGCACGCGCCCGAAACCCGTTGGCAAAGCGGCCCTTTCCGCGTCTAGTAACAGTGTGGTCTGGTGAGGCGGTGCTGGAGCGTTCCGGCGAAGGCGGCTGATGGATATTCTGCGGATCAGCGATTTGCGCATCGGCTTCACGGTTCACGGGCTCGCTCGCGATGTCGTGAAGGGTGTCAGCCTGCGCGTTCCCGCCGGCAGGACCGTCGCGCTCGTCGGCGAATCCGGTTCCGGCAAATCGGTGATTTCGCAGGCGATCATGGGGCTGCTGCCACGCGCCGGCGCCGTCACCGGCGGAGAGATCCTGTTCCGCGACCCCGAGAAACCCGGCTCGTCGATCGACATCGCCGGCCTGCCGGCCGAGGGCAAGGAGATTCGCGCCCTGCGCGGCGGCCGCATCGGCATGATCTTCCAGGAGCCGATGTCCTCGCTCTCGCCGGTTCATACGATCGGCAACCAGATCGAGGAGGCGTTGCTGCTGCATCGGCCGATGCCGAAGGGCGAGGCGCGCGGCCTGATCGAGACCATGCTCGGCCGCGTCGGCTTCAAGGACCCGGCGCGCGCCTTCGGGCTCTACCCGTTCGAGCTCTCAGGCGGGCTGCGCCAACGCGCCATGCTCGCGATGGCGCTGATCTGCAAGCCGGCCCTGCTGATCGCCGACGAGCCGACGACGGCGCTCGACGTCACCATCCAGGCCCAGGTGCTCGACCTGATGCGCGATCTCCAGGCCGAGATGGGCATGGCGATCCTGCTCATCACCCATGATCTCGGCGTCGTCGCCAACATGGCCGACGAGGTCGTCGTCATCTATCACGGCGAGATCATGGAGAGCGGCCCGGTCGAGGAGATCTTCCGCCGTCCGCGCCACCCCTATCTCAAGGCCCTGCTCAAGGCCTCGCCGCATTTCGACATGGCGGAGGGCGAGCGCCTCGTGGCCCTGCGGGAGGCGAGGCCACGGCCGCCCGCCACGCCGCGCGCCGCGCCGCAGCCGGGTGCAGAGGCCAGCCCGCTGCTCAGCGTGCGCGGCCTGCGCAAGGCCTACACCACCGGCTCGCGCAGCTTCTTCGGCAAGGGCACGCAACAAACCGTGCTGGCCGTCGACGATGTCAGCTTCGACATCCAGCGCGGGGAGTGCCTCGGCCTCGTCGGCGAGAGCGGCTGCGGCAAGACCACGGTCAGCAAGATCGTCATGCGCGCCGTGACGCCCCAGGCGGGTTCCATTGTCTTCGATGACGGACAGGCGCAGGTCGACGTGCTCGGGCTCGAGGGCGAGGCGCTGCGCGCCTTCCGCCCGCGCGTCCAAATGATCTTCCAGGACCCGGTCTCCTCGCTCTCACCACGCATGACCGTGATGAGCATCCTGCGCGAGCCCCTGGCGGTCCACGGCAAGGGCGGCAGCGACGAGCAGACCGCGCGCGTGCGCACGCTGATGGAGGATGTCGGGCTCGATGTCCGCTTCCTGAACCGCTACCCGCACTCCTTCTCGGGCGGGCAGCGCCAGCGCATCGGCATCGCCCGGGCGCTGGCGCTCGACCCCGACCTGATCATCTGCGACGAGCCGGTCTCGGCCCTCGATGTCTCGGTCCAGGCCCAGATCCTCAACCTGCTCAAGGATCTCCAGGCCGAGCGCGGGCTGACCTTCCTGTTCATCTCCCACAATCTCGCGGTGGTGAACTACATGGCGGACCGGATTGCGGTGATGGCCAACGGGCGCATCGTCGAGATCGCGCCGCGGCACGCGCTGTTCAACCGCCCGGTCCATCCCTACACCAAGGCGCTGCTGCGTTCGGTGCCCTTCGCCGATCTCGACCGAAAGCTCGACTTCAAGCTCGTTGCTCCCGGCGGAGCCTCGGATTCCAGCCATTGGGGTCGGGTGTTCCGGGCCGATCCGGCTGGCGAGGCGCTGGCCCATCTGCCCCTCGGCGAGGGCCATTTCGTGCTCGCCCGCCCGGGCGCCGACATGCGGGAGATGGCCTGATGAGACCGACCCGCCCGACCCGTCGCGGCGCCCTGCTGACCGGCGCCGCCGCCCTCGCCGCGGCCAGCCTGCCGCGACTCGCCATGGCCGCGCCCGCCCGCCCGGCCCGGCTGATCGACAGCCCCGCTTTGGCGGAGCGCGTCGCGGCTGGCGCGCTGCCGCCGGTGGATCAGCGGGTGCCGCTGGCGCCCCGCATCGTCGATGTCTCCGGCCCGGACCGCATGCCGGGCCGGCATGGCGGCACCATGCGCATGCTGATGGGCGATCAGCGCGACATCCGCATGATGACGCTCTACGGCTACACGCGGCTCGTCGGCTATGACGAGAATCTCGACATCGCCCCGGACGTGCTCGAGAGCTACGACGTCGAGGGTGGGCGCATCTTCACGCTGCGGCTGCGGCCCGGCCATCGCTGGTCGAACGGGGCCCCGTTCACGACGGAGGACTTCCGCTACTGGTGGGTGAATGTCGCCAACAACAGCCGCCTCTCCCCGGGCGGCCCGCCGCAGGCCCTGCTTGCCGGCGGCGAGCCACCGCTTTTCGAGGTCCTGAGCGAGACGGAGGTTCGCTACAGCTGGGCGAAGCCGAACCCGATCTTCCTGCCGGCGCTCGCCGGTGCGCAGCCGACCTACATCTTCATGCCCTCGGGCTATCTGAAGCAGTTCCATATCGACTTCGCCGATGCGGTGACGCTGCGCACGCGCGTCCGGCAAGCCCGCGTCCGCGACTGGGGGGCGTTGCACGAGCGCCTCTCGCGCACCTACCGGCCCGAGAACCCGGACCTGCCGACGCTCGATCCCTGGCGCAACACCACGCCGCTGCCGGCCGAGCAGTTCAGCTTCCAGCGCAACCCGTTCTTCCACCGGATCGACCAGAACGGCCGGCAATTGCCCTATGTCGACGAGGTCACGCTGACGGTGGGCACCCATTCGCTGGTGCCGGCCAAGACGGCCGCCGGCGAGGCCGACCTCCAGGCGCGCTATCTGCGCTTCGACAACTACACCTTCCTGAAGGACGCCTCGAAGCGGATGAACTTCGACGTGCGGCTCTGGAAGCGGGCCGAGGGCTCCTATTTCGCGCTGATGCCGAACCTGAACGCCATCGACCCGGTCTGGCGCGACCTCAACCGGGATCTGCGCTACCGCAAGGCACTCTCGGTCGCCATCAACCGCAAGGACATCAACCAGGTCATCTTCTTCGGCCTCGCCAAGGAGAGCGGCAACACCGCCCTGCCCGAGAGCCCGCTCTTTGATCCCGCCTATGCGAAGATGTGGATGCAGCATGATCCGGCCCTGGCGGAGCGGCTGCTCGACGAGGCCGGGTTGACCAAGCGCGCCGCCGACGGCATCCGCCTGCTGCCGGACGGGCGCCGGCTCGAATTCACCATCGAGACCGCCGGCGAAAGCACCGAGGAGACCGACATCCTCGACCTGATCAAGCAGGATCTCTACGCCGTCGGCGTCAAGATCTACCCGCGCTCGACCCAGCGGGACGTGTTTCGCCGCCGGATCATCGCGGGGCAGACCGTGATGTCGGCCTGGGCCGGCATGGACAACGGACTGGTCGCGGCGGATATGGAGCCCGACGCCATGGCGCCGACGAGTTCGGCCCAGTTCAACTGGCCGCGCTGGGGCCAGTATCTCGAAACCGGCGGGCGCGAGGGCGAGGCGCCCGATCTGCCCGAAGCGCAGGAACTGGTCGCGCTCTACGGCGAGTGGCGCAGCAGCGCCACGCGCGAGGAGCGGCGGCGGATCTGGCGGCGCATGCTCGAGATCAACGCCGAGCAGCTGTTCGCCATCGGGGTCGTCAACGCCACGCTGCAGCCGGTCGTGGTCTCGCGCAAGCTGAAGAACGTTCCGCAAAAGGGGCTCTACAGCTTCGAGCCCGGCGCCTTCTTCGGCCGCTACATGCCCGACACCTTCTGGTTCGACACCACCGCGACCGCTGCTCTCGACAAGGCCGGGGGCTGACCATGCTGCTGAAATACATCCTCAAGCGCATCCTGGTGATGATCCCGACGCTGCTGGTCACCAGCGCGCTGATCTTCACCGTCATCAACCTACCGGAGGGGGACTATTTCGAGACCCTGGCCGCCGAGATGCAGGCGCAGGGCGAGAAGGCCGATCTCTCCCGCATCGAATTCCTCAAGCAGGAATACGGCTTCGACCGGCCGGTGATCGAGCGCTATTTCTGGTGGGTCACCGGGCTCCTCCAGGGCGATATGGGCTACTCCTTCGAGTATCAGCGCCCGGTCCGGGAGGTGGTCGGGGACCGGCTGCTGCTGACGATGATCGTGTCCTTCGTGACGATCATCTTCACCTGGGTCGTCGCCTTCCCGATCGGCATCTACTCGGCAACGCATCAGTACAGCTGGGGCGATTACGGGCTCACCTTCGTCGGGCTCATCGGCCTCGCCGTGCCGCATTTCCTGCTGGCGCTGGTGTTCATGTATTTCGCCAATGTCTGGTTCGGCACCTCGATCGGCGGCCTCGTCGACCCGCAATATCTGAACCAGCCGATGAGCTGGGCCAAGGCGGCCTCCGTGCTGGAGCATCTCTGGATACCCGTCATCATCATCGGCGCCGGCGGGACGGCCGGCATGATCCGCGCCGTGCGCGCCAACCTGCTCGACGAGCTGCAGAAGCAGTACTACGTCACCGCCCGCGCCAAGGGGCTGCCCCCCGGCAAGGCGCTGCGCAAATACCCGCTGCGCATGTCGCTGAACTTCTTCGTCTCCGACATCGGCGACATCCTGCCCTCGATCGTCTCGGGCGCCGAGATCGTGGCGATCGTGCTGTCGCTGCAGACGACCGGGCCGCTGCTGATCCGCGCCCTGCAGAGCCAGGACATGTATCTCGCCGGCTCCTTCCTGATGTTCCTCTCCTTCCTCACCGTGATCGGCGTGCTGATCTCGGACATCGCGCTCGCGATTCTCGATCCGCGCATCCGGCTGCAGGGGACCGCGACCAAGTGAGCCCGATCGCACAAACGAGCCCGCACTCGCCCTCGACCTTGCCGCCCGAAGGCGCGCCCCTGCCGCACACGGCCTCGACCGCCCCCTTCGAGCCCAACGCGGTCGAGACGATGACGCCGGCGCAGGAGCGCGTCTATCTCGCCTCGCAATGGCAGCTGATGTGGTGGAAGTTCCGCAAGCACAAGCTCGCGGTCATCTCCGGCGTCGTCATCCTCGTGATCTATGCGATGGCGGTCTTCGCCGAGTTCCTGGCGCCCTATCACTACGACACGCGCAACACGGACTTCATCCGCGCGCCGCGGCAGGAGGTGCACCTCTTCCACGAGGGCCGGTTCCTCGGCCCCTTCGTCTATCCCTACACCCAGCGCCTCAACATGGAGAACCTGAAGCGCGAATACGACGTCGATCGGACTCGCCCGCAGCCCCTGCGCTTTTTCTGCCGCGGCGAGGAATACCGCTTCTGGAACCTCGTCCCGGGCAACCTCCATTTCGTCTGCCCGCCCGAGGACGGCACGTTGTTCCTGCTCGGCTCGGACCGGCTCGGCCGGGACATGCTCTCGCGCATCCTCTATGGCGGGCGCATCTCGCTCTCGATCGGCCTTCTCGGGGTCTTCGTCTCCTTCGTGCTGGGCGTCATCATCGGCGGCATCGCCGGCTATTACGGCGGCAAGGTCGATCTCGTCGTCCAGCGCCTGATCGAGATCGTCCAGTCGCTGCCACATATCCCGCTCTGGCTCGCGCTGGCGGCGATCATGCCGCCCTCCTGGAGCCCGCTGCTGGTCTATTTCGGCATCACCGTCATCCTCGGCCTGATGGACTGGACCGGGCTGGCGCGCGCCGTGCGCTCGAAACTGCTCTCCCTGCGCGAGGAGGATTACGTCGTCGCCGCCCAGCTGATGGGGGCAAAACCCGCCCGCATCATCGGGCTGCATCTGGTGCCGGGCTTCATGAGCCATCTCATCGCCTCGGCGACGATCACCATCCCCAAGACCATCCTCGGCGAAACCGCGCTGAGCTTCCTGGGGCTCGGCCTGCGGCCGCCGATCACCAGCTGGGGCGTGATGCTCAACGAGGCGCAGAACATCAATGTCGTGGCGCTCTATCCCTGGCTGCTCTATCCGGTCGTGCCCGTGATCCTGATCATCCTGGCCTTCAATTTCCTCGGCGACGGCCTGCGCGACGCAGCCGATCCCTATCGCTGACCCCTCTGCCAGCCCGTCCGACGCGAAGACCCGGTGCGCATCGCCTTTCACACCCCGCTCAACGCCTATGACGACGGCCGCATTTCGGGCGACCGCCGCATGGCGAGGCAGCTCGTCGCGGTTCTGGAGGGCCTCGGCCACAGCGTGACGCCCGGCATCGGCGGGCGGGCCTTCATGCCAACGCCCGAGCCCGAGCGGCTCTCAGCCCATGAGGGCGTCGCCGCGCGGCGGGCGGAGGAACTGCTCTCGCAATGGCGTTCCGACGGCGCCGCCCCGGACCTCTGGTTCACCTACCACAACTACTACAAGGCGCCCGATCTGCTCGGCCCGAAGATCAGCGCGCGCCTCGGCATTCCCTATGTCGTGGCCGAGGCCAGCGACGCGGAGCGGCGCGCCAGCGGCGACTGGGCGCGGCACACGGCGATCGTCCGCGACGGTCTCTCGGCCGCCGCCCTGCATCTCTACTTCACCGATCGCGACCGGCAGGGGCTCGAGCCCTGGCGCACGCCCCACACCGCGCTGGTCGAGCTGCCGCCCTTCGTCGCTTTCGACCGCGAGCCGCCGCGCCGGGCGGGCTGCACCGACGTGCCCCGGCTGGTGACGGTCGCGATGATGCGCGAAGGTACCAAGGAGAACAGCTACCGCCGGCTCGCCCGCGCCCTGCATCATCTCGGGAACCGCCCCTGGAGCCTGACGATCATGGGCGATGGCCGCAGGCGCCGCGAGATCGAACAGGCTTTCGCGGGCCTGCCCGACGGGCGCATCGCCTGGCACGGCGCCGTCGCGCATGATCGCGTCGTCGCCGAACTCGCCGGCCACGATCTCTTCATTTGGCCCGGTCTGCGCGAGGCCTATGGGCTGGTCTATCTCGAGGCGCAGGCGGTCGGCCTGCCGATCGTCGCCTTCGACAGCGGCGGCGTCTCGGCGACGGTCCGAGACGGGCAGACCGCCCTGCTCGTCGCGGAGGGCGACGAAGCGGCCCTGGCCGCGGCGCTGCAGAGCCTGATCGACGATCCCGACCGTCGCGCGACAATGGGCGCGGCCGCGCGTCGATTCGCGCTGGACGAACGCACGCCGGAAGCCGCCGCCGCCATTCTGGAGACAGCGCTGGCAACGGCACTCGCCAACCATGCCGCGCGCCGGTCAGCCGGCGGCCGGGACATCGCGCCATGACGCTTGCCGCGACGGACTCACTCTGGCAGCCGCTCGAGACGGAGTTGGACCGCTGGAGCGCCGCCGGCCGACGGGTCTCGCTCTGGCTGCGGGACGACGACGCGATTGCCGCCAGCCCGGCTCTCGATCGCCTGTCGACCCTGTCCCAGCGCCATGGGCTGCCCGTCCTGCTGGCGGTCATCCCGATGCTGGCGGAGCCGTCGCTGGCGGCGGCACTGCGGCAGATGCCGTCCCTGCTGCCCTGCCAGCATGGCTGCTGGCACCGCAACCACGCGCCGGCCGGCGCCAAGAAGGCCGAGTTCGGGGCCGAGCGTGCCGCTGCCGACATTCGCCGCGAGCTTCGCGAGGCGAGGGCGCGTCTCGGCGATTGGCTCGGCGCCGCACTGCTGCCGGTCTTCGTGCCGCCCTGGAACCGGATCGACCCCGCCCATGCCGCCCTGCTGCCGGACATCGGCTTTCACGGCCTCTCCTGCTTTCGGGGCTATCGCCTGGGGGCCGATGGCGGCCCGGCCCTCGTCAACACGGCACTCGACATCATGGACTGGAGCGCGCGCATCGGGCGCCCGGCGGCTGATCTGGTCGACGAAGCCTGCCGCCTGCTGGCCGGACTGCGCACCGAAGCCGGCGACGGGGCCGCACTCGGCCTGCTGCTGCACCACCGTGACCATGACGAAGCCGCATGGACCTTCCTCGAGGGCTTCCTGGCGCGCGTCTTCGCCCATCCCGCCGTCTCGCCCGGCGACCCGCGCCGGCTGTTTGGGCTGTGACATTCCCTTGCGTCCGCCCCGCGGTTAGGGTCAGGGAACCGAATCGATCTCGGAGCGTTGGTCGACCATGAAAATGCCGATCGCCGTCCTCGCCTTCGCCACCAGTCTTGCGGCCTGCAGCGGCCCGCCGCGCCCTCCCGTCGGCGAGATGCCCCGGGCGACGCCGACCAAGCGCATCGCCATCGTCGGCGCCGAGGTTGTCCTGCCCGACGGCTCGCGCACGACCATGGACGCCGCTGGCGGCTTTGTTCTGCCCAATGGTGAGCGAGTCAGGCGCGATGCCCGGGGCGCCCTGGTGCTGCCGAACGGCAATCGCTGCCTGCCTGACGGCACGGGCTACGTCTGTCCCTGACCCGGCCGCATGCCGCATCGACACGGGCGGACTTGGAGCCGCGCGAGGCACGCGCTATAACCCGGTTTCGTAATCTCAGGTGCGTTCGTCCTCGACACGAGGTCGTCTGACCTATCTGCGGGGGGCGACGGGGATATGCCTTTCAACGTCGTCGACCTTGCGGGCGCCGAGCGGACTCCACGCAGTCCGCAGGCGCCGCGCGTGCTGATCTACAGCCACGACACCTTCGGCCTCGGCCACATCCGCCGCTGCCGCGCGATCGCCAACTCGCTGGTGGCGATCTATCCTCATATATCAGTGATCATCGTCTCGGGCTCGTCGGTGATCTCGAGCTTCCAGTTCGGCGACGGCGTCGACTATGTCCGCATTCCCGGCGTCGAGAAGCAGAGCGACGGCCGCTATGGCCCGCATCACCTCAATCTCGACCTTCACGACACCATCCGCCTGCGCACCGACATCATCAAGCAGGTGGTCCTCTCCTTCGACCCCGACGTCGTCATCGTCGACAAGGAGCCGATCGGCCTGCGGGGTGAGCTCGTGCCGGCGCTCGACATCCTGCGCCGCCGCGGGGCCCGCATCGTGCTCGGCCTGCGCGACGTGCTCGACGAGCCGGCCAAGCTCCATGAGGAGTGGCGCCAGAGCGGCGCGCTGGACGCGCTCGGCCAGATCTATGACGACATCTTCGTCTACGGGCTGGAGAGCATCTACCAGCCGCTCGCCGGCCTGCCGAACCAGCATCTCTTCGCCCACAAGATCCGCTACACCGGCTACCTCAAGCGCGCCGTTCCGAGCCCGATGCCGCCCACCCGCTACCCGCGGATCACCAAAGGCCCCTTCATCCTGGTGACACCGGGCGGCGGCGGCGACGGCGCCGGTGTGATCGACTGGGTCATCTCCGCCTACGAGGCCGATCCGACGATCGAACTCCCCGCGCTGATCGTCTTCGGCCCCTTCATGTCGCGCGAGCGCCGCAAGGACTTCGCCGAGCGGATCGCGCGCATCCCCAAGCTGGAAAGCCTCGGCTTCGAACCGCGCCTCGAGCTGCTGATGAACCGGGCCCATTGCGTGGTCGCGATGGGCGGCTACAACACCTTCTGCGAGGTGCTCTCCTTCGACAAGCCGGCGCTCATCGTCCCGCGCGTCAAGCCACGACTCGAGCAGGCGATCCGGGCGGACCGGGCCGACCACCTCAAGCTGGTCGACGTCCTGCACGATCCCCAGGAGAACGGCGAGGGCGAGCGCGATCCGCTGGTGATGGCGCGGGCGCTGCATGGCCTGCCGCGCCGCCAACCGCCCTCCCAGGCCTTCGTTCCGAGCCTGCTCGACGGCCTGCCCGCGATCAGCCGCGCGCTGGCCCCCGATCTCTCGCTGCCGATGCGCAGCCGCGCCGCCGTCAAGACCACGGCGGCGACCAGCTGACCGCTGCGCCCATGCCCCCCTTGCGGGGCGGCGATGGACAAGCCGGACGAAAGTTCACAATATATCAGCGTCCGGACAAAAGGCCTGCGGTGGCTGCGCCTTGCCGGGGGAGAGGCCCGCCATGCCCGCGCTGCTGTTCCGGAACTTTCGCCTGCTCGAACCCGCGTTCGGCGAGGTGCGCGCCGGCTACGAGCTTCTGGTCGAGGGCGACACCATCCGCGAGCTCTCCGACAAGCCGATCAAGGCGGACTTCGCCGACATCGTCGATTGCGGCGGCCGCACGCTCATGCCCGGGCTGATCGACAGCCATGTCCATGTCTTCCTCTCGGAGGTCGTGATCCGCTCGCTGGAGAGCATGCCGCTGACGCTGATGACGGCGCGGGCAATCGGCCTGATGAAGCGCATGATCGACCGCGGCTTCACCACGGTGCGCGACACCGGCGGGGCCGACTGGGGCATCAAGGAGGCCGTCGACAAGGGCCATGTCGCCGCGCCCCGGCTGTTCATCGCCGGCCAGGCGATCGGCCCGACCGGCGGCCACAGCGACCCGCGCCGCCGGACCGATTTCGGGTCCCGCTGCAACTGCTGCAATGCCATGGCCTATACGATGACCGTCTCCGACGGCGTCTCCTCCGTCCGCAAATCGGTCCGCGAGCAGATGCGGCTCGGCGCCGATCACATCAAGATCATGATGTCGGGTGGCGTCGCCTCCCCATACGACCCGCTCGATTCGCTCCAGTTCAGCCTCGACGAGGTCCGCACAGCCGTCGAGGAAGCCGCCGCCTTCGGCCGCTATGTCTGCGCCCATGCCTATACGCCCGAGGCGATCACCCGTGCGGCCCAGTGCGGCGTGCGCGCCATCGAGCACGGCAACCTGATCGACGACGCCTCGGCCAGGCTGATGGCGGAGAAGGGCATGTTCCTCACCGCCAATCTCGTCGCCTATTACGCGATGAAGGAGCGTGCCTCGGAATTCGGCATGGATGGCGACATGCTCGCCAAGAACGAACTCGTCATCGACGGCGGGCTGCGCTCGCTGGAGATCTGCAAGCGCGCCGGCGTGCCGGTGGCCTATGGCTCCGACCTGCTCGGCCAGCTCCAGGTCGACCAGTCCCGCGAGTTCCTGCTGCGGCGCGAGGTGCTGTCACCGATCGAAATCATCCGCTCGGCAACCACCATCGGCGCACAGCTCCTGCGCATGGAGGGCAAGCTTGGCACGCTGCGTGCTGGGGCTTTTGCGGATATGATCCTGGTCGACGGAAATCCGCTCGAGGATCTCGGCCTGTTGCAGGATCAGGGCGCAAGGCTGCCCGTCATCATGAAGGGCGGCGCGTTCCACAAGAACACGCTGCAGTGAGAGCAGATTGAATGCGTAGGGAAACACGCCGTCATCCTGGCCAAGCTGCGAAGCCGCGCAGCTCCGGGACCCAGCATCAGGCTCGACTGCGCCTGATGACGGTTTCCGGCGCCGCGCTTCGCTGCGGCCAGGAGAACGGCGTTCTGTCCGGCAGCGTCGGAGACAGCCTATGAGCGCCGGCATCCGCCCGAGCCTCGGCCGCATCGCGCTCAACGCGGCGGCGGGCCTGTCGCTGCTCTACATCCTGCTGCCGCTGATCTTCGTCACCTGGCTCGCCTTCTTCCGGCAGGAGATCCCCTCCTTCCCGCCGGAGGGATATTCGCTGAAATGGTTCTCGGCGGCGGCCAACAACCAGCCCTTCATCAACGGCTTTCTGCTCAGCCTCCAGGTCGGTGTCGCGGCGACGCTGCTCGGCCTGCTCGTCGGCGTGCCCGCAAGCCTCGCCCTGGTGCGCCACCGCATCGTGCTCGGCCCGCTCTTCAACACGCTGCTGCTGATGCCTCTGGTGATGCCGGGCATCGTGCTGGGCACTGCGATCTACGTCTTCCAGATCGAGACCGAGATCGCGACCGGCCTGCCGGTGATGGGCTCGCAGGGCGGGCTGATCGCGGCGCATACGCTCGTCGTCATCCCCTGGGTGGTACGCCTCGTCACGGCGAGCCTCGTCGGCTTCGACCGCACGATCGAGGAAGCCGCGCAGAACCTCGGCGCCGGCCCCTTCACCACCTTCCGACGGGTGACCCTGCCGAGCATCCGCCCCGGCATCGTCGCGGCCGGGCTCTTCGGCTTCGTCACCTCTTTCGGCAACCTGGAGATGAGCCTGTTCCTGGTCGGACCGGGCCGCACCACCCTGCCGATCGCCATCCTGCAATATCTCGAATGGAAGATTGATCCGACCGTGGCAGCCGCATCCCTGATCCAGATCGTCCTGATCGCCGTGGCGATGATCGTCACCGACCGTTACGTCAAGCTGAGTCGGGTGGTCTGAGACGATGGCACGGCTTTCGATCGAGCATCTGCGCAAGACCTATGGCGACCTCACCGTCGTCAACGACGTCAACATCGACATCGCCGACGGCGAGTTCCTCGTGCTGCTGGGGCCTTCCGGTTGCGGCAAGACGACCACGCTGCGCATGGTCGCGGGCTTCATCGCCCCCAGCGCCGGCTCCATCACCATCGGCGAGCGCAGCGTCACCACGCTGCCGCCCTGGAAGCGCAATTGCGGCCTGGTCTTCCAGAGCTATGCGCTCTTTCCACACATGACCGTCGCCGAGAACGTCGCCTTCGGCCTCGAGATGCGCAAGATCCCGCCGGCCGACCGGGTGCCGCGCGTCGCCGAGGCGCTGCGCCTCGTGCAGCTCGCCGGCTTCGACGAGCGCTATCCGCGCCAGCTCTCGGGCGGCCAGCAGCAGCGTGTCGCGCTCGCCCGCGCGCTCGCCATGGAGCCGGACGTGCTGCTGCTCGACGAACCGCTCTCCAATCTCGACGCCAAGCTGCGCCAGGAGGTCCGGGTCGAGATCCGCGACCTGCAGCGCAAGCTCGGCCTGACCACGATCATGGTCACCCACGACCAGGAAGAGGCGCTGACCATGGCCGACCGTCTGGTCGTCATGGAGAAGGGCGAGGTCCGCCAGATCGGCACCCAGCGCGAGCTCTACGAGCGGCCCGCCGACCGCTTCGTCGCGGGCTTCATCGGCCGCAGCGCCTTCCTCGACGGCGAGATCGTCGCACCCGGTCGCTTCCGGACGAAGGGTGGCGTCGCCATCGGCTGCGCGGCCGCGACCGGCACCGGCGCGGCGACGCTCGCCCTGCGGCCCGAGCGCATCGCCGTCGGCGGCGAGGCTGACGGACTACACAACCGCTTCGCGGCGCGCGTCGAGCACGCCTCCTATCTCGGTGCGATCCTGGAGATCGACGTCAGCCTCTCGGGGCAGGACGCGATCGACAAGGACCGCATGCTGCTGCAGATCCCGAACAAGGCCGGCATCGCCGAGCCGAAGCCGGGCGAGACCATCACCATAGGCTGGGCCGAAGACGCCGGGCTCGTTTATCCGCGCGAAGCCTGATTTCAACGCTTCGACGGGCGTCCAACAGGGGAGTAACCACCATGACGACATTCGACAGACGCGATCTTCTGAAGGGCGCCGGTGCGGCCGCGCTCGCCACCGGCCTCGGCAGCCCGGCTCTCGCCCAGGCCGCCGGCAAGGTCGTCATCGGCACCTGGGGCGGCGACTATGCCCGCCTGCTGACCAAGAACATCGAGGACCCCTTCCTCAAGTCCAAGGGCATGGAAGTGGTGCAGGATCAGGCCGGCGACGCGCCGCGCCGCGCCAAGATGGTCGCCGAGCGCCGCCTCCCGCGCGGCACGGTCGACATCCAGGGCCTGTCCGCCGCCAACATGTTCGAGATGAACGAAGCCGGCGTCATCGATGCGATCGACTATGCGAAGATCCCCAACGCCAAGAACCTCATCCCCGCGATGAAGTATCCCTATGGCGTCGGGCACATCTATTCGGGCAACGTGGTCATCTACAATCCCAAGGTCATCACGGCAGCCCCGACCGGCTTCAAGGACTGGCTCGATCCCAAGCACGGCAACAAGATCGGCTTCATCGACATCCAGTACCAGTCGATCATGATCGCGGCCTCGCTCGCCGGCACCAATGGCGCCAGCATGAACGACCTCGACAAGGCCAAGGAGGTACTGATGGCGGTCAAGAAGGCCGGCGCCCGTGTCTACCCGACGAACGAGGCCTTCGCCGCCGGGATGAAGAATGAGGAGATCGGCATCAGCGCGATCTGGAAGGCGCGCGTCGTCCAGTGGCAGAACGCCGGCATCCCCTGCGAGGCCGTCGCCCCCGTCGAGGGCATCCCGATCTATGTCTCGGGCTTCGTCATCCAGAAGAACGCGCCCAACAAGGACAACGCCTACGCCTATATGAACGCGATGCTGGAGAAGGCCGCCCAGGAGGCCTTCGCGGTCGACATGGGCTACAACGGCACCGTCACCGGGCTGACGGTTGCGCCCGACCTGCAGAAGCGCATCGGCTTCACCCCCGAGGAGGAGAAGAAGCTGCGCGACCTCGACTACGCCTTCCTCGCCAAGAACGACTCGGCGATGAAGGAGTGGTGGGACAAGGTCTTCAAGGCGTGATGCTCCATCTGTCATTCCGGGGCGCTCCGCAGGAGCGAACCCGGAACCCACGACCGGGTGTGACCCTTCCTTTTTGCCTCCGCGACCGCTCACCCCGTCGTGGGTTCCGGGTTCATGCCTTCGGCATGCCCCGGAATGACAGGGGGCTGCCATGAGCACCACCGCTCCCGAGCCCGTCGCGGGCGCACGGACCGGCCTCGCCGGCCTGCTCGTCGTGCCGGCGACCCTCTTCGTCGCGATCGGGCTGCTCGGCCCGATCGCGATCCTCTTCCGTTATTCGCTGAACCAGTTCATCCCCGGCCAGTTCATGGTCGACGGGCTGACGATCGAGAACTATGTCAAGTTCTTCACCGACAGCTATTACCTCACCGTGCTGGCCCGCACCGTCCGGGTCGCCGTGATGTGCACCATCGCCTGCCTGGTGATGGGCTTCCCGCTCGCCTATGTGCTGGCGCGCACGCAGAGCCGCTTCAAGAACCTGCTGATCATCGCCGTCGTGCTGCCCCTCTTCGTCGGCAACGCCGTGCGCGCGGCCGGCTGGATGACCGCCTTCGGCAGCAAGGGCGCGCTCAACGCCTCGCTGATGGGGATGGGCCTGATCGATCAGCCGCTCGAGATCATGTACACCGAGAACGCCGTTCTGATCGGCATCATCGCGGTCAACCTGCCCTTCATGGTGCTGACGCTGCAGAGCGTCATCGAGGGCATTCCCCGCAATGTCGAGGAGGCCGCCTTCAGCCTCGGCGCCGGCCCGGCGGCGATGTTTCGCCGCGTGCTCTGGCCGCTGGCCCTGCCCGGCATCCTCGCGGGAACGATCCTGACCTTCATCCTGGCGATGAACGCCTATGCCACGCCCGTCCTGCTCGGTGGCCCGAAATTCCAGATGATGGGGCCGCTGGTCTATGGCCAGTTCGCCCAGCAGAACAACTGGCCCTTCGGCGGCGCGATCTCCTTCATCCTGATGACGGCGACCATCCTGCTGACGGTGGCCGCCCATCTGATCGTGCAGCGGCGCTATCGGTGAGCGCGGGCCGGCTGCGGCCCAGCGTCACTGGTCGGGGACGCCGCTGGCCAAGCCAGCGGCGCCGCGCTAAGGGCTGAGTCATGACATTCAGCGGTACACTCGTTCCCGTCGCCGTCGGTGCGGTCGCCGTCGTCCTGGTCCTCGGGCTCGCCAACATGCTGCGGGGCGGCAGCGCCAACACCTCCCAGACGCTGATGCGCCTGCGCGTCATCCTTCAGTTCGTCGCGATCCTGGTCATCCTGTTCGTGCTGTGGTGGCGCAGCGGCTGACGCCGCGGCCAAACCGGCGCGCCCCAGCATTCTCACAAAGAACTGATTCATCAGCGATTTCAGCTGCGTTCTGCAGCAGGCCACCGGCGCTCGCCGCAATCACGCCATAATCCGGTCACGAGTCTTTGGGCAATCCTAAGACTGTTCCCGACGTCGAGAAGTTCAGATCGCCCATGGTCCGCGTCGCGTTGCTTCTCCTCTCCGGCGTCCTCATCGCCTCGCCCCTCGCGGCGCAGGCTCAGGACCTCCCGGCCGGAGCCTCGAGCTACGCGCCCGCCAGCGGCCCCGTCCCATCCCTGTCCTGGGAGGCGCGCATCGGCGTCGGCGCAGCCAATCCCGGCGGCCGTGAGAGCGGCCTGGCGAATTTCAGCGGCGAGATCGCGACGCCGCGCCCCTTCACCCTGAGCGACCGTTTCGCCAACGCCTTGGTGCCGCGCTTCCATCTCGGCGCCAGCGCCAATTTCAACGGCACGCGCTTCGCCTATGCCGGCGCGAGCTGGACCATCGACATCACCAGCACGATCTTCGTCGAGGCCAGCTTCGGCGCGGCGGTCAATGACGGCAAGACCGGCGCGATCATCCCGCAGAACCGTCTCAACCTCGGCTGCAACGGCGGCACCCGCGAGGCCGCCGCTCTGGGTGTGCGCCTCGACGACCGCTGGAGCCTGGTCGCGACGCTGGAGCATTTCAGCACCACCGGCTGTGCCGACCGCGGCCAGGCCCGCGGCCCGGCCAATATCGGCGCCCGTCTCGGCTACAGCTTCTGAGCCGGGGCGTTTCGCCGCCGCTGCCCAGCGCGAAACGCCGCTTCCGTCGGCCGCGCGGCGCGCTATAAGGCGCCATGGTCAAGCTGAATCGAATCTACACCCGCACCGGCGACGACGGCAGCACCGGTCTCGCCACCGGCCCGCGCCGGCCGAAATACGACCTGCGCGTCGCCGCCTATGGCACGATCGACGAGACCAATGCCTGTATCGGGATCGCCCGGCTTCATGCCGCCGCGGAGGACCCTGAGGTCGACGCGATGCTCGGCCGCATCAGCAACGACCTCTTCGATCTCGGCGCCGACCTGTCGACGCCCGACACCGGCGAGCCGCCGGCCTATGAGCCGCTGCGGATCGTGTCGGCCCAGGTCGATCGCATCGAGGCCGACATCGACCGTCTCAACGAGACGCTGGCGCCGCTGCGCTCCTTCGTGCTGCCCGGCGGGACGCCGGCCGCCACCCATCTGCATCTGGCCCGCACGGTCAGCCGCCGCGCCGAACGGCTGATGACGGAACTCGCCCAGACGCCGGGCGAGATCGTCGGGCAGCCGGCGCTGCAATACATCAACCGCCTCTCCGACTTCCTCTTCGTCGCGTCGCGCTATCTCAACGCCAGGGCCGGGGGCGACGTGCTCTGGGTGCCCGGCCAGAATCGCTAGCGCGCCGCGTGTTCATCCCCCTGCATGACGGCGTGCCGCTGCGCTTCATGCGCGCACCCTTCGTGACCCATGCCCTGATCGCGCTGTGCACCGGGCTGTACTTGCTCGTCACCCTGCGCCGGGACGAAGCGGCGCAGATCGCCGTCGCCGCCGGCTTCGGCCTGATCCCCTCGGTGCTGTTTGGAACGGCGCAGCTGCCGACCGAATTGCTGCAGGCGCCGCCCTGGCTGACGCCGCTCAGCAATGTCGTCCTGCATCTCGGCCTCGCCCATCTGCTGGGCAACATGCTGTTCCTCTTCGTCTTCGGCGACAATGTCGAGGATGCGATGGGCCACGCCCGGTTCCTGCTGTTCTTCTGCCTCTGCGGCCTCGGCGGCTCCCTCGCCCACGCCCTGATGAACCCCGCCTCGGAGCAGCCGCTGATCGGCGCCTCGGGCGCGATCTCCGGCATCATCGCCGCCTATCTGATGCTTTATCCGCGCGTCCGCATCTGGGGCCTCGCCTTCAACTGGATTCCGCTGCGCATCACCGCCCTCTACGCCATCGTCGCCTGGATCCTGTTCCAGTTCGTCCAGGCGCTGATCGACCCGGACGGCCATGTCGGCTGGTGGGCCCATCTGGGCGGGCTCGGCACCGGCGCCGCGCTCACGCCCGTCCTGATCCACCGTCGCGTGGCCCTGTTCGGCCGCGCGGCGCGCGGCTGAGGGGCGCGGTTTGGGGATCGGGGATGGGCCATCCGCGGCGTTGACAAGCGCAAACGCGCGTCGTTACGGTCCCTCCGCATTCGAGCCGAGAGCCGCGAAGCCGCCATCCTTCCGCCCTCTGCGGCACGGTCCGGGGTGCGGCGGGACCAGCCTCTTTTCTGAACGGTGATGACGACGATGAAGATCCTTGTGCCCGTGAAGCGGGTTGTCGACTACAACGTGAAGATCCGGGTCAAGGCGGATGGCTCGGGCGTCGAACTCGCCAACGTCAAGATGTCGATGAACCCCTTCGACGAGATCGCCGTCGAGGAGGCGCTGCGGCTGAAGGAAGCCGGCAAGGCGACCGAGGTCGTCGTGGTCTCGATCGGCCCGGCGCAGGCCGCCGAGACGATCCGCACCGGTCTCGCCATGGGCGCCGATCGCGGCATCCTCGTGAAGGTCGAGGGCACGGTCGAGCCGCTCGCCGTCGCCAAGCTCCTGAAAAAGGTCGTCGAGCAGGAGAGCCCCGGCCTCGTCATCCTCGGCAAGCAGGCGATCGACGACGACTGCAACCAGACCGGCCAGATGCTCGCCGCGCTGCTCGGCTGGCCGCAGGGCACCTTCGCCTCGAAGGTCGCGCTGGAGGCCGAGTCGGTCGACGTCACACGCGAGGTCGATGGCGGCCTGCAGACGGTCTCGCTCAAGCTGCCGGCGATCGTCACCACCGATCTGCGCCTGAACGAGCCGCGCTACGCCTCGCTGCCCAACATCATGAAGGCCAAGAAGAAGCCGCTCGACGAGACCTCGGCCGAGGCGCTAGGCGTCGACGTCGCGCCGCGCCTGACCGTGCTGAAGACCGTCGAGCCCGCCGGCCGCTCCGCCGGCATCAAGGTCGGCTCCGTCGCCGAACTCGTCTCCAAGCTCAAGAACGAAGCCGGAGTGCTGTGACATCATGACGACGCTGCTGCTCGCCGAGCACGACAACAAGAGCCTCAACGAGGCCACCCGCAAGGCCCTGACCGCCGCCAGGGCGCTCGGTGCGCCCGTCCATGTCCTCGTCGCCGGCCAGGGCGCGCAAGCCGTGGCCGCCGCCGCCGCCAAGCTCGACGGGATCGAGAAGGTCCTGCTGGCGGACGACGCCGCCTATGGCCATCATCTCGCCGAGCCGCTGGCTGCGCTGATCGTCTCGCTCGCCGGTGGCTATGGCGCCATCGTCGCGGCCGGCACCACCACGGGCAAGAACGTCACGCCGCGCGTCGCCGCGCTGCTCGACGTGATGCAGGTCTCGGAAATCACCAAGGTCATCTCGCCCGACACCTTCGAGCGGCCGATCTACGCCGGCAACGCCATCCAGACGGTGCAGGCCAGCGACGCCAAGAAGGTGATCACCGTGCGCGGCGCATCCTTCGCGGCCGCCGCCGACGGCGCCGCCACCGCGCCGGTCGAGGCCGTCGCCGCCACGGCCCAGGACGGCTCCTCCCAGTTCAAGGGCGAGGAGGTCGCCAAGTCCGATCGTCCCGAACTCGCCTCGGCCAAGATCATCATCTCGGGCGGCCGGGCACTCGGCTCGTCGGAGGCCTTCGGCAAGGTCATCGAGCCGATCGCCGACAAGCTCGGCGCGGCCATGGGCGCCTCGCGCGCCGCGGTCGACGCCGGCTACGCGCCCAATGACTGGCAGGTCGGCCAGACCGGCAAGGTCGTGGCGCCCGATCTCTACATCGCCGTCGGCATCTCCGGCGCGATCCAGCATCTCGCCGGCATGAAGGATTCCAAGGTCATCGTCGCGATCAACAAGGACGAGGAGGCCCCGATCTTCCAGGTCGCGGATTACGGCCTCGTCGGCGATCTCTTCACCCTGTTGCCGGAGCTCGAGACCGAACTCGCCAAGATCGGCAAATAAGGGCCGGGGCCGGCAGGTCGCGGCGGGCGGCCAATCGGACGCTGCGCAGCGCCCGTGATTGATATATGTAGAGGCGGCCGCGCGCGGCGGCCCGCATCCGCCTCCGACCATGGACGCGGTGACACCGGAGATGGAACAGACCATGTCGGCTCAGGCGATCAGGACGATCGGCATCATCGGCGCGGGCCAGATGGGCAACGGTATCGCCCATGTGGCGGCCGTCGCGGGGTTCGAGGTGAGGCTGCACGACATCGCCGAGGAGCGCATCAACGCGGCACTGGCGACGATCGACGGCAACATGGCCCGCCAGGTCGCCAAGGGCGCCATCGGCGACGAGATCCGCCGCGATGCGATGGCCAAGATCGCCGCCGCCCCGAAGCTCGAAGGCCTCGCCGATTGTGACCTCGTCATCGAGGCCGCGACCGAGAGCGAGGAGACCAAGCGCAAGATCTTCACCGCCGTCTGCCAGCACATCAAGCCGGAGACCATGCTGGCCTCCAACACCTCCTCGATCTCGATCACGCGCCTGGCCGCTGCGACCGACCGGCCCGAGCGCTTCATCGGCATCCATTTCATGAACCCGGTGCCGCTGATGCAGCTCGTCGAGCTGATCCGCGGCATCGCCACCGACGACCAGACCTTCGAGCTCGCCAAGGAGTTCGTCGGCAAGCTGCACAAGACCGTGTCGGTCTCCGAGGATTTCCCCGCCTTCATCGTCAACCGTATCCTGCTGCCGATGATCAACGAGGCCGTCTACACGCTCTATGAGGGCGTCGGCTCGGTCGAGGCGATCGACACCGCGATGAAGCTCGGCGCCAATCACCCGATGGGGCCGCTGCAGCTCGCCGACTTCATCGGCCTCGACACCTGCCTCTCGGTCATGCAGGTGCTTCATGACGGCCTGGCGGATTCCAAGTATCGCCCCTGTCCGCTGCTGGTGAAATACGTCGAGGCCGGCTGGCTCGGTCGCAAGACCAAGCGCGGTTTCTACGATTACCGCGGCGAGAAGCCGGTTCCGACGCGCTGAAGTCGGCTTCAAGCCCGGGTTTGCCCCGGGCATCTCCCCCCATCGCATCCTGCATAAGAGGGTCGGGTCGTCCCCGATCCCGACGCTCGTGGCGGCCCCATCGCCGCACCCCTTCACATTCCTGTCGTGCCGCGCTTACATTGATGCCCATGCGGGATTCGTCTCGCATGTGAAAGCGGAGGTGCGGCGGGTTTGACGGCGCATGTGATGCATCCGATGGCGTCGCCGGATGGTTGTCCGGCGCTGGTTCTCAATGCCGATTTTCGGCCGCTGAGCTATTATCCGCTCTCCCTCTGGAGCTGGCAGGACGCGATCAAGGCGGTCTTCATGGACCGCGTGAACATCGTCTCCGAATACGACACCGTCGTCCGCAGCCCGAGCTTCGACATGCGGCTGCCCTCGGTCGTGTCGCTGAAGACCTATATCAAACCCTCGCGCACGCCGGCCTTCACGCGCTTCAACGTCTTCCTGCGCGACCGTTTCGCCTGCCAGTACTGCGGCGCCCGCGACGAGCTGACCTTCGATCACGTCATCCCGCGCTCGAAGGGCGGGCTCACCACCTGGGAGAACGTGGTCGCGGCCTGCTCGCCCTGCAATCTGCGCAAGGGCGACAAGATGCCGGCTGCGGTCGACATGTTCCCGATGCAGAAGGCCTACGCGCCGACGATCAACGACCTGCATCGCAACGGCAAGCTCTTCCCGCCGAACTATCTCCATGAGAGCTGGCTCGACTATCTCTACTGGGATTCCGAACTGGAGCCGTGAGACCCCGCGCGCCTCGTCTCAGCCGCGCGTCGTGCCCTTCAGGCCGAGCAGCGCCAGCATCAGCAGGCCGAGCGAGGCCAGCCCGTTCCAGCCCGCCAGAGACAGACCCAGGAACCGCCACGCCGCCTCCGTACAGCTGACGACCCGTGTCGTCTGGAGCTGCTTCATGAAATCCTGGACGCCGGCCGCGGCGGGCACGGCGGCGCCGCCGCAATCATTGGGGCCGGCGAACCAGCCCCATTCGACGCCGGCATGATAGATGCCGAGCCCCGTGCTCCAGAGCATCACGCCCGCGAGCCCCAGCAGCACCAGCCATTGCAGCCGGGCCGAGCGCGCCAGCACCAGCCCGGCGGCCGAAAGCCCGATCGCCGCATAGTGCGGCAGGCGCTGCTCGAGGCAGAGCTTGCAGGGCCTCAGGCCCACCACGATCTCGAAGAACCAGGCCACCGCCATCAGGGTGAGGCAGGCGAGGCCGATGAGCGCGATCAGGCGCCGCGGCGTCAGTCCGGCGTATGGCTTGGCGGAGGCGGAGAGGGTCATCGGCAGGCTCGGCGGGCGTGGTCGGAGGACGAAACAGGCGCGACCACCCTGCGGCCCGCTTGCGGCCGAAATACAGCAGGACCGGCGCGACGACAGCCCCGTCGCTGATCATTTTTCAGGCGCGACGACCGTTCGCTCCGCAGGCCCGCTCGCCGATTGACCGGCCGCAGTCGATCGCTATAGTCCGCCCGGCCCGAAAGGGGCCCCTGTGGCGGAATTGGTAGACGCGCTCGACTCAAAATCGAGTTCCGCAAGGAGTGCTGGTTCGATCCCGGCCAGGGGCACCATCCGACAGGGCGCTGCGCACGTGTGCGCGGAGATTGGGGTTCAGCCCCAGCCCTCCGAATCATCCTCGTGCCGGGCCTCCCACTTTTCGATCGCCTCGACGAGACCGATGAGTTCGGCCTCCTCCGCGGTGCCCGGCGCCGGATGGCCGAGTTCCGCGACCCGTTCGAGGGCCCGCTCGTAATCGTCCGCGCAGCGGACGATCGCCTTCTTGTCCGCGATCATGTCCCGTCTCCCTGAACGAGGGCCGGATGGTTGCGCGTCCCATAGGCAACCATCGCGGCACTGATGGCGAGAAACACCTCCCGCTCCGGCCCGTCGACCGGAGCGTCGCCCGGCGCGGCCAGCCCGGAGAGGGCGGCATCGTCATCCTGGCTGGTCTCGCTCGTCATGGCCACCGCCTCCGCTCGTCTTCGCCTGAAAAACCGGGCGCGGCGCAGATCGTTCCCGAGCCGCCTAGCGTATCAGCCCGGCCGCCCGCAGCGCATTGGCGATGACCTGCCCCGGACCGGGCGCCACCGGCTTTGGCGGCAGGGGCCGAGCCGTCTCGGCCGGCCGGCTCC
>CALRYW010000017.1:0-57924 GCA_943372485.1 Allobosea thiooxidans
CCCTTCCGCAGCGCCTCGACGCCTGGCAACGGCTTGCCTTCCATCCACTCCAGGAAGGCGCCACCCGCTGTCGAGACGTAAGTCAGGTCGTCGGCAACGCCGGCATGGTTCATGGCCGAGACGGTGTCGCCGCCGCCGGCGACCGCAACAAGCGTGCCCGCCTTGACGCGCTCGGCGGCCGCCCTGGCGACGGTGACCGTCGCGGTGTCGAAGGGCGGCAGCTCGAAGGCGCCGAAAGGCCCGTTCCAGACCAGCGTCTTGACATGGGCGAGCTTGAGCACGACCGCAGCGACGCTCAGGGGGCCGGCGTCGAGGATTATCTCGTCGGGCGCGACCTCGCCGACCTGCACGACGCGGTGGCCCGGGTTGGCCTTGAACTCGCGTGCGACCAGCGCATCGACCGGGAGCAGGATCTCGCAGCCGGCCGCCTTGGCCTTCTCCTCGATCTCGCGTGCGGTGGCGACGAGGTCGTGCTCGCAGAGCGACTTGCCGACATCGATGCCGCGCGCGGCGAGGAAGGTATTGGCCATGCCGCCGCCGATGGCGAGCACATCGACCTTCCTGACGAGGTTGCCGAGCAGGTCGAGCTTGGTCGAGACCTTGGCGCCGCCGACGATCGCCATCACCGGGCGGGCGGGATTGTCGAGGCCCGCCGAGAGCGCCTCCAGCTCCGCCTGCATGGTGCGGCCGGCGAAGGCCGGCAGACCATGGGCGAGGCCTTCGGTGGAGGCATGGGCGCGGTGCGCGGCCGAGAAGGCGTCGTTGACGTAAAGGTCGCCATTGGCGGCGAGCGCCGTGACGAAGTCCGGGTCGTTTGTCTCGTCGCCGGCGTGGAAGCGGGTGTTCTCCAGCAGCAGGACATCGCCGTTCTTCGCCGCTGCGACGGCCTTGGCGACGTCCTCGCCGATGCAGTCGTCAACGAAGGTCACGGGCTGGCCAAGCGCATGGGCCAGCGCCGGTACGACCTGCTTCAGGCTGTTCTTGGTATCGGGGCCCTTGGGGCGGCCGAAATGGGCGAGCAGGATGACCTTGGCACCCTTGGCCGCGATCTCGCGGATGGTCGGCAGGATGCGATCGATGCGGGTGGTGTCGGTGACCTTGCCGTCTTCCATCGGGACATTGAGGTCGACGCGGACGAGGGCGCGTTTGCCGGCGAGATCGGCGTCGTCGAGGGTCTTGAAGGCGGTCACGGCAGCGGTCATGGCAGCAGCTTGGGCATCAGGCCGGGCACGCCGAAGCGCAGCACCAGGACGGTCAGGACCACGGTGAGGATCGCGGTGACGATGGCCGTGGTGAAGAGCGTGGCGGCGCGAGGCGTCGCATCGACGCGGTCGCGGAGCGCGGCGATCTCGCCGCGGATGGCGGCGAAGTCCATCGTGCCGGCGGCGGCGTCGACCTTGTGGGCGCTGCGCTCCAGCGAGGCCTCTGCGCGGGTCAGCACGGCCTCGTAGCGGGCGAACTTCTCCTCGATGCGGGCCGCCTTCTCCTCGATGCGGGAGAGCTGGTCGAGCTGGCGCGGCTCCGTCACCGCGGCGGCCTCGGTGCCGCCGACGATCGCCGGTGTCCCATAGCCCGCTGCGGCGGTGACGGTCGTCGGCATCGCAGTTTCGGCAGGCGATGCAACGGTCGGCTCGATCTTGGCCATGGTCGTTCCGTTCGATTCGAGAGGAGAGCGAGGCCGCGCCGGTGCGGCGCGGCCTCGAAACGGCGTGCGATCAGAGCAGCTTGCCCATGGCGACGGCGGTGTCGCTCATGCGGTTCGAGAAGCCCCACTCGTTGTCGTACCAGGCGACGACGCTGACGAACTTGTCGTCCATGACCTTGGTCTGGTCGAGCGCGAAGGTCGACGAGGCCGGGTCGTGGTTGAAGTCGATCGAGACATTGGGCTGGTCGGTGACGGCGAGGATGCCCTTGAGCGGGCCGCGCTTGCTCGCCTTGAGGATCGCGTCGTTGATCTTCTCGACCGTGGTCTTGCGCTTGGCGAGGAACTTGAAGTCCACCATCGAGACGTTGGGCGTCGGCACGCGCACCGAGGAGCCGTCGAGACGGCCCTTCAGCTCGGGGATGACGAGGCCGATCGCCTTGGCGGCGCCGGTCGAGGTCGGGATCATCGAGAGCGCGGCGGCGCGGCCGCGGTAGAGGTCCTTGTGCATGGTGTCCAGCGTCGGCTGGTCGCCGGTATAGGCATGGATCGTCGTCATGAAACCCTTGTCGATGCCCACCGCGTCATGGAGCACGCGCACGACCGGCGCGAGGCAGTTCGTGGTGCAGGACGCATTCGAGACGACGACATGGTCGCTGGTGAGCTGGCCGTGGTTGACGCCGAAGACGACCGTCAGGTCGGCGCCGTCGCAAGGCGCCGAGACCAGAACGCGCCTGGCGCCGGCGGCGAGATGGGCCGAGGCCTTCTCCTTGCTGGTGAAGATGCCCGTGCATTCGAGCGCGATGTCGACGCCCAGCGCCTTGTGCGGCAGATCCTTGGGGTCGCGCATGGCGGTGACTTTGATCGGTCCGCGGCCGACATCGATCGTGTCGCCGGAGACCGTCACCGTGCCGGGGAAGCGGCCATGGACGCTGTCGAAGCGGAAGAGATGGGCGTTCGTCTCGACCGGGCCGAGATCGTTGATCGCGACGACCTCGATGTCCTTGCGCTTGGACTCGATGATCGCACGCAGCACGTTGCGCCCGATGCGGCCGAAACCGTTGATCGCCACCTTGACCGTCATCTCGAACCTCTCCTTCGCCGAACTCCGGCGCTTGCGCGCCATTCACGCGGGCAATTCGGCCAAAGCGTGACCGAAAGCAAGTGTTTGCGTGAGAGAAAGCGGGGAACGGCGCCGCTTTCTCTCCGTTCTGCAGGGTGTCAGCCGTTGTGGCGCTTCATCGCGGCGTCGGCAACCGCCTCCGGCGTGATGCCGAAGTGCTTGTAGACCTCCTTGTAGGGGCCGCTGGCGCCGAAGGAGGTCATGCCGACGAAGGCGCCATCGTCGCCGATCACGCCATCCCAGCCGAAGCGGACGCCGGCCTCGATCGCGATCTTCACCGGCGCCGTGCCGATGATCGCCGCCCGGGTGGCCTCGTCCTGCGCCAGCAGCAGCTCGAGCGAGGGAACGGAGACGACCCGCGCCCGGACGCCCTTTTCAGAGAGCAGCTTGCGGGCCGCGACCGCGAGCTCGACCTCGGAGCCCGAGGCGAAGAGCGAGACCTGGGCCTTGCCGCCCTCGGCCGCCAGCAGCTCGTAGCCGCCCTTGGCGGAGCGGTTGGCGGCGGTGGCGTCGGTGCGCAGCTGCGGCAGGTTCTGGCGCGACAGGGCCAGCACCGTCGGGCCCTTGGTGTTCTCGAGCGCGAACTGCCAGGCTTCCGCGGTCTCGATCGCGTCCGCGGGGCGGAAGACATGCATGTTCGGCATGCAGCGCAGCGAGGCGATCTGCTCGACCGGCTGGTGCGTCGGCCCGTCCTCGCCAAGCCCGATCGAGTCATGGGTCATGACGTAGACGACTGGCAGACCCATCAGCGCGGCGAGGCGCATCGAGGGGCGGGCATAGTCGGTGAAGACCAGGAAGGTGCCGCCGCCGGTGCGGAAGCCGCCATGCAGGGTGATGCCGTTCATCGCGGCGGCCATGCCGTGCTCGCGGATGCCGTAGCGGACATAGCGGCCCTTGGGTGTCTTGGGCGTGAAGTCCTGCGCCGCCTTGGTGCGGGTGTTGTTGGAGGGGGTGAGGTCGGCCGAGCCCATGACCAGTTCCGGCATCACCGGGGTGATCGCCTCCAGCGCCAGCTCGGACGCCTTGCGGGTGGCCACGGCCTGCGGCGCGGCGATCAGCGCCTTCTTGTGGGCGAGGATCGCCTTGCCGAGCCTGGCCGGCACGCCATGGGCGAGGCGGCGCTCGAACTCGGCGCGCTTGCGCTCGGAGAGCAGGCCGAAGCGGCTGCGCCAGTTGGCATGCTCGTTGGCGCCGGCCTTGCCGGCCTCGCGCCAGGCCTTCAGCACATCGGCCGCGACCTCGAAGGCGCCGCCGGTGATGCCGAGGTTCGTCTTGGCGGCGGCGAGTTCCTCGGCACCGAGCGGCTCGCCATGGGCCTTGGAGGTGCCCGCCTTCTTGGGAGCGCCGAAGCCGATCACCGTCTTGCAGGCGATCATCGTCGGCTTGCCGGACTTCTGGGCGCGACGGATCGCGGCCTCGATCGCATCGGGGTCATGCCCGTCGACCCGCTCGGCGCGCCAGCCGCAGGCCTTGAAGCGCGCGACCTGGTCGACATTGTCGGTGATCGAGAGCGGCCCGTCGATCGAGATGCCGTTGTCGTCCCACAGCACGATCAGCTTGTTCAGCTTCTGGTGGCCAGCCAGCGCGATCGCCTCGTGGCTGATTCCCTCCATCAGGTCGCCGTCGGAGGCGAGCACATAGGTGTGGTGATCGACGACCGTCCTGCCGAACTCGGCGGCGAGCATGCGCTCGGCCATCGCCATGCCGACGGCGGTGGCGAGGCCCTGGCCGAGCGGGCCGGTCGTCGTCTCGACGCCGAGCGTCATGAAGTTCTCGGGGTGACCCGGGGTCTTCGATTCGAGCTGGCGGAACTTCTTGAGATCGTCGAGCTCCATGCCCGGCGTGCCGGTGAGATAGAGCAGCGCGTAAAGCAGCATCGAACCGTGACCGGCCGAGAGCACGAAACGGTCGCGGTCGGGCCAGCGCGGATCGGCGGCGTCATACTTCATCACGCGGGTGAAGAGCACGGTGGCGACGTCGGCGGCGCCCATCGGCAGGCCGGGATGGCCGGATTTGGCCTTCTCGACGCCGTCCATGGCGAGGCCGCGGATGGCGTTGGCGAGCTTGTCGTGCCGCGCACGGTCGATCGTGGTCATGGTGATGTCTGGCTCCGTCTGGCGGGGGGACGAGGCCGCGGCCAAATCCTGCACATGCGGCAGGCCGGGACGGTCCGATTTGCGATCGCTTTGTCGTTTTGACTGGTGGAGCGGATTAGGCCGCGGGCTCGGTGGGAGTCAATTCGACCGGGTGGATGATCGACCGGTTTCGCTGCGCCGCAGCGGGCTCACGCTGCAAGCGCGAACGAACAATGCGGGCCAAGCCCTTGGCAACGGTGGGGATATCGGGCCGGATCGATTCACGTTTTTCGGCGAGTTGGTCTAGGCTTCCGAATCGTGTGAGCCGGCTTCGATCTGAAGGGGGAGCGAAAATGGCGAGCCTGATGCTGGACAATGCGCTGGCGCGCCTCGACGGGGCGTTGGCACAGCTCGAGGCCGCGGCGCGGCGACGGGTTGAGGCGGAGCGCGGCCGGGCCAATCTGGAGACCGAGCTGGCGCTGATGCAGGACGACCGGGCGCGGCTGGCGGCCGAGCTCGACGGCGCCACCGCGCGGCTCGGCGATGTCGAGACCGCCGCCGCGGATGTCGACCAGCGCCTCGAGCGCGCCATGACCGTCATCGGCGCCGTGATCGCGCGGGCGCAGGCGGATGCCGAGGCCGGGCCGGGGCCCGTTGCGGTTCCGGGCAGCGAAGACGGCGAGGAGGACGAAGGCGAGCCGGCCGCGGCCAGCCTCGCCCGGGAGCATTGAGCGGAGAGCGCCATGCCGCAAGTCAACGTCACCATCGCCGGCAAGGCCTATCGCATGGCCTGCGGGGAGGGCGAGGAGCCGCATCTGGAGGGGCTCGCCCGCGTCTATGACGGCAAGATCCAGGAGATGCGCCAGGCCTTCGGCGAGATCGGCGACATGCGCCTGCATGTGATGGCGGCGCTGATGGTGGCCGACGAAGCCTCCGAGCTGCAGCGGCGTGTGGCGCGGCTGGAAGCCGAGATTTCGGTGCTGCAGGGCGATGCGGGAGCGGCCGACCAGCGCCTGGGCGAGGTCGAGGACCGGGCGGCCGAGGCGCTGGTGACCGCCGCGGAGCGGATCGAGGGCATCGCCCGGAGCCTGATCCCGAGTGCCGTGGGGTAGGGTTAGTGTCGCGCGGCCACTGGCGCTTTGCCGGCGTCTTGCCTACATAGGTGTGGCGGGGCTGTCTGGTGCGTGAGAGTATGTATTTCCGGGCCCATACGACTCCCTAGGGAGCTGTCCCTGCTTGGGTCCCTGGACCCGAGCACACGGCGCCCACCTACTTTGTAGGTGTCCCGGGATCGAAACTCCACGGCCGAGGTGGCTCCGCACTTTCCCATGTCCGATCTGCCTTCCCCCGACGACCCCGCGCTGCGCAAGGCGGCGCTGCGCGAACAGGCTCAGGCCCGCCGCGACGCGCTCGAGATCGACGACCGCCTGATCTGGGATGAGACGATCACGCAGGCCGTGCTGACGCTGCCCGTGTTCGACGACGCGGCCGGGCCGGTCTCCGCCTATTGGCCGATGCGATCCGAGGCCGATCCGCGCCCGGTCCTGGAAGCCCTGCATCAACGCGGTCTGCCGCTCTGCCTGCCCGCCATCGTCGCCAAGCGAATGATCTTCCGGCGCTGGGCTCCTTACGAGCCGATCGTGCCCGGCGGCTTCGGCACGCTGGTGCCGGACCCGGCCCAGCCCGAGCGCGTGCCGGCGATCCTGATCGTCCCGCTCGCCGCCTTCGATCGGCGCGGCTATCGCATCGGCTATGGCAAGGGCCATTACGACGCCAAGCTCACCGAGCTCGGTCCCGTCACCAGCATCGGCATCGCCTATGCGGCCCAGGAAATCGACGCCGTGCCCGAGGAGCCGCATGACCGGCGCCTCGACTGGATCGTTACCGAGCGCGAGACGATCCGCTGCCGGTGAACCGGGGTCCGTCCTGCGACTGCGGACGGTTGATTCCCGCCCGCTTTCGCGCGACGGAGAAGCGCCTTCCGCCTTCGGACCCTTCCCATGCGTTTTCTCTTCCTCGGTGATGTCGTCGGCCGCCCCGGGCGGGTCGCGGTGCAGGAGCGCCTGCCGCGGCTGCGCGAGCAGTGGAGCCTCGACTGCGTCGTCATCAATGGCGAGAACGCCGCCGGCGGCTTCGGCATCACCGAGGCGATCTGCGACGAGCTGCTGGCGGCGGGCGCCGATGCGGTGACGCTCGGCAACCATTCCTGGGACCAGCGCGAGGCGCTTGTCTTCATCGAGCGGCAGGATCGGCTGGTGCGGCCGGCCAATTATCCCAAGGGCACGCCGGGGCGCGGCGCGGCGGTGATCGAGGCGCGCAACGGCGCGCGGGTGCTCGTGGTCAACGTCATGGGCCGCATCTACATGGAGGCGCTCGACGACCCCTTCCAGGCGCTCGAGCGGGAATTGTCCGCCTGCCCGCTGGGCGAGGTCGCCGATGCGGTGATCGTCGACTTTCATGCGGAAGCGACCAGCGAGAAGCAGGCGGTGGGCTATTTCCTCGACGGACGCGCGAGTCTCGTGGTTGGCACGCACACCCATGTGCCCACCGCCGATGCGCGCATCCTGTCGGGCGGCACGGCCTATCTCTCCGATGCCGGCATGTGCGGCGACTATGATTCCGTGCTCGGCATGCAGAAGGACGAGCCGATCCGGCGCTTCCTGCAGAAGACGCCGGGCGCCCGGCTGGAGGCGGCGGGCGGGGTCGGGACGCTGTCGGGCATCGCGGTCGACATCGACGACGGCACGGGGCTCGCCAAGGCGGTGTTTCCGGTCCGGATCGGGCCGCATCTGGCGCCGTCGGCGCCGCCCTGGGACGAGGCCTGAGGCTTCTCGTCCGCCGTCGTTTCAGGCGGCGTTGGCGCGCTGCACCAGGCTCTCGAAGGCGGCCGCGAGCGATGCGGCCTCCTCGGCCAGCGTGCCGGCCAGACCGAGCACCTCGCCGACGCTGCCGCCGGCCGCCGCGGCCAGTTCGCTGACGCCGCAGACCGTCTGCGCGACCTCCTGCGTCCCCACCGCCGCGAGGTCGACGCTGCGGGCGATCTCCTGCGTGGCGCAGCGCTGCTGTTCGAGCGCACCGGCCACGGTGGCGGTGGTGTCGTGCATCTGGCGCACGAAGGCGACGATGCTGCCGATCGCCTGCACCGCCTCATGCGTCGCCGCCTGCATGGCGGGCACCTGGGCCGCGATCTCGTCGGTGGCCTGCGCGGTACGGGCGGACAATTGCTTGACCTCGGTCGCCACCACGGCAAAGCCGCGGCCGGCCTCGCCGGCGCGCGCGGCCTCGATCGTGGCGTTGAGGGCGAGCAGATTGGTCTGCGCCGCGATGTCGCGGATCATCTCGACGATGGAGCCGATGGTCTGCGCCGAGGTCGCTAGGCTCTTGACGATGACGTCCGTCTTGAGCGCCGCCGCATTGGCGCTGTGGGCCATGCTGGCGGCCTGCTGGACCTCAAGGGCGACATGGTCGAGCGAGACCGTCAGCTCGCCGGTCGCGCTGGCGACGCTCTGAACGTTGTCCGAGGCGTCGTCGGAGGCCCGCGCCGCGATGATGGCCTGCGCGCCGGTGTCCTTGACGATGGCGTTCATCGTCGCCGCCAGGGTCTCGACCCGGCGGGCGCCGCTGCTGACGGTGTCGACGACCCGGCGGACCCGTGTCTGGAAGCCGTCGATCTCGGTGCGGGTCAGCTCGCGCGCCTCGCGCTGGATGCGGGCATAGGTCTCCAGCAGCAGTTCGAGATCGAGCGCGGCACTCTTGTTGAGGGCAGAGCGGGCGGCGATGCGCCGGTTCCGCTCCTTGCTCTTCCACCAGCCCAGCGTCTGCAGCGCCTGCCGGTCGAGCCCGAACTCGGTGCCGATGCGGTGTGTCACCAGCGCGTGGTCGATGGCGATGCCGTAGGCCGGCACCTCGAGCCGATGGAAGGCGGAGGCGAGACGATGGGCCGATTCGAGAAAGCCGTCCCGGAGCTGGCCGGAGGCGAGCCGCGTCCAATGCGCGAGCCGCAGCGTCCTGACCTCAGGACTCTCGAAGGCGCGGGCGGTCTCGGGCCAGGGCGCTAGCGCGCGCTGAATCTCCTCCAGGAGGGCTGGCAACCGGGAACGGGCCATGTCGCCATAAGGGCGCAAGGCGGCGATGTCCGCCTCGTCGATCTGGAAAGCGCGAAACCGCGCCTCCTGCTCTGCGACGAGCTTGCTGGAATCGGTGGTCATCGGTGTCCGAAGAATAGGCTGGGCGCGAACCGAAACGGGCTCGCCGCGACCCCCGTTATGGGCCCCTATGACTTAACGTAGGGTTGCTGCGGCTCGGCAAATGCTGATGCATTCCGGCCGAACCGTGATCGCCCTCGCTTGCGCGGCGGCGAAGGCGGCGCCTATAAGGCCGGTCTGCCCGCCGGGGACGCTCGAGGCCCCGCCGGCGGCGCCGAAAACACGAGAAGGCAGCAGAGGTTCGGGTTCCATGGCCGGTCATTCCCAGTTCAAGAACATCATGCATCGCAAGGGCAAGCAGGATGCCGTGCGGGCCAAGCTGTTCTCGAAGCTCGGGCGCGAAATCACCGTCGCCGCCAAGATGGGCATGCCCGACCCCGCGATGAACCCGCGGCTGCGCATGGCGGTGCTCGCCGCGCGGGCCGAGAACATGCCCAAGGACAACATCCAGCGCGCCATCAACAAGGCCGCCGGCGGCGAGGGCGACAATTATGACGAGGTCCGCTACGAGGGCTATGGTCCGGGTGGCGCGGCGGTCATCGTCGAGGCGCTGACCGACAACCGCAACCGCACCGCATCGGCCGTGCGCTCCTACTTTACCAAGTCCGGCGGGGCGATGGGAGAGAGCAACTCGGTCTCATTCATGTTCAACCGGGTCGGCGAGATCGCCTATCCGCTCGCAGCCGGCGATGCCGACACGCTGATGGAAGCGGCGATCGAGGCCGGGGCCGACGACGTCATCTCCGACGAGACCGGCCACACCATCCTGTGCGCCTTCGACGCGCTGAACGAGGTCTCGAAGGCGCTGGAAGCGGCGCTCGGCGCACCGGCCTCGGCCAAGCCGGTCTGGCGGCCGACGACCTCGGCCCCGCTCGACGAGGAAAAGGCCGCCTCGATGATGCGGCTGATGGAAGCGCTCGACAATGACGACGACGTCCAGAACGTCTTCGCCAATTACGAGATCTCCGACGAGGTGATGGCGAAGCTGGGGTAAGGCGGCGTCATTCTCGGGCTTGACCCGAGAATCTCTCTCAGGATGAAGCTCCCGAGCCCTCTGGTCACGAGATGCTCGGGGCAGGCCCGAGCATGACGTGCTTGGCTCCTACCGCCCCACGAATCCGTCCCAGAGCGGCAGGCTGACCAGCGCGCTCAGGAAGATCACCGCATAGGCGATGCGGCGGAAGGTTCCCTCGTTGGCGAGGCGGAAGCCATGGGTGCCGGCCCACATCCCGGCGCCATAGGCGGCGAAGAGCGGCAGCGCCATCAGCAAGGCGGGCAGGGTCAGGATGCCCTTCCACCACAGGATGGTGCCTGAGATCAGCGTCGAACAGCCGAAGAAGGTCTGCAGATTGGCGCGGGTCTTGTGGCGATCGTTGCGCTGGGCACCGAGCCAGAACACGGCGAGCGGCATCCCGCCGATCGAGGCCATGCCGTTGAACAGCCCCGAGAGAACGCCGACGCCGAGCGAGAGCGGCACGCCCGGCCGGCCGTGATAGCGCCAGCCCGAGGCCATCAGCGCGACCGCGGCGAAGATCAGCCCGGCGAGGATCCAGCGCATCGTCTCCCTGTCGAGCCAGATCAGAAGCCAGATGCCGGCCGGCAGCGCCAGCGTCGCGGTCAGCAGCAGCGGCGCCACCTCGCGCCATTCGGCTTGACGGGCGTTGCGCAGCGCGATCGGCAGGGCAAAGGGCGCGTCGATGCACCAGATCAGACCGAGCGCGGCGACCGGGCCGATCACCATCGAGGCCAGCGGCATGAACACCATGGCGAAGCCGAAGCCGGTGAAGCCGCGCACCAGCCCGCCGAGCAGCGTCGCCAGCAGCAGGACGGCGAGCCCGCTCGGCGAGACGGCGGGAAACAGGAAGGCCAGGAGATCGGTCATGCCGTCCGGGGGGAGCGCAGCGCTTTGCGAGGAGTGATGCCTCGCACCAACAGCCAAGCGACGCCCGCGACAACCCCCGTCCGCGTGATGCGACCGATGCACGCCGCTCATCGACGAGGGACGCAAGGAAGGAATCCTTAGGACGCCGCATGGAACAAAGCGTGTCCAAGGTTTAGGCTGCGCCCGACATGAACCCACCGATTCGCATTCTCGGCATCGACCCTGGCCTCCGGAAGACGGGCTGGGGCGTCATCGTCTCGGAGGGCAGCAAGATCGGCTTCGTCGCCTGCGGCTGCGTCGAGAGCGAGGCCGGGCTGTCGCTGGCGGAGCGGCTGCGCCAGCTCCATGACGGGCTCAGCCGGGTCCTGCACGCCCATGCGCCCGACGAGGTCGCGGTCGAGGAGACCTTCGTCAACCGCGATCCGCAATCGGCGTTGAAGCTCGGCCAGGCGCGCGGCGTCGCGCTGGTGGTGCCGGCGCTGGCGGGGCTCGATGTGGCGGAGTATGCCGCCAATCTCGTCAAGAAGACGGTGGTCGGTGTCGGCCATGCCGACAAGAAACAGGTGCAGATGATGATCCGCGTGCTGCTGCCCAAGGCCGAGACGCGCTCGGCCGATGCGGCCGATGCGCTGGCGGTGGCGATCTGCCATGCCCAGCATCGCGGCATGCGCGCGCTGGTCGCGCAGATCCGGGCGGGGTGAGGGCGTGGTCATGACGCACTGGCAGATGGCGACATCCTCCGCGTCATCCTGGACAAGCGGCGAAGCCGCGCAGATCCGGGATCCATCGAAGGGCTTCTGCGCTCTAGGATGGATCCTGGGACTTCGCTGCGCGAAGCCCAGGATGACGGGCAGAGGTGTGTTGCGATGATCGGGAAGCTCAAGGGGATCGTCGATTCCTATGGCGAGGATCACGTCATCCTCGACGTGCAGGGCGTCGGTTATGTCGTGCAATGCTCGTCGCGGACGCTGCAGCGGCTTCCCAAGCCTGGGGAGCCATCCGCGCTGTCGATCGAGACGCATGTGCGCGAGGATGCGATCCGGCTCTACGGCTTTCTCTCCGACACTGAGCGGGACTGGTTCCGGCTGATGCAGATGGTGCAGGGCGTCGGCGCCAAGGTCGCGCTCGCCATCCTCTCGACCTTCGAGCCCGGCGCGCTGGCGACCGCCATCGCCACCGGCGACAAGGCGGCGGTGGCGCGCGCGCCCGGCGTCGGCCCCAAGCTGGCGCAGCGCCTCTGCGCCGAGCTGAAGGACAAGGCGCCGGCCTTCGGTCCTATCGATCCCGGCGTGGCGCAGCTCGCCGGCGCGCTCCAGGACAGGAAGCTGCCGCAGCCGGTGGCGGACGCCGTCTCGGCGCTCGCCAATCTCGGCTATCCGCAGGCGCAGGCCGTGGCGGTGATCGCGGCGGCGGCGCGTGAGGCGGGCGAGGGGGCGGGGACGGCGCAACTGATCAAGCTCGGCCTGCGGGAGCTGGCGAAGTGAGTGATCCCAAACGCCCCGGCCTGCTCTCCGCCGAGAAGCGCGACGACGACGCCGAGTCCTCGCTGCGGCCGCTCTCGCTGTCGGATTTCACCGGCCAGGCGGCGGCGCGGGCGAATCTCCAGGTCTTCATCGAGGCGGCCAAGAGCCGTGGCGACGCGCTCGACCATGTGCTCTTCGTCGGCCCGCCGGGACTGGGCAAGACGACGCTGGCGCAGATCGTCGCGCGGGAACTCGGCGTCAATTTCCGCTCGACCTCGGGGCCGGTCATCGCCAAGGCCGGCGATCTCGCGGCGCAGCTGACCAATCTCGAAGAGCGCGATGTGCTCTTCATCGACGAGATCCACCGGCTCAACCCGGCGGTCGAGGAAATCCTCTATCCGGCGATGGAGGACTACCAGCTCGATCTGATCATCGGCGAGGGGCCGGCCGCCCGCTCGGTCAAGATCGACCTGCCGAAATTCACACTCGTCGGCGCCACGACCCGCGCCGGGCTGCTGACGACGCCGCTGCGCGACCGTTTCGGCATCCCGATCCGCTTGCAGTTCTACACGGTGGAGGAGTTGCAGGGCATCGTCGCGCGCGGCGCCCGCGTGCTCGGCGTGCCGATGTCGGATGATGGGGCGAACGAGATCGCCAAGCGCTCGCGCGGCACGCCGCGCATCGCCGGGCGGCTGCTGCGGCGGGTGCGCGACTTCGCCATCGTCGACGGCGACGCGATCGTGACGCGCAAGGTCGCGGACAAGGCGCTGCAGCTGCTCGATGTCGACCCGATCGGCCTCGACCAGATGGACCGGCGCTACCTGACCACGGTGGCGATCAATTTCGGCGGCGGGCCGGTCGGGATCGAGACGATCGCGGCCTCGCTCTCGGAGCCGCGCGACGCGATCGAGGAGATCATCGAGCCCTTCCTCCTCCAGCAGGGCTTCATCCAGCGCACGCCGCGCGGCCGCATCCTGACGCCGCACGCCTTCCGGCATCTCGGCCTGCCCGAGCCGACGCGGGAGGGGGCGCAGTTCGGGCTGTTCGGGGACGAGGAGGCCTGAGTTGGCCGACGATCTTCTCGATCGGATGCGGAGTAACCCCGCCGGCGACTGGACGATCGGCGACATCGAGCGGTTGTGCCGAGCGCATGGGATCGATTGCAAACCACCTTCCGGAGGCGGGTCGCATTACAAGATCGCCCATGCCGAGATCGCCGACATTCTGACGATCCCGGCGCGTCGGCCGATCAAGCCGACATACATCCGCCTGCTCGTCAGCTTCGTGAGGCTCGTGATAACGTCGGGCGTCAGGAGGCAAACATGATCCCACTCGCCTATCGTGTCGTCATCGAGCCGCTCTCTCCCGCCGATGGCGGCGGGTATTTCGCGACGGTCCCCGATCTGCCGGGATGCATGTCGGATGGCGAGACGCCCGAAGAGGCTCTGTCAAACGTTCGTGACGCGATCGCATGCTGGATCGAGGCCGCCACCGACATGGGGCGCTCCATCCCGCAACCGACCCGCAGCCTGACAGCAGCCGAGTGAATCCGATGACGAGACTTGGTCTCACGACGCTGGTCCCAGCGTTCGCGATCGCTGTTTGGACCGCAGCCCTTGCCGCCGCCGCCGGCCCCGAGACGCCGGTGCGCGAGGCCTATGCCATCACCACCCGCCAGCTCGCCGGCTCGGGTGGCAAGCCCGTCGCGGCGCCCTGGCAGAAGCCGCATCGCGACAGGCTGATGAGCCGCGAACTCGCGGGCCTGTTCGCGCGCGACGAACTCTACCAGAAGGAAGCCGGCGAGATGGGCAATCTCGGCGCCGACCCCTTCCTCAGCGGGCAGGATGGCGAGATCAAGAATCTGAAGGTCAGCGTCACCGCGCCTCCCGCCGGGGGAAAGGCGCAGGTCACGGCCTCCTTCCGCAGCTTCAAGCAGCCGGTCAGCGTGCGCTTCCGCATGGTCGAGGAGGGCGGGGCCTGGAAGATCGACGACATCGTCAACCGCGTCGAGGGGCAGGATTACGCCGTGCGCGATCTGCTGTCGCAGCCCTATGAGTGCGGCTCCTTCATGAAGAAGCCCTGCAAGAAGCCGTAACGAAGACGCCATGACCGCCTCCCACAGCCTCTCCGTCCGGGTCTATTACGAGGACACGGATTTCTCCGGCGTCGTCTACCACGCCTCCTATCTGCGCTTCATGGAGCGCGGGCGCACCGAGCTGATCCGGTCCCTCGGGGTCGGGCAGCGGGAGCTGTTCGACGGCGAGACGGCGCTGGGCTTCGCGGTCCGCCGCATGACGATAGACTTCCTGCGGCCGGCCGTGATGGACGATCTGCTGACGGTCGAGACGGTTTCGGTCGCCGCGCGCGGCGCGACGATGGATGTCGAGCAGCGCGTGCTGCGCGGCGAGGAGGTGCTGGTGACAGCGCAGGTCAAGGTTGCCTGCGTCGGCGGCGGCCGGGCGCGGCGCATTCCCGACGGCCTGCGGCGGCGCCTGGGGATCGCGGATTGAGGGCTGATCGACGCGCCCGCCGCGCCATGTTAGCGCTCGTCACATGAGCTGGAAACGCGACAAGCCGGAGGCGCCGCCGCGCGGCTACCATCACGGCAATCTCAAGGAAGAGCTGGTGCGCGCCGCGCTGGGCCTGATCCGCGAGAAGGGGGCCAACGGCTTCACCTTCGCGGAAGCAGCCCGCCTTGCCGGCGTGAGCCCGGCGGCGCCCTACCGGCATTTCCGCGATCGCGACGAGCTTCTGGCCGATGTCGCGACGCGCGGCTTCGTCGTCTTCGAGGCGGCGCTGGCGCGGGCCTGGGACCAGGGCCGGCCCGATCCGCAGGCCGCCTTCCACCGGCTCGGCCGGGCCTATCTCGCCTTCGCCCGTGACGAGCCGGCCTATTACGCGGCGATGTTCGAGGCGGGCGTGCCGCTCGATGCCAGCCCGGAGCTGCGCGCTGCGGCCGACCGGGCCTTCCAGGGGCTGCGTGCGGCCTCCGAGGCGCTGATTGCGCTGCTGCCCGCCGGCAACCGCCCGCCGGCGCTGATGATGGCGCTGCATGTCTGGTCGATGTCGCATGGCGTCGCCGCCCTGTTCGGCCGGGCCGATGGCGGGCGGCGGCCGCTGCCGATGTCGGCGGCCGAGCTGCTGGAGGCCGGCATGCTGATCTATCTGCAGGGGCTGGGTCTCGGGCGCGGCAAGGGCTGAGCCTGCACGACGGCGCTCCGATCTTGACAAGCGGTCCTCCGCGCTCCATTTATGTAAATGTGATTTACATTCACGCTCTGTCATGGTGAGGGACCAATGCCGATCGTCGAGAAGCTCGATGAATATGGGAAGGGAGCCTGGATCGCCTTCGCGGTTCTCGGCTTCATCGTGTTCTGGCCCCTGGGTCTGGCGACCCTGGCCTTTCTGTTCTGGAGTGGACGCATGGGTTGCGGAATGAGCGGTGCCGACCGCTACGAACACAGGATGAACCGTCTGCAGAGCAAGATGGAGCGCCTGAAGGAACGCATGGGCGGCCGTCAGGGCGGCTTCGGCGGTGGCTGGGGCGGCGGGCCGTCCAGCGGCAACCGCGCCTTCGACGAGTACCGCGCCGAGACGCTGCGGCGCCTCGAGGACGAGCAGAAGGAATTCCAGGATTTCCTGGGCCGGCTGCGCATGGCCCGCGACAAGGCTGAGTTCGACCAGTTCATGGCCGCCCGTCGTGGCGAGACCCCCGAGCCGCAGGCCAACGCCGGCTGAAGCTCCCCGCATCGTCACGAATCGAAGCGCCCGTCCCGGGAGACCGGGGCGGGCATTTTCATGTCCGGAGACCGTTCGCCGCCGCCTCGCGGGTCCCGCGTATACCCGGCATTAACCTTGCTGGAGGCTTAACTCGGTCGCGCGCATGCGTTTCGCAGGAAACCCCCTTTGCGCCCATCTTTCGCCGGATTCAAAGGCGATTGAGGGTCTACGGCATTTCCCCGGATCGCAAATCGGGCGGCGTCGCGGGGAGGCTCGCGGCGCGTGTGGCGGGGCGTTGGCCGGGCGACCGGCCGGACCCGCCCGTGCAAGAGGATGACAGGATGAACCCCGCCGACGTCGCGCAGGCCGCGCCGCAGATCGACATGTCGTTCTGGACCCTGTTCTGGCACGCCCACATCGTCGTCAAGCTCGTGATGCTCGGCCTGATCGGTGCGTCGATCTGGTGCTGGTCGATCATCATCGACAAGACGCTGCTCTACCGCCGCACCCGCAAGGAGATGGACGCCTTCGAGGAGGTGTTCTGGTCCGGCCGCTCGCTGGAAGAGCTCTATCGCGAGCTCGCCGCCAAGCCGGTCTCCGACATGTCGGCCGTGTTCGTCGCGGCGATGCGGGAGTGGAAGCGCTCCTTCGAGAATGGCGGGCGCTCTGTCGCCAGCCTGTCGCAGCGCATCGACAAGGTGCTCGACGTTACCATCCAGCGCGAGACCGAGCGGCTCGAATCCAAGCTCCTGGTGCTGTCGACGATCGCGTCGGCCGCGCCGTTCATCGGCCTGTTCGGCACGGTCTGGGGCATCATGCACTCCTTTACCGCCATCGCCGTGTCCAAGAACTCGTCGCTCGCCGTCGTGGCGCCGGGTATCGCCGAGGCGCTGTTTGCCACAGCGATTGGCCTGTTCGCGGCGATTCCCGCGCTGATGGCCTACAACAAGCTGCAGTCCGAGGTGGCCAAGGCCTCGAGCCGTCTGGAAGCCTTCGCCGACGAGTTCTCCGCGATCCTGTCGCGGCAGATCGACGAGCGGCTGGCGGCGTGAGGGGCTGAAACCATGGGCATGTCCGCAGCATCCGGGGCAAAGTCCGGCGGTCGGCGCGGCCGTCGCAGCCGCAGGCACGGCGCCATTGCCGAGATCAACATGACGCCGTTCATCGACGTGATGCTCGTGCTGCTGATCATCTTCATGGTCGCGGCGCCGCTGATCGCGACGGGTGTGCCGCTCGACCTGCCGCAGACCGGCGCCAAGCCGATCAATGTCGACCAAAAGCCGATCACCATCGCGATCGACGGCAAGGGCCAGATCTTCCTGCAGGACCAGCCGACGCTGGAGCCGGATCTCGTCACCAAGCTGCAGGGGCTGGCGAAGCAGGGCTTCGACGAGCGCATCTATGTCCGCGGCGACCGGATGGTGGATTACGGCCGGGTCGCCTCGGTGATGTCGACGATCACCTCGGCGGGATTCAAGCGGGTCGCGCTCGTCACCGAGCCGGCCCGCTGATCAGGATGGAATCGAGGATTCGGACGCGGTGAAGCTCTCCTCCGAACCGGGCATGGTGGTGTCGGCGCTCGGCCACGCGACGTTTCTCGTCGCGGGGCTGCTTGCGTTCTCGTCGGCTGCGCCGCTGCCGGACAATGTGGAGGCGATTGCCGTCGAGATGGTCGATGCGAGCGCGCTGAATCAGGTCACCCGCGGCGAGCGCAAGGCCGAGAAGGTGCAGGAGCAGCCGCTCCAGCGCGCCGAGCGCAAGGCCGAGATCGTCGAGCGCAAGGAGGAGGGCGAGGCCAAGCAGGATGCGCCGGCCCCGCCGAGCCGCCCGGTCGAACTCAAGACCGCCGAGGACAACGCCGCGGCGCCGCTGCCGCCCTCGCGGGCCGCCAACCTGCCCAAGCCCGAGGTGAAGCCGCCCGAGCCGGTGAGGCAGCCGCCGCAGAAGAGCGGGCCGAGCGCCGCGGAGATCGCCGAGCAGAAGCGCGAGGAGCTGGCCAAGCTCGCCGAAGAGGCCGAACTCGCCAGCAAGGCGAAGCAGGCCGAAGAGGCCGCCAGGGCCGCGGCCAAGGCCAAGGCGGAAGCCGAGGCGAATGCGCGGGCCGAAGCCGCCGCCAAGGCGAAGGCCGAGGCGCTGGCCAAGGCCGAGGCCGAGGAGGCTGCCAAGGAGAAGGCGCAGGCCGCCGCCAAGGCGAAGGCCGAAGCCGAGGCCAAGGCCAAGATCGCCGCCGCCGCCAAGGCCAAGCAGGAGGCCGAGGCCAAGGCCCGGCGCGAGATGGAGATCGCCAAGAACTTCAACCCCAGCGACATCTCCAAGCTGCTGCAGTCCAAGGAGCCGGCGCAGTCGACCGGCTCGGCCGCGCCCCAGGTCAACCGGACGGCGTCGCTGGGAACCGAGCGCGGCGCTTCGCAGAAGCTCAGCCCCTCGCTGCGCGGCCAGCTCATCGGCATCATCCAGGACCAGCTGATGAAGTGCTGGAACGTGCCGATCGCGCTCGCCAATGCGCGCGGCGCGGTGGTGCCGCAGGTGCGCATGAAGCTCGCCGCCGACGGTTCCCTGCTCGGGCAGCCGGGCGTGGTCAACTCCTCCTCCGACCCGCTTTTCGCGGTCGCGGCCAGCTCGGCCCTGACCGCCACCCGCCGCTGCGCGCCTTTGCGCATCCCGGCTCAATTCGCCGCCTATTACGACGACTGGCGCGACGTCATCGTCAATTTCGACGCAAGGGACGTGCTGTGACCCTGATCGACCGCAATCCTCTCCCGCTCCTGCCGTCCGCGCCCTCGCGCCGCCGGCTGCTCGCGCTCGCCGGCGCTTCGCTGATGATGCCTGCGGCAGCTCGGGCCGAACTGGTCATCGACCTGCGTGGCGGCACCTTCCAACCGCTGCCGATCGCCATCGCCGATTTCGGCGGGGAGGGCGGGGTGCTCGTTTCCGGTGTCGTCAGCAACAACCTCAAGCGCTGCGGCTATTTCGCGCCGCTCGACAAGGCGCGCCACCCGGATCGGAATCCGCCGTTCGACGCGGTGCCCGAATTCGGCGCCTGGAAGGCGGCGGGCGTGCAGGCGCTGGTGACGGGGCGGGTCTCACGCGACGGCTCGGGGCGGATCAAGGCCGAGTTCCGGCTCTGGGACGTGACGACCGGCACGCAGACCGACGGCCAGCAGTATTTCACCGATCCGAACAACGCCCGGCGCGTCGGCCACATCATCTCGGACGCGATCTACACCAAGATCACCGGCGTCGGCGGCTTCTTCGACACCCGCGTCGTCTTCGTCGACGAATCCGGCCCGAAGGAGAACCGCCGCAAGCGCCTGGCGATCATGGACCAGGACGGCGCCAATGTCCGCTTTCTCACCGATGGCTCGATCTCGGTGGTGACGCCGCGCTATTCGCCGGTGTCGCAGGAGGTGACCTACATGTCGCAGCGGCTCGGCGAGCAGCCGCGCGTGCATGTGCTCAATATCGAGACCGGCCAGCGCCAGATCGTCGGCAATTTTCCGGACATGACCTCGAGCCCGCGTTTCTCGCCCAATGGCGCGCGCATCGCGCTCAGCTTGCAGCAGGGCGGCAACGCCAATCTTTATTCGATCGACATCGGCTCGCGTACCACCATGCGGCTGACCTCGACGGGCGCGATCGACACCTCGCCCTCCTATTCGCCCGACGGCACGCAGATCGTTTTCGAGAGCGATCGCGGCGGCTCGCAGCAGCTCTATCTGATGGGCGCCGGGGGCGGGGAGGGCAAGCGCCTCTCCTTCGGACAAGGCTCCTATTCGCAGCCGAGCTGGTCGCCGCGGGGCGACCTGATCGCCTTCACCAAGCGCGGCGGCGGCGGCTTCGCCATCGGCGTGATGCGCCCGGACGGCTCGGGCGAGCGGCTGCTGACCGAGGGCTTCCACAACGAGGCGCCCAACTGGGCGCCCAACGGCCAGTACCTCATGTTCTTCCGCGACCCGGGCGGGCAGTCGGGCGGCAAGCTCTACATGGTGGACATTACCGGCCGCGTCGAAGTGCCGGTGCCGACACCCGCCTTCGCCTCCGATCCGACCTGGTCGCCGCTGCTGACGGCGGCGCGCTGAGGCAGGCGGGATGGCTGCGACATCGGTGCCGATGCGCCACATCCGGCCAAAACCGCCTGCTGGTCGCAGTTGGTTAACCATATGCCGCAATGCCGCCACTTCGCCTTGTTCTGGCAAGGTCTCGTTTAGGTTGACGCTTCATTGATGCGATGAAGTGCATTCCAGCCCCGTGATTCATCCGTCCGTGAGACGCGCCTCGCACAGACCGAACGCCCCGGAGTCTCCCATGTTCGCCACCCTCTTCGCCGGCGGCCGCGCCGTCCGCTTCGCCGCCGCCATCGCCGCCTCGCTCGCGCTCGGCGCCTGCGCCAACAACCAGAACGCCGACGGTTTCGGCGCGGGTGGCGCGGCGACCCCGGGCAGCGCCCAGGACTTTGTCGTCAATGTCGGCGACCGCGTCTTCTTCGAGACCGACTCCACCGATCTGACCGCCACCGCGGTGGCGACGCTCGACAAGCAGTCGGCCTGGCTGCAGCGCTATCCGCGCTACACCTTCGTCGTCGAGGGCCATGCCGACGAGCGCGGCACGCGCGAATACAACTTCTCGCTGTCGGCGCGCCGGGCCCAGACCGTGCGCGACTACCTCGCCTCGCGCGGCATCCAGGGCAATCGCATGCGCATCGTCTCCTATGGCAAGGAGCGCCCCGTGGCGGTCTGCAACGACATCTCCTGCTGGTCGCAGAACCGCCGCTCGGTGACGGTGCTCGACGGCGCCGGCGGCGGCGTCTGACGCGGCCATCCGACGGACCGGCAGACAGGCCGGCGCCTTCCCACGTCGGAAGCGCCGGCCTTTTCATATTTTGGCCGCTGTCATGGCATGTTATAGGCGCCGCATTCCTCTCAAACCCGGTCCGTTCCCGATGTCGCGAATCCATGCTCCCGCCTGGAAGCTCCGCTCCTGCCTCGCCGCCCTGGCGCTGGCGACGGCGGTCTCCTGCCTGAGCCTGCCCGCCGCGGCGCAGGATGCCGCCGATCTCGTGGTGCGGACCTCGCGGATGGAGAACCAGATCCGCCAGCTCTCCGGCCAGATCGAGCAGCTGCAGTTCGAGAACCGGCGACTCAGCGAGCAGCTGCGCAAGTTCCAGGAGGATGTCGAGTTCCGGCTAAACGAGAAGGGTGGGGGCCGTTCCTCGGGTGCCGCCGCGCCGGGCGTTGCCGCTCCGGCCACGGGCGCGCCTCGCCCGCAACGTCGCGGCGACGCCTTCGATCCGAGCACACAGGTCGGCGCCGCCGGGGGGCCGCGCCCGCTCAATGGCGGGATCGGCGGCATCATCGAGGAAGACGCGAACAGTGCCGGCCAGGGCCCGCTCGACCTGCAGGGCGTCGGGCGCGGCGTGCCGGCCGGCGCGCTGCCGCAGCCGGCCCCACGCGGCCCCAGCGTCGCCGCCGCCAGCGGCCCGGTCACGGCCAAGGAGGCCTATGACCTCGCCTATGCCGCGATCCTGCGCAAGGAGTACGAGCAAGCCGAGATGGGCTTCCGCCAGTTCCTGCAGAGCTATCCGCGCGACCGGCTCGCCATCGACGCGACCTATTGGCTCGGCGAGAGCTATCTCCAGCGCAAGCGCTACCGCGAGGCGGCCGAACAGTTCCTGAAGGTCAGCAGCGATGCACCGAAATCGGCCAAGGCGCCCGAAAGCCTGCTGCGGCTGGGTATCGCGCTGAACGGCCTCGGCGCGCGCGACCAGGCCTGCGCGACCTATGCCAAGCTCGGCGTCGACTACCCCGCCGCGCCCAACTCCGTGCGCCAGGGCGTCGAGCGCGAGCGGCGCCGCTCAGGCTGCGCTTGAGCGCGGCCGAGCAGGACAGCCGCGACCATCCGCCCGTCGGCGCGCGCGAGGCGGCCGACCTGTTCTCAGACCTCGCCGCCGAGCGCAGCCTGCTCGTGGCCGTGTCCGGCGGGCCAGACTCGGTTGCGCTGCTCGCCCTGCTGGCGGACTGGTCGCGCGAGCCCGGGCGGCCACTCCTGGCCGCCGCGACCGTCGACCATGGTCTGCGCGCCGCCTCCGCCGCGGAAGCGCAGAGTGTCGCCGCGCTCTGTGCGCGCCTCGGCGTGGCGCATCGCATCCTGCATTGGGAGGGTGACAAGCCGCGCAGCCGGCTGCTGGAGCGGGCGCGCGCGGCGCGCTATGCCCTGCTCGCGGCCGAAGCGGAGCGCGCTGGAGGAGCCGTTCTGGTGACCGCGCATACGCTCGACGATCAGGCCGAGACGCTGCTGATGCGGATGGCGCGGGGCTCTGGGCCGTCGGGCCTCGCGGCCATGCGCGGGCGGGTGATGCGGGGCGGGGCGGTCCTCGCCCGGCCGCTGCTGGGCGTGCCCAAGGTGCGGCTGATCGCGACGGCGCAGGCGCGCGGGCTGCCCTTCGTCGAGGACCCCAGCAATGGCGATCCCAGGTTCGCGCGGACGCGCTGGCGGGCCGTGATGCCGCTGCTGGCGGCGGAGGGGTTGGATGCGGAACGCCTGTCGCTGCTGGCGGGGCGGCTGGCGCGGCTCGACGAGGCCGCGGCTGCGCGCTGCCAGGACGCGCTGGCCGCGGTGCTGCTGCCGGCGACGGAGGCGCCGCTCCTGCGCCTCGATTTCTCGGCACTGCGGCGGGAGCCGGACGAGATCGTGCTGCGCGTCGTGGCCGCGTCGCTCGAGAGGCTGGGGGCCGGGGCGGAGAGCCCCGTCCGGCTCGAGCGCCTGGAGGCCTGTGTCGCGGCTCTGTGCGCGGCCGCAGGGGCGGGCCAGCCGGTGACGCGCACCCTGGCGGGAGTGGTGCTGGTGCTCGCGGGTGACGGCATCCTGGCGCTGCGGCGGGAACGGCCGCGCCGGCGTGGCATTCACCCTGCGGCAACATAGGCGAAAGGGCGCAAATGTCTTTCCCTTGGCAATGGGCTCGCCCGCACCTAGATTGATGCTGCAAACTCTCGGCCTCTTCCGGTTGGTCCGGCAGGCCTGATCGGACAGATGATGAATCCGAACTTCCGCAATTTCGCCCTCTGGGTGGTGATCTTCCTTCTGGTGCTGGCGCTCGTGACGCTGTTCCAGAGCCCGAGCCAGCGCGCCAACATCAACGAGATCCCCTACAGCCAGCTCATCAACGAGTCGGAGGCCGGGCGGATCACGAATGTCGTCGTCGCCGGCCAGGAGATCTCGGGAACCTTCTCGGATGGTCGCAGCTTCGTGACCTACGCGCCCTATGGCGATCCGGCCCTGCTGAAGACGCTGGCCCAGAAGGGCGTGCAGGTTTCTGCCCGCGCTCCCTCCGAGGGCACGCCCTGGTTCATGGCGCTGCTGGTCAATTCGCTGCCCTTCGTCATCTTCATCGGGCTGTGGATCTTCATGTCCCGCCAGATGCAGAACGGGGCCGGCCGGGCGATGGGCTTCGGCAAATCCAAGGCCAAGCTCCTGACCGAGGCGCATGGCCGCGTCACCTTCGACGATGTCGCTGGCATCGATGAAGCCAAGGAAGACCTGACCGAGATCGTCGAGTTCCTGCGCGATCCGCAGAAGTTCCAGCGGCTCGGCGGGCGCATTCCGCGCGGCGTGCTGCTGGTCGGCCCTCCCGGTACCGGCAAGACGCTCACGGCGCGCGCCGTGGCGGGTGAAGCCAATGTGCCCTTCTTCACGATTTCGGGCTCTGACTTCGTCGAGATGTTCGTCGGCGTCGGCGCCAGCCGCGTGCGCGACATGTTCGAGCAGGCGAAGAAGAACTCGCCCTGCATCATCTTCATCGACGAAATCGACGCGGTCGGCCGCCATCGCGGCGCCGGCCTCGGCGGTGGCAATGACGAGCGCGAGCAGACGCTGAACCAGCTCCTCGTCGAGATGGACGGCTTCGAGCCGAACGAGGGCGTGATCATCATCGCGGCCACCAACCGGCCAGACGTGCTCGACCCCGCGCTGCTGCGCCCGGGCCGCTTCGACCGCCAGATCGTAGTGCCGAACCCCGACGTCGCCGGCCGCGAGAAGATCCTGCGCGTCCATGTCCGCAAGGTGCCGATGGCGCCGGATGTCGACCTGAAGATCCTCGCCCGCGGCACGCCCGGCTTCTCCGGCGCGGATTTGATGAACCTCGTCAACGAGGCGGCACTGCTGGCGGCGCGCCGCGGCAAGCGCATGGTCACCCATGCCGAGTTCGAGGACGCCAAGGACAAGGTCATGATGGGCGCCGAGCGCAAGTCCATGGCGATGTCCGAGGAGGAGAAGAAGCTCACCGCCTATCACGAGGCCGGCCACGCCATTGTCGGCCTCTATGTCCCGGCGGGCATCCCGGTGCACAAGGCCACGATCATCCCGCGCGGTCGTGCGCTCGGCATGGTCAAGTTCCTGCCCGAGGGCGACCGCTACTCGATGAAGTACAAGGAGTTCACCTCGCAGCTCGCGGTCGCCATGGGCGGGCGCGTGGCGGAGGAGATGACCTTCGGCCGCGAGAACGTGACCTCGGGCGCCACGGGCGACATCCAGCAGGCGACCAAGATGGCCAAGGCCATGGTCACCCAGATGGGCTATTCGGACGAACTCGGTATGGTCGCCTATGGCGACAATCAGGAAGAGGTGTTCCTGGGCATGTCGATGGGCCGCAGCCAGAACATCTCGGAGTCGACCGCCCAGAAGATCGACGCCGAGGTCAAGAAGCTGGTCGACACCGGCTACCAGGACGCCAAGAAGATCCTCACCGACCATCACGAGCAGTTCGTGGTGGTGGCCGAGGCGCTGCTCGAGTTCGAGACGCTGACCGGCGAGGAAATCCGCGACCTGATCGCCGGCAAGCGCCCGACGCGCGATCTCGACGACACCCCGCAGCCGCCGCGCGGCTCGGCCGTCCCGAGCGCGGGCAAGGGCCGCAAGCGCGACGAGCCCGATGCCGGGCTGGAGCCGCAGCCGCAGGTCTGACCGACCTCTCCGATCGACCATCCAGCCAAAAGGGCGCCTCGCGGCGCCCTTTTTCAGTACGGAGCCTGTCGCGGCCGGCGTGCCGCTTTATCTCAGAACAGGCCCTCGATCCGGCCCTGGGCGTCGATGTGGATGCGTTCGGCGGCGGGCACGCGGGGCAGGCCCGGCATGGTCATGATGTCTCCGCAGATGGCGACGACGAAGCCGGCGCCGGCCGAGAGCCTGACCTCGCGCACCGGGACGACATGGCCCGACGGCGCCCCGCGCAAGGTCGGGTCGGCGGAGAAGGAGTATTGCGTCTTGGCGACGCAGACCGGCAGATGGCCATAGCCGTCGGCCTCGAGCTCGGCGAAGCGGGCGCGCACCTTCGCGTCGCCAGCAATGCCGGCGGCGCCGTAGATTTCGCGCGCCACGGTCTCGAGCTTCTGCCAGAGCGGCATCTCGTCGGGGTAGAGCGGGGCGAAATCGGCCTCGCCGCCCTCGGCCAGCGCCACCACCTTGTGGGCGAGTTCCTCGGTGCCGGCGCCGCCTTCCGCCCAATGACGGCAGATCACCGCCTCGACGCCGAGATGCTCGCGGCAATGGCTCGCAATCAGCGCGTGCTCGGCCTCGGTGTCGCTGATGAAATGGTTGATCGCGACGATCGGCGGCACGCCGAACTTTCGGATGTTGCCGACATGGCGGGCGAGGTTGGCGAGCCCGGCCTGCAGCGCGGCGAGATCCTCTTGGCCGAGCGCCTCCTTGGCGGCCCCGCCATGCATCTTGAGCGCCCGCACCGTGGCGACGATCACGGCCGCGGCGGGCTTCAGCCCGGTCTTGCGGCACTTGATGTCGAAGAATTTCTCGGCGCCGAGATCGGCGCCGAAGCCGGCCTCGGTGACGGTATAGTCCGCCAGCTTCAGGGCGGCGCGGGTGGCGATGGCGGAGTTGCAGCCATGGGCGATGTTGGCGAAGGGGCCACCATGGACGAAGGCGGGGGTGCCCTCCAGCGTCTGCACCAGGTTCGGCATCAGCGCGTCCTTGAGCAGGACGCTCATGGCGCCGGTCGCCTTGAGGTCAGCGGCGGTGACGGGGCTTTTGTCGCGGGTGCGGCCGACGACGATGCGGCCGAGCCTGGCCTCGAGATCGTCGAGATCGGTCGCAAGGCAGAAGATCGCCATGATTTCGGAGGCGACGGTGATGTCGAACCCATCCTCGCGGGGGAAGCCGTTGCTGGCGCCGCCCAGCGAGGAGACGGTCTGGCGCAGGGCGCGGTCGTTCATGTCCATCACGCGCCGCCAGGCGATGTGGCGGGTGTCGAGGCCGAGTGCGTTGCCCCAGTAGACATGGTTGTCGATCATCGCCGCGAGCAGGTTGTGCGCGCTGGTGATGGCGTGGAAATCGCCGGTGAAGTGCAGGTTGATCTGCTCCATCGGCACGATCTGGGCATGGCCGCCGCCGGCGGCGCCACCCTTGACGCCGAAGCAGGGGCCGAGCGAGGGCTCGCGAAGCGCGATCATGCAGCGCTTGCCGATGCGGCTGAGGCCGTCGCCGAGGCCGACCGTCGTCGTCGTCTTGCCCTCGCCGGCCGGGGTCGGGTTGATGGCGGTGACGAGGATCAGCTTGCCATCCGGCTTGCCGGCGAAATCGGGGATGGCCTGCGTGTCGACCTTGGCGATGAACTTGCCATGGGGCTCGAGGGCGGATTCGGGAATGCCGGCACGCGCGGCGATGTCCGCGATCGGCCGGAGTTTGGCCGCGCGGGCGATCTCGATGTCGGTCGGCATTCCTGCCCCTCTTCCAGGCTCTCGTCCGCCGGTTCGTCCGGTCGGAATCGTTTTGACGACACTGCCGCGAAACCCCGCCGCCTGCCACTGCTTTCGCAGGGGGCGGGCCGGCGCTGGACGCCCATGTCATTTGACGCAGGGGCGCGCCATGCGGGCTTGTCGTGCTCATCCGAGGCTGGCATCAGCATGGTCCGGCATGGATGGGCCGCGGCCCTGCCGCTCGGCCCGGGCGAGACGGATGAACGAGCGGTCCTGGCCGGTCGGCGGCGGTGAGGTGGGCGCGATGCTGCGCCGCTCGAGGCGCTGAAGGACGGGAGGGCGAGGAGCCGGCGCGCCCCAGAGGGAGCGCCGGCTGAAGGCCCTGCTCAGGCAAGATGGGCGTTCTGCGGGAACAGGATCCTGCGGGCCTCCTCGTCGACCTCCGTCTTGAAGGCGAACGCGTCCTTGAGGGCCACGGCGCGCTGCGCGGCCGGGCGGGCCGAGATGACGTCGAGATGGCGCTTCACATGCGGGAACAGCTGCGCCCAATGGTCCCCGACGGCGAAGCCGAGCCGCGTCGCCCAACCCCAGACTGACATGTCGATCAGCGTATAGGTCTCGCCGAGCATGTAGGGTGCCTTGGCGAGCTGTGCGTCGATGATGCCCCAATGGCGCTCGGCCTCGCGGGCGTAGCGATTGATCGCGTAGGGCAGCTTCTCGGGTGCGAAGCGGCTGAAATGCACGGCCTGGCCGCAATAGGGGCCGATGCCGGTGGCGACGAACATCAGCCAGGAGAGCATCTCGCCCCTGGCCTTCGGCGTGTCCTCGGGGAGGAACTGCCCGGTCTTCTCGGCGAGATAGAGCAGGATCGCGTTGCTGTCGAAGATCGTGGCGTCGCCGTCGGTCAGCGCCGGCGTCTTGGCATTGGGGTTGATCGCCAGGAAATCCGGCTTGAACTGGTCACCCCGGCGGGTGTCGACCGGTACCAGTTCATAAGGCAGGCCGGCTTCCTCGAGGAAGAGCGCGATCTTCGCCGGGTTGGGCGAGGGGTGGTAGTAGAACTTGATCATGAGCGGCCTCCGGCTGTCGGGCTTCCTGCTTATCCGCCGCCGGGGTCTCCGGCCATGGTGTCGCGGTGATGGGGGATCACGTCCCTGTGAGGGGCGGCTTGTCGCGGGAGCGGCGCTCGCCACCTCTGACAGATGCGGCGCCCGCCGCATCGGGATCAACAGAGGATCTGCCGGATGACGCCCCCGTCAAGCCTGCTCACCCGCCGGCATCTCACGGCCCGCCTCTCGGTCTTCGGCTTCGCCAGCCTGACCTTGCCGGGGCTGGCGGAGGCGCAGGCGCTGCCGGCGACGCCGGCCTGCGAGTCGCCGGCCTCCGGGACCCGACGCCAGACCGAAGGGCCCTATTTCACGCCGTCCTCGCCGCTGAAGCGCGACCTCCGCGGCGACGGCCCCGGCGAGACGCTGGTGCTCTCCGGCTTCGTGCTGACCCGGCAATGCCAGCCGCTGCCGGGCGCGCTGGTCGATCTCTGGCATGCCGACACGCAGGGGCAGTACGACAATGCCGGCTATCGCTTTCGCGGCCACCAGCTCAGCGATGCGCAGGGGCGCTATCAGTTCATCACCCGCATTCCCGGCTTCTATCCCGGCCGGACCCGGCACTTCCACGTGAAGGTGCAGGCCGGCAACCGGCCCCTGCTGACGACGCAGCTCTATTTTCCCGAGGAGCGGGCGGCCAACCAGCGCGACCGCATCTTCCATGACAGCCTGCTGATGCAGGTCACGGCGGCGGCCGGCGGGCAGATCGGCCGCTTCGATTTCGTGCTCGCCGACTGAGGCCGCCCGGCGGGGCCGACGGCGTCAGCCATCCCAGGCGTCCTCGCCCTGCGCCACGAGGGCGGCGAGATCGGTCAGGGCGGCGATGGTGACGTCGGCCTCGAAGCCGAGGCGCTCGGGGCGCAGCCGCAGCGCCTTGAACATCAGCGCCGGGCCGATCGTCGTGGCACCCGCGAGATCGCGGCGCAGCGCCTCGTCGGGCAGCCGGGCGATCCGTGCGACGCGGAAACCATGCGCCCGGGCGCCGGCGATGTCGAAGCCGTTGGAGGAGACGAAGAGGATCTCGCCGCGCGCGAGGCCCAGCCGCGCCTCGACATGGGCGTAGCCACGGGGATCGGGCTTGTAGACGCCGATCTCGTCGACGCTGATCACCGTCTCCAGGAGATCGCCGATGCCCGCCTGCGCGACGAGGCGCCCGAGCATCGCCGGGCTGCCATTGGAGAAGATCGCCAGACGCAGGCCGGTGAGGGCGGCGAGTGCGGCGCGCGCCTCGGGATAGAGCGCCAGCGCGTCATAGGCCTCCGCGACGGTCGCGACAAAGTCCGGCGTCGCGGACAGGCCGAGCGTCTCCAGCGTGTAGGCCAGCGAATCCTGCGTCACGGTCCAGAAATCGGCATAGGCGCCCATCAGGCCGCGCAGCCAGGTGTATTCGAGCTGCTTCAGCCGCCAGAGCTGGGTGATGGTCTCGCCATGGCCGGGAAAGGCGGCTTCGGTGACGCCGGCCACCGTCTGCACATCGAAGAGCGTGCCATAGGCGTCGAAGACCACGGCCCTGATCGTCATGACACCTCTCCCCGGCGGCCTTTGTCCGATCTTCTTAGCACTCGCAATGGCGCTGCGGCGCATGGTATCCGCACAGCGGTCTTCACAGATGTTCACAGGTCGCCATGTCCGCCACCCCCGCCAAGCGCCCCGTCATGCTGATGATCCTCGACGGCTGGGGCTGGCGTGAGGAGGCCGAGAACAATGCCGTGCGCCTCGCCCGCACGCCGCATTTCGACCGGCTCTGGGCGGCTTCGCCCCATGCCTTCCTGAAGACCTCGGGGCTCGATGTCGGCCTGCCGCCCGGCCAGATGGGCAATTCCGAGGTCGGCCATCTCAATCTCGGCGCCGGCCGCGTCGTCATGCAGGATCTGCCGCGGATCAACCAGGCGATCGCGGACGGCTCGCTGGCGCAGGCGCTGGCGGCGAGCGGTCTGGTCGATGCGCTCCAGGCCAGCGGCGGGGCCTGCCACCTGCTCGGCCTCGTCTCGCCCGGCGGCGTGCATGCGCATCAGGACCATGCGGTGGCGCTGGCGCATCTGCTGGTCGAGCAGGGCATCCCGGTCAGGGTCCACATCTTCACCGACGGCCGCGACACGCCGCCGCGTTCGGCTGCCGGATGCATCCGCGAGTTCGCCGCCGCCTTGCCGCCGCAGGCGGTCATCGCGAGCCTGTCCGGGCGCTACTACGCCATGGACCGCGACAACCGCTGGGAGCGCGTCGAGCGCGCCTGGCGGGCGATGGTGCTGGGCGAGGGGCCGGAGTTCGTCGGGCCGGAGGCGGCCATCGCGGCCGCCCATGCCGCCGGCATCACCGACGAGTTCATCGAGCCCACCGTGATCGGCGGCTATGCCGGCATTGAAGACGGCGATGGACTCATGAGCTTCAACTTCCGCTCCGACCGCATCCGCGAGATCCTCGATGCCGTGCTGCTGCCGGGCTTCGCCGGCTTTGCACGGTCGCGCCGGCCGGTCCTGGCGAAGGCGGTCAGCATGACCTCCTACAGCGCCGAACTCGATGCGGTGATGCCGGCGCTGTTTACGCCGCAGACGCTTGCCAACGGGCTCGGCGAGACCGTGTCAAAGGCGGGCCTCACCCAGATCCATATGGCGGAGACCGAGAAGTACCCGCACGTCACCTATTTCTTCAACGGGGGCGAGGAGGCGGCGCTGGCCGGCGAGGACCGGGTGATGGTGCCCTCGCCGAAGGTCGCGACCTATGATCTCCAGCCGGAGATGTCGGCCCCCGAGCTGACGGACCGGGTCGTCGAGGCGATCGAATCGGGCCGCTACGATCTCCTGGTGCTGAACTTCGCCAATCCGGACATGGTCGGCCATACGGGCGTGCTGGCTGCTGCGATCAAGGCGGTGGAGACCGTCGATACCGGGCTCGGGCGGATCGCCGATGCGATCGCGGCGGCGGGCGGCGCGCTGCTCGTGACCGCCGACCACGGCAATTGCGAGCTGATGGTCGATCCCGAGACGGGCGCGCCGCATACCGCCCACACCACCTTCCCGGTGCCGGTGATGGTGATCGGCAGCGGCGCGGCCGGGCTCGCGGACGGGCGCCTGGCCGATGTCGCGCCGACGCTGCTGGCGCTGCTCGGCGTGCCCCAGCCAGCCGAGATGACGGGTGCATCGCTGCTGCGCTGAGCGCTACCCCCTTTCCGAACGCAAACGGCGCGGACCGGAGTCCGCGCCGTCTGGATGGAATGCCGTGCGTCTCAGTACTTGCGGACGGTCGGGGCCGGCGCGTAGGCGATCGGCTTCTCGACCGGGCCGCAGCAGTTCGGGTCGCTGAAGTTCCAGCGCATGCCGATGCGGATGTCGTGGCTGTCGATGCCCTTGAAGCGGACCGAGGAGCTCGGGTTGGCGAGCAGGCCGTTGGCGCCGCGCAGGCCGATCGTCGGACCGTCGCCCATGTTCAGGTAGCGGTAGCCGATGTCGAGCTTGAGGTTGGAGGTGACGTCGTAGGAGACGCCGGCCATCAACGCCCAGGCGAAGTTGGTCTTGTCGGCCGAGTCGCCATAGGCATAGGAGGTGTTGGCGAAGGCCGCGCCCACCGCCTGGTTGATGCCCTGGTCGGAGAGGCCGCTGACCGAGTGGTTGGCCATGCCGATGCCGAAGCCGAGATAGGGCGTCAGGCAGTTCCAGGTCCCGAGGTCGATATAGGCGTTGGCGAGCGCGACGAAGGTCGCGACATCGGCGCGGTAGATATTGGTCTGGTTGGTCGGGACGCCGAAATTGAACGAGATCTGATCGCGGCCGTTGAACGAGCCGCCGCGGTATTCGCCGGTCAGGTCGAAGCGCAGATAGCTGTTGAACTGATAGCCGATACCGACGCCGGCGAAGGCGGCGAAGCCACGATCGGGCTTGACGGTGGTGAAGGAGGTGACGCCCGCGGTCGCGATGACCGGGCCGTTGTTCAGCTTCACGTCCAGTTCGTCATAGGATTGCGAGCCGACCCCGATGTCGCCGCGGAGATAGAAGCCGCTGCTGATCGTGCCCTTGAGGCCGAGCGGTGCATGAGGCGGCGGGGGCGGTGCGTAGGCGAGATCGGCGGCAGCGGCGGCGGACGCCCCGAGCGCCATGGCGCTTGCCAGCGCAAAAGTTTTCAGGCTGCCCATGGCAGAGTCCCTCGAGTTTGCGCGGCGCCGAATACGCAGCCCACGCTTGTTACCGACGAGGAGACGATGCCGGGAATTCCTTAAACGAGACTTAACCTTAGGAATTAACCTCAAGGAACTGTGTACGGCCGCGCGTTTCTTGCTGAAAGGTTAACACCGCCAGCATCTTGCCGGCATCGGCTCATCGGAACGATCGCAGAACACTGGCGACCGAAAACGCACTGGCGACCGCACTGGCGACGGTCGCCAGTCGGGCTAATGTTCCGGCCTCGTTCTTGGCCTGCGGCACTTTACCAGCCGCCGCTGATCTCAAGGCCATTCTTGGCCGCAAACCGCAAGAACAGCCGGCATTGCGTGAACTCGCACACGTTCGGCGACCAGCCCCAAGGATCAGGCGCGCAAAAGCCCTGGTCACGAGCTGTCCGGTAGCGCAGCGGAACGTCTGCATCCATCTTCATCACGGCTTCGACAGGGATAACCGTGCACCCAGCGCACAGATCCGCCCATTCCCAATCGGCCATGCCAGCGGGTCTTTCGACCGGAGCGATCCGATCGCGCCACCGCACGACAAGCCACGCGCCTTTCGAGAACGCGATGTCGCGATGGCCCGCATGGATCTGATGTCCCATCACAGCTCTCCCGTCATCATGGCTGCGACCTGGTCGGCCTCCTCGGTCGTGCGGGGCATGTAGTGTTCGACGATCGCGTAGCCTTCCTCCAGCGTATGGCCGGAGAGGTTGACGATCTGGTCCACGGTCATGCCGAGCTTGCGCAGATGGACGAAGCCGGAGCGGCGGCCGTCGCGCAGCTGCAGGCCGGCCAGGTGCTTCCAGCGCTTGGGATCGCAGGCGATGGCGCGGGCGAGAACGCTGCGCATGGCCTGGCCGATCTGCCTGTCGGTGTAGGGCTTGCCCGTCTTCTCGTTGACGATCAACCGGCCCGCGCCGGCCTCTGTGCGCGGCGGCGGCGCGGCCGTAAGACGCGCGGCCACCAGCGGCGGCAGGCGCATGTCGATATGGACGCCGGGCGAGAGCTCGAAATTCTGGCCGACCGTCTTGCTCTTGCTCTGGTCGAAAATCAGGCGCGTCGAGCCGTCCTGCTGCTCGTGCAGATGCTCAAAGCCGATCTCGATCACGTCAGAGATCCGCTGGACGCAGCCGAAGGCGAGGACAAGGGCGGTGCCGACAGATGGCCTCGGCCGCCAGCCGCGCGCGCCCTCGGCCGAGATCTTGCCATCGGCGACCCGGACGATGTGGCGCACGTCTTCGAAGGTGAACAGGCGCTGGCGGCGCTTGCCCTTGCCAAGACGCGGCTTGCCGAACGGGTTCTCCATGCGCGGCACGAGCTCGCTCTCGATCAGCCACGAGTAAAGGCTGCGGGCACATGCGTTGTAGGAGCGGGCTGTGCCCGGCGCGCGGCGCTTCAATGGATCGAGCCAGCGCTTGACGCGGCCGCGTGTGAGCAGGCCTGCGGCCTCGTCACCAAACTCCTCCTCGATCGCCTTGAGGTAGAAGCCCCATTGCCGGCGGGTGCGCTCGCGCTTGCCCTGCCAGTCGTCGCTGCCCTGGCCGCCCTCGCCATAGCGCCATTGGCTGATCGCCTGGCCGACCGTGAGGGGACCGCTGCGGCGGCGCGGCCGGGGCGGCGTGGCCTGCTCTCCCGCCTTCTGCCAGGCCGCGACCTCGGCATTCAGCCGCTTGGCCTCAGTGCGGGCGGCGGTGGCGTCCTTGCCGAGCGAGCGGCCGGGGAAAACCTGCCGCAGCTTTTTCTCGGGCTTCCAGTGCCAGACGCCCCAATCGTTCTGGTGAAGGCGCGGCAGGTCCTCGACCGCGCCCGCGCGCGGCCTGGCTTTGCGTGTCATGTCCCTGTCTCCGGTCAGGTGCGCCCGCATCCAATCGCGCGGGCGGGCTCAACACAAGTCAGCCGCGCCCGCCCTGGATGATGGCGAGCTGCGGCGGCGCGGCGCGGGCGGCGGCCTCGATGCGCTCAAACCAGCGCAGCACGGCCGGCGGATACCAGCGGAGCTCGCGGCGCGAATGCGGCAGCGCGACGGGAAACCCCGCCCGCTCCCATTCCTTCATGCGCTCGCGCGCCGTGCGTTCCGACAGGCCAGCGCGGTGGGCGATGTCCGCATACGTCCACCAGCTAGCCTCGGGGTCGGCGAGACGACGATCGGGGCTGCTCATGTCATCCTCGTCAGCAGCACGGCGGCCAGCCCACAAAGCAAGGCGGCGAAGCTGAGATCGATCGCGCCCTGCAGCCTATGGCCCGAAACAAGGCGGTCGCAGCCTGCATAGGTCGCGACCGCGCCGAGGGCGGCGATGTAGAGGGCAAAGACAGCCTGGCAGACTGACATCATCGCAGCTGCTCCCGCTTGTAGTCGCCGGCCAGACCAAGCGGCTTGACCAGCCGCATGGGCTTGGCCAGCGCGGCGTCGCCTGCGATCGTCGTCATGACCCGGAAAGTTCCGTCGCCCTGATCCATGCACTGCGCCCAACCGAGTTTGATGCACTGCTTGACCGTGCCGAGGCCAAACATGCGAACGGGGAGGTTGCGGCTTTGCTCGCGCAAGCGCAGGCCGTCGCGCGTCTCGAACAGCTTGCCGCTTTTTGCGGCGACCAGGGCGAGGCGCTGCGTGCGCGAGGGGCCTTCGCCGGGCTTCTTGTGGCCGATCCTCATCGCCCGTCCCCCTGCCGGCCGAAGGCGGGGGGGATCGCGCCGACTGCGTCGGAGATCCTGCGCCATGAGCGACGGCCGCCGCGCTTGTGGGTATCGGCGTCGCGATAGGCGCTGGCGAGCGCGCACATGAGCGTCCAGAGGCCGTAGAGCTTCGCGCTGCCGCGTTCGAAGCGCACCGCCATGAACAGGTCGTAGAGCTCAGCCCCGCGATCCCGCCTGCGGTTGTGCCAAGCGGCGCGGCAGCGAGGGCAGCAAAACTCGCGCCTCTCCACGCCGAGCTGCAGGCCCTCGCCGCCACACTCTAGGCACTCGATGATCCTGCTGCCGGGCGGCCGGTTGGTGGCGACGCGTTTAAACGCGATGGCGGAAACGGCACCTTGGCCGCCCCCGCCAAGCTCCTCCTGGTAGGCAACGCGCATGATCGTGCTCCCTCTCCACGCGGCTGCAAATCAGCCGCCGCGATTGAAGTAGCACGAGCGTTTGAAAGTTCAAACGAGAATGTGAGAGTTCATATGATCATCACGTTTCGCGTCGAGAGATATTTTCGCCCGCAAACGTGAAAGACGGTGGACAATTCCTCAACGACGGGTGCGGCGGATGACGAGCTCGACGACGCCCTTGATCCCGACGTTGCTGTCGATCAGGTGCGGCGTGCGCGCCCCGTCCTCGCGCCCCGCGCCGACGAGGAAGGGCGGGTGATAGAGCCGAAACACGGTGCGCGTCGCCGAGCCGCGCTCGAAATCGTAGAGCTGCGCGCAGACGATGTCGCCGGCCACGGGCTGCGCGTTGAGATCCACGATCATGATGTCGCCGGGCTGGCAGAGCTCGTCTTCAAGCGCGCGCGAGCGCAGCGTCCAGGGTACGACATGGACGCGGCCGGCCACGGCAGCCGTCACCAGGTTAGCCATGGGATCGCCTTTTGGGGCGACATAAGGCTCCGCTTCCTGGTCGGAAAAGCCGCCGGGCGGCGCTTCTGGGCTGCGCAGGGCCGGCGCGGCGTCGGGGCGCTGCCACTTCTTGGGGCGCACCTCAGGAGGTGCTGCGATGCCCGTGCCGGCCTCGATGCGATCGACGATCGCGGCCGAAAGCGTGCCGTTGTAGCCGTCTTTGTAGCGCATCCGCGTCAGCGTCGCGGGCGAGATGTCGGAAAGGCGGGCAATCTCGGACGGCGTGGCTTCAAGCGTCTTCTCGATCTCGTCCAGCCAGGCCTGCTGCGCCTCGCGCAGCCGATCCTTGCGGGCCTTCTTCTGTGTGTCGGCTTGCGTCTGCATGGCCCGCCGTCCCGTGTGAATGACGGGGCGACGCTGCGGTGCGACCGGGCTGTGGGCAATTTGAATGTTCACGCTTGACGCAACACCGCAAATCAGATCGACGTGTGAAAGTTCACACGGAGATCATAGTTCTCATGCCTGCGAACGAAGCGCAAGGACGCGCGACCGGCCGCGCACAGGCGCAGACGCCCCTGGAGGAGCGCCTGGCGCGCATCCGCATGCCGGTGAAGGAGATGGCGCGGCGCGTGCGCTGTGACCACGCGACGATCACCAACCACATGCGCGGACGCTCGCGCATGTCGGAGCGGGTGCTCCGCGAGGTCGATGCCGCGCTCGTCGAGGAGGAGCAGCAGCTCCTCGCCCATCTGGTCGCCGTCCATCCCGATCACGCCTCCGCGCTCTTGGCGCGCGCGGCGGCGTGACAGTCGCGTTCCTGGTTGCGCCGCGTTTCCTCCCCTCAACTGCCGCCGGCCTTTGTGCCGGCGGCCTTTTTGACAAGGCGCGGCAATGAACCAGGCCGATCCGAAGATCTCATTGGAACTAGAGTTTCCCCTGCCGGGCGACACCATGCGCGTCGAGCTGACCTGCTTCTTTCCCGGCACGATCCCCTCCGCCTTCATCCTGAACGAACCTCGCGAGGCGACGCCGGCCTGGACGCGGCTGCGCGACCAAGTCGAGCTGCTGAACGCGCTGCGGAAGATGAAAAAGCCGAAGTTTCTGACCCTGATCGTCGATGCCGACCGCAGCTGCCATGACGTGTTGCTGCCGGCGCACAGCCTGATGACGCGGCGCGAGGACGCGCGCGGCGAGGCTGCGGCGTGAGCGTGGGCAACCAAGCGACCGGGGCTTACGAAGACCCTGTTCTGCACTGGCGGCGCTTCGACGCGCTGCCGGCGGAACTGCGCCGCGTCTATGCGCTCGCGCCATTCAACATGCACATGGGCACGGCCCGCAGGCGGCTCGACATTTACGAGCGGCTTGGCCGCGCCGACACCGCGCAGATGCGCAAGGCTGAGATCTACTTCCTCGCCAAGCATCTCCAGCAGTCCGCGCTCGAAACCTACGGCCCTGATCACCCCGACGCGCAGCGCTCCCGGCTGGAAGGCCGCGCCCGCAAGACGCTGCGTACCCAATCGGCGGGCGGCAATGGGAGGCGGCGTTGAGTGGCATTCCTGCGATCACCATCTGGCAACCGTGGGCCACGCTGATTGCCCTCGGCTTCAAGCCTTACGAGTTCCGGGGCTGGGCCGCGCCGCGCGCTTTTCGTGGTCGGCGCATCGCGATCCATTCGGGAGCGCGCGCTGTCCGCAAGGGCGAGGTCGCCGATTTGATCATGCGGTTGCGTGGCCCTGAGCCCTGGCTGACGTGCCTCAAGCCGGAGGCCTTGGCCTTCCTGGAGCGCGTCTATTCCAATCCTGCCGCGCTCCCGCTTTCGTCGATCGTCGCCACGGCCCTGTTGGGAGAGCCGCGCCGCGATGCCGAGCTGCTCAAAGAGTTTGGCTCGCCCGTTAACGACAGCGAACGCGACGAGCATCGCAACTGGGCATGGCCGCTGTCCGACATTGAGGAAATGCAGCCGCCAATCTCGGCCAAGGGCGCGCAAGGCTTTTGGGAGTGGCGGGGATGACGCATCCCGTCTCCATCGACCTGATCAAGAGCAAGCTGCACGAGCGGATCGACACGCTCGTGCCGCAGCTCTTTCCAAACGCCCGCATCAAGGGCGGGGAATGGGTGATGGGCGACGTGTTCGGCGCGCCGGGCGACAGCCTCTCGATCCGCCGGACGGGCACCAAGGCCGGCTGGTGGAAGGACTTCGCCGGCAATGCCAAGGGCGATGTCCTGACCCTGATCGCGGCCGGTGCCTGCGACGGCGACATCAAGGCGGCAATCCCGTGGGCGCTTCGCTGGCTGGGCCTCGGCTCGATGACGGCGGAGGAGCTGCGCCGGCAGGAGCGCAAAGCTCGCGAGGCGCGCGAGGCCGCTGAAAAGCGCTGGGCCAACGATGTCGAGAAGACCCGCGCCAAGGCCAAGGGCCTTTATCTCGCGGGCGAGGTCTGGGCCGGGACCATGGTGGAGCGCTACCTGCTTGGCCGGGGCATCGACCTGATGCAGCTGTCGGACGTGCCGCGTGCGCCCCGCTTCCATGGAGCGGTGTGGAACCGCGAGAGCGGCGGGCGCGAGCTGCCGGCGATGCTGCTGCCAATCAACCATGCCGAGACGGGCCAGCAACTCGCGGTCCATCGAACCTGGCTCCAGGCGCATCCTGACGGGCGCGTGACCAAGGCACCTCTCGAAGACGCCAAGATGAGCTGGGGCGAGTTCAAGGGCGGCCATATCCCGCTCAATCGCGGAGCCTCCCACAAGCCGCTGAAAGCTGCGCCAGACGGCGAATGGATCGCGGTATCGGAAGGTGCGGAAAACGGCTGGTCGGCCGCGATCATCAAGCCGGAATGGCGCGTCCTGGCCGCCGTCTCGATCGACAATCTCGGCCATATCGTGCTGCCGCCGCAAATCGGCGGGCTGTTCCTGATTTGCGACAACGACGCCAAGCCCGACGCCATCCGCGCCTTCGCGCGCGCTGCCGGCCGCCTGCAAGAGCGCGGCATTCCCTTTCAGGAGATCCGGCCGCCGGCCGGCATCAAGGATTTCAACGACTGGCTCCAGGCGCTCCAGCGCTCGGCCGGCAACACGGGGAGAGTGGCGTGACGCCGCAGAAGCAACTTTACCTGCACAAGCCAGCTGAGGGAATTTCTGGCGATTGCTACCGCACGGCCATTGCCTGTCTTCTCGATCGAGCACCAGCCGAGGTGCCGCACTTCTATGACCACAATGTCGCGCCGGGTGACGGCGAGCAGCACCGCGACGCATGGCTCGCCGAGCAAGGCTGGTTCCGCGTCGCCATCGCGTTCAATAGCGATCTCGTCAGCCTGCTGAGGATGATGGAAGCGCTCAATCCCGGCACCTACTATATCCTGTCGGGCTTCAGCCGAACCGGCGTCAATCACAGCGTCATTGGTTGCGGCGGCGAAATCGTTCACGATCCGAGCCTAACCGATGCCGGGATCGTCGGCCCCTGCGACGATGGCTTCTACTGGATTGAGCTGTTGCTGCCGATCGCGATGAAGGCAGCGGCGTGATGGTTGAGCGCCACCACTTCGACGAGACGGCCATGGGCGTCGCGGGCCGCATCCATCGGATTATTGAACGGCCGGATCAAGCAACCCCGCAGCGCACTGCGAGGGTTCAGGTTGCCGTGCTCGACGCCATGGAGGCGGCTGTCCGCATCGCCAACACGGTGCGCGGAGCCGGCATGCCTGAGCCCGGCTCCTGCTGGCACGACGCCGAGCGCGCTATCTGGTGCGTCATCGGCCCGTGGAAGAGCCCCGAGCACAGGGGCTATCACCAGGCTTGGACCGGCGAGTATGTCGCGATCCGGCCCAACGGTCTGCTGAGCGATCCGCCGCGGCTGGTCTACCTGCCGGACTGGCCGAGCCTATTCACCTTGGCATGGGAGCCGATGCGGGAATGCCGCTTCTGCGGCTTCATGCGGATGGCGCCGTGCAAGACGCGCCAGCCCTGCCCAAACCTCTCCGACCAATCATTCACTGAGCCGCCCGAACCGGCCGGTGAGGAACGCGTCTGACATGACTGAGCCGACGCCTCCGCTCCAGCCTCTGGCCCCGCATCTGCTGCCCATGGCGGAGCTGATGAGCGCCGCCGAACAAGCGGCGAAGGCCAGGCAGGCCGCCGATCAGGAGCGGCTTGACCGCGAAAACGACGCGGCGGCCATCCTGCGGCTCTACGCCAAAGGCGGATATGATCGCGCGCTGGCGATGGGCCGCACGCTCGGCTGGAGCGTGGACGATATCGAGGCGCTGCTCTATCCGCCGCAGCCGCAGCCTGATGCTGGGGGCAGCGACGATCGCGACGGCCCCCCACCGCCGCCAGGCGAGGCACCGCCGGCCGGCGACGACAAGCCGCCGAGCTGGAAGCTCAAAAAGAACCCGGTCAAGCCGCTGCCGAAGGACTGCCCGGTCATCCCGCTCGGCGAAAATGACGGGCTGCATTTCTACCTGTCGGTCAACCGCCAGTTCCGCGTCATGGACAGCCACTCGGCCGAGGCGCTGCGCGGGCTGTTCGCGGCCCGCATCGACTGGCTGTGGAGCTTCATCCCCAAATTCAAGGAACAGACCGGCGAGCAGACCAATTGGGATGCGGCGCGCACCGCAGACAGCCTGATCGACGCCTGCGGCAAGCGCGGCCCCTTCGACCCCGCCGAGAAGCTGCGCGGCGTCGGAGCCTGGCGCGGCATCAAGGGCCAGCTGATCCTGCATGCCGGCGACGAGGTGTTCGACGGCGAGCAATGGCGCGAGCCGGGTTTCATCGGCGAGTTCGTCTATCCCGGCGCGCCTGCCCTGCCAAAGCCCTTCGTCTATTCGGACGAGGAGATCGAGCGGCGGCGGCAAGAGCAGATATTCCAGGCCGAAATCGAGGCCTTCCTCACGCTGCTCGACAGCTGGCATTGGGCAGCCGAGTTTGAGCAAGACCCCGAAAGCGGCGCGGCGCGGGCACTCGACGGCAGCGGCCACCGCCTGTCCTCCCTGCTTATGCTTGGCTGGATCGCCTGCGCGCTGGTGGGCGGAGCGCTGGAATGGCGGCCGATGATCTGGCTGACCGGCGAGGCCGCGACCGGCAAATCGACGCTGCAAAAGCTGATCGCGATCGTGATGGGCGCTTCGCTCGTGACCTCCTCGGACGCCACGGCCGCCGGCATCTACCAGAGCGTCGGCTATTCCAGCCGGGCGGCGGGCATCGACGAGGCCGAGGCCGACCCCAACTCGATGAAGATGAAGGGCATGGTCGAGCTCGTGCGACAGTCGTCATCGGGCGGCAACATCCTACGCGGCTCCAACGATCCCAAAAAATGGCGCGGCTTTACGGCGCGCTCCTCGTTCCTGTTGTCCTCGATCGTTATCCCGCCGCTGTTTGGTCAGGATCTCACGCGCATCACCATCCTGCCGCTCGCGCCGCTGCCGAAGACCGCCAAGAAGCCCAAGATCGACGCCGCGCGCTGGGCTGCTTTCGGGACGATGCTGCGGGCTCGCATCCTGGACAATTGGGAGCGCTGGGAAGAAACGCTGGCGCGCTATGCCGAGGAGCTTTCACGGCTAGGCCACGATAATCGCGGCGGCGAGCAGCTGGGCGGCCTGCTGGCCATGGCCGACATGGTGCGCTTCGACGCTCCAGCCGACAGCGACACCGTCTCGATCCTCTGCGAACCCTTCGACAAAAAGGGCCAGCCGCAGGAGGAAACAACCTCGCAGCAGTTCCTGAACTGGCTGATCACCAAGACCGTCACCGCCTTCCGGGGCGGCAACCAGATGACGATCGGCGCGCTGGTGGCCGGCGCGGCGGGGCTGCAGGAGCTCGGCGGCGACCAAGCGACACCGGCCAGCGCTGCGCACGCCCTGATGGCGCATGGCGTCTTCGTCGAGGGCACGCGCGAAGATGCCTGGGTGACGCTGCCTAACCAAAGCGCCGGCCTCGCGCAGCTGCTGGAAGGCTCGCCGTGGGGCACGAAGCCCGGCGCGGCGCTTTCGGGCTGGCAACAGGCCATGCAGCGCCTCTGCAACGCCCGCGACGGCCAGGGCCGGCGCATCGGCAAGCGAACCAACACCCGCAAGCTCGGCGGCCGGGGATGGTCCCTGCCCGTCAACGTGTTCCTGCGGAACGAGGAGGAGTGAGGCGATGAAAAAGCAAGTTTTACTGGCAATTGCGGCGGCTCTGACGATATCGGCGTGTTCCAGCGACGCGGATGTGGCGTCGCGCAATATGTCGAAGGCGGCGGACAACTTCGAGGTCAAGCGACGCGTCGTTTTCTACAATGGCATTAACGGCGACTATATCCTGACGATCGAGGGTCTATGCTCGATTGGCAACAACGATGCTGCAAATCGCCTTTCCGTGACCTGCAAAACCGGCCCCAGCGATTTCAAAAAGCACTTCCTCGGCCTGTCCGACAACGTGACGTTTTTCGCTGAACAGATCGAGGGCAAGAACGTTAGCCCGTATCACTATCGGGTGGTGTTCAAGCCCTCCGTGATCATCCCCGACATCGATTTCAGGAGCTGACCCCATGAAGGCAGAACCTGTCAGCACGGAGCATAGCGGCTTCACCAAGGATCTCGGAAACGTCACCCGGTCGATCCATCTCGACGGCATCCTTCAGGCGACCAGCGTGAGCGCCAACATGTGCCACTGCTGCGGCGCGATCTTCGTCGCCGGGCATGATCGCGACGGCCTGCAATTTGTGGCGCTGCCTATCTCGGCCGAAATCGCGCGGGCCGTCGCCGACAACCTGCTCCAGCTCGCGGCACAGAGCGAAGCGCTCGGCCGTGGCCGCCGGCACAAGCACTGAGGAGGGGACGATGGCGAGGATCTATCTGGCATCGAGTTGGCGCAACCCGCATCAGCCAACGGCCGTCAAGGTGCTGCGCAGTGCTGGGCATCAAGTCTACGATTTCCGCAACCCGCCGCATTCGACCGGCTTCAAATGGTCAGACATCGGGTTGACCGTGCCTTGCACGGCCAAAGACTACCGCCATGCGCTGCTGACACATCCGCGTGCGGCGCAAGGTTTCAACGCCGACTTTTCGGCCATGCGATGGGCCGATACCTGCGTATTGCTGCTGCCGTGTGGTCGGTCAGCGCATCTTGAACTTGGCTGGATGGCCGGCGCAGGAAAGCGGACGATCATCATTACGCATGACGGCGAAGAGCCCGAGCTCATGGCCCTGCTCGCGGATCAGATCTGCATCTCCCTTGAGGAGTTGTTGGACGCATTGGCGTCATGACCGAAACCCTGCATCGCCAGGTCGATCGCCTCATCAAGGCGATCGACGAGGCTGAGGAGCTGCATGGCGGGCTCCTGTCGAAGGAGCTCTTGCGCATCGCCTCCGAGACGCGGATCGCGCTCGCGGCGGCAATGCGGCATCACGAGGTCGACCGCTTACCCGGCCTTGCCGCCCTCTCCGAGAAGGGGAGGGAGTGATGGGGCGCATCGGGATCATCAGCGGTGCCGCGATGGGCCACCTCGCTCTTCAGCTAATGGCGCAGCCAACGCCAGCCATCACGAACACGGAGCCCGCCCAGACGCAGGACGGGCCCGCGACCAGAGCCGAGCGCCGCCGCGCAGAGAAGGCCGCGCGCAAGGAAGCAGAGCGCGCAGGCAAGCGCCAGCGCCAGATCATGGGACGGAACTGCTATGAGTGAAGCCCTGACCACCTCGGTAGAAGGAGCCCCCCGATCCGGCGCGGTGCGCTTGGCCCTGAGCGATGTGCCGGCCGAAGCAATTGTCGCGATGGGCGCATGGCTGAATGCACATTACCCGCAAGCCGGCTTGGACGATGATGACATCGCGGCGATGTTTCGCGAAGGCTACAACGCCTCGCTTCCCGCTCTCGTCGCTCTGATAGAGGAGCTTCGCGGCAGGGCTGCCAAGTCGCACGCCGAGACGCGGGCGTTCTGGGACGCCCTTGTGCCGAAGGGGCCGCGCTGCCGTGACTGCGCCGACTTCGACGGGCGCTGCCAAGGTGACGGCCCGCCGTGCGCTCCCCAAGAACACGCTCTCGAAAACCTTACCAAGCTGAAAGCCGAGCGGGATCGGTTGCTTCTGGAACAGGCCAAGCAAATCCGCGAGGCCACCGCAGAAATCCAGCAGCTGCGCCAGCGTATCGAGGAGGAATTCGCCCCGCCTTTCGTGATTGTTTCATCGGGCCTTAATCAAGCCGAGATCGATGCTTTCACTGTCCGGCCTTGTCCGATCGAAATCGTCGACACTGCCCGCCCGCCCGCCATTGAGCGGCTGGGGCCGATCGTCCCGGTGAGGGCGATCAAAGGCATGAGCGCGGCCGGCAACAGCCCGGCCGAGATCGCGCGGGATCTCGGCCTCGATGTCGCGATCGTGCGCCAGGTGCTGGGATGAAGCTGCGCCACAGTATCCAGGACTGGCGCTCCCGCTTTCGCCAGGCGCGCCACCAGGCCAAGCTGTGGCTTGGCCGCGTTCGCGACTGCCACAGCAATGCGCGCCGGCTCCAGATGATCGAGCAGGCGCTCGATGCGCGCAGCCTGTTTGCCAATCCCGATTTCCTCGACGAGATCGCCGACGAGATTGATTGCGGCGGCATGTGCGACCAGATCACGCGCGAGTGGGATACCGGCGCGGCCTGGTGCGACCGATCGGAAAAAGGCGGGTATTGCCCAAATGACCTGGCCGACACGCTGCGCGAGCTCGCAAAGGTCGGGCGTGAGCCAGGCTGATCCGCTGCCGCTGATCTACCGCTGGGATCGCTGCGGCCGGAAGGGCCAGGCTTGCCGGGTGACAGCGCGCGGCACCATGAACAGCGTGCGCGTCGTCTTCGCTGACGGCTTCACCATGATCACCAGTGGCAACGCCCTGCGGAAGCGCAAGACGCGCGAGCCCGCACCATCTGGCCCGACGCCGCCAGCCGCGATATCATCGCAGCCATTACGGAGGGCGGACGATGCGGGCGGCGATCGTGGCGACGGTGATGATGGTGGCGGGGCCGGCGCTGGGGCAGGGGCTGCCCTTTGATTGTTACGAGAAGCAGTCGGCGCAGCTCGACGACAAGAAGTCTGATGCCAGATCCGTCGCCGCGGCGGTCGTGGCGACGTGCCACATCGAACGATTTGTCTCGCGCCAAGGGCGGACGGCATTGACGCTCGACATGCGCCGAGAATTGGAACGCTCGCGCGACGCGGAAATCGACATGGCGACCGCTTTCGTGCTGCGCGGCAGGCGCTAGGCCCAATCCAGCCCCTGGACCCGCCGCAGCGCGCGCGCGATCACGCTGGCGTCGCTCTCGCCCGGCCGGCGGATCGCCTCCAGATCCGCAACCGCCTCGCGCTCCAGCTGGACCGAAAGCAGCCGACCTCCGCGCGCCTTCAAGGCCTCGCGCGCCTGGCGGGCCATGGTGGCGCGGTCGCGCGGCATAGCAGCATCGTATTTCAGGGGGCGGGCCATCGTGTTAGATCCTCTCGTGATGTGCGCTGCGTCGCCTCTCCGGGTTCGCAGCCGCCGTCAAGCCCGGCCGCCTGCCAGCGGCCGGGCATCCTTTCCCCGATCCTAGAACAGTTCCTGCTGCAGGTGCGCGTCGCCGAACAGCGGCAGCGCGGACCTGTCGAAGTCCTGCGCAGGGCGAGACCGCAGCCGCGCCCCGTCGCGCCTCCTGATAGCCTCGTTTAAACGCTGGCCGACGCCCCGGACGTGATCGGCCGCCTGTGCCAGGGCCTCGCCCGGCTTCGCGCCGTAAAGCGACTGTTCCAGGCCGTGCGAGCCGTGGCGGATGGTGATGAACCATTGGCCGCGCTCGGTCTGCGCGAGCGGGGTGGATTGCCAGCCTGCGCCGAGCAGGTGGGTGGCGTCGATAAAGTCGGCTCGTGGTGCCATGTCGGTTGCTCCGGGTTGCCGGCCGCTGCCACGGCCGGGATGCGCTGGCGCATCGTGGGGGGCTGGCACGCCAGCCCCCGGCGATGGGTCAGAACAGGGCAAGCTGGCGCGCCTGGTCGCCGAACAGCGGCAGCGACGACGTATCGAAGTCCTGGACCGCGCGGCGGAGCGCCGGGCGCTCGATCGCGCGGGCCGCGACCTGGACCGGCTCGGCCTTCACCGGCTCGAGCTGGACAGGCTCGGCCGAGCCCTCGGCCAGCGCGAGCTCGCGGAGATAGGCCACCGCCTTGCTCGCGTCGCTCGCGGCGCTCATGAACGCCGTTTCATGGTCGGCCAGGAACTTGATCCAGCCCTGCAGATAGGCAGCGGCGTCTTCGTCGTTGTCATAGCCAAACTCGGCCGAGAGGAAGGCGCTGGCGAGCTCGGCCACGAGCTCCTCATAGGTGTATTCCTGGTCGCCAAACTTCTTGCCCTTGATCCGGTTGAGGCGATGCTCCGCGCCGGTCCAGTGCGCCAGCTCGTGAAAGGCCGTGCCGTAGTAGCGATCCGACGAAACGAAGCTCGCGAAGATCGGGAGGTTGATGATGTCATCGCTGCGGCGGTAGTAGGCGCGGCCCTCGCCGTGCCGGATCTTGGCGCCGCTGGCGGCCAGGAACTCGTCGGCGAGCTCGTCGCGCCGATCGGCGTTTATCGGCTCGACCGCCGGCAGCATGTGGGCCGGCAGATCGTCGCACTGCTCGACGTTGAAGACGGTATAGGCCTTGAGAAACGGGATCTTGCGCAGCTTGCCGGTCTGCTCGTCCTCGCGCTCGATCGTGCTGACGAAAACCACGGTGCTGCCCTTTTCGCCCTTGCGGACGCTGCCGCCGGCCGCGCGGGCCTGCTTGAAGGTCAGCCATCCGCTGGAGGCAAAACCGCGCTCCTGCTGCTCGCACCACAGCAACGGAACGTTGACGCCAGAATAGGCGCGGCCGGTCGAAGCATTGCGAGGCATCGCCCCGGTCCCCTTGTTGCTCCAAGACTGCCGCCACGGAGCCACACCGGCTTTCAGGTGGGCGAGAATGCGGTTGGTGATCTCAGCGTGAAGATTGCGGGCCATCGTCGTTTCTCCGGGTTGTGGCGGCCTCTGCCAAGGCCGTGAAATGAGTTATTGCACATGCGCCAAAATAAGGTCAAGCGCTTTTTCAAACGTTATTCATATTTTCCGCAAACGACTGAAATAGCAGTCAAATTGCCGCTGATGCGGTGGATAAGCTGTGGATCGCGTCACTCGGGCGACCGCGCGACCGTTTGACAGCGCGGCGCAAATCAGATTGGCGTGTGAAACTTCACACTCCCATCGGATGCTCGTATGGCCTCGGCCTCAGCCCCTCCCTGCACCCTGTTTGCCAGCGGCGATGCTTCGCGCGCCTCGGCGGGGTTCGGGCCTACAGGTGTTGCGGGGGTGTTGCGCAAGGTGTTGCAGCGTAACGCATTGCAATTGCTCCGCTTTTCAGCCTCGCAACACCTGCAACACCCGCAACGCCGGGTTGTCTCACGGGTGCGCATACGAGAGCGCGGCATGGGCGCCTACGCGCGTGGGTTCGGGGGTGTTGCAAGTGTTGCAAGTGTTGCAGAGATTAAATGTATATATATATCAATGACTTCGTCGCAACGCCCTTCGCAACACACTGCGGCGGCGGCGCGGCAAGGTGTTGCAGGTCGCCTCTGCTCGGTGGGCTGCGCAGCGCCGCAGGCGATTAAATATCCTCGGAAATTCAACGGGTTGAGGTCTGCGGCTCGGCTTGGCTGCGCGAGAGCCGGAAATGGGGGCTTTGCCGTGAGTGCGTCGCGGTCCTGGCGGCGCGGCGGGCAGCTCGGCGCGTGGTCGGCGCGTGGCCTCGAACAGGGCAAAACCGGCCCGATCGGGGCTTGGTCGCCAGTCGGAACGCCGCCAGTCGCCAGTAAAATCGTGCATTGTCAATACCTTAGGGCCAGATCGGGCTTAACCCATCGGGCTAAGCAGGGGGGTGCCATCGCGCCGGAACCCACCCCCCCCTCGATCGGGACCCCCACCCCCCGCCGATCGACCACCCCCTCTTCCCGCCACCCCTTCGGTGCAGCTGTCGCTGCCCTCGGGGCCTTCCCTGTTCGAAGTGGCGAGAACGCGGATCGGGTGAATGCCGGGCGCGGGGGCGCGGGGTGCCAGGGATCGGGAGCGGCGAAGATTGGCGTCCTGCTGACCAAGGGTTCCGGGGAGGTCGCCTATGGCTGACCAACACGGCGCGGCGGGAGCGGTGGCTGAGGCGCTGGCCGATCTGCGCGAAACGCTGCCGGCGGAGGCTGAACAGCTCGATCTTCTGCAGGCGGTCGCCGACACGCGACCGGTCGGCGAGCTGATCCGGTTCGACGATGCCAGGGTCGCGGCAGAGGCGGAGCGGACCCGCAAGGCCGGCCGGCCGAAGGGCGCGCAGAACCTGGTGACGCAAGAGTTGAAGCGCTGGCTCGTCCAGTTGCTCGGCCGCACGCCGCAGGAGTGGCGCATCCGCTGGCTGATGATCGAGCCTGAGGAGCTGGCGCGACGGCTCGGCTGCTCTGTGGGCGAGGCGTTCGATCGGCAGGACCGCATCGCGAAAGAGCTACAGCCCTATTTCATGGCCGCCATGCAGCCCGTGGATGACCAGGGGCGGCCGGTTCCGCTCGTCGCGCTGTCGATCGGCGGTCAGGTCGGCCAGGCCAACGGCGCAAGCCCCTGGAGCGTCTGGGAACGGCCTGCAGGCGAGCTGGTCGATGTCACGCCGGAGGCGGCGGAATGACGATCCTGCGCTTTGGCACGCTTGATCAGGCCCTGCGGGAGTATCCTTCCGGCTCGGCGCTGCTGCTCGAAAGCGCCGGCCCCGTCTCCGATCGGTTCATCATGTCGCGGGGCACGCGGGATCTGCTGTCGGGTCCGGTCGGCTCGGGCAAGACCACGGCCTGCGTCAAGCGGTATCTGCGCGCGGCGATGCAGCAGCCACCCATGCTGCACAACGGCAAGCGACTGCAGGGCGCGCCGCGCTTCTACCGGCTCAACGTCTACCGCGAAACCTACAAGGACATCTGGCAAACTACCGTTCCGAGCTGGTGCAAGATCCTCGATCCCAACAAGGGCGTGGGCAACATCGTCGGATCGTCGCCGCGTCCTGGCCAGTTCACGCTGGATTTCGACGATGGCTGGGGTCCCATCCACACGGAGGTCAATTTTCTCGCCTGGGGCGAGGATGCAGACCCCGACAGCCTCGGTGGCACGGAAACGACCGATGCCATGCTCAACGAAATGCCGACGCTGCGGGAGGATCTGTTCATCAACCTCGGCCGAACGGTCGGCCGCTTCCCGAACCGGGGCGAGATCGGCTTGCCGGACGATCCGGCCATCCCCTACGGCGCGATCTTCGGCGACGCCAACGCGCCTCCCCCCGACAGCTGGGTCTATCGCGACTTCTGGGGGCCGAATAAACCGCCCGGCTACCAGCATTTTCGCCAGCCGGGCGGGCTCGATCCCGATGCCGAAAACCTGAAAGCGGTCGGCCGCGCCTATTACACCGCGATGGTGGAAGCCAACCGGCATCGCCCCTGGTGGCTGAAGATCAAGGTCCACCACAAGCCGGGTTATAACCGCGAAACGGACGTGATCTACGCCGATTTCGACGATGACGTGCATGTCAGTCACACGCCGATCCCGGTCTATCCGATCCTGCCCGTCCTGGTCGGCGTCGATGGCGGCGCGACGCCGGCTGCGGCCTTCGAACAAGAGATGCCGGACGGCCAGCTCAACATCCTGGCTGAGGTCGCGCTGACGCGCGGCGACGAATTCGACTTGGCGAGCGCCATGCAGGTGATCATGGGCTCGCCGCGCTTCGCCGGATGCGAGTTCGTGATTGCCTGCGATCCTGCGATGGATGCCGGCGACGATCTCACGCTTGGTTCGATGCGCTCGCGGCTGGCGACAGCGCTCGGCCTCAAGGTCCGTGTCGCCTCGACGAACGATCCCGAAAGCCGCCACGCGCCGATCCGCAGTAAGATCGCCGAGGGCCGGCGCAAGCTGCTGGTCGACGCGACGCATTGCCCGACGATCCGGCGGGCAATGGCGGGAACCTACCAGTATCACCTGACGCGGGGCACTGGCGATCGAGGCCGCGCGGTCAAGAACCCCGACAGCCACGTGATGGAAGCCGCAGAGTATGCGGCCATGCAGTGCGGCACCGAAGCGGCCCGCATCCGGCGCTCAGAGCAGCAGCGCCAGCGTGAAAAGCGCCGTCAGGAGGGCCGCGTGAAGGCCCCGCCGCGCTACAACCCGATCGCGAGGGCTGTGCGATGATGGTCCGCTTCGCCAGTGCCGCTGATCTGGTCACAATTTGCGGCAATCTGCGGCCCGCCGACGCAGCTGAGCTCGTCGCCAGTAATTTCGAGAGCGATCCAGTCGAAATTGGCCTCCGTCTGGCCTCTGGCCTCGACAATGCCGTGTTGCGGCTGACGCTGGCGGCCAACGACGGCGATGCGGTCGCCTTCATCGGCTTCTGGTTGATCGCGCCGGGGGTCGGCTCGGCGATGATGGTGGCCACCCCTCGTTTTCGCGAGATCGCGGTCGCCGCGCATCGTTTCTGCAAGCAGACCGTCATGGACAAAAGCTGCGGCAGCACATTCCGGCGCGTCGAGTGTCGCGCCATGGCCGCGCACACGCTGTCACGCGCCTGGCTCGCGCGGCTGGGGTTTGCGGAAGAGGGCATCCTGCGCCGTGTCGGCCGAGGCGGCGAGGATTTCGTGCAGATGGCCTGGTTGAACCCAAAGGAGGTTTAGATGGGATGGCTTTCAAGCCTGTTTAGCGGCAAGGCGGCGCGCATCGCGCAGATCCAACAGGCGGTTGTCGATCAGCAGACGCAGGCGCGCTTCGAACAGCAGCAGGCGGCGGCGGCGGCCCGCCAGGAAGAGCTGCTGAAACAGCAAAACGAAACGCAGGCTGCCAGCGTCGCTGCCCTCACTCAGATGTCGGCCGACACAGCCGCTCGCATCGCAGCGGAGCGGGAGAGCAGCCAGAAGACGCTCGCCGAACTGTCGAGCTCGAATACCAAACAGCTGGAGCTGTCGCGCTCGCAGGCCGATGCCGTCATGAAGGCGACGCAAGCTCGCTCCGAGGATCAGCTGCGCCTGGCTGATGAAACTGCGAAGGCCGCGCAGAAGGCGGCCGAAGAGGCTGCCGCCCGCGCAGCGATGACACCGGCCGACAGCGAGGACGCCCGCTCGGCGGCCGATCGCCGGCTGCGCAAGCTCAACTCGCGGCGCGGCTTCGCTTCCACCGTCGTCAGTCGCACCGGCAAGCTCGGCTCGGCCGACGTCGCCGTGCCGCAGCTGCTCGGCGCCTGATCTGCAACCTTCCCGGAAAGGCCTGTCATGGACCCCCGCAGCGTCATCGCCAGAACCCATGAGCTGCGGGCACTCCGCGCCCCGGTCGAAAGCCAGTATCGCAGCATCGCGAGACTGATGCGGCCTGAACAGTCCGATATGTTCGACGGCAACAGTCGGATCAACGTCTATGATGATATCTTCGATGGCACCGGCATGGCGGCGGCGGAAAGCTTCTCCGGCGGCATCTTCGGCCAGCTGACCAACCCAGCAAGCCGGTGGTTCGAGTTCACCATTCAGGATGAGGACCTGGCCAGTTACGGGCCGGTCAAGGAATGGCTTTGGGCGGTGGCCAATGTCGTCTACGCGTCGATCGCGCCTGGCGTGTCGAATTTCTACACCGAGTTGCCCGGCTGGTTTTCTGATCTCGGCTGCTTTGGGGTGGGGACCTTCTACCAGGAGGAAGATCTCGGGCGGGGCCGGATCATCGATCGCACCATCCCGCTGTCAGAAACCCTGTTCTCGCTCGACGCCAATGGCGAGATCGACGAGTTCCATCGGCCCTTCAAGCTCAAAGGCGCCAAGGCCAAGGTCAAGTTTCCGGAGCTCGCGGCGATGGGCTCGCGCGTGGGCGACGCCGTCGATTACACCTTCGTCCATGCCGTCATGCGCAACCATGACTATGATCCGCAGCGCATCGGGCCAGCCGGCAAGCCGTGGCTCTCGATCTACTGCTGCGAGGGTATCCGCGATTTCTGGCGTCTCGGCGGCTTCTACGAGAACCCGTTCGCGACGGTGATGTGGAACCGCCGGCCTGGTCGGGACTGGCCGGTCGGGCCGGGCCATGTCGCCTTGCCCGATGTCGCCATGCTCAACGAGATGGAGCGGGCGCATATCACGGCCGCGCAGTTTGCTGCCGAACCGCCGATCCTGATGCATGACGAGACGCTGGTCGCGGCCGACATCTTCCCCAACGCCGTGCTCTACGGCCAGGTCACCGATCGTGGCCAGCAGCTAGTGATGCCGATGGCGCGCGGCTCCAACTTGCAACTGTCGATGGAAATGTCGGCGCAGCGGCGCGAGGCGGTGCGCGAAGCGTTTTTCTTCTCGCTTTTCCAGATGCTCAAGAACCGGCCGCAGATGACCGCGACTGAGTTTTTGGGCTTCCAGGGTGAGCAGCTGCGCCAAATGGCCCCCAACCTTGCCCGCGTCCAGTCGCAGGGGCTGTCGCCTGTGCTGTCGCGACGGTTCGGCATTCTCGAACGCGCGGGTCAAATCCCTCCCCCGCCGGAAGAGCTGGAAGGGATGGCGCTCGACATCTCCTACGTCTCGCCACTGGCAAAGCTGATGAAGGCCGACGAGGCCCGTGCCGTGCGTGGTTGGGTCCTCGGCGTCGGCGAGGTTGCGCAGGTCACCGGCGACACCGGCGTCCTGGACGTGATCGATGGGGATGCGGTGGCTGCTGTGCTGCATGCGGCCAACGGCCCGCCGCCGGTCGTCATGCGCAGCGACATCGCCGTCAAGCAGATCCGCGAGGAGCGCGCCAAGCTCGCGGCTCAGCGAGAGCAGCTGGCGCAGCGCGGTCAAGAGGTCGAAACGGCCGCAGTCGCCGCGCATGCCGTCCAGGCGTCGTCTGCTGCATCCCAGCGGGGATCGGTCCAGTGAACATCGCCAAGTGGTTTCACGCCGCCTGGCCTGAATGGTCGCACCGCGCGCAGCTTGCCCGCGATTACCAGTCGCTCGGTCAAATGCCCCGGCTTCTGGCCGACATCGCTTTGCGGGGTGGCGTCTTCGCCCCGCGCCTGCCGGCCCGCGACCTCTACGAGGCGGGCATCAACGAAGGCCGCCGCCAGCTGGCTCTGGAAACCATTCGTATCGCCGGCACCGACCCTGCCGAGCTGCAGAAGTTCTGCTTAGCCCCCGCCTTGACCGCCCCGCAGCCCTCCGCCCGCAAGGAGTAATCGCTATGTTCCGCATGCCATCCCCCGTTTTCAACGCCGAAGGTGGCGGCAGCGCCACTGCCGCATCCGATACGGGCGCTGCCGGCGCGTCCGCTGTAGCCGCTACCGGCGGCGCGCCGGCCTCAGCAGCCCCCTGGTACGCACCTTTCAACCTCGACGAGCCCTCGGTGCGCTTTATCGAGGATCGCAAGTTCAACGACATGGGCACGTTGCTGAAATCTGCGCAGGAGGCCGATCGCGTCGCCCGGTCCCGCAACGTGCTGGAAAAGCCCGACCCGGCCAATGTGAAGGAATGGAACGGCTGGTCGGAGCTCGGTTGGAAGCCGAAGTTCGACGAGTACGCGCTCAAGCGTCCGCAGACACCCGAGAGCTTCGCCTACATGCCGGGTTTTGAGGATGCGGTGCGCAAGATCGCGCACGAGAACCGCGTCCCGCTCGGAGCCGCGCAGGCTCTGTTGGATGGCCTGACCGATTATGCGGTCAAGGAAGTCGACGCGATGGACGCCAAGGGCATCCGCGCCAATGCCGATCTGGCCAACAAGCTCAAGGCCGATTGGGGCGGCAACTATGACCGCAACGTTGAAATGGCGCGGCGAGCGGCCCGCCATCTCGGCGTCGGCATCGAAGAGCAGGGCGAGCTCGAAGCGGTCATGGGGTCGGCGCGCCTGCTTGCGCTGTTCCAGAAGATCGGGACTGCGATCGGCGAGGACACGCTTGTCACCAGCGCCGGTTCGGCCCTGCCGGAGAATGTCGAGACACTGCGCGCCGAGCTGCGCCGGCTCCAGTCCGACAAGGATTTCATGGCGTCGCTGAAGAATTCGCGCGCCCCGAACCATAGGGATGTCGTCGAGCAGCGCCAGGCGCTGATCGCCAAGATCGCCGAAATCGAGCTGCGCCAGCCCAAGCGCTGATCCCCACCCCGAAAACCTGACAGGAGCCTCCCATGGGAAAGAAGACCAGAGCCGCAGCCGCACCGATTACGCCCGATGATGTGACTGGAGCGCCCGTTCCGCCGCCGGCCGATCCTGCGAGCACGGGGCAGCCCGCCGCTGCGGCCGAGCCTGAGGCGGAGCCCGCCGCTGCGGCCGAGCCGGTGTCCTTCCTGGATGACTTCGTCGCCGACGTGCCGCACGAGGCCCATGGGGGCGAATATAGCTTCAACGGCCGCGACCGCTGGCATGGGCAGCCGACGGGCCTCGACGATGGCTGGCATGTGGCGGGCGAAGACTGGTTCCTGCGCGTTGAAGACGGCTTGCCGGCCGAGGCGCTTCGCCGTGACCATCCGCGCTTCGCTGCGATGCCTGAGTTCGACCTTGCCTAGTTGACATTGCAGCGCAAATCAGACAGCGCTGGAGTGACTTAAGCGAGCCTGCAGGGCGCTCTGGCGCCCTGCCCAACCGCCGCAACTCCCGAGAGCTCGCGGGAGCCCGCCGGAAGCCTGCTCCGCAACAGGCCGCCGACAGCAGGCGTTAAACGATAGGCCCGGCCCGCCAGATGGAGTGCGCTCCTACTGGCCGCAACCTCGCCGAAGCAACCCCGTCATTTTGCTTCGACACGAGGAGGTGGCCCATGGCAGGCCCCGTTTCCGACGCACACAGGATTGCCTATCGCGAGAACGTCATTCTGGCCCTCCAGGAGAGGAAGGATCAGTTCGGCGACACCTTCATGTATGACGGCAATCTGAGCGGTAAGACCGTGCAGGTGACCGATATTCTCGGCACGATCGACGCCCGCGTCGACGCGCCCGAAGGCGGCGACACGCCCGACCTCGAAGGTAGCCACGAGCCGGTCTGGGTTCGCCCGCGCCGCCTCGATTGGGGCAAGGTCATCACCAAGGAAGACAAGATCAAGGCGCTGACCGATTTCAAGTCGGAATATGTGCAGTCGGGCGCTGGCGGTATGGTCCGCAAGAAGAACATCATCCTGTCGGATGCGCTGTTCGCTCCGCGCCTCATCGGCAACGAGGTGCCGGTGGCGACCCCCTGGGCGGGCAAGACCGTTGCGCAGACGGTGGGCTCGACGGACGGGGTCACCAACGTCGGCATGAACGTGAAGAAGATCCTTCGCGCCTTCAAGTTCATGGAGGAGGACGAGATCTCGATCGAGGAGGAGCAGCTGTTCCTCGCGCTCGATCCGCAAGAGATCGAAGACCTCTACTATGATCTGACCTTCGTCTCGAAGGACTATCGCAGCAAGGCGGTGCTCGAAGACAAGCGCGTCCTCGAAATCCTCGGCGTGCCGATCATCCCGACCAAGCGCCTGGCCGACAACGCGGCCAATGTCTCGACCGCGGCGCTCTATGCGATGTCCGGCATGATGTGGGGCGATTTCATGCCGCTCGAAGTCACCAGCGCGCCGAACCCGGCCAAGCAGTACCGCGAGCACGTCTACATGGAGCAGTGGCTCGGCGCCACGCGCCTGCAGGACGCTAAGGTCGTTCGCATCCTCAACAGGTTCGTCTGATCGACCAGGGGCGGGGCGTAGCCCCCGCCCGACGCCTTATCGCTGCCGGCGATGATGCCGGCAGCGGCTTCCCCGATCCTCGCCGCGCCGCCCGCCGCCGCCCGGCATAACAGGAGGCCTGCATGGCCGTCGTCGACAAATTCACCAAGGGGCGTTTCTCCCCCGGCAACTACTCGCTGCCCGAAGCCGTGTTCGCCGAAGGCGGCATGCGCTGCATCATCAGTGGGGCTATCCCGAACGCGAACGATGACAGCATCAACAGCCGGGTTTTCTTCGGCAAGGTGCCGTCTGCTGCGGTCATCCTGCCTCAGTCGATCCTCTATCATTCCGGCATCACCGGCCTGACCGATTTCGACATCGGCATCTATCGTGACGGCGCGCTGATCGACATCGACGCCTATGCGGACGGACTGAACCTGTCCTCGGCCGGCAACAAGTCGATGACGGCCGCCCTGACCACCGGCAACGTCGGCCGGCGCGTTTTCGAAGTCGCGGGCCTGACCTACGACCCTGGCTGCGAATACGACATTGTCGGCACGTTCAAGACGGCGGCCACGGCTGCCGGCACGATGGAAGCCTTTCTCTACTACGCCAAGAAGTAGGCGGGCGCCGACATGCAGCGCGCGGCTTCGGAGGCACAGGCGGCAAACGGAGCGCTGACGCATGTCGGCGAGCCGGACATCGCCTCGCTCGACGAGCCGCGCGCACCGGCCCGCATCTGCAAGTCCCGCTTTGCCGATGTCCGCGATGCGGTACTGCGGGAGTACGACTGGAATTTTGCCAGCGCCTGGATTGTGCCGGCCCGCGACCCCGTCGCCGCTGCCGGGCCGCTCAAGAACCGCTTCGTCCTGCCCAATGACTGCCTGTTCGTGCGCAGCGTGGAAGGGCTCGAAACCGATCAATGGGCCGTCGAGGCATCGAGCCTCCAGCCCGGTGACAGCCCCATCCTCGGCTCTGTCCTGGTCACCAACGCACTTGCGCCCAATGTGAACTATACCCGCTGCGTCGAGCAGCCTGCGCTGTGGGACGCGCTGTTCCTGCAGGTGTTCCAGCTGCGGCTGGGGGCGGCCATCGCGCCGCTGCTCGGCCGCAGCCAGGATCTGGCCGATCGGCTCGACGCCCGCGCCGATGCGAAGCTGCGGCCGGCCAAGCGCAAGGATGCGCAAGAGAAGGCGCGCACAGAGGTTCCCTCCGAAACCAGCTGGATCGCGGCGCGGCGCGGCGGGATCGGCCGCCCATGGTGACGGTGACGCTCGACAAGGCGACCTTTGCCTCAGGCGAGCTCGATCCGGCGCTGCACGCCCGTGTCGACCTACAACGCTATCAGGCGGGGCTCAAGCTCTGCGAGAACTTCTGCGTCATGGTCGAGGGCGGCGTCACGCGCACGCCAGGCACCCAATATGTCGCGGCAGTTCGCAATCATACGCGGCCCGCCAAGCTCATCCCGTTCGAATTCTCGGTCGACGATAGCTACATGCTGGTGTTCAACGATGGCTTCATGCGCGTGATGCGTAATGGCGGCATCGTCGAAGCCAGCCCTGGCGTCCCCTATGAGCTCAATGTCGGCTTCGCCGACGACGAACTGCCCAAGCTGCGCTGGGCTCAGTCGGCTGACGTGCTGTTCATCGCCGGGGCCGGGCGACCGCGCGTGCTGACGCGGATCGGCCATGCCAACTGGACGATTGGCAACTACCAGAACGTGCGCGGCCCGGTCGAGCCGCAGAACGTCGATGAGACCAGCACGATCAAGGCCTCGGCGCAGACGGGATCGGTGACGCTCACCGCCAGCAAGCCGATTTTCAAGACGAACCATGTCGGCTCGATCTGGCGTATCGACGAGGCTAACCTTTCAAACGTGCCGCGCTGGATCGGGAACGAGACGGGGCTGACGGTTGGCGCGCTGCGGCGAAATGCCGGCGTCGTCTATTCCGTCGTTTCCGGCACCGACAGCGGTCCCAACCCGCCGCAGCATGACGAAGGCGAGATCAGGTCGGGACAGGGCAAGGTCGTCTGGCAATACGAGCATTCCGGCTTTGCCTTCGTGACCATCACAGCTGTCGCCAGCGGGACCTCGGCCACGGCGACGGTCATTGGCAAGCTGCCCTCGGATGTTGTCGATCCCTATGTCACCTATCGCTGGTTCGAGGCGGCCTGGTCGACCGAGCGCGGCTGGCCGACGCAGGTCATGCTGCATGACAACCGGCTGGTCTGGACGCGCGACAACAAGCTCTGGGGCACCAAGATCGCCGACTTCTATGATTTCGCGATCACGCCGGATGACGACAGCGGCATCGCAACCGCGCTCACTTCGCAGGACGGCAAGCTCGTCGACATCCAGTGGCTGAAAAACTCCGGCGTCATCGTGCTCGGGACCCGCTCGGGCGAGTGGATGGTGCGCGGTTCCGATCCGTTTGAGGCGATCACGATTGCCAATATCCGCGCCATCCCGGACGGCACGGAAGGCAGCGCTCCGCATATCCCGGTCTCGGTCGATGGCGGGGCGGTGTTCATTGGCCGGTCGCAGCGGCGTCTCCACTTCGCGCAGTTCGACCGGATCTCGGAAAAGATCGAGGTTGGCGAGCTCACCTTGTTTGCCCGCAACGTGCTGCGCGGCGGGGCGACCGCCACCGCCTACCAGCGCGATCCGCACCGCATCGTCTGGATCGTCCAGAGCACGGGCG
>CALRYW010000018.1:0-57729 GCA_943372485.1 Allobosea thiooxidans
ATCGCGGCGATGGCGGCGCCGTCCGACATGTCGGCGGCGCTGTAGCGCGCCTCGACGCCGAACTCGCTGGCGATGCTGGCGCGCTCCCGCTCGATCGCCTCAGCGGGACCGAAGCCGTTGATCACGACATTCGCCCCCGCCTGCGCATAAGCGCGGGCCATCGCCAGCCCGATCCCAGAGGTCGAGCCGGTCACGATCGCAGTCCTGTCCTTCAGCATGATGTGTCCCCGTAACGGGCCGCGCGGCGCCTGCCACGACCTGACCCACCCGCTCAGCGGTGACGAGTGACGCTGACGCGGCGATGAAGCTATGCTGACGGGATCATGACGCCGCCTTGCGCGAGGCGGCGTCACATTGATGTCACCTCGTCGCTGTCTGCACTATTCCCGTCGGCCAGTTCGAACGCGGGGACGCCACGATGAACGCCCACCCACCGGCCGCTCTGCCGGAGAGCCGTTACCTCGGCTGGCGCCCGGAGCGATGCGACCGGGTGGCCCTCGTGCTCCAGGGCGGCGGCGCGCTCGGCGCCTACCAGGCCGGCGTCTATCAGGCGCTGCACGAAGCCGATATCGAGCCGGACTGGGTCTCGGGCGTTTCGATCGGCGCGATCAACTCGGCCCTGATTGCGGGCAATCGGCGCGAGCACCGGATCGAGCGGCTGCAATCCTTCTGGGATCGGATCACCGATCGCAAGGTCTGGTGGTACACGCCGGAGGGGGACGTTTTTCGCCATGCGCGGAACGTCACCTCGTCCCTGCTGACGACGATGCTTGGTCAGCCCGGCTTCTTCGAACCAAGGCGGGTGAGCGCCTGGCTCGCGCCGGCCGGCGCCACCGATGCCACCAGTTTCTACGACACCAATCCCCTGCGCGAGACACTGCTCGATCTCATCGATTTTGACCTGATCAACAGCCGAGCCGTGCATTTCTCGGTCGGCGCGGTCAATGCGCTCTCGGGCAACTTCGTCTACTTCGACAATATGGTCGAGACGATCACGCCCGAGCATGTGATGGCGTCGGGTGCGCTGCCGCCGGCCTTCCCGACGGTGAAGATCGGCACGGAGCACTATTGGGACGGCGGCATCGTGTCCAACACGCCGCTGCAACATCTGCTGGCGCAGGACGACACGCTGAATTCGCTCATCTTCCAGGTCGATCTGTTCTCGTCACGCGGACCGATGCCGCGCACGATGCAGGACGTGATGGGCCGCCACAAGGACATCATGTATTCCTCGCGGACGCGGCTGATGACGGATTTGTTCCAGACGCTGCAGGGCTGGAAGAAGCAGACCCACAGCGCGCTCTCGCAGATCCCGGAGGACCGTCTCAGCGCGGAGGACCGCGCGCTCCGCGACCAATTGGCGTTGATCCCGGAACATACGATCCTGCAGCTGATCTACCAGCAGAAGACCTATGAGAGCCATGCCAAGGATCACGAATTTTCTCGGACCTCGATGAAGGAGCACTGGCATTCGGGCTATGAGGATACCAAGCAGACGCTCACCCGAAAGGATTGGCTGACGATTCCGCCCGATGGCGCCGGCATCGTCACCCATGACGTCCATCGGGATTTCGAGCGGCGCTGATGCAGCCGGCGGCACGCGACGGCGCGCGGGCTTGGCCACTGGCGGATGCCGACCAGGGCTGCCCGCCACAGATTCGACAAGGCCGCGCACGCGGCCGGGACTTCTATCTCTTCCAGATCCAGACGAGGAGCCTCTTCCATGAGCACTGATCTCGACCGCATCAAAGCGGAGATCGCCGACAGCTTCGATGAAGAACTTGAGATGCAACTTGAGGAAGACCGCATCGACGAGTTGGTCGCCGAGGGAGTCGGGCCGGCGGGATCGACGGTCGACCGAAAGGTCTATTTCCGCGAGCTGTTCCGGCTGCAGCACGAGCTGGTGCGGCTGCAGGACTGGATCCAGTACAAGAAACTCAAGGTGGTCGTGCTGTTCGAGGGGCGCGACTCCGCCGGCAAGGGCGGCGCGATCAAACGCGTGACGCAGCGGCTCAATCCGCGCGTCTGCCGCGTCGTGGCGCTCCCGGCGCCGACGGAGCGCGAAAAACATCAGTGGTATTTCCAGCGCTATGTGCCGCATCTGCCGACCGCCGGCGAAATGGTGCTGTTCGACCGCAGCTGGTACAATCGTGCCGGCGTCGAGCGGGTCATGGGTTTCTGCACGCCCGACGAGCTCGAGGAGTTCTTCCGCTCCGTGCCGGAATTCGAGCATATGCTCGTGCGCTCCGGCGTTATCCTGATCAAATACTGGTTCTCGATCACCGATGAGGAGCAGGAATTCCGCTTCCAGATGCGCATCGCCGATCCGCTCAAGCAGTGGAAGCTCTCGCCGATGGACATGGAAAGCCGAGTCCACTGGGAGGACTACACCCGCGCCAAGGAGGAGATGTTCGACCGGACCCATACCGACTACGCTCCCTGGTGGGTGGTAGAGGCCGTCGACAAGAAGAAGGCGCGGCTCAACTGCATCGCTCATCTGCTCAGTCAGATCCCGTATGAGGACGTGCCGAAGCAGGAGATCTCTCTGCCGGAACGCGTGCGCCATCCGGACTACCAGCGCCACCCGGTGCCACCGGAACTCTATGTGCCGGACCGCTACTGAGGCGAGGGCGCGCCCTGCGCACCGAGGGTTCTCCGCGCGGCCAAGTCAGATGTGCGATGGCAGGACCTGAATTTCGACGGAGAGGCCCGTCACGCGGCCGGTCGCGAAACGCCCCGTGACCGGTTGCAGGGCCGGCAAGGCCGGCCCCCAGGCGGTGGCGAGGAGCGGGACGTCCCTATCGTCGTTGAGTGGATCGATCTCGCACCAGCCGCGGTCGCTGGTCCAGATGGCGAGCCAGGCATGGCGCCGGTGACGTCGGGTCGCCGGCGTCAACCGGGCTCCCAGATAGCCGACGACGAAACGCACCGGGACACCCTGGCGGCGCAAGACGTCCGCACACAGCCGGGCCAGATCCTCGCAGCCGCCGCGCCGTTCCTCGACCAGCGTCGCGAGCGGACGAACCGCAGGTGGCGGTCGCAGATCATAGGTCCAGCCGGCTGCGACGGCACGGGCCATGGCATCGGCCTCCGCAGTCGCCAGGTCGCGCCGTGGCGACATGCGGCCGGCATCATCGACCAGGTCGTCGCGACCCGGCGCAATGGACGGCAGCGGGACATCCGCGCGCGGGTCCACGGTCCAGTCGGCATTGACCCGCAGTCGCCGGAGCGGCTGTGGAAACGAGGCGGTTTCGACGACCACGCCCCAGGCATCGGTGTCCGTGCGACGTGCCTCGCATTCGGGCACGGTCGCGAGGCGGATGCCGCGGGCGCTCTGACCGGGGCGAGGGAGCGGTCTGAGGCGCAGCTGCAGCGCCATGGCGTCGACCGGCGGATCGAATGTATAGACCGCGTCATAGATCACGCGCTGGAGACCGGGGCCGGGCGGCCCGGTCATGGCTGCCCGTCGGCCGCCATTTCGGCCAGACGGGCCGCCAGACTGATGGGCAGCCGGGTCACGACATCGCTCCAATCGCCCGGTTTCGCTTGGGTCAGGACATCGACCGACGGATACCAGCTTCCGCGCCCCTCCCGCTCCGCCCAGGCCCAGTGCCGCCCCGCCGGCACAAAGACGAGGGCCGGGCGGCCGAGTGCCCCGGCCAGATGCGCCGCCAGGCTGTCGGGGGCGACCACGATGTCGAGCGTGGCGATCGCGGCCAGCAGATCCTGCGGTTCCGCGATGGCGGCGCCAGCGTCGATCACGTCGGGATAGGCCTCCAGTTCCTCCCGCAAACCACCGACAGCGAGGCTGATCGGCGTGCCGAGCGCGCGGGCCGCCTCGATGAGGCAGGACAGGCCGATCCCCTGCCGGCCCGGATGCCAGAGGATGCCGATGCGCGGCCCCGGCAAGGCCGCCAGCGCCCGGCGCCAGGCCTCGGCCCGCCCGGAATCGGGCGCGAGATAGGGGACTGCCGCCCCATCCGTGACGCCCTCGACCCGTAGATGCGCCATGATCTCGGGCAGAAGCAGCCCATCGGCTGCGGTTTCGAGTTCGTCACAAGTGAGGCAGATCTGGGGAAGACCGGTGAGCAGGGGCGCGATCTCGGGATGCGCGACGACCGGGAGCGCCGCCGCGCGGCCCTCCGCCAGACGCGGCAGAAATCGCGCCGCCAGAATGATCTCGCCGACCGGCATGGTGGCGGGAATGACGACCCCCGTGATCTCGCGCGGCAGGGCCTCGGCGCCGTCCGCGACCGCATCGAACCGCCCGAGCGAGAGCAGGCACTCCTTGCGCAGCGCCCGCGCCTCCTTCGAATCCGGCGCCTGCGCCAGGGCTTCTTCGATGCTCTGCAATGCCTGGGCGAAACGGCCGGCGATGCCGAGCACCCGCGCCAGCGCCAGAAGCGCGGCCGGGTCCTTGCCGCTCTGGCGGACACAGGCGGCGAGATCGGCGAAGGCCTTGCGATCGGCCCCGCGCAGGAGATCGAGCCGCGCAGCGAGTTCGATCGCCTGCAGATCGGCGGGCGCCAATGCGAGCGCCCGCCGGACCAGACCCTGCGCCCGCTCGGGATCGGATTCGGCCAGCTGCCGCGCGAAAGCGACGAGTTGGACCGGCGAACCGGGCGCGGCCAGATAGGCCCGCTCGGCGCAGCGCAGCGCCTCCGCCGTGTCGCGCTCGCGCGCGTGCAGCTCCGCCAGATTGTGCCAGGCCGCGACGCAAGCCTCGTCGAGTTGCGTCGCCTCTCGGAAGCAGGCGATCGCGAGGGGCGGATCGCTCTGCGCGATCGCGACCAGGCCGCGCGTCACCCAAGCGCCGACGGAGTCCGGATCGAGCTCGAGGCTGCGCTGCGCCTCGTCGGCAGCCTCCGCCACCCGCGACAGCGACAGCAGGAGTTCGGCGTGCTGGCGACGGATGCCGGCATGGCCGGGCGCCAGCGTCACGGCCCGCTCCAGGCAGATCAGGGCTTCGTCCGCCGCTCCGCCCTGGCTGTGCAGGCCGGCGAGATTGGCGAGGATCTCGGGCTCGTCGGGCCGGATCGTGGCGGCCGCGCCGATCAGGCGCCGCGCCGCCTCCAGGTCCTGGCGCAGCAGCGCGATGCCGCCGAGCGCATTCAGCGCCCAGGGGTCCTGCGGCTGACGCGTCAGCGCCTCCCGCAACAGCAGGTCGGCGTCATCGAGTCTCGACTGGGTGACGAGACGGCAGGCGGCGCGGACCCGCTCGCTCGGACTGACCTCGGGGAGGGCCGCGCTCATCCGATCGTGACCCGCTTGGCGTCGAGGCGGATGTCGTCGCGCGCATGGACGGTGACGATCGCCGCGCTCGCCGTCGACAGCTCGGACTGCGTGACCCGGGTGCCGACGCGCTCATTGTCGAGGCCGCTGACCGTGGTGTTGCGGTCCTGGGTCTTGACGTCGAGCTGGCGCGCGATGGTGGATTGCCGGCCGACCGCGGTGGTCAGCGTCTCCCCGATCACCGAGGCGAGGCGCGCGATCTGGGTCAGCACGTCGGTGACGATATGGAGCCGCCGCGTCGTGACCGCCATCTCGGGCGCGTCGAGATCGAGCCGCGTCGAGGCTTCGAGCCGGACCGATGGCGCCTGGATCGTAAGGGAGCCGGCAGCATCGGGCAGCGACAAGGTGGCGTCCCCCAGGCCGGGCCTCGTCAGCACGGCCAGGACAAAGCAGCCGGCAGGCTCGACGAGGACGAGAACCATGTCCTCGGCGGCCGGTTCGACGAGGCAAGACACCGCACGCTTGGCCGTATGGTTCACGCCATCGATGACGACGTCGAGAGTCTGCCCACCCGCGGCAGCGACGCACCCGACCGCAAGCCCAGGCCAAGCCGGCGTGACCACCTGATCGCGCCCGAGGTCCCGCGAACCGCGACTATGGGAAGCTGGCTGCGTCATGCCTTGAACAGGACTCCTGCTGACACCTTGACGTCCTCTTTGTTAATTGTGACCGTCTCCTTTTTCAAACCAACGGCACCCCAGTAAAGAGAGGCATCTTTATTCTTGAGATCGAGAGTAAACCAGCTCAAAGCAACGCCGACTTTTTTCATATCCAAGCCCGTAACGAGCTTCATGTCAGTTCCAATGACAGCTTTCATATCAGAGCCAACCACGACTTTTATTGCCAGACCTAGGATGATATTCATATCGATCGAGAGATTGATCTTGAGGTCGATGGCGGCGTTCAGGCGGAATTCGGTGCCGAGCGCGAGCGTCAGTGTTGCCGCCATGGTCATGTTGATGCGCGCGGCGAGATTGGTCGTGAACTGGGCGCCGAGAAAATAGCTGGTCGCCGTGCCGTGGAACGTCTTGTCTTCATTGCCGTAGAATTTCGATGTACTTGTTCCATGAAATTCGGAATACTTCTCGCCATAGAACCATTCCTTGGCGAAGCCATAGGTTTTCTTTTCGGACGTCGAGTAGAACCATTCCGACAGGGGTCCCTTCGCCTCGTTCTTCACATAGCCATAGGCCAGCAGCGAGATGTTGGCCGGGGCTGCCGCGGTCCCGGCCGTGATCGAGACGCCCGATTTGGCGCTGATGCCGACCGCCCCAGCGGGCGCCGCGAAGAGAATGTCGCCATCGCTGACACGGGTGGTCTGGCCTTTGACGATGTCGATCAGCGCGGCGCCGCCGATCTTGAGATTGAGATCGCTGTCGGTCTTGCCGAGAAAGCCGTCGCCGGAGGAGGTCGCCGTCGTGGCCGTCGTCGAGATGGTCTTGAGCTCCATCTGGCCGGCCTTGTTCTTGACGAAGGTGTCGCCGCGCTTGAGATAGCCCTGCTTGGCGTCTCCCGAGGCGGTTCCATCGGTCGAGGCCTTGCTGGCGTCGGCGGCATTGGCCTGTTCGGCGGCTCCGACATTTGTGACGATCCTGCCGAGTGCCGCTGAATTGCCCGAAAAGATATTGCTGAGGATATCCAGCGTGGAGGTCGGTGTCGGCGCGGTCAGATCGGCCGTGGTCACCGTGCTCTTGGAGTAGCTCAGCGCCGGCATCATCGGCGATTCCTGGCCAGAGACATAGGCGCCCATGCGCAGATAGGTGCCGCTGCCGAAGGCGTTCGGCGTCAGCGGCACGTCGAAACGGGTCCAGGGCCGGCCCGCCGCGGCCTCGCCGTCGCTCTGCGAGTCGAAATGCGGCTGATAGGGCAGGGTGCCGTCGGCCATGACCGGCGGCAGGCCGGTGAACGGGCCGGCGAAGGCAGGCTCAGGCGCGCCCTCGTCCGTATCGGCTTCGCAGGGGCGTGTCTGGCCGTCGTCGGCGGGCCCGGCCCGTCGCAGGATGGCGAGGATATGGCAAGCGTCCTCCGCCGCCCAGACCAGGACCTCGTCGCCGGCGAAGGGGTCGGCAGGGCAGGAGACGGCGCATGACGCGCCGACCTGTCTGCCGTCGATCGCGACCCGGATCCCGTCTTCGCCGGCCGACATCACCGTGGCCGCGCGCATCGCAGGGGCAGTACCCGACCACGGGGCGACCTCGGATCGCGCAGCGTTCTGGCTCATCAGGCTCATCGCTTCGTCTCCCCAAACAGCCTGCGGGTTCGGGCCCGCGCCAAAATTCGATCCCTGCCGAATGTCAGGACAGGCAGATGGTCGTCACCTGGGTCGGCGCCAGCGTCAGCCCGACGATGTTCGGGCTCATGCCGTTCTGCGAGGTCGGGTTCAGCATTTTGGTGGCCGGCGGGCCGCCGAGAAACATCGTGACCGACCCCATCATGTGCTTTACCGGCCCCATGACGAAACCCGAGGCGACGCCGAGCAGCACACCTGGCTGGTCACCCAGGCTCATCGGCTTCGTCGTCAGCAGGTTGTGGGCCGGCATGCAGGTCAGAAAGGTGGTGAACTGCGTCGGGATCGCCGTCGGTGCGAGCGCGATGTTGGGATAGGGAATCGGTACGGGAACCGGCCCGACCGGCGTCGTGCAGACATCGGGAAAGGAGAAATCGGGAGCCGGGATCGGGCCGGAAGAGTTGACGAAGGGCATGGTCGGGCCTTTCAGGCGCGGCGCGCGACGCGGCGCGGTTCATAGAGATCGGCCACGGCGCGAGCCGGGTCGGTCGGCAGGGTCGAGCCGCTGGCATGGGTGAAGAGCGTGCCGTCGGTCGTGGCGCCGTGCAGGCTGGTCCGGTGGAAGCGGGCGTTCGTGAACGAGGCGGCGTCCAGCGTGGCATAGCTGAACTGGGCGAAATCCAGCCGCGCCCGCTCGAAGCGCGCCGCCGCGCAATCGGCCTGCTCGACAATCGCATTGGTCAGGATGGCACGGTTCAGATTGGCGCCCCGCAGTTTCGCGCCGCTCAGATTGGCCGAAGTGAGATCGGCACCTTCGAGATTGGCGCCGGTGAGATCGGCCCCGATCATCAGCGCCATCGTCAGATTGCAGCCCGACAGATCAGTCTGGCGCAGATCGGCTTCCATGAAGAGGCCCTGGGAGAGATCCACGCCCGACAGATTGCAGCCGGCCAGTTTCGCCTTCATCAGATTGGCGCGCGCCAGCCGCAGCGCCCGCAGATCGCGCCCCGACAGATCGGCGTCCATGATGACCATCGTGTCGACGTCCAGTCCCTCGAGGCCGGCCTCGCGCAGATCGCCCTTGGTCATGGTGAAGCCGCGCAACACCGCCCGTGTCAGATCGATCCGGGTGACGATGCTTTCGACGATCGCTGTGGTCGCCAATCCGGCCCCGGTCAGGCGGGCATCGGACAGATCGACATCGGCGAAGGCGCATGTCTCCAGCATTGCCTCACCGAAATCGGCCTGCTGCAGGTTGCAACGCCCGAGCTGGACGCCGTTCAACCGAGCCCGCCCGAAGCGTGCTCTCGGCAGCGCCGACGAGACGAACTGGCAAATGTCGAGCATCGCCTCCGTGAAGTCCGTCTCTGCCAAGTTACATTGTGCGAATTGCAGCTTCCGGAGGGTCGCGCCGCGGAAGCGCGCGCCGCCGAAGTCGCAATTGATCAGCATGCCGGCCTCCAGCGAAACCCCGGCCAGATCGCATCCGGCGAGGGACGCGCCCTCGATCGGCAGGTCCAGCGCAATCCGCTCGATGAGATCGTCAAGCCGCATCGGTCGCCACTCCGAAGATCGTCTTGTCGAGGTTGGCGCGCGACAGGTCGGCGCCGAGCAGGATCGCGTCGGTCAGGTCGCAGCCATAGAGATTGGCGCTGCGCAGGCGGGCTCCGCTGAAGTCCGTGCGGCGGGCCTGGGCATTGAACAGATTGGCGCCGAAGAGATCGGCCTGCGCCAGCTTGGCCTTGGTCAGCACCGACTGCTTGAACGAACCCAGCCGCAGACTGGCGCCCGTCAGATCGGCCTCGCCGAAATCGACCCGGTTGAAGCTCGCCCCGATGAAGCTCGCGCCCGCCAGCCGCGCCTGCCGGAACGCGCCGTTCATGCCCGAGGCGTCGTCGAAGCGCGCCGCCGTCAGATCGCAGCCGGCATGGAAGCCGCATTGCTGCAGGCTCGCGCCGCTGAAGTCGGCCCCGGCCGCATTGAGCTTCACCGCGGAGAGTTTGAACGCGCGCATGCCGCGGGCGACAAGTCCGGGCGCCTCGACCTCGACGAAGGAGCAGCTGTCGAGCACGGCCTGGCTCAGATCGATGCGCGCCATCGACAGCCGCAGCGCGACGACCTGTTTCATCTGGGCGCCCACCAGCCGGACGTCGCTAAGATCGCTCTCGATGAAATTGATGTCCTCCAGCAGGGCACCAGAGAGGTTCGCGCCCGCCAGATTGATCTTGAGCAGCTGCGCCTTGGTCAGATCGGCATGCAGGAACCGCGCCCCGCGCGCATCGGCACTCCCGAGATTGGCCTCGGCCAGTATCGCGCCGGAGAAGTTCGCCTCGCGCAGATCGGCGCCCGCGAAGACGGCCTTGCCGCAGCGCGCGCCGGTGAAATCGGCGCCGCGCAGATCGCAGCGTTCGAAGAAGGCGCCTGTCAGGTCGAGCCCGGCGAAGCTCTGGCCGGCCAGCGCGGCGCCGGCCATGTCGCGGCCTGCCAGTGAGGCCGTTCGCGCTTCGGTGATGACGACCGCGCCGAAGCGTGCCGCGACCTCGGGCGAGAGCGGCTGGACCGGAAAGACCGGCTCGGGGGCCAGCCGACGCATCGAGGCGATGCCTTCGCGGATGTCGGGCTCGATGTCGCCCAGCCGCGCGCTCGCCTGGGTCAGGGAGGCGCGCGCATCGGGCTCGCCGGCGGCAGCCGCGGGCAATGCCTTGTCGCCAGCCAGATCGTCGAGAAGAGCGTCGAGCGATGCGCCTGGAGCGGCGAGGCCGGGGAAGGCCGCTGCGATCCTGGCCATCGCAGCCGGGTTCTCCGGGGGCGATGGCCGGGGCGGCAGTCCGGTCATCGGGGTTTCGTCGCGCGGTGCATCGGGTGGCTCGGGCCGGGTCGGCACCGGGGGGTCGACAACCGCTCCGAGCGCCTGCTCGATGCCGCCATGGGCCGGGGCCAGCAGCCGGAATTCGGGCAGGTCGAAGAACCGGCCTGAGGCCTCGCGCAGGCTCTGCTCGTCATCGGGCGTGGAGGACGGCATGACGAAATCGGCGGGAAGACTGACCTGATCGGCCAAAGTCACCGGCTCCGGCAGGTCGAGCGTCGCCAACAGGTTGTCGATCTCGCTGAGGTCGCCCGATTGGCGGAAACGCGCGACCGCCTGAACCTGATCGCCCGCCCTGGCGGCGGCCTGATCGGCCATCGCCGTCAATTTCGCGTTGAGCGTATCGATGCCTTCGAACAGCTCGGCGAAGTCGATCTCGCCGCTCTCGATCTCGTCGGGTGTCGGCATCAGGAAGGGCATGGGCTCGGGCTGAGGCAAGGCCGGCTTGAAATGCGCCGGTAGCCCCGCCTTGGCGAGCGCATCGCGGACCACCAGTTCCTGCGCGCGCCGCGATTTGTCCATCTGCGCCGCGGCGTGCGCCTCGCGCGCCGCGCGGCGCCGGGCGAGGAGCGCCGGGTCTGGCTCTGGCGACAATTGCCGGTCGGCCAGGATGTATTTGAAACTCTGCTCCGGATCGGTGCGCAGCCGGAACACCTCGAGATAATGCGCGATGGGGCGCGGCGCGTCGGACAGCCGCTCATAGGCGAGCATCACATGCGTCGCATCGTCGCCCTCGACATCGGCCACGGGACAGGCGCCGCGATAGACCAGCACGCCCTTGCCGGCACTGGGGAACAGCCAGACCGTGTCGATCACACTGGGCAGTTCGACCAGCCCGTCGGGCTGACCGGTCAGTCTGACGAAGATGCGCACGCGCAGGCCCGGCAAGGTGCCGGCGATCTCCGGCCGTTGCGCCTGGAAACCGGCGACCCGGAACGGTTCGTCGCCCGCGAAGTAACCCGGGATTCGCTGATCATCCGCTGCCACGCAGAACAAGTGGGGGTCGGCATCCCGGGCGAGGCCCGGAAAATCATGTTTGAGCCACTGATCGTCGTAAGTACCGGCAAGCGCCCTGCGTGACGGGTGGGCCGGGTCGAGGGGGCCCGGCCGGACCGGCGGGGGCTGATCCGAAACCAAGCGGATGAGCCTGCGGGCATCCTCGACATTCGGCAGCAGCACGATCTCGCCCGCCTCAACGCGGCGTTCCGCCTCGAAGCCGCGTCCGGCGGCGTTGTCGGGATGCCCCGGCCCGCCGAAGGCGCGCTCAGGCACCAGCGGCATTTCCACGAACGGCTTGGGCTCGGTGAACACCACGCCACCGGCGGCCGGGCGCCAGGCCCGGTCGCCGAAGACCGCGATCCGCTTGCGCATCGGCCCTACGGCGACATCGACGGCCATCGCGCCCACCGGCTCGCCCTGCGGCGCCATCGCCCGGCCGGCGAACAGCACCTCGCCGCAGGGCTTGGGCATCGCCATGTCAAAGATCGCGCCGGGCGGCATTTCCTTGATCGCCATCGGCCAGAGCGCCGTGTCGAACTCGAAATCCGTTGGATCGGCCAGCGAGAACATCCCCAAAGCCGACACGATGAGGCTGGCCTGCGGGCCGCGCCGCTCGACCTTCGTCAAGATGCCGAGCTTCCTCGGCTTGATGATCGTCGACATGGCGGCGGAACGGGTTCGACGTCAGGAAAATCGACGCTAGGTCGCCGAGTTGACAGTCTAACGACGACGGCGCCCGCAGGCCGTCGATGGCTAATCCCCCCGCGTCACCAGGATCTCGATCCGCCGGTTCCTGGCGCGGCCCTCCGCCGAGCTGTTGTCGGCGATCGGCTCGGACGCCCCGCGCCCGTCGGTAGCAATCCGTGTGCCGTCCGTCAGGGCGCCGCGCAACAGACCCGCGACCGCCTCGGCGCGGGCCAATGACAGGGCCTGATTGTCGCGATGAGGGCCGCCGCCGCCCAAGGCCTGATCGTCGGTGTGCCCGACGATCCGGATCGGGCCCTTCTCCCCCTCGACGATTTCGGCGATGCGCCGCGCCACCGGAACGAAGCCCGGCAGGACGGCAGCCTGGCCGGAATTGAAGGTGATCAGATTGCCGACCCTGATCGCGATCCAGCCGCCGAACGGATCGACCGTGACGCTGCCCGCCTTGATCTCGGCGCCGAGGGCCGCACGGATGCGCTCGAGCTGGCTGAGCCGCGGCTCCGGGGGCGGTGGTGGCGCCACGATTTTCTGCACCATCACGGGTTGCGGTTTCGGCGCCGGCTGCAGCAGCGCCATGAGCCAGGGAAGCAGGAAGGTCAGGGCGACCAGTCCGGCGATCAGGGCAGTGCTGTAAAGGCCGATCTGGACGAGCTTCGACCTGACCTGGGCATCGTTCGGCATGACCCGCATCTCCCGAATCCGCATGGCGCCGTCGCTGCGGACGTCACAGACAATGTTACGACAGGCGCATGACAGCCCTCCAACGGGCCGAAGGGCGGATGGTTCCGGCAAGCCGCGGCGGGTGCGCGCCGCCACGGCTGCAACATTACGGTTAAACTGCCCTGATACGGCCAGCCCATGTCGCGCTTGCTCGCGGCGTCACGGTGGGATGTCCAGATCGCGGGCCCCTGTCGCCTCCATTGAACGGTAGAGAAGGCCGAACGGGTTTGTCGGATCAAAAGGTCGGAACCGGTCTCGATCTCGGCACTGCGCGGGCCGATGCGTCGCGCGTGACCGCCGGGCTCTTGTCGCTGGGGGGGATGATCTTCCTGGTCCTCGCAGCCGGGATCATTCTGACGCAGCGCCACAAGGACCCGCCGGTCAGCCTGATCGTTCAGGCCAGTCATCCGCAATTGGAGGCGGGTTTTGCCCTGTATCGGGCCCATTGCGCGACGTGCCACGGCGCCTTTCTGGGCGGCGCGCCAGGCTGGCGCGCCGATCCCACCCTCGCGCCTGCGCTCAACGAAACCGGTCATGCCTTCAATCACACCGATCTCGAGCTGTTCCGCCGCGTTGCACAAGGTGTCCGGGGCAAGGACGGGCAGATCGTCATGCCGGCCTTCGGCGGCGTGCTGTCAGACGACGAGATCGTGACACTGCTGTCCTACATCGCCGCTTGGTGGCCCGATGAGGTCCAGCGCAGTCGGATGGCTCCGGGGTGGGTCGATCCGGCGATCTGCGGTCCGGGCACGACGCCCTCAAGACGATCGGCGGATGAGACCTGATGACGCAGGGCTCACCGCGCGGCCTTTGCTGCGCCAGGATCAGGATCGAACGGATGACCTCGCGGCTCGGCTGGCCTGCGCGGGGATGGCGCCGAGTTCTGAGTGGCTGCGCGGCCCTCGCGGTCCTGATGCCTACGAGCGCGCAGGCGCATGTCAAATGGTTCGCACCCTACGATGTGGCAGCCAACCCTACGCCCTTACCGGATGTCTTTTCGCCGAGCTTCTTGCTGCTACTGGCCGGCAGCACCGTTCTGATCATGCTGATCGGCCTCGGCGACCGCGTCATCGCGGGTGCCTTCGGCGACGATCCACTGAAGGAACGCGTTGCGGCACTGAAGCCGCGATTGCCCGACGTCATTCGGATCATGCTGGGTGCGTTTTTACTCTGCCTCTGGCTGAAGGGCGGGATCATCCTGACGCCGGAGCTGACAACCACAAGCGAGTCGATATCCTGGTTCCAGCTGTTCCTCGCCATGTCGACAGCGAGTTGGCGGACGAGTTGGATCGCCGGACTGGGCATCGTCGTTCTTTACGCGATAGCGGTGGCGAATTACGGCCTGTTCCACCTGCTCGACTACCCGCTTTTCCTCGGCATCGCCGCTTATCTGATCATTCATTCGCTCAGGGTCGAGCGCTTGCTCCCTTATGCGCTGTCCATTCTCTATGTTTCCATGGCTGTGACGTTGCTGTGGGCCTCGATCGAAAAATGGGCTTTCGCGTCGTGGACGCTGCCCTTGCTCAGGCAGCATGAGCGCATCACACTCGGCATCGAGCACGGGCTGTACATGCAATTAGCCGGCTTTGTCGAATTCGTCACCGCGTTTCTCTTGCTGTATGGCAAAACCAGTCAGCGACTTGCTGCTTTGACATTGTTTGTTATCTTCATCGCGGCCATCGTCGATTTCGGCAAGATCGACGCCGTCGGGCATTCGATGATCATCGCGTCACTGGCCGTGATGGTGATCCATGGCAACACGCGGGTGAACGTGGCGCTGTTGAACCGGATTCCGTCACCGACGGTCAGTGCGCTCGAATTGGGCATGACCTATCTCGGTTTTGTCCTGCTCTTCTTCACTTTCTACTACGTCGCACACGGTATTTTTTACGGCAGCCTGAATTAGGCGGAAACAGCGGCTTCGGAGACCATGAGACGACCGACCATGAGCGCAACGCGGCAGAATCGAACGAGCCCGATCCGGCGCGCGGCTGGTCTTGGCTGTGCCCTTGTCGTTTCTCTGCTCGCCGGCTGCGCGACCTTGGAACAGGTGCTCGAACCGTCGGATCCGGCGCAGGCCGAGGTTGCGACCCTTTCAACCGAAGCCCGCGAGCAACGCGCCCGTGCGCAGGCTCGTCGCCCAAGCGCGGCAGCCTTGCGAGCCGCCTACCGCCGCCCCGTGGCGCTGCCAGTCAGTGCGGCTGCACGCCCCGAGGTCGTTTTGCTGGGCGAGAAGCTGTTCCGGACCCGCGAATTGTCGCGCCAGCGCAATGTCGCCTGTCTGAGTTGTCATCTGCCCCAGGCTGCCTGGGCCGATCTGAAAGCGAAGCCGGCCGCCGACAACGGTGCGCCGATGATGCGCCGATCCCAGACCCTCTACGACGTGGCCTGGCAGACGGCCTTTCTTTGGGACGGCCGGCAGGATTCACTCGAGGGCGTCGTCCAGGGCGCCGTGGCCTCTCCCGACATCATGGGGCTCTCGCTCGACAGCATGGTGCAGAGGCTGACATTCAGCGACGATTTTTCGGCGGATTTCAGCCGTGTCTATCCGGATTTCGGTGCCACGCCCGAGACGGTGGCAGACGCGCTCTCGGCCTTCATGCGCACCATCCGCTCGCCCGCAACCCGCTTCGACCGCTGGATTGCGGGCGACGACAAGGCGCTTTCGGTGTCGGAACTGCGCGGCTTCCAGCTGTTCAACGGCAAGGCGAATTGCGTCGCCTGCCATTCCGGCTGGCGGCTGACCGATGACGGCTTCCGCGATATCGGCCTGCCAGCCACGAGCGACCGCGGTCGGGGGCGCATCAAACCGCAGATCGAGAGCCTCGCCTTTGCGTTCAGAACGCCGACACTGCGCGGCGTCGCCGATCGGCCGCCCTACATGCATGACGGTTCGCTGCGCAGCCTGGAGGCCGTCGTCGAGCACTATGACCGCGGCGGCATTCAACGTCCGAGCCTGTCGCCGGACATGTTTCCGCTCGGTTTGAACGCGCAGGAGAAGGGCGACCTCGTCGCCTTCATGCGGTCCCTGTCGGCCACCCCGAAGACACCGGAGAGACGATCGCCATGACCCGAACCCTGCCCGTCGTCTGTCTGATCTGCGGCTTGCCCTTCGCGCCGATGCTGTCGCCCGCAGCAGCTCGCGAAATTCTCGTCACGCAGAAGGGCCAGCAGTTTACGCCCAAGGCCCTGACCCTCGCGGTGGGCGACGAGATCGTTTTCGTGAACGATGACACCGGCACACACAACGTCTTCTCCGAGAGCCCCGCCAATACCTTCGACCTGAAGGCGCAGCGCCCCGGAACGCGCACCAAGGTCGCCTTTCCGAAGGCCGGCCAGGTCGATGTGCGCTGCGCGATTCATCCGTCGATGCGCCTGATTGTCGACGTGAAATAACGGGCGACGCACGCGCAGCGGCCGAGCGTCGCGGCGCATGGCGCTGCTGGCATGCGTGGAACTGTCACATTCTTCCGGTCCTGTGGCGGCCTGCGGCGAGCCATGGGAATTGTCGGTGAAAATGACGGTCAAGCGCAAACTCTACGGTCTGGCCGCGCTCGGCATCTTCATCGCGGCCCTGGTCGCTGCCGTCGCCGTCTACAGCGTCGTTTCGATGTCGCGCGCCAGCCATTCGATTTTCGACAACGCCCTGCTGGTCAACAAGAACGTCTCGGCGCTCGTGGTCATGTTCGAGCAGAGCCGTTCGCTGCTGCGCAGCGTCTCGCCGGATGCGGGCCAACAAGCGATCGCGTCGACGTTTGCAGCCTTCGACGCGATCGACCAGAAACTCGCCGACACCAGCATCGACGTCTTCCGGTCGATCACCAATGAGGGTGTGCGTGCCGTCGTGACCTCGTTCATCGACAGTCTCGACCAGTCGAGACAGGTTTCGCAGAGCATCTTCAAGGCGTGGCTCGCGGGCGACCGCGCGGGCGCTGCGATCATGCTCAACGTCGACGATGCCCGCAATGAAGCGGCGATACGCGAAAAACTGACGATCCTGACCAATTTCGTCGACAAACTGGCTGCCGATGATCTCGCCGAACTCGAACGAACGCAGCACGCCACAATCGTCGTCGCGGTCGCGGTCGCGGCCGTGATGCCTTTCCTGATCTATCTCGCCTTTCTGGTGGCACGGCAGATCGCGCTGCCGATCACCGCGCTGACGCTGGCCGCGCGCAAGGTCGAGCGACGCAAGTTCAAGCCCGAGATGATCTCGCATGTCGTCAGCCAGCGCAACGAACTCGGTGCGCTCGCGCGTGTATTCCAGGCGATGGCCATCGACGTCCAGAGGCGCCAGGAGGAACTCGAAGCTGAGGTCCAGGCCCGCACGCGCGATCTCGAGACCAAGAATCTCCAACTTGAGACCTCGCAACAGCGCATGGAAACCGAGCTCGACATCGCCCGCTCGTTACAGGGCGCCATGCTGCCCCAGCGCATGCCCAAGCATCCAAGCTATTCCGGCCGTGCGATCATGCGGCCGGCGCGCGAACTCGGCGGCGACTTCTACGACTTCTTCATCATCGGCGAGGACCAGATCGGCCTCGTGATCGCCGACGTGTCCGGCAAGGGCGTGCCGGCCGCCTTCTTCATGGCGATCTCTCGAACGGTCCTTCAGGCCAGCGCGCGCGAGGGACGCTCGGCCGGTGATTGCCTCGCCGAAACCAACACCATCCTGTGCGAGCAGAACCCGCTCGAAATGTTCGTCACCGTCTTCTACGGCATTCTCAACCTCCGTACCGGCGTGATGAGCTACGCCAATGGTGGTCACAATCCTCCGGTCGTGGTGCATCACGATGGGGCGGTCACGACTCTGCCGCAGACCGGCGGCATGGCGATGGGGATCATGCCAGGCCTGACTTACGAGGAAGGCGCGATCTCGCTCGAGGCCGGCGACACGCTGTTCCTCTACACGGACGGTATTTCCGAGGCGATGGACATGGAGGGCCGCGAATTCACAGTCGAAAGGCTGCTGGAATCGCTGGGCGCCTCACATCGCCAGTCGCTCGATATCGTCGTCACCAGCGTCACCGACGCGGTCAGCCGGTTCGTCGGCGACGCCCCTCAGCATGACGACATGACGTATCTCGTGGTGCGCTACAAAGGTTCGCCCGATACCATCGACAGCGGCAACATTGGGGTTCTCCAGCACAGCGCAGCGGCCGCCTGAGCGAAAGACGCCGCGGCGAGGACGGCCCCGGGAAGCGCCAAACAGACCAAGCCGGTCATCCATGTAGGATCGTCACCCAAGGGTCATCGAAGCTTCAAGAAGCGACGTCAACACTGATTCTCGGCGAGGGCTGCAGGCCAGCGGCCGATGTCCAAGAGCGTCGATGTCCCAGGCAAACCATCCCTTCTTCGACCCCCGCATGGCGATTGGCGCCGCGCCCGTTCCGGGCGACCGGCCGGCCGGCGCAGACCCGCGCGGCGGCGCCGAATTCGAGGAACTCGAAGCCGAGATGCGGCGGTTGGAGACTGATGGTCCCCTCGCCGTCAATTGGCGGCAGGTCATCGCGCTGTCGAGCGGTATCATCGAAACACGCGGCAAGGACCTGCTGATCGGCGCCTGGCTGACCTATGGCCTGGCCCGCGAGGAAAAGCTGCATGGGCTCGCGGTGGGGCTCGGCATCCTCAAGGGCATGGTCGCCGGGCATTGGGAGCAGATGCAACCGCCGGCGGCGCGCGAGCGTGCCAGGGTCGGTATCCTGGAATGGCTCGTCGGCCGCGCCGCACCGCTCTGCGAGAGCGATGTCCAGGAGAGCGACTGGGCGGCCGCGATCTGTGCCTATGACGCGCTCAGCGAGATCGATGCGCTGACCAGCGAGCGCCTCACGAAGGAGCAGGTCGCCTATGGCGATCTGATGCGGGCCCTGCGGCCGCTGCGGGATGCCGCCCGACGGGGTCTGGACGAACAGGCGCAGCAATATGCCCGGGCAGAGGCCGAAGCAAAGGCTCAGGAAGAAAGCGCCGCCCAGGCCGCCGCCGCAAAGCCCGAATCCACGGTCCCAGCCACGCCCGCTGCCTCAGCACCGCCGGCTGTGGCCGCGCCCAGCGCGGTGGCGCCCGTCGCCGTCCCGGCCGCCGCTGCACCGATCGATCTGGCCTCAATCGATCAACTGCCGGAGACCCTGCGCATCCTATCCTCCGCGCTGCTCGCCCGGGACGCCGCCGATCCGCGCGCCTATCTGCTGTCGCGCATCGCGTCCTGGTGGCGTATCCGTCAGTTGCCGCCTCATGATGGCGGCCGCACCGGCGCGATGCCGCCGATCGAGGAGATGGCCTCCGTCGCTGCGCTGCGCCAGGCCGCACAGAATGTCGAGGCGCTGCGTGCCCTCAACGAGTTGGTCTGGACGGCGCCCTTCTGGTTCGAGGGGCATCGCCTGACGGCGGAGATCCTGGCGGCGCTCGGCCCCGCTCATGCTGATGCGCAGGCGACGGTCGCCGGCGCGATGAACCTGCTGTTCCGGCGCTTCCCGGCGCTGCTCGGTTTCAGCTTCTCCGACGGCAAGCCCTTCGCCGATCCGGCGACCCGCGACTGGATCGCCGAAAATGGCGGCGGTGGCGGGACGACAGCAACGAGCGACCCACTGGACCGCGTCGTCGCGGAGGCCCGCGCGCTGGTCGCTGGCGGCAAGGCGCCCGATGCCATCGAGATGCTGGCGGGACTCACCCGCGGCGAGATCGGTGGTCGTGCCCGCCTGTTGCGCCAGATCGCTCAAGCCCGCTTCTGCCTCGATGTCGGGCTGATCGCGGCGGCATTGCCGCTGCTCGATCATCTCGAAGCGATGCTCACATCGCATGATCTCGAAGCGTGGGAGCCCGCCTTGGCCGTTCAGGTCGCCGAACTGCGCTTCCGGGCGCTCACCCATACCGATGCGTCGCGTCTGGTCGTCGAAGAGCGCCGCAGGAACGCCTTGGAGGAGACGAGGCTGCGCCTCGTCCGCCTCGACCTCGCGACGGCTGCGAGACTGTTTCGCTGACGAGTGTTTGGCCCGACGCAAACCGTCGGAAAGCTGGGGAGAATTGAGATGGCGAAGGAAGTTTCGGTGGCTCCGAAAGAGCGCGTCAACATCAAGTTCAAGCCCTCGACCGGAAATGTGAAGGAAGAGGTCGAACTGCCGCTCAAGCTCCTGATGGTCGGCGATTTCACCGGCCGGCCGGACGACCGCACGGTCGAGGAACGGCCGCTCGCCGATATCAACAAGGACAATTTCGACGACGTGCTGAAGGGGCACGAGCTCAAGCTGGATCTCTCGGTCAGCAACAAGCTCGAGGACGCGGCCGATGCGCCCGACGTCAAGGTCAATCTGTCTTTCAACAAGCTGAAGGATTTCGAGCCGGAGCAGGTCGCGAGGCAGGTTCCTGAGCTGCGCAAGCTGCTCGAACTCCGCGAGGCGCTCGTCGCCATGAAGGGTCCGCTCGGCAATGTGCCGGCCTTCCGCAAGGCCATTCAGAGCGTGCTCGAGGACGAAGGTGCCCGCGAGCGCCTGCTCCAGGAACTGACCGGCCCGGCGCCGGACAAGACCACCTGATGCTCCGGAAACGCAGGGAACAGCCATGAACAACCCGCAGCTTCAGACGACCGACGACGCTCAGACCGTCACGACCGAGCTCTCGCTTCTCGATCAGATCCTCGGCGAGACCAAGCTCGCGCCGAGCGACGAGGGCTATGACGTTGCCCGCCGCGGCGTCGCCGCCTTCATCGCCGAGCTGATGCAGCCGGCGCGCAAGGACGAGAAGATCAACAATGCCGTCATCGACCAGATGCTGGCGACGATCGACCAGAAGATGTCGGCGCAGCTCGACACGATCCTGCACGACGAGTCGTTCCAGAAGCTGGAATCGGCCTGGCGCGGACTGAAATTCGTCGTCGATCGTACGGATTTCCGCCAGAACATCCGCATCGAGGTGCTCAACGCCTCGAAGGACGAGCTTCTCGCGGATTTCGAGGACAGCCCGGAGGTCGTCAAATCCGGTCTCTACAAGCACATCTACTCGGCCGAGTTCGGCCAGTTCGGCGGCAAACCCTATGGTGCCGTCGTCGCCAATTACGAGATGTCTGCCGGTCCGCAGGACGTCAAGTTGATGCAGTTCATGTCGAGCGTCGGCGCGATCTCGCATGCGCCGGTCATTGCTTCGGCTGGCCCGAAGATGTTCGGCTGCGAGAAATACGAGGATATCGCCAACCTCAAGGATCTGGAATCGATCTTCGAGGGACCGAAGTATGCCAAGTGGAACGCCTTCCGCGAAACCGAGGATGCGCGCTATCTGGCGCTGACCGTGCCGCGCTTCCTGCTGCGCGTGCCTTATGGTCCCGACACCGTGCCGGTGAAGTCGTTCAACTATCAGGAGACGACGGCCGGTGACACCGATCGCTATCTCTGGGGCAATGCCGCCTATACCTTCGCGACGCGTCTGACGGACTCCTTTGCGCAGTATCGCTGGTGCCCCAACATCATCGGGCCGCAGTCGGGCGGCGCCGTCGAGAACCTGCCAATCCACACCTTCGAATCGATGGGGCAGGTCCAGTCCAAGGTGCCGACCGAGGTTCTGGTCACCGACCGTCGTGAATACGAGCTGGCCGAGCAGGGCTTCATCGCGCTGACGATGCGCAAGGGCAGCGACAATGCCGCCTTCTTCTCGGCGAATTCGGTGCAGAAGCCGAAGAATTTCGGCAATACGCCCGAAGGCAAGCAGGCGGAGCTGAACTACAAGCTCGGCACGCAGCTGCCCTACATGATGATGATCAACCGCCTGGCGCACTACATCAAGGTGCTGCAGCGGGAGAACATCGGCTCCTGGAAGAGCCGCGAGGAGCTGCAGGACGAGCTCTCCAAATGGATCAGCCAGTATGTCGCCGATCAGGACAATCCGTCGGCGGAGGTCCGCTCCCGCAGGCCGCTGCGCAAGGCCGAGATCCGGGTCGAGGACGTCGAGGGCGAGCCGGGTTGGTATCGTGTGGCGATGGCCGTGGTGCCGCACTTCAAGTACATGGGAGCCGATTTCACGCTCTCCCTGAAGGGCAAGCTCGACAAGCAGTGAGAGCTGCCCTCACCACGTCGCCAGGGCCGGGACCCGTCAGGGGCCCGGCTCGACGCCGCCGGCGCGCCGGTCGCAGCAAAGCGCGCCTTGATGGGCTCGCGGTCGTCGCGGCTGGTGGCGCTGGCGGCGAAAGGGCAGGGCGATGACATCGAGGAGTCTCTTCGAACGGCTGGAAGCCGCAACGGATGCGCCTGCGGTCGCCAGCGGCGAGGTCGATCGATGGGCTGTCGCCGACAGCGTTCTGGCCAATGTCAGGCGCATTCTGAACGCGCGGCAGGGTTGCTGCGAGACGAGGCCCGATTTCGGCATGCCCGATCTCAACGACATCTCGCGCGAGGCGTCCGAGACGATCCCCGCGATCGCGCGCGCGGTGAAGCTGCAACTCGAAACCTTCGAGCCCCGCCTGTCGCAGGTCGTCGTCCGGCCGCTGCCCGACGTCGACCGGCCGGGTGACTTCGCCTTCGCCGTCAGCGCGGTGGTGCGCGTCGGCGATGGCGGAGAGGCCATGAAATTCGACACGGTGCTGGGCAGCGACCGGCAAATGCGATTGCGGAGCTGACGCCGTGTCCCTCAACGCCTATTATGAAGACGAACTCTCCTATCTGCGCGAGCTTGGGCCTGAGTTCGCGCATGCCAACCCCAAGCTGGCCGGCTTCCTCGCGCGTGAAGCCAACGACCCGGATGTGGAGCGGCTGCTCGAAGGCTTCGCCTTCCTCGTCGCGCGACTGCGCCAGAAGCTCGAAGACGAGATGCCGGAGCTGGTCCATGGCCTGATCCGGCTGCTCTGGCCGCATTATCTGAGGCCGGTGCCACCGGTCAGCGTGGTCGCTTTCGCGCCGGCCGCCGGTGGCGGCCAGACCAGCGTGAGGGTCGCGGCCGGCACCGGCTTGGCATCACGCCCGATCGAAGGCGTGTCCTGCCGCTTTCGCACCTGTTATCCCGTCGATGTCCTTCCCTTCACCATCGCGAAAACCGACAGCGACAACCGGCCGACCTCGGCGCGCCTCTCGCTGACGCTTCAGGCGGTCGGCCGTGGCACGCTGCAGGCGCTCGAGGGCGGGCGCATCCGGCTGTTCTTCAACACCGAACGCGAGCCGCAGACGGGCCGCACGCTGCTGCTCTGGCTGTCGCGGTCGCTCAGGAGCATTACGGCGACGACGGAAAGCGGAGAGAACTTCACCCTGCCTCCCGATTCGATCCGCCCTGTCGGCTTCGATGACACCGAGGGCGTGCTCCCCTATCCCGCCAACGCCTTCATCGGCTTCCGCCACATCCAGGAATATCTCGCCTTTCCGGCGAAGTTCCTGTTCGTCGACCTCGTCAATCTCGCCCCGCTCGCGCGATTCTCCGGACGTCAGGTAACGTTGACATTCGAATTCTCCCGCCCGTTCCCCGACCAAACCCGGATCACGGAAGGCCACATCCGGCTCAACTGTACGCCCGTCGTCAACCTCTTTGCACATGACGCCCATCCGCTGCGGATCGACCGTGCCCGCAGCGAGTACCGGATCATGGCCGGCGGCCAGATCGGCGCTGCGATCTACAGCGTCGACAAGGTCACGGGCTATGTCCAGGGCCGGCCCGAACGGCTCGAATACGATGCTTTCGAGGCCTTTCGCCACGACGTCCCCGGCGCGGATGTCCAGACGCCATTCTACCGCGAGAGGCTAAGGCCAGCGACGGTGGGGCGCGGCGTCGACCATTATCTGTCCTTCGTTTCGCGCTTGGACAAGGCGGTGAACCCGCCAGCCGAGATCATCTCGATTGCTCTGACCTGCAGCAATGGAGCGTTGGCCGAACGCCTCGCAATTGGCGCGATCGATCAGCCGACCTCGGACACGCCGGCGACCGTCACCTTCGCCAACATCATGACGGTGACGCCGCAGACCCCGCCGCCGATCGGTGAGAATCTGCTCTGGCGGCTGATCTCCAATCTGGCGCGCAATTTCGGCTCGATGGTCGATGTCGGCGCGCTGCGGACCATCATCGCGAGCTATGACTTTCGCGCCGTCCACGACAGCCAGGCGCGCCGACGACTCGAACTGCTGCTCGAGGCGCTCGAGCGCTTCGATTCGAGCATCGAGGACGGGGTTTTGCGCGGCACGCCGGTGCGCGTGCGCAAGATCACGCTGTCCGTCGCTGAGAGCAAGATCGGCGGCGAGGCCGAACTCTATCTGCTGGGCTCGGTGCTCGAACAGTTCTTCAGCGTCTATGCCAGCATCAACAGCCTGCACCGCTTCGCGATCCAGGGCACAGAAAGCAAGGTCGACTACCGATGGCCGCTGCGAACGGGGACGACGAGCGCGATCTGAGCCGGATTGAGCCGCTCGACGCTGCTGCGATCCAGTTCTACGAACTCTGCCTCAGGCTCGAGGAGATGTTCCCTCAGCCCGGCGGCATCGGTGCGACCGGCGCGCCCTCCCGCGAAACCGTGCGCTTCCGTGCCAATCCGACCCTGGGCTTTCCGGCCGAGGAGGTCGCGGCCGTCAGACTGCCGCAGGACCCAGGCGATCCCGTTGTCGTCGTCGCCAATCTGCTCGGCTTGCACGGCCCGGCCTCGCCTCTGCCCCCGGCCTTCACAGAGCGCATCATCTTTGCTGAAGACAGCGGCGCACTGAAGGACTTCTCGGACTTCTTCAACCACCGGTTGCTGGCGCTCCTGTTTCGCGTCTGGAAGCACTACCGCCACCACAGCCGCTACGTCCCGGGTGCGTCGGATGCGATCTCGGCCGCAGTCACCGCACTTTTCGGCATGTATGGCGCCAGCGCGGACGAGGCGCGGCCCGCCCGCGCGCTGCTGCTGCCCTATGCGGGAACGCTGGCGCTCTACAGCCACTCCGCGCCGATCGTGGCCGGCGTTATCAGGCATTACTTCGGCATTCCCTGCATGATCGAGGAGTTCGTTCCGCGCGAGATCATCATCCCGCCGGAGGACCGTTTCACCCTCGGAGTGGCCCATGGCGAACTCGGCATCGGCACGATCTGCGGCGAAAGCATGCGCGACGTCATGGGCAAATTCCGGATTCGGCTGGGACCGCTGACGGCGGTGCAATGCGCGAGTTTGCTGCCTGGAGAGACGGCGCATGCAACGCTGCAGGAATTGGTCAGGCTTTCGATCCGAGAGCCCTGTGAGTGGGATCATGCCTATGTTCTGGCGCCGGGCGAGGCTGTACCCGCCCGGTTGGGCGACTGGCGGCTGGGCTGGTCGGGATGGCTCGATCCCGATCCTGCATCGGAGATCGAATTCGTCATATGAGAGACTGGCCCGTCACATCTTTGTTGTCCGGCTATCGCAAAAATCGGCGTGCTTGGGGACGACGACGCGGTTACGCGAGCGGGTTCGTTTGCGTCTGTGCGCTGGGCGGGGATGAGGATGAGACTGTTGCTGACCGTGCTCGGAACACAACGCAGCACGCTCGGAGACCGGTCGAGCCATGTTTTCGAAACGAGCGGCGGCAGCATCGGCCGCAGCGCATCCTGCGACTGGTCCTTGCCGAATGCCAGCAACACCCTCTCGGCCCGGCACGCCGTGATTTCCCACAATGGACATGGCTTTGTGGTCACCGACACCAGTACCAACGGTGTCTATGTGAATACGGTCGACGCTCCGCTCGGCCGCGACCAGAGCCATGCGCTCACGAATGGCGATATGCTCTACATCGCCGATTATGTGTTGTCGGTGGCGGTTCTCAAGGAGCCGCCGCCGGTCGCGGCGGAGACACCCGTTCGGCAGGCACCGGCGGCGGCGCCCCTCATGCCGCTCGTCACCTCGCCCTTGCCGCAGGCCGCCACTTCCGTCTCGCCGGGCGCGCCAGCGCCGGGCTTCGCCTTGCCGCCCGATATCGATTTTGGTCTGCCGGCGCCGCCTCCTCCCCGGGCCAACCCAATGGGTTCGGCCTTCCCGTCATCACCGGCGTCGGCGATAACAGCCGCCTTCGGGGCACCGGACAATCCGACGGCCGAGCGGTCATTTCCGACATTGACACTCATCCCGGACGATTTCGACTTCAGCGATCTCGCGCCCCGCAAGTCCGTGCCGGCCCCCCCGGCCCAATCGCCGGTTTCTCTCGCGCCGTCGCCGCCCCCCGTCGCGCTTGAACAGCCTGCGAATGCAGCCGGGGCTCCTTCGCCATCGCTCGATCCGCTCGCCTTGCTGCGCCAGCGCGCGATCGCCCGCGCCGCATCGATCGACCTGTCGCCTCCGCCTGTCGAGACTGCTCCCCTCGCCCCGCGTCAGGGCGGACCCGCTCTCGGCGACGTCGCCCTGCCCGGAAGTCGCGGAAGTTTGCCGGCTTCTGATACTGCGGCGTTTTGGTCGGCGCTCGGGCTCGATCTGGACGCGATCCCCGCCGCCTCGCGCCAGCGGCTCCTCGGCGAACTCGGCGCTGCGCTGCGTGAAATGGCGGCCGGGCTGGTGATGGTTCTGTCGGCGCGGAAATCGATGAAGGACGAATTCCGGATCGAGCAGACCCGCCTGGCGCCGCAGGAGAACAACCCGTTCAAGTTCTTTCGCAACGGGGACGAGGCGCTGCGGCGCGTTCTGGTTGAGGGCAAGCCAGGCTACCTGCCGATCGACCAAGCCGTTCGGCAGTGTTTCGAGGACATCAAATCCCATGAGATCGCCACCGCGATGGCGATGCAGAACGCGCTCAGTGCTCTGATTGCACGTCTGTCGCCGGCCGCAATCGGGGACAATGTCGAACCAGGCCTACTCGGGCGCAAGCCGGATCGTTCTCGCCTTTGGGACCACTATACCGAGGCCCATGCGGAGATTGCCGCCGATCTCGATCGGACGGTGCGAACACTCCTGGCTGACGAGTTCACGCTTGCCTACGCCCAGCTGGCTCGAGCCGACGGTAAGGGAGGACCGCAGTGATGCGGCCGACCCGGCGGGCCGCGCTGGCTTGGTTGTTGGGCGTTCCCGGCGTCGGCGGCTGCGCCGGAGGGGCCCCGACAGTGAAGACGACGGCGCTGGAATTCGGCATCGAGGCCGATCAGGAGATCAACATCAACACCAATGGCGAACCGTCGCCCGTGGTGCTGCGGGTCTACGAACTCAAGACGAAATCCGCCTTCGAACAGGCCAGCTTCTTCGAGCTGCTCGATGGCGACAGCGCCAAACTGGGTGCCGACCTGGTCGCCAAGCGGGAATTCGAGGTCAAGCCGGGCGAGAAATCGAGCTTCAAACGCGATTCCCCGACCGACGCCAAGCATATCGGTGTGATCGCCGGATTTCGCGAGATCGAGACGGCGCAATGGCGCGCGGTGATCGATATCGTCCCCGATCGCGACAACGCCTTTGTCATTCAAGTGACGGCGCTGGCGGTCAAGATCACCCTGACGCGCGCCTCACGCAGCTTCGGCATGTTCTGATCATGACCCGCGCTTTGCTCAGGTCGGATGGGTCTGCCGAAGCGTGTGCCGGCACAACAGTGGAAAGCCCCCGCACATGACCCTGGTCAGCAAGCCACTCTGGTCGGAAGGCATGTTGATCCGACCCCAGCATTTCCAGCAATATGACCGCTGGATCGAGCATGTCCTCGAAGGGCGCTCGGCGGGCATGACGGCCTTCGGCTGGGGCCTGCGCTCTCTGGTTCTCGCGGATGAGTTGCTGCCGCTCGGGCGGATCGGCATCGCCCGCATCCGGGCGGTCATGCCGGACGGTGCGGTGCTCGACGACACGTCGCAAGCGCCTTTCGAGGCGCGCGCCGTACCGCCGAACCTCAAGAATGCGCTGGTCAAGGTGGCGCTTCCCGTCCGGGCGCTCGACGGGGCCGAGATCGGCGCGGTCGGTCGGCGCCGCTATGACCCGGTCGAGCAACCCATGCGCGACACGACGGCGCCTGAGCGAGGCAGCGTGGTGCTGCGTGTGGCACGCTTGGCGCCGCGCATTCTGATCGAAGGCGAATCCGAAGACGACCTCGTGACGCTGCCAGTGGCGCGCATTCGCGAGGTGGATGCGGCCGGCGCGATCCTGCTCGACGAAAACTACGTTCCGCCCTGCCTCAACTTCCACGCCTCGCCGAGGCTGCTGCGGATCGTCAACGAGATCCGTTCGTTGCTGCGCAGCCGGGCCGAGGCTTTGGCGGGCCAGACCGACCCGGCGCAGGCTACCGCCGAAAGTGGCGGTCTCATCGATTTGCTGATCCTTTCGATCGTCAATGGTCAGGAGGCGATTTTCGATCACTTCGCAGCGACGCCGGGCCTCCATCCCGAGACGGTCTACCGTGGCAGCGTCGCGCTGGCGGGCACCTTGTCGAGCTTCACCAGCGGGCGCAGGCGGGGGGCCGATTTTCCGGCCTATAATCACCTCGACCTCGACGCCGCCTTCGCTCCCGTTCTCGACCAGCTGCGGCAGTTGCTGGCAACCCTTGTCGAGCGCAACGCCGTCGCGCTGCCGTTGCAGGACCGCGGCTATGGCATCCGCCTGTCGACGATCGCCGACCGCACCTTGTTCCAGGACGGTCGCTTCATCCTGATCGCGACAGCGAGCATTCCGACGGAAAGCCTGCGCAGCCAATTGCCGATCGCGATGAAGATCGGCTCGGTCGAGCAGATCCGCGACCTCGTCAATCTGCAATTGCCCGGCATACCGCTGCGGGCCTTGCCGGTCGCACCGCGCGAATTGCCCTTCCTCCAGGGCGGCGTCTATTTCGAGCTCGACCAGAACGTGGAACTCTGGCGCAATCTGACCCGCTCGGCCGCGGTCGCCCTCCATGTCAGCGGCGACTACGCCGATCTCCATCTCGAATTCTGGGCGATCCGCGGGAAGAAATCGTGAAGCCGACGCCCGACCCGAGCCTGGATGCGCCAACGGTGGTCGGCCACAAGCCGGCCGGGTTGCTCCAGCCGCGTGCTGCGCCGCCCCCCGCCTATGACCTGCCGACGACGCCGATCATGCCGCCGCGACCGGCGCAGGCGCCCTCTGTCGCGCCCCTTGCGAGCGACCGTGCGGCCAGCCCTCCCGGCGGCGACATCGTCGCACGTCCGCCGCGGAGCGTCGTCGCATCACGGGAGCCCGGCAAGGATACGGCTCTGCAACTCGCCAGCGAGCCGACCGCGCCGGCCGACGCGATCGTTGCCGCCGCCAGCCGCCTGTTGGTGCTCGTCGCGCAGCTGCGCGACTCGGTGGAATTCGCCGATGTCGCGACACTGCGTGCGGAGGTGGTCAGCCAGGTCCAGCAGTTCGAGGAATTGGCGGTCAAATACGGCGCCGCGGCGGGCGACATCACCGCCGCTCGTTACATCCTCTGCTCGCTCATCGACGAGACCGTGATGACGACGCCCTGGGGCAGCGCCAGCACCTGGAGCACCAGTTCGCTGCTCAATCGCTTCCACAACGAGACCTGGGGGGGCGAAAAGGTGTTCGCGATTCTCGACCGGGTCAAAAGCGAGCCCCGGAAGAACCTGCCTCTGCTGAAGCTGATGAACCTCGTGCTGCTCCTCGGCTTCGAGGGCATGCATCGCGTCCTCGACAACGGCCGCGAGCGTCTGGCCGATCTGCGCGACGAGGTCGGGACGCTGGTCGCACAGCATTCACCGCCGCCACCGTCCGAGCTGTCCGCGGAATGGCGCGGTGTCAGCGGCCAGAAGACGCTGCGCAGCTTCGTACCGCTCTGGGTCGTCTTTGCAGTGACCGGTTTTTTGCTCGTCTGCATCTATAGTTATCAGCATTACCGGCTGAGCAGCCATCTCGCACCCGTCGTCGAGCAGTTGCGTGGGCTGGCGACCTCGGTATCGCCGGGGGCAACGCCGTGATCCGCTCCTTCGCGCTCGGGTTCCTGAGCCTGCGCGGTCTGGTGACCCTGCTCGGGCTGGCGGCGCTCTGTGTTCTGATCTGGTTCGCGGGCCCCTATCTCGTGCTGGGTGGCGCAGCGCCGCTGGCGCCGATCGAGAACCGGATCTCCGCCATCGTCCTGCTGCTGGCCTCGCTGTTTGCCATCGGGCTGCTGCGGCTCTTCCTCGCCAGGCGCGCCAATGCGCGCATGATCAAATCCCTTCTCGATACCGAAGGTCTGGCGTCGATGGCCGACAGCGGCGGGGTCGAGGAGGTCGCGATCATTCGCGAGCGCTTCGAAGGGGCGCTCGGTGCGCTGCGCGAGACCATTTTCGCCGGCAAAAAGGGCAATGGCTATCTCTTCGAGTTGCCCTGGTACGTCATCATCGGCCCGCCCGGCGCCGGAAAGACGACCATTCTGAAGAATTCGGGGCTGGATTTTCCCCTGGCCGGGAAGTTCGGCAACGACCCTGTGGCCGGGCTCGGCGGCACCCGCCATTGCGACTGGTGGTTCACAGAGCAGGCGGTGCTGATCGACACCGCTGGTCGCTACACCACGCAAGACAGCGGCAACGCTGTCGATCGCGCGGCCTGGCGCGGCTTTCTCGACCTGCTGAAGACGCATCGCAGCCGGCGGCCTCTCAACGGCATCATTCTGGCGATCAGCCTGTCAGATGTCCTGCTGCAGAGCGAAGCGGAGCGGAAGCGTCATATCGCGGCCTTGCGCGCGCGCCTGCAGGAGCTCACCCAGACCTTCGGATTGGAGCTGCCGACCTATCTCGTCATCACGAAATGCGATCTCGTCGCGGGCTTCACCGAGTTCTTCGACGGTATGGCGGAAGCGCCGCGCGGCCAGGTCTGGGGCATGACCTTGCCGGTCGATCCGTCCGCCACCGCAAAACTGGCGGAGACCTTCGACCATAACTTCCGCGGCCTGGCCGAGCGGCTGGAACTGCTGATGCCCGAACGCGCCCATGCCGAGCGCAGTCTGAGCCGGCGAGGGCGAATCTTCATCTTCCCCAAGGAATTCGCCAGCCTGCGTCGGGATCTCGGCAGTTTCGTCCATGAGGTGTTCAAGCCGAGCCGGTTCGAAGCTCATTGCAAGCTGCGCGGGATCTACTTTACCAGCGGCACGCAGGAGGGCACGCCGATCGATCGCGTGCTGGCGGCTCTTGGCCGCAGCTTCGGCCTATCGGGCGCGCAGCGAGCGCCGTTCTCGGGCCAGGGCAAGGCCTTCTTCATCAACCGCCTGCTGACCGATGTCGTCTTCGAGGAGCAGGGACTGGTCGGCGTCGACCGCAAGCTCGAGCGCCGATTGGTGATGGCCCAGAGCGCGGGCTACGCTGTCGCGCTCGCGCTCCTGATCGGATTTTCGCTGTTGTGGTGGGGTGCCGCCAGCCGCAGCGATGCGCGCCTCGTCGCCACCTCCGAGGCGGCGACGCTGGCGCAGACGCGTATTTCAGAGATCGGGCCGCGGCCGACGGTGGCCTCGCTCCTGCCGGCCCTGAACGCGATCGATGCGATGCGGGAGGCAACCGGGCGCAGTGGCTTCTTCGCCTGGCTCGATGGCATCGGCCTCGCCGCCACGCCGACGCTTGCGCCGCTGGCGGACGAGATCCGCGACAAGATGCTCATTGAGAGGCTGTTGCCCGCGCTTGCGACGCGCATCGCGGAACGCCTGAACGGGCTGATCCAGGTTGGTGCCGACACCGAGGCGGTCCGCGACCTGTTGCGCAGCTATCTCATGCTCGGGGATCCGGCGCGTTTCGACCGCGCTGCGATCCTTAAGACCGCCCGTGAGGAGACCCAGCTCGCCTTTCCGGTCGACCGCACCAAGGCCGCCGAGTTGTTCGGCCATGTCGAGCGGATGGCAAGCCTTCTGCCGCGCCCGATGATCCTCGACCCCCGGCTGGTCGACTATGTCAGGTCGCGGCTGACGCGCACGCCACGCACCGAGCAGGTCTATGCCCGCCTGCTGCGCGAAGCGGCCCAGAATCCGCGGCTGCGCCCGGTCAACCTGTCGTCGGTGGTGGGCCCGGGAGCCCTCCAGATCGCCTCGGCCCGGAGCAGCGAGGCGGTCTCGATCATTCCCTCGGCCTTCACGCGGGAGGGGTTCTACGAATTCGTGCTGCCGCGCCTGCCGGTGCTGATCCGGGAGGAGCTCGGTGTCGATTGGGTGACCGGCGGCGACCAGCCCGGGGATAGTGTCGTTCAGGGCATCGCACGCGAGGTGATGGACCGATATGTCGCCGATTACACGCGCGCCTGGCAGGCTGCGATCGCGAATGTCTCGCTGGTGCCGTTCACCGACATGCAGCGTGGTCTGGCCGCCGTGCAGGCCCTGGCCGCCGCCAACTCCCCGTTGGACCGGCTCGTGGGCGTGGTCCGCACCAACACCGAATTGCCGCTCCCGGGCGAACAAGCCGCGGCTGCAGCCGGCGCGGCGACGCCGGGCCCCGTCGCCGCCGTCGGCGGTGGGCTGATCGCCGCAGCAGCGAGCAGCGCGGCCAATGCGGGGGTCGCTGCCGTTCTCGGCGACGCGCCCTGGCCGGGTACTGCGATCGGGGCGCCGTTTCGGCCGTTGGTCGAGCTCGTCGCGCCGACCGGCGGTGCCCAGCCCGGGATGGCGCGGGTGCGAGAGCTCTTCGGCGGCGTCTATGGCGCCATCAGCAATGTCGCGAATGCGCCCGATCCGCGCCAGGCGGCCTATCAGCTCGTCGTGCGCCGCAAGGACCAGGGCAGCACGGATGCCTTCGCCCAGCTGCGTGCCGATTCCGCCTTGCGCCCGGATCCGGTCCGCGGCGTGATGCGCGATGTCGCCAATTCGAGTGGCAATGCAATGCTCACCCAGTCTCTGGGTTACGTCAACGAAGCTTGGCGGCGCGACATTCTCCCCGTTTGCCAGGGCGCGCTCGATCAGCGCTATCCGATGTTCGGCGACGCCCGCGAGGAGGTCTCCCTGCGAGATTTCAGCGATTTCTTCCGTCCCGGTGGATTGATCGACGAGTTTTTTCAGAAGTTCATGTCGCCCTTCGTGCTCGACCAGCGCAGCGGCTACTCTCCCGCGATCGTGGACGGGACGGCACTGCCCCTGCGCAGCGAGGCGCTGCAGCAGTTCAACCGCGCCCGCATGATCCGGGCCGCCTTCTTCACCGGAACCGGCGCAGCACCCTCGGTGAAGTTCAGCCTGCGCCCCGTCTTCCTGGATTCTCGCCTCTTGCGCGCGACCATGTCGATCGACGGTCGCGATTTGATCTACCGCCACGAGGCGCCGCGGTCCTATGATCTCGAATGGCCGACGCGCAGCGACGCCAGCAGCGTCGCGGTGACGCTGACCGATCTCGTCGGCAAGGATACGCGCGTCGAACGGACCGGCGCCTGGGCGCTGTTTCGCATGATCGACGGGGCGAGCCTGGCCGCTCGTGGCGGAGCCGACCGCTTCGGCATTACCATCGCCAACGAGGCCGGCGCCCGGGTCATCTACCAGTTGCGCGCCGCCAGCATCAACAACCCGTTCAGCCTCGGGGTGCTGCGTGCCTTCCGCTGCCCCGATTCGCTGTGATGAACCCGCCCGTCTTCGGCCTGTTCGGAAAACTGCCCTGGGAGGGCGACTTCGTTCAGCGCGGCCTTCCCGGCCGGTTCGTCCGCCCCTGGGACCTGTGGTTGTCGCAGTCCCTCGCCGAAAGCCGTGACGCGCTCGGCGCCGACTGGGCCGATGCCTACCTCCTCAGCCCGCCCTGGCGGTTCGTGATCGAGCCCGGAATCATTGATGAAAGCGGCTGGTGCGGCGTATTGGTCAGCTCGATCGACAGGGTCCGGCGGTATTTTCCGCTGACCTTGGCATTGGAGCGGCCTGCCGACGAAGCGATGCCATCCGAGGTGCTCGGCCTCGAGCCTCTGCTCGAAAGCTTGGAAGCTGCCGCACTCGGGCTGATTGCGACCCAGCAACCGATTGACGCCATGCTGGCGCGGACGACCCGACAGGTCGAGGCTGCCCTCGCCGCTCTCGTCGGGTCGAGGCCCCAGAGCTTCGCCGCGCGGGACGTGCCACAGGCGCAACTCCTGGTCGGAGTGGCCGGAACGACATCGGTGCTGCCGAATCTGGCCGCGAGGGGGCAGGCGGCGGGTGGGTGTAGCGTCTGGTGGCATGAGCGGTGGAACCAGCATGCCCCGGCGGCGCTGCGCTGCCAGGGCATGCCCGCACCGGCGGCCTTCGCCGCCCTTCTGGATGGCGACTGGCCGCGCCATGGCTGGATCCTCAGCAGTGGAGAACCGCAGTCGTGACGACCGTATTCGATCTGGCCGAGATCTGGGAGACATCCGCCGCGACGCACTGTGGTCCCCACCATGCGCAAAACCAGGACTCCTACTCGGCCTGGCGTGAGGCGGGGCTCTTTGCGGTCGCCGACGGCATGGGTGGCCATGCCGCCGGCGACCTCGCCAGCCAGTCGATCGTCGAAATCCTGCGGGCGGTGGTGGAGCCGGGAGCAGCGCTCGCCGTCCGGGTGGCACTGGCGGAAGAGGCGATCGAGGCCGTGAACGGCGCGCTGCGCGCCAGGGCCGCAAGCTCCCTGCACAAGGACATCATCGGCTCGACTGTCGCGGTCGCGCTGGTGGGAGAGGGCATGGCGGTCAGTCTCTGGGTCGGCGATTCGCGCGTTTACCGATTCAGCGGCGGGCAGTTGTCGCAGCTGACGCGCGACCATTCGCTGGCCGAGGAAGAGGACAGTGGCAACAGCCATGTCCTGACGCGTGCGGTCGGCTCGGCCGCCCAGGTCGAGATCGAGCGCGCCGTCACCGAGATCCATCCAGGCGATACGCTCCTCGTTTGCAGCGACGGCCTGAACAAGGCCCTGAGCGATGAGGACATCGCCGGCTTTATGAGCGAGCCACTATCGGGCCTCGCCGAGCGCTTGGTCGCCCGCGCGATCGTGGCCGGCGGACGCGACGACATCACCGCCGTCATCGCACGCTGTCGCTGACGACCGGCAGCGCAGCATGGCCAACGCGGCGAAGACGGCGATCCATCGGTCAAGCTCGTGACAACAAGGTCTGTGAAACACAGTCGATGAAACGCAGTCGCGGCAGAGTGCATCCCAAACCTCGAGAGCGGGCACTGCCCATCCCGCTCGGCACGAAGGTGCGCGAGCGCTTCAAGATCATCGACGTCATCGGCCGCGGTGGCATGAGCACGGTCTATCGCGCGATCGACCTCGTTCGCGTACGCGCCCGGGCCGTCGACACCGATGTCGCGCTCAAGGTCATCGATGTCGACGAAGGCTATCGGCAGGACGCGATCGCGCTGCTCCACCGCGAAGGGCGGCGTCTGCTCGAACTTCAGCACCCCAACATCGTCCGCGTCTATGATTCCGACGAGGACGGCTCGTTGCATTTTCTGGTGATGGAGTTGCTGCATGGCAAGACGCTCGCCCGGGCCCTGGCAGAGCGGGAAGGACAGCCGCTGGACCCTGCGGTAGCCCTGCGGATCATCGCCGGTGTCGGCGCTGGACTCAGCGCCGCCCATGCCGCTGGCATGATCCATGGCGACATCAAGCCGGGCAACATCTTCATCACCCGCGACGGCGGCGTGAAACTGATTGATTTTGGAACGGCACAGGCGACGGCGCGGCGAGACCAGCCGCTCGATGACGACGACACGTCGCTGTACATCGACCGGTTGCGGGCGGTCACACCGGCCTATGCCTCCCTCGAAATGCTGGGCGGCGATAGCCCCGATGCGCGTGACGACGTCTTCTCCTTCGCCGTGATCGCTTACCTCATTCTCGCCGGCAGCCATCCCTTCGAAGGCAAGACCGCAGCGCAAGCTTGGCAGGAGGGGATGGCGCCACCGCGGCCGGCGACGCTCTCGGCGCCGCGCTGGGTCGTGCTCCGCGAAGCTCTCACCTTGGCGCGCGCTGAGCGCACGGCCCAGGTTGCCGCGTTTGCCGAACGCCTGCGCTCTCCCGGCTGGCGCGACTACTGGCGGGCCTGGCTTTACCGCCCCCCATCGGCGTCGACAGCGGAGCAAAAACCGTCGGAGCCCGTTGCCAAGGCACCGTCTGGGGCGACGTCGAGCGAGCCGCCACCGTGAACGTCTTAAACCTGTAAACAGGGCGCCCTAGCGTTTCGGCAGCTTGCTCGCTGCCTGGCTTTCAGCTGCGGCGGACGAGGATCGATCGGCCAGGTTTGCGAGGCGCACCGCCATGTCGGACATCTCCCAAGGCCATGATCTGACGATCGAGTTGACGCTCGCCAACGGCGCCATCTCGACCGGGCTTCAGGTCGAGCGGCTCCAGGGACGGGAGGCGATCTCGGAGCCCTATCTGCACAGGATCAACTTTCGCGCCAACGCCGAGATTGCGTCCACGGACGTGGTCGGTGAAGGCGCGCGGGTGACCCTTCGGAATGAGGCCGGCACACTCGTCGTCAATGGCGTCGTCGTCGAGTTCGTCGCGGAGGATCCGTTGGGCGATCAGGGGCATGTCTATGCGGTCTCGATCGCCCCCCGGCTGAAGCTGCTCGACCTCAACCGGCAGAACCAGGTCTATGGTTCCAACAGCAAAGTCTCGGTGCGCGACCTCATCGAAGGCGAACTGAACGGGACGCTGGCTGCAAACCGCGGGCACATGACCATCGCCCACGAACTCCATCTCAGTGCCTCCTACCGGCAGCGCGAGTTCATCGTCCAATACAATGAGACCGATCTCGCCTTTCTGTCGCGCTGGTGCGAGTCCAACGGCATCTTCTATTTCTTCAAGCAGGGCGACAGTGCTGAAACCGTCGTCTTTGGTGACTCCAACGTCGCCTTCGTCGCAGCCGCCCTGCCGCAGTTGCCTTATCGAAACGGCCACAGCCTGCTGGTCAGCCGGCACGCGGCGGTGACCTCCTTCGGCTTTACGGCGAGGCCCGTTTCCAAGTCGGTCGTGCTGCGCGAGTACAATCCCGAGAAGCCGGCATTGCTGCTGCGTTCGACCGCCGCGGTGGAGCCCGGAAAATCCGGAACGGTCGTCGAGTACGGCCAGTATTTCATCGAGCCCGACGAAGGCGACCATCTGGCCAAGGTGCGGGCCGAAGAGATCGGCTGCCGGGCCAAGATCTTCCGGGGGATCAGCAACGCACCGCAATTGCGGCCTGGCGTCTTCTTCGACCTGCAGGACCATCCGACGCTCGACGAGCGCTATCTCGTCATCGCGGTCGAGCATGAGGTGTCAACGCCCGCGCCCACCGGCTTCGGCGAAGCCGTGGACAACGGTGGCAAGCCCTACAGCAACCGCTTCGAGGCGATCCCGCTCTCGGTCGCCTTTCGGCCCGAGCGCAAGACGCCGCGCCCCATGGCCGCTGGGTTGTTCAACGCCTTCGTCGACGGTGAGACGGACGGCACGCGCGCCGAGGTCGACGGGCACGGCCGCTACAAGGTGCGACTGCGCTATGACGAGGGCGATAGCGCCGACGGCAAGGCCAGCGAATTCGTCCGCAAGGCCGAGCCCTATGCCGGGCCCGCCGACACCGGCATGCATTTTCCCCTGCTGAAGGGCACCGAGGTGGTGCTGAGTTGCGTCAATGGCGATATCGATCGGCCGATCATCGTCGGTGCGGTTCCCAATCCGCTGACGCCCAATGTCGTCGGCAACCGCAATCAGACGATCAACCGCTTCCGTTCGCCGTCGGGCACGATGTTCGAAATGAACGACGGACCTTCGGGCAGTTGAGCGTGGCAAGAGTTGATGCGCAAAACCGCGTCCGACTGACCCACAGCCATCCCACTGGCAGGTGGAGGCGCTGCTGCCGGCCGTTTCGGCCCCGCAGTGCGGCGAGGACCAGGGCGTCGGAGGTCTCTCCATGACTGCGATCTGGCAAGCACCGACCCAGGAGCCGGACCTCCTGAGTGAGGCGGTGATCGAAGCCGTGCGCAGCCATGTCTTCCAGAGGGAACCGGTCGGCATGACGCTCGCGGTCGTCCCCGGAACCGCCTGGCGCGAGGCGCGTCTGGCCGATGGCAGGGTCGTGAGGCTCGCTCTCTCGACGGGGGCGGGCGAAGAGACGCGCTTTGGCGTCCGCGCCAGCGCGGCGATCCGCGTCTCCGGCGAGGTCACGGTCGACGATCACGGCTATCGCCTGAACGCCGATATCGTCGTTGACCGGGCGACACGCGCCATTCTCGCCTGCGACTGTCGTCTCGACAGTGTCGGCCGCATCGGCAACTGACGGGACCGCTGGCGGCGCTGTCCGGGCCGCAGGGGCACAGGGTGAGAAGGCGCTTGCGCAACGCACCGAAACCGCGCGGAAATCTGCGCAGTCACCACGACGACACAATGCAAATTCGTTTTTCTTGTCAGATACTTGACGTCGTGAACGCTGTGGCATGTCGCTTGCGGTCCGCTGAGTCGCCGGCAGGGGCCGGACCGTGATTCTCAAGGAGCAGGACAATGGCACTCGACGCCTACATGACCATCAAGGGTGAGAAGCAGGGCGACATCTCCAGCGAAGCCAGCACGATCAAGAGCGCCGGCGCCGGCGCGAAATACGACAAGCACGGCAACGAGATCACCGTGCTCGCTTTCACCAGCGGCGTGATCATGCCGCGCGACCCCAAATCCGGCACGACCACCGGCGCGCGCATTCATCAGCCGGTCACCTTCACCAAGGTGTTCGACCGGTCGTCGCCGCTGCTCTGGCAGGCGCTCGCCAAGGGCGAGAAGCTGACCGAGATCGTCTGCAAGTTCTATCGCCCCGACACGGCGGGCCTCGGCGAGCCGGAAGAGTTCTTCGAATACAAGTGGGAGAACGCCAAGCTCTGCGACGGCAAGTCCTACCTGCCGCTGACCGTCGCGCAGGCCAACGACCATCTGCGCCCGATGGAAGACTGGTCCTTCACCTATGAGAAGGTGACCTGGAAGCACTCCAAAGCCTCGACCGAGGGCGAGGACTCCTGGCAGAATGCCTGATCACGACGAAGCGAGCCGCCGCGCCATACCGGCGCGGCGGTTTTTTCATGCGCCGCTGAGAAACGGAAAAGCCCTGTCATCGCGGGGTCACCTGAGCCTTGTGAGGTGACGGTCGAGAACCGCGTAGCCCGGCCCTCGAAGAGGCGTTCGCCATGATCCAGGTCGATCTCAAACAATTGCTCGGACGCCTCAATCCCTACGTCAAACGGGCGCTGGAGACAGCCGCCGGCCTGAGTGTCGGCCGCTCCCACTATGAGGTGGCCGTCGAACATCTTCTCCTGGTGATGGCGGATGACGAGGCCCGCGATCTCGGCCTCATTCTGCGTCATCACGGGCTGGACGCGTCCGCTCTCAAGCGCGGGCTGCAGCGCGCGACGGAAATGCTCAAGACCGGCAACACCGGTCGTCCTGTCTTCGCGCCGGGTCTGATCGAACTCCTGACGGATGCCTGGCTGATCGGTTCGATCGAACTGGGGCAGTCGCAACTGCGATCCGGCGCGATCGTGGCCGCTTTGCTGGCGAATCCCAGCCGCTACGCCATGGCCGATTGGTTCGAGGCGCTGCGCGCCGTCCCTCTCGGCGAACTCAAGAGCCGCTTCCGAGACATCGTAGCGGCCTCGTCCGAAGAGCCGGTCGGCGCGATCCCGGGCGCGACGGGGACGGCATCTCCTGCCGGAAGCGGGACCTTCGCTGCTGATGGGGCACTGGCGCGCTTCACCATCAACTTCACCGAGCAAGCGCGCGCCGGCAAGATCGATCCCGTCTTCGGGCGCGACCGCGAGATCCGCCAGATGATCGACATCCTCGGCCGGCGCCGCAAGAACAACCCGATCTGCGTCGGCGATCCCGGCGTCGGCAAGACCGCGGTCGTCGAGGGACTCGCACTGAAGATCGCCGAGGGCGACGTGCCGGACTTCCTGAAGAACGTGGAGTTGGTCAGCCTCGATCTCGGCATGTTGCAGGCTGGTGCCGGCGTCAAAGGCGAGTTCGAAAACCGCCTCAAGGGCATCATCGACGAGGTCAAAGCCTCGCCGAAGCCGATCGTTCTCTTCATCGACGAGGCGCATATGCTGGTCGGTGCCGGAGCATCCGCCGGCGGCGGCGATGCGGCGAATTTGCTCAAGCCCGCGCTGGCGCGGGGTGAGCTCAAGACCGTCGCCGCGACCACCTGGTCGGAATACAAGAAGTACTTCGAAAAGGATCCCGCCCTGGCCCGCCGCTTCCAGCTCGTCAAGCTCGACGAGCCCTCGCCGGCGGAGGCGATCACCATCGTGCGCGGCCTGCGCGCCGCCTATGAAAAGAGCCACGGCGTCTACGTCCGCGACGATGCGGTCGCGGCGGCGGCACAGCTCTCGGCGCGCTACATCTCCGGCCGGCAGCTCCCCGACAAGGCGGTCGATGTCCTCGACACCGCCTGTGCCCGCGTCAAGCTCTCCCTTTCGACTAAGCCCGCGGTCATCGACGATCAGGAACGTCGGGTCGCCACGCTGCGGCGCGAGCTCGGAGCGCTTGAGCGCGACCGAACCACACTGGGCCGCGACAATCCTCGGATCGCCGAGATCGAGGCGGAAATTCTCCGGATCGAGGAGGAAACCGTTGAATCCACTGCGCAATGGCAGCGTGAGAAGGCCTTGGTCGATCGCATTGTGGCACTGCGCAGCGAACTCGGCATCGGCCCGGAAGGCATGGCCAAGGCCGACGCGGCGATGACGCCTCCGCTCAATGACGATCACGCCGACGATGAGGCCGAGGATGCCGCTGAAGCGGTCGATCGCCCGAAAAGCGCGGCCGAGCAGGATCTACAGCAGGCCGTAGCCGAACTGGAGCGGACGCGCGGCAAGACGGCGATGATCCACTATGAGGTCACCGCCGACGCCGTCGGCCAGGTGATCTCGGACTGGACCGGCATCCCGGTCGGCAGCATGGTCAAGGACGAGGCGGCGGCCATTCTGGGCATGGCCGAGAAGCTGCGTCTGCGTATCAAGGGCCAGGACCATGCGGTGGCCGCGCTGGACGAGGGCATGCGGGCCGCCAAGGCGGGGGTCAACAATCCCGGCCAGCCGATGGGCGTGTTCCTGTTCGTCGGCACCTCGGGCGTCGGCAAGACCGAGCTCGCCACGCAACTCGCTGACCTGCTGTTCGGCGGCGAAAGGTTCCTGATCACCATCAACATGTCCGAGTTCCAGGAGAAGCACACCGTCTCCAAGCTCGTCGGCGCGCCGGCCGGCTATGTCGGTTATGGCGAGGGGGGGCTGCTGACCGAGGCGGTGCGCCAGCGACCCTATTCGGTCGTGCTGCTCGACGAATGCGAGAAGGCCGATCCGGAAGTCCTGAACCTGTTCTACCAGGTCTTCGACAAGGGCACGCTCGCCGATGGCGAGGGCCGGGTGATCGACTTCAAGAACACGGTCATTATCCTGACCTCGAATTTGGCCACCGAGATCATCACGGCGCTGGGCACGCAGGAAGAGAAGCCCGACACTGGGGCGTTGACCGAGGCGATCCGGCCAACCCTGTCGCGGCATTTCAAGCCGGCACTGCTGGCGCGCATGCAGATCGTGCCGTTTTACCCGCTGATGCCCGACGTGCTCGGTGAGATCGTCCGGCTCAAGCTCGACAAGGTCGGCAAGCGCCTGCGCGAGAGCCAGAAGATGGCGTTCCAATACAGCGACGCCGTGGTCGAGGCGATCACCGCCCGCTGCACCGATGTCGACACCGGCGCGCGCAACATCGACCATATCGTCAACCGCACATTGTTGCCTGAGATCGCCACCGAGATCATCGGGCGGATGGGCGATGCGCATGCCCCCGACAGCTTGACGGTCGATCTCGATGCCAGCGGTGCCTTCGTTTACCGCTTTGGCGGAGGCGTGACCGAGCTCATGGCCGAAGCCGCCGAATAGGAACGCGCCCGATCATGCAGGACCCGCTTTCGGTCGCCGAGGAACTGATCGAGCTGACGACGACCTTGGCGACGGAACGCCGCCTCGAGGCGCTCCTCGGCGCCGTCGTCAGCTCGGCGCGGCGGCTGACGCGGGCGGAGGGGGGGCGCGTTCTGGTGCTCGACCGCACCGGACGCCATCTCCACGGGCTGGTGGGCCAGAACGATGCCGCGCCGGAGACCGCGTCTCTGGCGCATGAAATCCCCGTCTATGCCGACGGCAACGCTTTCAATCTGCGCGACGCCAATGTCTTCAGTGCGGTGACCGGCAAGACCGTCAATCTGGCCGACGTTTACGACTACACCAATTTTGATTTCTCAGCGCTCTATGAGCAGGATGCCCGCTCCGGTTATCGTACACGCTCCTTCGTCGTTGCGCCTTTGTGGAATGTCGAGGGCGTCACGCTCGGCGTATTACAACTGATCAATGTCAGGCTGACGCCCGACAGTCAGATCGGCGCGCTGCCCAAGGCGTTCGAGCGCGTCGTCGCCTCCTTTGCGGCGCATGCGGCGGTCGCCATGACGAATGCCCGGCTGTTTGAGGAAAACCGCCACCTCATCCGTCAGCTCGACCGGCGTAATGCAGATCTGACCCAGGAAAACACACGTCTCAAGGTGCTGACCGCCAATACCGACGATCAGATCATCGGCGAAAGCCCGAGCTTCCAGGCTGCGCTCGATCTGGCGCGGCGGGCGGCCTCATCGCCGGTGGCGGTGCTCCTTCTGGGCGAGACCGGCACGGGCAAGGAGGTCTTCGCCCAGGCCGTGCATCGACTCGGCAAGCGCCATGAGCGCCCCTTCATCGCGCAGAACTGTGCCGCTCTGCCCGAGACGCTGCTGGAGAGCGAGCTGTTCGGGCACCGCAAAGGCGCCTTTTCCGGGGCCGTGTCGGACAAGAAGGGGCTGGTCCATGAGGCCCATGGCGGCACGTTGTTTCTCGACGAAATCGGTGACATGCCGCTGAGCCTCCAGGCCAAGATCCTGCGGCTGCTCGAAGAGGGTTCGGTGCGGCGGCTTGGCGACACGCGGCTGGAGCGCGTTGATGTCCGGATTGTTGCGGCCACCAATGCGGATCTGCCGCTGAAAATCGCTCAGGGCCTCTTCCGCGAGGATCTCTATTACCGGCTCAGCGTCTTCCCGGTGACGATACCCCCGTTGCGCGAGCGTCCCTCGGATATTCCGGTTCTGCTCGATTTCTTCCTGAACCGCATTGCTCTGAGCCATGGGCGGCCGCCCTTTGCCTTGACGCCGCATGCGCTCGACGCTCTGTGCCGCTGGCGCTATCCCGGCAATGTCCGCGAACTGAAGAACATTGCCGAACGCGCCGCGCTGCTGGTCGATGGCGACGAGCGGATCGATCTCAGACATCTGCCGGCCCATCTCGCCCGGATGTCGGCCGAGATTGTCATCCCACCGGCCGCGTCGGTGAATGACGCCAGCCTGCGCTCGGCCGTGCGCCAATATGAGGCCATCATCATCGAGAACCGCTTGCGCGAGGCCGGCTGGAATCAAAGCCGGGCCGCGCGCGTGCTGCAGATCTCACGCCGCAGCCTGGTCGAGAAGCTGCAACGCTATGCGATTCGGCCTCCTTTCTGAGATGAGCGGGCACAGGAACGGGATGAGGGCAGGTCGAGGTTCCCATGGATAGCGCAGCCGAGATCGACCGCTGCCTCGAATCCTTCTTTGCTGGCCGTCTGCCCTTCGACAGGCTCGTGATCGCCTTGAAAAGCCTGCGTGCGGCAGGGGATCCTCATGGGGCGATCTCCGAGAGGTTGCAATATTGGGTCGATCTCGGTCGTCTCCCGGTCGATCTGCAGGTCTTGCTTTGCGCCGAACTCGGCGCCCCTTCCCGGCAGGCGACGCGCGATGTGCTCGACGAACCGACCGTGCCGCTGATGGGGCGCCCCGCGGCGGCGCAAGCACCGGATGCGGCCTTTCCGGCTGGGCCAGCGCTGCCAAACAGGCCAGCCATGCCGCCTGTCCAGGCTATGCGCGACCGGGTCGATGAGGTCATCGTCGATGCGTTGATCGGCAATTTCACCGGGCTGCGAGGGCGCGGGCGCGGCAATCAGAACCCGCGCGAGGATGCCGCGCTCGACGCCAATCTCGCGGATTTTCGAAGCCTGCGCTTCCGCCGCGACGCCAGCAATGCGGAGGCTGGCCGAGCCCGACGCTTCGAACTCGATCCCCGTCAGGAGACGCGGGCGATCGGCATCGGCACGATGCTGAAGGACCGCTTCATCCTCGATAGCGAAATTGGACGCGGGGGGATGGGAACGGTCTATCGCGCGGTCGATCGCCGCCGGCTCGAGGCGATGCACCGTCAGCCCTATGTCGCGATCAAGCTCCTCTCCGGAGATTTTCGGCGTCATCCGGACGCCCTGCGCACGATCGAGGCCGAAGCCCGCAAGGCCCAGGATCTGGCTCATCCCAATATCGTCACGGTCCACGATTTCGAGCGCGATGGCCAGCACCCCTTCATTGTCATGGAATTGCTGGATGGCGTGCCGCTGGACGGGCTGCTCGCCAAGACACCCGGGGAGCCCCCGCCGCCGGCGATGACGGATGCGATCATTCGCGGTCTGTGTGCCGGGCTCGCCCATGCCCATCAGTGCAGCGTCGTTCATGCCGACATCAAACCGGCGAATATTTTCGTCAGCCTGCAGCACACGGTCAAGCTGCTGGATTTCGGCATCGCCAGCGCGACCCGCGCCGGCGGCTTCGATCCGACCACGCTGGGCGGCCTGACCTTGCCTTATGCCAGCCCCGGCATGATCGAGGGCGCGGCCCGCGAGCCCTGCGACGATGTCTATGGACTGGCCTGCGTAGTTTACCTGATCCTGACGGGGCATCACCCGTTCTCGGGCGCCTCGGCCGTCGCCGCCCGCGACCAGCGGTTGACCGCGCAGCGTCCGGCGGGGCTGTCCGACCAGGCCTGGACCGTCCTTGCTGCAGCACTCGCCTTCGACCCGGCGCTTCGCCCAGCCGATGCCGGAGCATTCCAGCGCGCATTCTACGGCACGCCGCCTCTCGTCGGCTAACGCTCAGCCGCCGCTTGGACGAGCACCCTCCTCGGCAGCAGGTGTATCGACCAGCGCGGCAATCGCCGCGATCCCTTCGGCATAGGCCGTCTGCGGTGCAATCAGCGAGTACAGTCCGCCGCTGCCGAGCCGAACCATCTCCTCCGTCAGCGGCAGCACGGCCGCGACGGGAACGCGGTAGGTGCTGGCAATCCGGTCCGACAACTGACGGAAGTCCAGCGAAGGCAGGACCTTGTTGACGATCAACAGCAGTTGCGGCACGCCAAGCCGCCGCGCCAGATCGAGCGTAACGGCTGTGCCCTGATAATCCTGATGGTCGGGGCGCAGAATCAGCAGCAGCGTGTCCGAAATCGCGATCGAGAGCAGGGTCTCTTCATTGACGCCGGGATGGGTGTCGATCAGCAGATAATCCAGCGCGAGACGGCTGGCGATTTCCTGGAAGCCGTCATTGAGCAGGTTGACGTCATAGCCTTCCTTGATCACGCGGGCGATCTCGCCGGGCCGGATGCTGGATGGCACCAGCATGACGCAGCCACCCTTGCTGCCGGGATGTACGCCGGCGAGGTCGATGAGGCAGTCGGTGACGTCATGGGCCGCCTCCTCGATCCGGCAGCGTCCCCACAGGAAGTCGTTCAGCGTGTACCGCAACTGGTCGGGATCGACATTGAAGAGAACGTGGATGCCCGGCGACTGGATGTCGGTGTCGATGATCGCGACGCGCCGGCCGCGATGGGCCAGTTGAGCGGCGATGTTGGCCGTGGTGTTGGATTTGCCGGTGCCGCCGCGGTAGGAATGCGTCGATACGATCACGGTCATGCGGTCAGGCCCCGGCGTTCGATGTCAGCTGCCGTGGCGCTGGCGCATCTGGCGCGCCCGCTCCTGCAGCGTGCGGAAGTAATCGGTCTCGACGATCTCGGAGACCTCGCGCTCCTTGCGTGTCTGGTCGATCTCGATCGACAGGCGCTGGACTTCGCCGCGCAGCGTCAGGTTCTCGGTGGTGACACTGCGATGGGCCTCTTCCAGCCGACGATTGGCTTCCTTGAGCTCGGCCAGCATTTCGCTCAGGCGATATTCGCGCGCCTCGATCTGCACCGCCATGCTGCCGAAGGCCTCCGCCAGTTCCTGAATTACCGGCGGAGCATCGGCTGCCACGGTCATCGCGAACAGGCTGTCGATATGGTCGTAGTCGCCACGCGCGAGTTCGCCGCAAAGCTCGCCCAACCGCTTCGCGAAGTCGCCGGAATGCTCGATCACGCCCGTCCCCCTGAGCAGGCACCTTAGAGGATCAATCGTGACAGAACGAGGAAGGTCACGTCGGTCCGCGGCCGTAATCGAGCCGTTGCAATCGAACCCTAGTCATTGTCAGCAGATGACGGCTTTACGCTTGGGGCGCCGGAATGCTGGCTCGTGGAATTCATGTCGTTCTTCGCAGCGACACGCACGAAATCCGTAAGCTGGCGGATGCGATCGAATATCTCGCCGATTCCCTGCAATTGCCGCCGGCGATGGTGTTCAAGCTCAATCTCGCGCTCGACGAACTCATCACCAACACCATTGCCTATGGCTATGCCGAGCGGAAGGATGGTGAAATCGACATCGAGATGCGCCGTCACGACGATCGGGTCGTCGTCCGCCTGATCGACCAGGCCGTGGCTTTCGATCCCTTCGAAGTGGCTGTCGCCGACACGACCTCCCCGCTGGAGGACAGGCCCGTCGGTGGCCTCGGGATCCATTTCGTCCGAACCCTCATCGACGAGGTCAGCTATAGTCGTGACGATGATCGCAACGTCATCACGCTCACGCTGCTCTTTCCCACCCCGACGGCCAGCGCTGCCGCCGATGCCTGACGTCACTCTTACCGAAACGGGAGCGCCGGCTGCCGGTGCTGCCATGATGATGGAGATCATCCGCTCATGATCGAGTCGGATTGGATTGAGGACGTTCTTGTCCTGGCCCTGAAGGGTCGGCTCGACAGCGTCAATGCGGCGGCGGTCGAAGCCTCGATCACGGATCAGATCAAGCAGGGCGCAAACCGGCTCGTGCTGGACTTTTCCGATGTGGCCTATGTCTCCAGCGCCGGCCTGCGCGTCGTCCTCGTTGTCGCCAAGCGGCTCAAGGAGATCGGCGGTCGTCTGGTCCTGATCGGCCTGACGCCCAGCGTGAATGAGGTCTTCGCGATCAGCGGTTTCCTTCAGATCCTGACCGTCTGCGACGATCGCCAGACCGCATTGACCAAACTCAGTGGCTGAACCACGTGCCGGCGGCAGGGGCTCGCCGCGGCGGGCGTCCTCGACACATCAAGCCTCCGGATCAGACAGCCGCTTTCTGTCAGCTGTGGGCTGATCCTCGCCATCGGGGAAGCAGAGCCTGAGCCAGGACTCGATCGCCGCGAGAGCGGCCGGTTCGTCGAGGAAGGGGATATGGCCGCGATCGGCCAACTCGACCCGGATCATGTCGGGCCGACGCGCCTGCATTGCGTCGGCCGTGGCAGTGCTCAGCACGTCCGAATTGGCCCCGTGGATCAGCGCCAGGGGGATGCTCTTGCAGGCTTCGAAGAGGGGCCAGGCATCGCCGAGCGGCTTGGCCATGGCGGCATCAAAGGATTGTCGCAGCGCCGGATCGTAAGGCAGGTCGATGCCTTGGGGCGTCTCGACATAATGGCGCAGCGTTTCCTCGACCCAGCGCAGTTCCGGCACCTCGCCGAAGCCCGGCATGACAAGCGGCATGCGGTCGGCGATCTCCTCGAGGCTGTCGACGGCTGGTTTCTCGCCGATATAGCGCCCGATCCGAGCCAGCCCCTCGCGCTCCAGCACGGGGCCGACATCGTTCAGGCACAGCCCCGCCACCCGGTCGGGCGCGGTCGCGGCCATCACCATGCCGAGAAGTCCGCCCCGGGACGAACCGATGATCGCGGCGCGCGGGATGCCGAGATGGTCCAGCAGTGTCAGCGCGTCCTGCGCTTCCTGCGCGACGCTGTAGGTCTCCGAGCCGGTCCAGTCGGAACCGCCCCGGCCGCGCGAATCGAGGCGGATCAGGCGGATACCGCTCAGCCGCCGCGCCAGATAGTCGAAGTCACGGCCGTCGCGCGTCAGACCGGCCAGAGCCAGCACCGGCGGGCCGGAGCCCTCGTCACGGTAGACGAGCCAGGCGCCGTCCTTGGCCTGAAAGCGTCGCGTCGCCGTCATCGCCCGGGTCGTCCCGCCATCGAGCCGCCTCCCGTCACGCCTTGTATTCGGCGAAGCCGCGCCCAGTCTTGCGCCCCAGATAACCGGCATGGACCATCTGCTTCAGCAGCGGGCTTGCCCGGTATTTGGGATCATCGAAGCCCTCATACAGAGTTTCCATGATGTTGAGCACGACGTCGAGCCCGATCAGATCGCCCAGGGCCAGGGGTCCCATCGGATGATTGGCGCCGAGCTTCATCATGCTGTCGATGTCCTCCGGCGTGGCGAGCCCTTCATGGACGCAGTTGATCGCCTCGTTGATCAGCGGCGCCAGCAGGCGGTTCACCACGAAGCCGTAACTGTCCTTGCTGACCCGCGGCGTCTTCCCGATGGCGCGCGTGGCCTCGGTCACCGCATCGGCTACGGCATCCTCGGTCTGCAGAGCCCGGATGATCTCGACCAGTTGCATCACCGGAACGGGATTGAAAAAATGCATGCCGATCACCCGGCCCGGACGCTCTGACGCGGCGGCCAGCTGCGTCAGTGAGATCGACGAGGTGTTGGAGGCGAAGATCGCATCCGGCCGGCAGATGCCGTCGAGCCGTTTCAGCACGCTGGCCTTGATGTCGAACCGCTCGACGATCGCCTCGATGACGAGATCGCGGTCGGCCATCTCGTCCAGCGCGGTCGTCCCGGTCACCAGCCCGAGCGCGGCCTGGGCCACTTCCTCGGTCAACAGCCCCTTCTTGACCTGCCGGCCGAGACTGCCCGCCATCGTCTCGCGGGCGCGCTCGAGGGCCTGCTCGGAGAGGTCCTGTAGCAAGACGGGGAAGCCGGCGACGGCGAAGATCTGGGCGATGCCGTTGCCCATCGTGCCGGCGCCGATCACGCCGATGGTCTTGATCGCGGTCATGGACATCTCCGGTACCGGCGGTTTGCGAAGGATGGCGTCGGGAGGGCGGTGGCGACGGCAGGGCCGCCTCCGGTCAGGTGGCAGCCGTTTCCGGGAGGCCGACGGCGGCACGCGCGGCCCGTGCGATCACCAGATCCTCGCGGGTCGGCACGATCATCACGGTCGTGCGGGCGAATTCCGAGGAGATCACCGTCGCGCTCTCGGCGTTACGGCCATGGTCGATCTCGATCCCCATCCAGCCCAGCCGCTCGCAGACGCGGCGCCGGATGACACGGGAATTCTCGCCGATGCCGCCGCAGAAGACGAGTGCATCGATACCGCCCATGACGGCCGCCATCGCGCCGAGCTCTCGCTGGATGCGGAAGACGAAATAGTCGATCGCGCGGTGGGATTCAGGCGTGTCGGCCTCCTCCAGCGTGCGCATGTCGTTGGACAGCCCGCCCGAGAGGCCGAGCAGCCCGGATTCATTGTAGAGGATCTGGCGGATCTGGGCCGTGTTCAGCTTTTCCTGGTCGAGCATGTAGAGCATCACGCCGGGATCGAGCTGGCCGCAGCGGGTGCCCATGGGCAGCCCGTCCAGAGCCGAGAACCCCATGGATGAGGCCACCGAGCGTCCCCGGTAGATCGCGCACATCGAAGCGCCGTTGCCGAGATGCGCGACGACGACGCGGCCGGCCATCAGATGCGGCGCGATCCGCGCCATCTCACCGGTGATGTATTCGTAGCTCAGCCCGTGGAAGCCGTAACGACGCACGCCCTGCTCGTAATAGCGATGCGGCAGCGCGAACATGTCGTTGACGAGGGGCTGGCCACGATGGAAGGCCGTGTCGAAACATGCGATCTGCGCCACGCCGGGAAAGGCTTCCATGGCGGCACGGATCCCGGAAATGTTGTGTGGCTGATGCAGCGGCGCGAAGGAGGACAGCGTCGAAAGCGTCTGCAGGACATTTTCGTCTACCACGACCGGAGCCGTATAGTGGATCCCGCCATGGACCACGCGATGGCCGACTGCGGCGATCTTCAGATCGGGAAAGGCGCGCTTGAGCGTCGCGATGACGGTGGCGAGCGCGGTGTCGTGGCTCGTCAGTGCCCCCTGCGCGGGTTCGATCGGCTGACCTGCCGCATCCTTGATCTTCAGCGTGCCCTCGGGGCCGATCCGGTCAGCCTGCCCGGTCGCGAGCGCCGCTTCGCCCTGTGCCGGAAAGACTGCGAACTTCAGCGAGGAGGAACCTGCATTCAGCGCCAGGAAGCCGACATCGTGCCAGGCCGCGCCAGCCGTGGCTTCAGCCGTGATGGTGTCGGCTGTCATGACGCCTCTCCCTTGTGGGCGTGGTGAAGAGCCGCGACCGCGCAGGACGCCAGCCGCGACATCGCGCTGTCGGAGCGTGAATTCAGGATCACCGGAACGCGCGCGCCCAGCACCAGACCAGCCCCTTCGGCGTGGCTGACGAAAGAGAGCTGTTTGGCGAGCATATTGCCGGCATCGATGCCAGGCACAACGAGGATGTTCGCCCGGCCGGCGACCAAGCCCTTGAGCCCCTTGCTGCGTGCGGCGCCATGGTCGACCGCATTGTCCATGGCGAGCGGCCCGTCGACCTGCCCGCCGGTGATCTGGCCGCGCTCGGCCATCTTCGACAGCAGCGCCGCATCGATCGAGGACTGGATTGCGGGATTGACCGTCTCGACCGCCGAGAGAACGCCGACGCGCGGCTCCATGCCGAGAGAGAGGGCGAGATCGATGGCGTTCTGGACGATGTCGACCTTGGTCGCCAGATCGGGCGCGATGTTGATCGCGGCATCGGTCACCATCACGGGCTCAGGTCGGCCGGGCACATCCATGACGAAGACATGGGTGAAGCGCCGCCCGACCCGCAGGCCCGTCGCCTTGTCCAGCATCGGCCTGAGCAGATCGTCGGTGTGGAGATGACCTTTCATCACGGCCCCGGCGCGTCCCTCATGCACCAGTTGGCAGGCCATCGCCGCCGCTGCAACGTCGCCGACGACGTCGATGATCTCGAAGCCCGACAGATCGGCCTCCAGAGCGAGCGCCGCGGCGCGGATCTTCTCTGCGCGCCCGATCAGGATCGGCGTGATGATGGTTTCCTTGGCGGCGAGCAGCGCGCCGCCCAGCGAATTCTCGTCATGTGGGCAGACCACGGCGACCGGCAGGGCCGGAAGCGGGCGGGCCCGTTCCAGCAGCGTCTCGAAATGCCGGTGGCGCTGCACGACGAGGCCCGGCACCTCGACGTCTTCGCGATCGTACTTCTCCTGCGGCGCGATGACGACCGCCTCGCCGCTGACGATCAGGGCCTGGTCGGAGGCCCGCACGACCTGCGTCTCCATCCGAACGATGCCATCGGGCAGCTTCTCGACGACCCTGACCCGGCAAACAACCTCGTCGCCGGCATGGGCGCGCGCGTGGAAATCGAGGACCTGACGGCGATATAGCGTGCCCGCGCCGGGGAGCAGCATCCCCAGCACGGCCGAGATCTGCGAGGCGACGAACATGCCGGGCGCGATGTTCTCGGCTTTTCCGTCGCCATCGACATCGGTCTGCGGCAGGTGCATCGGGTTGTAGTTGCCTGAGGCCGCCGCAAAGACATAGAGGTCGTCGGGCGTGATGATGCGGCGCAGCTCCGCCGTCTCGCCGGGCTGCAGCTCGGCGAAGGTTCGGTTGGTCAGATGCATCTCAATCGTCCTGTCTGGCTGCGGTCTTGCCGTTGCGGTGCCGCCGGGCGACGGCGGCGGCCTTGGCGGTTTCCGCATTGGCGGTCACGGCGTCGAGCAGCCCCGCCGTGTCCTGGACGTCCAGCAGCGGATCGTTGGTCACGTCCGCGTCGTCGGCGGGAAGATCGAGTACCGTAGCGAAGCGCTGCAGCAATGTCCGTGTCTCGGGCGCCATCTCGGCGGCCAGGCCCGGAATGTAGCGCACCGTCCTCAGGGCGAGAGCGCGCTGTTCGGGCGTCGACAGCAGGCTCGGCAGGGTTTCGATCGCGCGATCGGGCTCATAGGTCGCAATCAGCGTCTGCTCATGGATAATCAGCGCACGCCTCTCGGCTCCGAGCGACTTGAACGGCTCGTCCTGCGTCAGGACCTGGCTTGACCGCTCGAGACGGTCACGGCGCACGGTGCCGCGATTGTCGGCCAGCAGAATGAGCATGCGGATCACGGCCTCGGGGAAGCCGCCACGCTCGATATTGTAGAGCGCGGACGCGACCTCGGGCAGGCCGCGCAACTCGTCCGTGCTCTTTAGGGTGCGGCGCGCCTCATGAGTCTGGCCAAAGACCCGGGACCAGGGCGTCGACCACATGCCGAAGAAGGCGAGTTCATGCATCATGTCGCGGCTGTCGCGGTAGATGTCGATCATCTGCTCCGTCGCCTGAACCCACAGCGCTTCCGCCGCGAGGAACGGATTGTCCGGCGTCGCCTTGGCACGGCTCTCGCGGACCCGCTCGGCTGCGCTCTCCAGCACCGCCATGGCCGGGTTGCGCGACGAGGCGAGTGCCCGGATCATCCGCTGCGGATGCAGCGCCCGGCTGGCCTCGGCCGCGGTGTCCGTCACCAGCGCCTTGACCACCGGGCGCATCAGGGTGTCGTACATCTGGGCCTGGACCTCGGAGGCCCGCGCCACGGCGGCGAAGGGCCGCTCGTCGGTGTAGCCGTCGTCGAGGGCGCGAATGTCATCGAGCGTCCGTTCGACGAAGCCGACGGTGAAGCGCTGCCGGCCCGCTTCCTCCTTCACGTCCTCGATGCGCATCTCGTAGAGGCCCGGTGCCAGCGCCTCGATCGTCTCCAGCGTCGTGCCGACCTCGGCATGCTCGCGTTTGGCGATCTGGGAGGAGACGAAAATGCCGAGATGGCCGACCTGGTCGTGCACCATATAGATGATGCGCTGGCCGCGGATGCGGATCTCAGAGACATCGGCATAGGTCTCGGCGATCCAGTTCAGCGCCTGCTGGGGCGGCGTGATGTTGTCGCCATGGCTGGCGAAGACGATGATCGGCGCACGGATCGCCTTGAGATCGACTGGGCGGCCGGGCTCGAGCCGGGCCTCGTTCTTCGACAGGCGGTTGCCGACGAAGAGCTGTTCGACGATCCAGCGGATTTCCGGCTCGGTGAGCAGGAAGAAGCCGCCCCACCATTTCTCGAATTCGAGGAAGGCCGTGTCGCCCTTGTCGATGTCGCGGAACAGATCAGTGTACTTGCGAAACAGGGTCCGCGACGGGTTGAGCATTTCGAAATTCTGGACGAGATGCGCGCCGTCGAAGATGCCGCCGCCGATATCGGAGAGGAACATCGGGATCCAGGTGCCGCCGAGCACACCGGCATTGTAGCGCATCGGGTTCTCGCCGATGCGGCCGGCCCAGGGCGCGACCGGCGCGCCGTTGATGACGATCGGCCCGGTCAGATCGGTGTTGGAGGCCGCCAGCAGCAGCGTCGCCCAGCCGCCCTGGCAATTGCCGGTCACGACGGGCTTGGGCGCTTTCGGATGGCGGCGCATCACCTCGCGAACGAAGGCCGCTTCGCTGCGCGTGACATAAGAGAGATACTGGCCCGGCTCCGGCCGGCTGCGGAAGGCGACGAAATAGACCGGATGGCCTTCGCGCAGCGCGACCCCGACCTGGCTGTCCGTTTTGAAGCCGCCGATCCCGGGGCCGTGGCCGGCACGCGGATCGATGATGATATAGGGCCGCTGCGTGTCGTCGATGACCACGCCGTCCGGCGGCAGGATGCGCAGCAGCATATAGTTGGAAGGGTAGGGCTGGTCACGCCCGTCCATGACGGTTTCATAGTCGTAGATCAGGACGGGCGGACAGTCGGCGGCTTCATGCGCCAGAAAGATGTCGCCACGCTTGCGCAGCGTGTCGGCGGCCAGAATCGCGCGCTCGGCAGCGTCCCGCTGATACGCGAGCCAGGCCTGCGGCAACCCGACCCCGCTTTGTGCGTGATGCAGCCCCGACAGGACCGCACCGGCCTCCTCCAACAGCTTGCGGCTGCGCTCGGCATGGGTATCCAGCATGCGTTGGCCCTGGCGCGCCGCCGCGGCCGACAAGATCTCACCCGTGCTGGCGCAAGCCTCGGATTCGCGCTTCGCGCTGGCCAGGCCTCGCTGAAACATGGCCAGGGCATCGCCCTGCGGGCGCGGCAGACCCGACGAGACGCCGGGGTCGAACAGGTCGAAGACGCTGGCCATGGCTCGGGTATCCTTCAGGCGATGATTGAAAAGCCACCATCGATGGCGTGAATGCCACCGGTGAGATTGCGGGCCTCCGGAGAGGCCAGGAAGGCCGCCGCCGCGCCGACATCCTCGATCGTGGCGAGATGGCGGGTCGGAGCGCGGCTGGCGGCCGCGTCTAGCAACTCGTCGAAGTGATCGATTCCGGAGGCGGCGCGGGTCGCCAGCGGACCCGGCGAGAGCGCATGAACGCGGATTCCCTGCTCGCCGAGTTCGGCCGCCGCATAGCGCACGGCGCTTTCCAGAGCCGCCTTGACCGGGCCCATCATATTGTAATGCCGCACGACCTGAGAGGAGCCGAAGAAGGATACCGAGAGACAGGTGCCGCCCGCGGGCATCAGCGGTTCGGCGAGCCGCATCATCTGCAGAAAAGAATGGACCGAGATCGTCATCGCCTGCGCGAAACCCTCGGACGAGCAATCGATCACGCGGCCCTGCAGATCCGCCTTCGGCGCGAAAGCGATCGAGTGGAGCAACGTGTCGAGCCGGCCCCAGCGCTGCCCGATCTCGTCGAAAAGCGCCGCCATCGCACCGGGCTGCGTCACGTCGAGCGGCGCCATGATCTGCGCATCGAGCGACTCGGCGAGCGGCCGAACAAAGGGCTCCGCTTTCGCGTTGAGCCAGGTGACGGCGAGATCGGCCCCCTGCCGACGGAACGCCTTGGCGCATCCCCAGGCGATGGAATGCTCATTGGCGATGCCGACGACGAGGATTTTCTGACCCTGCAGCGAAAACATACGTACCCCCAGTGCGATGCACCATGGGGGGAATAGGCGTCGAACCCGTGACGGTTTTCGGACAGTTCACCAACGGATCATCCGTTGGCGGGCAGCCCGCCAACCCGTTACGCTCTCGGTTGAAGGGCGCGCTGCCGAGCGCTTCGTCGTCCCGTCATGAACGTCGGGGATACCTGCCTGTTGGCAATGTCGGGGTCGTTATGGATTACTTCAGGCGCTTCACCTTTCTCTTCGCGACGCCGAATTTCGATGCGGAGGACCTTGAGGGCATCCGCTTCCACCAGATCGTCGAGGAGATCGAGCGCTCCGGCTTCGAGGTCGTCAAGGCACGCAAGCTGGAAGACGCCGAAATCGCGGTCCAGACCGACGCCGCGATCGGCTGCATGGTCGTCGACTGGGGGAAGAAGGGGCTGGAGGGCAAGACCGCGGCGCTGATCAACCTGATGCGCCGGCGCGGCCTCGAATTTCCGATCATCCTGCTGATCCGGCGCAAGCGCTTCGAGGATGTGCCGGTCGAGGTTCTCGACTTCATCGACGGCTACATCTTCCTCTCCGAGGAAACCCCGCCCTTCATCGCCAAGAGCCTGATCAGCCGGCTCAAGCAATATGCCGAGACGCTGAAGACACCATTCTTCGGGGCGCTCGTCGACTATGCCGAGGAAGGCAACCATCTCTGGACCTGCCCTGGTCATAATGGTGGCGTGTTCTACAGCCGCAGCCCGATCGGCCGGGTCTTCATGGAGCATCTCGGTGAGGCGGTGTTCCGCGACGATCTCGACAATTCCGTGCTCGACCTCGGCGACCTGCTGACCCATGAGGGGCCGGCGCTGAAGGCTCAGAAGGAAGCAGCCCAGATCTTTGGCGCGGAGAAGACCTATTTCGTTCTCAACGGCACCTCGACCTCGAACAAGGTCGCTCTCGCTGCGCTGGTCACCGACGACGACCTCGTCCTGTTCGACCGCAACAACCACAAGGCCGCCCATCACGGCGCGCTGCTGATCTCCGGCGGCATTCCGATCTATGTCCCGACCGCGCGCAACGCCTGGGGGCTGATCGGCCCGATGCGCTGGGAAGCCTTCGACGAGCAGGCGTTGCGCGAGCGCATCCGGACCAACCCGCTGGTCAAGGACAAGGATGCCTGGCAGAAGCCGCGCCCCTTCCGTGTCGCGGTGGTCGAGCAATGCACCTATGACGGCACGATCCACAGCGCCCAGATGATCCTCGATAAGATCGGGCATCTCTGCGACTACATCCTCTTCGACGAGGCTTGGGCTGGCTTCATGAAGTTCCACCCGCTCTATGCCGGGCGCTTTGCCATGGGGCTGACGGGGTTGGGGCCCGATTCGCCGGGCATCATTGCCACGCAATCGACGCACAAGCAGCTCGCGAGCTTCAGCCAGGCCTCGCAGATCCACATCAAGGACCGGCACATCAAGGGCCAGAAGCGGCGCGTCGAGCACCGCCGCTTCAATGAGAGCTTCATGCAGTACGCTTCGACCTCGCCCTTCTACCCGCTCTTCGCCTCGCTCGATGTCGGCGCGCAGATGATGAAGGGCCGCTCGGGCGAAGTGCTCTGGGACGACACGATCCGGCTCGGCATCGAGCTCAGAAAGAAGATCCGGGCGGTTGGGCGCGAATTCGAGGAGAAGGAGGCGCGGGTCGAGCGTCGCTGGTTCTTCGAGCCCTTCGTGCCCGAGCGTGTGTCGATTCCCGATGCCGCGCGCCCCGGCGGCGTGCACGACATCGCCTGGGAGATGGTCGCGACCGACCAACTCGCCGCCGACCCGGCTTACTGGGAGCTGGCGCCGGGCGCGGGCTGGCATGGCTTTGCGGCGATGGAAGCGGGCTTCGCCATGACCGACCCCAACAAGCTCACCCTCCTCACACCCGGTTTCGATCGCGCGACCGGCACCTATGCTGAGCATGGGATCCCCGCGCCGGTCGTCGCCCAGTTCCTGCGCGAGAACCGCATCGTCGCCGAGAAGAACGATCTCAACTCGCTGCTCTTCCTGCTGACGCCGGGCGTCGAAGCCAGCAAGGCCGGGACGCTGATCAGCGGGCTCGTCGCCTTCAAGAAGCTCCATGACGACAACGCTCTGATGGAAGACGCGATCCCGGAGTTCTATCGGCGCAGGCCGAAGCGCTATGAGGGCGTGCGCCTGCGCGACCTCTGTGGCGAGATGCACCGCTTCTTCCGCGATCATCAGGTCAGCGAGCTTCAGAACCGGCAGTTCTCGCCGGAGCATCTGCCGGAGATGGCGATGTCGCCGCATGACGCCGCCCGCTGCCTCGTCCGCAACGATGTTGACTATCTGCCGATCGATTCGATCGCCGGGCGGATCGCCACCACCCCTTTCGTCGTCTACCCTCCCGGAATCGCCACCATCGTGCCGGGCGAACGACTGTGTGAGCGGGCCAAGCCGATGATCGACTATCTCAAGATGTTCGAGGCCTGCTTCAACGCCTTCCCGGGTTTCGACGTCGAGATTCAGGGCGTCTATCGCGAGCATGACGCGCAAGGTCGGGTCCGCCTGCACACCTATGTGGTCAGCGAGCCGGTCGAGCGCTGAGGTCGGATGACGCGATGGATGCTGACCTGCCGATCTTCGTGCGCCCCTCGCGCGACGACGATGTCGAACCCATGCTGGCGATCTATCGTCGGCATATCCGCCGCGGCATCGAGGCCGGGGTCGAAGAGACCGGCACCCCGCAGCCCGACGATCTGAAGGACCGCCGCAAGAACCTGCGCAACCGCCGCCTGCCACATCTTGTGGCGACGCGCGGCGGCGAGGTGGTGGGCTATGCCTATGTCGTTCCCTTTCGCAAGCGTCCGGCCTACCGCTTCACCGTGAAGCACTCGATCTATGTGCATCACGAGCATCTCGGACGTGGCATCGGGAGGCTGCTGATGCAGGCGCTGATCGACGCCTGCGCGGCGGCCGGCTTCCGCCAGATGATCGGCTATATCGACGGAGAGAACACCGCCTCGCTGGCGCTTCACGCGCGCTTCGGCTTCGTCAGGGTCGGGCTGCTGCCGGGTGTCGCCTATCGCTATGGCAAATGGTCCGACAGCGTCATGGTGCAGCGCTCGCTCGGTGTCGGCGCGACAGGGCCGGTCGCTACCGAG
>CALRYW010000019.1:0-57617 GCA_943372485.1 Allobosea thiooxidans
CTTCGACAAAGACAGAGCCTCACCCGGCGAACCGGCAAAAGCCTCAGCGTCCTAAGGAAGCGCAGAAGAGGCGCCGCTCAGCGGCGGCGCCGTCTCGATGGCCGCGTTATAGGTCCCACCCCACAGAACTGTCAACACAGTTTTTGAAACTTTTTCGACAGCCCGCTCGATGACCCGAGACACAGGGGCCGACCGCCTGCGCGGCGGGACGACGAGCGACTTGATGCTGCGCGCGCTTCGCGCTCACGCGCGCGCGGACGCTACAGCGCCCGCAAACAGCCGCATTCGCCGGTCACTGGAGCTCCCGCACCGCATCGCGATTGATTCCGGTCGTCGGGACGGGCATGGTCTTCCGGGCCTCGTCTGCCCGGCGGATCCGAACGCGGCGCCTTCGGATCGCGGTCGGGACCGCCGGTGCGGGACCACGGCCCTGTGGTGTGTTGCGGGTGTCTCCCGGTGCCAGGGCTCCGGAAGACCTCCTTTCAGGATCGTCAGACAGCCTCACGATGAACGCCCATCCCGAGTTCAATCTGCCGGCCGAACCGCTCGCCCCCGAGGCCGCGGCGCTCCTGGTCGATCTCGGGATCGAGCCGCCGATCCAGCCCGCCGGCGAGAACCAGCAACCCCTCGACCGGCGCGGCGTTTCGCTGCGCTGGCTCGCCGCCTGCGGACTCGTCGGCTCCTGCGGCGCGGCACTGCTGGGCGCGGCGATCCTCGTCGCGATGCGCGGCGACACCGGCGTGCCGGAGCAGCCCGAGACGGTCTCCGCCCGCGCCTCTTCCGTGGCGGGCGAAGGCGGTGGCGCGCGCAAGGGTGACAAGCTCGTGGCGGACCAGCCCGTGATGGCGGCGCGGCATTCCGTGCGGGCGCCGATGTCGCAACGCGTCGGCAACCGCGAGGTCATCCGCGTTCGGCCCTTCGTCAGGCTGGCCTCCAGCCTGTCGCTCACGACCGGCGTCTATGCCACCAACATTCCGCCCTTCAATCCGCTGCGGCTCTTCGCCGAGGGCGGCCAGCCGAACGAGCGCTACGCCGAGCCAATCGTCGACGTGCCCGATGCCGATGTCACGATCGTTAAGCGCGACCTCGCCGAGATAACGATTCCCGTCGGGCGGCCGCAACTCGGCGACGCCGAGGTGATCACGCAGATCGAAGAGGAGCGCGCCAATCTCGCCGCCTCCGGCCGACAGCGGGCCCTGCCGATCCCGCCGCAGCTGATGCTGAGCCGCACGCTGGGCAATGCCCCGTCACCGGGCAGCAATCTGCTCTCCTACGCGCCGGCGACCGACACACGCTTCTCCGGCATCGAGGTCCGCGTCGTTCCCGAGAACGTCACCAGCACCCCCAAGACCCCGATCGCCGCAACGCGCGAACCCCTCGTCGAGGAGAAGCTGCTGCTCACCAAGCGCGGCGAGAATTTCGAGCAGGTGATGCGCGCCGCCGGAGCCGCGCCCGACCAGATCCGCGCGATGATCACCGCCTTCGCCGGCCGCGTGCGCACCGCCCCGCTGCCGGACGGCCAGGTGCTGCAGGCTCTCTATGCGCCCGGCCTCAACCCGGGCGACCCGCGCCAGATCGTGCGCGTCTCGCTCATGACCAACGGCCAACCCGATGGCACGGTGGCGGTCAACGACCGCGGCCTCTTCGTCCTCGTCAACCTGCCGCGCCAGGAACTCGCCAGTCCACCGCGGCCGCAGCGACGGTCCGAGGACGGCGAGGATGAGGATGACGACGAGAGCGGGGGCGCCCGTCTCTATGAGAGCATCTACGAGACCGGGATGCGGCATGATCTGCCGCGGCCGCTGATCGACGAGCTCGTCCGCATCTTCTCCTATGATCTCGATTTCCAGCAGCGCGTGCGCGGCGGCGATAATCTCGAGGTCATCTTCACCGAGGAGGACGAAGGCGAGCGCGCCGAGATCCTCTCGGCTTCGCTGACCATCGGCGGCGAGACGCGCCGGGTCTTCCGCTTCCAGGCGCCTGAGGACGGCCTCATCGATTATTTCGACGAGGAGGGGAAATCGCTGAAGAAGTTCCTGCTGCGCAAGCCGATCGCCGATGGCGAGATGCGCTCGGGCTTCGGCATGCGTTACCACCCGATCCTGCGCTATTCGAAGATGCACACCGGCGTCGACTGGGCCAACCGCATCGGCACGCCCATCCTCGCCGCCGGCAACGGCACCGTGATCAAGGCGGAATGGGATTCCGGCTATGGCCGGCGCATCGAGATCCAGCATGCCAACGGCTATGTCACGACCTATTCGCACCAGTCGGCCTTCGCCAAGGGCATCGCGCCCGGCGTGAAGGTGCGCCAGGGCCAGGTCATCGGCTATCTCGGTTCGTCCGGCCTCTCGACCGGGCCTCATCTGCATTACGAGGTCCTGGTCAATGGCAGCTTCGTCAACCCGATGAAGATCCGCGTGCCGCGTGGCCGCGAGCTCCAGGGCCCGGCGCTGGCCGAATACAAGCGCCAGCGCGACGAGATCCAGGGCCTGATCGAACGCGCTGGCGGGGCGGTCGCGCAACTGCGTTGAACGCATGACAGGCGTCTTCGCCTCCTCTCGATCCGCTCGCGACGCTTGACTTGCGCCGGCCGAGCGAACACGCGCAGGGACGGTCCTCCTCCTGCGCCGGTGCCGCACCATGCTCGCCGCTCTGCTCGTCGTTCTGCCCGTCTTCGGCCTGATCGCGCTCGGCTATCTGGCACGCTGGACGAAGCTCCTGCGTGAGACCACCGGCGAAGGCCTCTCCGACTTTGTCTTCGTTCTGGCCGTGCCCTGCCTGCTGTTCCGCACCCTGGCCAAGGCAGACGTGCCGCAGACCCAGCCCTGGGGCTACTGGATCGCCTATTTCACCGGCCTCGCCATTGTCTGGGCGCTGGCCATGCTGATCGCGAGCCGCGTCTTCGCCCGCAAGGGGCCGGAGCTCGTCGTCTCCGGCTTCGCCGCCGCCCAGTCCAACACGGTCTTCGTCGGCGTCCCGATGATCCTGAAGGCCTATGGCGATGCCGGCGCCGTACCGCTCGGCCTGCTGCTGGCGATCCACCTGCCGGTCACGATGACGGTCGCGACGCTGCTGGCAGAAGGTCGCTCGGCCTCGCCCGTGATCATGATCCGGCGACTCTTTACCCACCCCATCATCATCGGCATCATTCTGGGCATGCTGGCGCGCCCGGCCGTCGGGCAGCTGCCCGCTCCGTTCTGGACGCTGATCGACCTGATCGCCGGCGCCGCGGTGCCCTGCGCGCTGATCAGCCTCGGCATCAGCATGCGCCGCTACGGGCTCGAATCGGGGCTCGGCCTCCCGGTGGCGCTGAGTGCGCTGAAGCTCGGCCTGCATCCGCTGATCGTCTATCTGCTGGCGACGAAGGTCTTCGACATGCCGTCGCACTGGTCAGGCGTGGCGGTGCTGTTCGCCGCCTGCCCCTGTGGCATCAATGCCTATCTCTTCGCGGAGCGCTATCGCCAGGGCGTCGCCGACGCCTCCAGCGCGATCACGCTCTCGACGCTGATCTCGCTGTTCACCACGGCCGCCTGGCTGACCTGGCTGGGCGTCGGCTGACGCAGCTCAACCGAAGCCGAGGTCGAGCCGGATCTGCGCCGCGGTGACGCCCTCGGCCCTGAGATCGGCCAGGCTCCGGGAGCCGCGGCTCTTGGCGAGCTTGCGTCCCTCCGCATCCGCCAGCAGGTCATGGAAATGATAGAGCTGTGTCGGCAAGCCCAGCAACCGCTGCAGCAGGACATGGATGTCGGTGGCGGCCTCGAGATCGCGCCCGCGCACCACATGGGTCACGCTCTGCAGCGCATCGTCGACGACGACGGAAAGGTGGTAGCTCGTCGGGACGTCCTTGCGCGCCAGCACGATATCGCCCCAGCGCCGCGGCTGCGCGACGACGTTCGTGACGCCGCCCGAGGCGTCGAAGACGCCATAGGCGAGGTCCTCCCCCACCGCCTCCAGCGCGCGCACCAGATCGAGCCGCAGCAGATGCGGCGCGCCCGCGGCGATCCGGCCCTCCGCCAGCCCCGCATCGAGGCCGCGGCAGCGTCCCGAATAGAGCGGCGCGCCGTCCGGATCGACCGGCCAGGCTTCGCCCGTCTCCTGGGCCCGGGCGGATGCGGCGCCGCGCACCTCCTGCCGCGAGCAGAAGCAGGGATAGACCAGGCCACGCCGGCGCAGCCCCTCGAGCGCGGTGCGATAATCGCCGAAATGCTCGGACTGCCGCCGGACCTCGCCTGCGAAGGAGACGCCCAGCCAATCCAGATCGTCACGCAGCCCCTGCTCGAAGGCGGGCGTGCAGCGCGCGCGGTCGATATCCTCGATGCGCAGCAGCAGGCGCCCGCCCATCACCCCGGCCAGGTGCTCATTCGTCAGCGCCGACAGCGCGTGCCCGAGATGCAGCCGCCCGTTCGGGCTCGGCGCGAAGCGCAGGACCGGCGGTTCGGAAGTGGGAGGCGACGGCGGCATGCGTCCTGTCTAGAATCACCGAGCGGGGCTGCAAAGCACGATGGCCGAGCACGACGGCCAAGCGGAACGAGTCCCACCATTCTGCTGACAGTCCCGGTCGGCGGTCCCGGGCATGTCAGGGCAGCATGACGATCATCACCACGACAGCCGATCTCGAAGAGGGCATGGCGGCGCTGAGCGCGCGCGATCCGCGCTGGCTGCCCGTCATCGCGCGCACCGGAATCCCGCCGCTGCGCCGGCGGGAGGGCGGCTTTCCGGGGCTGGCGGCGATCATCGTTTCGCAGCAGCTCTCCGTCGCCAGCGCGCGGGCCGTCTGGGCGCGCGTCGAGACGGTGCTGGCACCACTGACCCCTGAACGCATCCTCGCAGCCGACGACGAGGCGATGCGGCTGTCGGGCCTGTCGCGCCCGAAACAGCGCGCGATGCGCGCGGTCGCGACGGCGATCCTCGAGGGAAGGCTGCACTTCGACCGGCTGGCGGACGCGACGGCCGAGGAGGTCCACCGTCATCTCACGGCGGTGCCGGGGATCGGCCCCTGGACGGCCGATATCTATCTGCTGTTCTGCCTCGGTCATCGCGACGGCTTCGCGCCGGGCGATCTGGCGATCCAGGAGGCCGCCCGGGTCGCCTTCGGCCTGCCGGCGCGACCGGTGCCGGCCGCGCTCGCGGCGCTGGCCGAGCCCTGGCGTCCCTGGCGCGGCGTCGCCGCCCGGCTGCTCTGGGCCGATTACGCCGTGCTCAAAGTCCGCGAGGGCGTGACCGCCTGACGGGCGGCCTTCAGCGCCCGAGCTGGGTCAGCGCGGTCTGCGCCGCGGCGCGCAGGAAGGCGGTGTCGCTCATCACCGTCACCAGCTTCGCGCCCATGGCGAGGAAGGCCTTCGCCCGCTCGGCCGACTGCGCGTAGATCGCGACCGGCTTCCCGACCGACGACGCCCGCGCCACGATGTGGCGAATCGCCTCGTCGACCTCGGCCGAAAGCGGATTGACCTCCTTGCCGCCCGTGAGCGCGATCGAGAGGTCGGAGGGACCGACGAAGACGGCATCGATCCCCTCCAGCGCCAGGATGTCGTCGAGGATCGCCATGGCCTCGCGCGTCTCGATCATCGCGAAGGAAAGCGAGAAGCGGTTGGCCTCGCGCAGATAGCCGTTCTGATCGAGCCCCGAGGCCCCCAGCCCGCCATAGCTGCCCCAGCTCCGCTCGCCCATCGGCGGATACTTGGCATAGGCGGCGAAGGCGCGGGCATCCGCCATGGTGTTGATCATCGGCGCGATGACGCCCGACACGCCGGCATCGAACAGCCGCGACACGTTCTGGAACTCGCCGACGGGAATGCGCGCCAGCGCCGGCTTCCCGGCGGCGTTGATCAGCGGCACGGCCCGGATGACCTCGCCCAGCGTGATCGGCCCGTGCTGCATGTCGAGGGTGACGGCGTCGAAGCCTTCCTTGGCGAGCACGCCCGCGATCGCGGGGTCCTGAAGCCCGCACCAGGCGGAGACGAGACTGTCCCCCCGGGCGAGGCGATCGGCGAGAGAGGACAGGACAGTCTGTGTGGCCATGGCGCGTTTCATCCGTTGCGGGCCCCGCTCTTGGCTCGGCCGGCGGGTGCGCCACGTTGGACCGGCCCGCGCCCCAAATGCAAACGGGCGCCCATGCGCCCGCTTCAATCACGCCCTGCGTTTACGCTGGCTCGACGCTCGGGGCGCCTCGCACCGGCGAACCGCTCAGCGGCCGGCCTGGATTTCCTCGGCGGCCCGGATCAGCAGCTCGCCCATCACGCGGCGAATCTCGTCGTCGCCGACAGAGACGCCGCCCGCCGCGAAGTCGCCGCTGACCTTGCGTAGCACGTCGTCGTCGCCGGCTTCCTCGAAATCGGCCACGACCACCGCTTTCGCATAGGCATCGGCGTCGGCGCCGGCCTTGCCGAGCTTCTCGGCCGCCCACAGCCCGAGCAGCTTGTTGCGCCGCGCCGTCGCCTTGAAGCGCAGCTCCTCGTCATGGGCGAACTTGTTCTCGAAGGCATCCTTGCGCTGATCGAAGGTCGTCATGCGGTAAAGTCCTTTGCGGGCAGGGCTGGAACGGCTCTGGGAGACACGCCGCCGCCATATAGGATGTCGCGCGGGAACAGACCAGTCCGAATGCGAATACTCCGCCGCGAGCGCCGACGGGTGGCGCGAAAAAGCGGCAGCGCGGAGCGGTTTGTTGCGTTTGCGGTGCAGAAGCGCCATATAGCGGGCGCACGGGCGGCCCTGCTGGGCGGCCCGCACATTGAGCCGGCCGGCAGCGCGGTCTACGCTGATTCCAACCTGGTCGGAATCAGCCCGGATTCGTGCTGGATCGGCTGACCAGGGGCCCAGATCCCGCCGCGGGGCGACCCGCGTCCAGAGAAAGGCCGACCTTTGGATTTCCTCAAGCCACGGTATATCCCAATGAATCGCCGCCGTCGCATCTACGAAGGCAAGGCGAAGGTCCTCTATGAGGGACCCGAGCCCGGAACGCTGATCCAGCACTTCAAGGATGACGCCACCGCCTTCAACGCCAAGAAGCACGAAGTCATCGACGGCAAGGGCGTGCTCAACAACCGCATCTGCGAGCACATCTTCTCCAACCTGAACGACATCGGCGTTCCCACGCATTTCATCCGCCGGCTGAACATGCGCGAGCAGCTCATTCGCGAGGTCGAGATCATTCCGCTCGAGGTCGTCGTGCGCAATGTCGCCGCCGGCTCGCTCTCGACGCGGCTGGGGCTCGAGGAAGGCACGCAGCTGCCGCGCTCGATCATCGAGTTCTATTACAAGAACGATGCGCTGGGCGATCCGATGGTCTCGGAAGAGCACATCACCGCCTTTGGCTGGGCGACGCCCCAGGAAATCGACGACGTCATGGCGCTCGCCATCCGCGTCAACGACTTCCTCTCCGGCCTCTTCCTCGGCGCCGGCATCCGTCTCGTCGACTTCAAGATGGAATGCGGCCGGCTCTGGGAGGGCGAAATGATGCGAATCGTCGTCGCCGACGAGATCAGCCCCGATTCCTGCCGGCTCTGGGACATCAAGTCCAAGGACAAGCTCGACAAGGACCGCTTCCGCCGCGACATGGGCGGCCTGATCGAGGCCTATACCGAAGTGGCGCGCCGCCTCGGTATCCTCGGCGAGAACGAGAAGGCCGGCCCGGCCGGCCCCCGCCTCGTCCAGTAAGCCCGTCGACGGCTGCCATGGACGACGGCTCGCCGGCGCGCCAGATCCTGAAACGGGAGCGCCAGCGCTCCCGTTTTCGTGTCATCGGCCCGCTCACGGCTGCTCTGCTGCTGTCGGGCTGCGCCGGCGATTTCGGCGCAGGGATCGCCGAGTTGCCCGCCGCGCAGGGCTGGCAGCCGCTCCCGATCGGCGGCTGGGTGCTCAACGACGGCATCGAGGCCCGCACCATGGTGGTCTGCCCGCGCGAGACCTGCGCGCAGCAGGGCTTCGCCTCGGTCCTCGCCTTCTCCGGCCGCGAGGCGGACAAGATGGAGCAGGCCCTGAAGGCCGATCCGGAGCGCCTCGCCCGCCTGTTCTCGAAGCCGCCATCCGATCCCGCGCGAAAGCCGGCCACGCCGAAGCCCGCCGCCCGAAAGGCGGATTCGCGGCCCAAGAGCACGACCCGCGTCAGCCGCTTCGAGACCGAGGGCGCGAGCGGCCTCCTCGTCGAGATCCGCGCGCGAGAGGCGGGGGCCACCGGCACGAAGAGCGCCGCGACCGCGATCCTGCATGGGCGCGAGAGCGACCGGCTCGTGCTCGCTATCGCCGTCTCCGCAGAGGCCGACGGCGCCCGTCGCGATGCGGTGGCCGCATGGCGCAGCCGCTGATTCACGTGAGACCGGCCATTCCGGTTGAGCCTGCTTCGATTCGCCGTTAAGGCAGCCGCAGAATGCCCCTCTGGAGATTGTCATGAAAGCCCGCGTCACCGTCACCCTCAAGACCGGCGTGCTCGATCCGCAGGGCAAGGCGATCGAGGGGGCGCTGAAGTCCCTCGGCATCGACGGTGTCGGCTCGGTCCGCCAGGGCAAGGTCTTCGACATCGAGCTCTCGGGCTCCGACAAGGCCGCGGCGGAAGCCGCGCTCAAGACCGCTTGCGAGAGGCTGCTCGCCAACACTGTGATCGAGAACTACCACGTCGAGATCGGGGCGTGATCCGATGAAAGCCGCCGTCATCACCTTTCCCGGCTCCAACCGTGACGGCGACGTCGCCAAGGCGCTGAAGCAGGCCGGCGCCAGCGTCGCCCATGTCTGGCACGCCGACACCGAACTGCCTGCCGGAACCGACCTCGTCGTCCTGCCCGGCGGCTTCTCCTATGGCGACTATCTGCGCACCGGCGCCATCGCCGGCCGCGCCAACGTCATGGACGCGACCCGGGCGCATGCCGCCCGCGGCGGCTATGTGCTGGGCATCTGCAACGGCTTCCAGATCGCCTGCGAGGCAGGGCTCCTGCCGGGCATCCTGATGCGCAACGCCGCCCTGAAATTCGTCTGCAGGCGCCAGCACCTCACGGTCGAGCGCGCCGACACGCCCTATACCTCTGCCTATGCGCGGGGCCAGGTCATCGATGTCTGCATCGCTCATGGCGAGGGCAACTACGTCGCCGATCCGGAGACGCTGGCGCGGCTCGAGGGCGAAGGCCTCGTCGCCTTCCGCTATGCCGACGCCCAGGGGCAGGTCACGGCGCAGGCCAATCCAAACGGCTCGCTCAACAACATCGCCGGCATCTATTCGCCCGGCTGCAACGTGCTCGGCCTGATGCCGCACCCCGAGAACCTGATCGATTCGCTGACCGGCGGCACCGATGGTCGCGGGATGTTCGAGAGCCTGATGGGCGGCAAGAAGGCGGCCTGAAGCCGTCACGTCCTTCGGAACCAGCCCCGTCATCCCGGGCTTGCCACGGGATCCATCGAAGGGCTCCGACGCTCGATGATGGATTCCGGATCTCCGCTGCGCTGCGTCCGAAATGACCCGTCACAGTCGAGGCTTCGGCGAAGCGATCGGTATCACTTGCCCGCCACCGCCCGCGCCAGCAGCCGGCCGGCGCTCGCGGCGTCGAGCGGGCCGACATGCTTTTCGAGAATGCGCCCGTCGGGCCCGATCACGAAGGTTTCCGGCACGCCGTAGACACCCCATTCGATCGCGGCGCGGCCCGACCGATCGACGCCCACGGCCGAATAGGGATTGCCGAGCGCGCCGAGGAACCGGCGCGCATTCTCCGCCTCGTCCTTGTAATTGATGCCGACCACGGCGACGCGCCCCGCCTTGACCTGCGGCGAATCGGCGAGCGCCACCAGGAAGGGATGCTCGACCCGGCAGGGCGCGCACCAGCTCGCGAAGACGTTGACGATGGTCGCGCGACCGGCCGCGAGATCGGCCATGCCGAAGGCGGGGACAGGACGCCCGTCGCGCTGCAACCCCTCCAGCGCGGAGAGAGTCACGGGCGGCACCGGCTTCCCGATCAGGGCGGAGGGCACCTTGCTGGCGTCGCCGGCGAAGAGCCCGACGAGGAAGACGACCGCCAGCGCGCCGAACAGGACCAGCGGCAGCAGGAACAGCAGCGGCGAGCGGCGGCGCGTCGCCGCCTCCGCCTCGAGCTGGCTTTCGGCTTGGTTCTCGAGCTGGCTCATGGCGATTCCCGTTCCGCGCGACGGCCGGCGCCACGTTGCTCGAGCTCGGCCAGCGCCCGCTTCTGGGCCCTGTGATCGAGCAGGACGGACGCCACGAGCCCGCCCAGCACGACCGCGACGGCAGCGTAGGACGCCAGGATGAAGCCGGCATGCGGCCCGAGCCCGCTCATGACCGATCGGCCTTCATGCCGGCGCGCTCCCCGCCGCCAGACGGTCGAGCCGCTCCGCTTCCAGGATCGTCAGCGTCCGCACCCGCCGCCGCATGATCTCGGCGCGCATCGCCACCAGATGCAGCGTGAGCGCCATCAGGGTGAAACCGACCGCCAGGATCAGCAGCGGCCAGAGCATCGACGGATGGATCGTCGGCCCGTCCAGCCGCAGCACCGAGGCCGGCTGGTGCAGCGTGTTCCACCAGTCGACCGAGAACTTGATGATCGGCACGTTGACGAAGCCGACCAGCGTCAGGATCGCGACGGCTCGTCCCGCCTGGGACGGCTCGTCCAGCGTCCGCCACAGCGCCATGATGCCGAGATAGATCAGGAGCAGCACCAGCATCGAGGTCAGCCGGGCGTCCCAGACCCAGTAGGTGCCCCACATCGGCTTGCCCCAAAAGGCGCCGGTGAGAAGGCAGATCAGGGCGAAGGCCGCGCCGATCGGCGCCGCCGCCTTCTGCGCGACATCGGCGAGCGGATGCCGCCAGACCAGCGTGCCGAGCGCCGAGAGCGTCATCATCGTGTAAAACATCATCGCCAGCCAGGCCGCCGGCACATGGACAAACATGATGCGGATGGTCTCGCCCTGCTGATAGTCGGCCGGCGCCACGAACCAGGCGAGATAGAAGCCCACGGTCAGCAAGACCCCGGCCACGCCCGTCAACCAGGGCAGCAGCGCGGCGGAGAGGCGCATGAAGCGCGTCGGATTGGCCAGGTCGATCAGGCTAGCCATGGCGCGGCGTGCGGCCCTTCTTCTGAATTGGACGCGTCAGCATGTAGCAACCGCCTCGGGCTGCGACAATGCGCGCGAGCCGCGCATGGGGTCGCAGCAACCGCTTCACTCCGCCTGCCGCAGCGCCGCCGCCGCCGCCAGCGTCCCCACGACGATCGCCGCCAGCGACAGCGCGCAGAGGATCAGGAACGGCGTCGCGAACGGGATTGTCCCGCCCAGCGCCGCATTCGAAGCCGAAACCCCGAAGATCAGCACCGGCACCGTCAGGGGCGCCACCAGCACGGGCAGGATCAGCCCGCCGCGCCGCAGGCCTGCGGTCAGCGCCGCCGCGCCCGCCCCGATGAAGCTCAGCGCCGGCGTGCCGACGAGCAGCGTCGCCGCCACCGGCAGCATCGCCTCGCCCGGCAGTGCCACGAGGAGCCCGAGCAGAGGCGCCGCCAGCGCCAGCGGCAGGCCCGTCGTCAGCCAATGCGCCAGCCCCTTGGCCAGCACGGCGAGTTCCAGCGGCAGGACCGAGGCCCGGATCAGGTCGAGCGAGCCATCCTCCTCGTCGCCCTGGAACAGCCGGTCGAGCCCGATCAGCATCGACAGGAGCGCGCCCAGCCACAGGATGGCGGGACCGATTCGCGAGAGCAGGTTGAGATCCGGCCCGAGCGCGAAGGGCACGAGCACGACGATCGTCAGGAAGAAGACGAGCGCGAGTTCGCCGCCGCCACCGGCCCGCGAGGCGAGCGCAAGATCGCGCTTCAGGATGGCGAGGAAGGCGCGGGTCACGGCCCGATCCTCACATCGCGCACGCCGTCCAGCCCGAGCGGACCATGCGTCGCGGCCAGGATCGCCCCACCCTGCGCCAGATGATCCCGCATCAGGCCGCTCAGCATCGCCTGGGCCGCGGCATCGAGCGCCGACATCGGCTCGTCCAGAAGCCAGATTGGCCGCCTTGCGACGAGGAGCCGGGCGAGCGCGACGCGCCGGCGCTGTCCGGCCGAGAGATAGCCGACCGGCAGCGCTGCGACATGGGGCAGGCCGACCGCGGCCAGCGCCTCGGCCGGTGAGAGGAACGCCTCCCCCAGCAGCGCCTGCGCGAAGACCAGGTTCTCCTGCGCCGTCAGCGCCGTCTTGAGCCCGTCGCGATGACCGACGACATGGCTGACCTCGACCGGCGCGACCTCCTCGAATCCCTCGATCTTGATCGTGCCGGCAGCCGGCCGCAGCCGCCCGCACAACATGGCGAGCAGGCTCGACTTGCCGGCCCCGTTGCGCCCTGTCAGCGCGATCGCCTCGCCATTGCCGAGCCGGAAGCCGAGATCGGAAAAGATCAGGCGACCGCCGCGGCGGCAGGCCAGCCGGTCGACATCGAGGACGAGGGTGGGATAGGGCGGGCGCGTCAAGACAGGAGTATCTTCCGGAGCGTCAGGATTGCGCAAGAACGCGCTTCGTTCATGTAGCGGGCTTCTTGGAATTGCTCTATAGAGCCCGTGGCTACGCCGCACGCCGATCCGGCGCGGGGCTCGGGCACTCCCGGGGCGGCGCGCGCGACATGCGCAATGGGCCTTCGATCTGGCGATCCCGCAAGGGTGCCCGCCGGTTCGCGACCGCAACCCCTTGATCAGGATCAGCCCGCATGGCTTCGCTCGATTCCTTCAAATGCCGCCAGACGCTCACCGTCGGCGACAAGACCTATGTCTACTACTCCCTGCCGCTGGCCGAACAGAACGGCCTGCCGGGCATCTCGAAGCTGCCCTTCTCGATGAAGGTGCTGCTGGAGAACCTGCTGCGTTTCGAGGATGGCCGCTCGGTCTTCAAGGCCGACATCGAGGGCTTCGTCGCCTGGCTGACCGACAGGGGCACCGCCGGCAAGGAGATCGGCTTCCGTCCCGCCCGCGTGCTGATGCAGGACTTCACCGGCGTCCCCGCCGTGGTCGACCTCGCCGCCATGCGTGACGGCGTCGTCGCGCTCGGCGGCGACCCGGCCAAGATCAACCCGCTCGTGCCGGTCGATCTGGTCATCGACCATTCGGTCATCGTCGACGAATTCGGCACGCCCAAGGCGCTGGCCCAGAACGTCGAGCTCGAATATGCGCGCAATGGCGAGCGCTACCGCTTCCTGAAATGGGGCCAGGGCGCCTTCGACAATTTCCGCGTCGTCCCGCCCGGCACCGGCATCTGCCACCAGGTCAATCTCGAATACCTCGCCCAGACAGTCTGGACCCGCAAGGAGACGATCGACGGCGCCGAGGTCGAGGTCGCCTATCCCGACACCGTCGTCGGCACCGATTCGCACACCACCATGGTCAATGGCCTGGCCGTGCTCGGCTGGGGCGTCGGCGGCATCGAGGCCGAGGCCGCGATGCTCGGCCAGCCGCAGTCGATGCTGCTGCCCGAGGTGATCGGCTTCAAGCTGACCGGCTCGCTCAAGGAAGGCATCACCGCCACCGACCTCGTGCTGACCGTCACGCAGATGCTGCGCAAAAAGGGCGTCGTCGGCAAGTTCGTCGAGTTCTTCGGCCCCGGCCTCTACAACCTGACGCTGGCCGACCGCGCCACCATCGCCAATATGGGCCCCGAATACGGCGCCACCTGCGGCTTCTTCCCGGTCGATGCCGAGACGCTGGAATATCTCACCACGACCGGCCGCAAGACCGACCGGATCGCGCTGGTCGAGGCCTACAGCAAGGCACAAGGGTTGTTCGCGACGATCGAGACCGCCGATCCTGTCTTCACCGACACGCTCGAGCTCGACCTTGCGACCGTCCAGCCCTCGATGGCCGGCCCCAAGCGCCCCGAAGGCCGTATCGACCTGAACGGCGTCGCCAAGGGCTTCAAGGCGGCGATGGACACCGAGTACAAGAAGGGCGGTGAGATCGCCCGCCGCGTGCCGGTCGAAGGTCAGCCCTTCGATCTCGGCCATGGCGACGTCGTGATCGCCGCCATCACCTCCTGCACCAACACCTCGAACCCGTCCGTGCTGATGGCGGCGGGCCTGCTCGCCCGCAACGCGGTCGCCAAGGGCCTGACCGTCAAGCCCTGGGTCAAGACTTCGCTGGCGCCCGGCTCGCAGGTCGTCGCCGAATACCTCGCCAAGGCCGGCCTGCAGGCCGATCTCGACAAGCTCGGCTTCAACCTGGTCGGCTTCGGCTGCACCACCTGCATCGGCAATTCCGGCCCGCTGCCGGCGCCGATCTCGAAGGCCATCAACGATCAGGGCCTGATCGCGGGCGCCGTGATCTCAGGCAACCGCAACTTCGAGGGCCGCGTCTCGCCCGACGTGCAGGCGAACTACCTCGCCTCGCCGCCGCTGGTCGTCGCCTATGCGCTGGCGGGTTCCGTCCAGATGGACCTGACGACCGAGCCGCTCGGCACCGGCTCCGACGGCAAGCCGGTCTTCCTCAAGGACATCTGGCCCTCCAACAAGGAGATCCAGGACTTCATCGCCAAGAACGTCACGCGCGCCATCTTCGAGGCGAAATACGCCGACGTCTTCAAGGGCGACGCGCATTGGCAGGCGGTGAAGACCCCGGAAAGCCAGACCTACGCCTGGGAGGACGCCTCGACCTACGTCCAGAACCCGCCCTACTTCCAGGGGATCAGCAAGACGCCGACACCGGTCACCGACATCAAGGGCGCCCGCATCCTCGGCCTCTTCGGCGACAAGATCACCACCGACCACATCTCGCCGGCCGGTTCGATCAAGGCCGCCTCGCCCGCGGGCGCCTATCTCACCGAGCATGGCGTCGCGGTGGCCGACTTCAACCAGTACGGCACGCGCCGCGGCAATCACGAGGTGATGATGCGCGGCACCTTCGCCAATATCCGCATCCGCAACCACATGATGGGGCCGAACGGGCGCGAGGGCGGCTACACCATCCACTATCCGAGCAAGGAAGAGCTGCCGATCTACGACGCGGCGATGCGCTATCAGCAGGAGAAGGTGCCGCTGGTCATCTTCGCCGGCGTCGAATACGGCAACGGCTCCTCGCGCGACTGGGCCGCGAAGGGCACCAACCTGCTCGGCGTCAAGGCGGTGATCGCGCAGAGCTTCGAGCGCATCCACCGCTCGAACCTCGTCGGCATGGGCGTCGTTCCCTTCACCCTGCAGGAGGGCACGAGCTGGGCCTCGCTCGACCTCAAGGGCGACGAGACGGTCTCGATCAAGGGTCTGGCCACGGTCAAGCCGCGCCAGATGCTGGAGGCGGAAATCACCTATGCCGACGGCACCGTGAAGAAGGTGCCGATCCTCTGCCGCATCGATACGCTGGACGAGATCGACTACTTCAAGAACGCCGGCATCCTGCACTACGTGCTTCGCGGCCTCGCCGCCTGAGCGCGGCCATCTTCTGCACGCAGCGGAGGGAGCGAAACGATCGAGGGCTGCGGCATCGCGCGATGCCGCAGCCCTTTTCGCTTGAGAGGGGTCGAAGCGGGCGGGCCGCCCGTCAACCCGCCAGGCGCAGCGGCACGGCAGCCGCCGGACGGACCGCGGCCCGAGCGGCACCCGCCGTGCGGAACGCGGCCACCAGCGCATCGAGTTCCGCGATCTTGCGCCCGAGCAGGACGGCGGAAGCCGCGCTTTCCTCGGCCAGCGCCGCGTTCTGCTGCGTCATCTCGTCCATCCGCGCGACCGTCTGGCTCATCTCGTCGATGCCGTTCGATTGTTCGCCCGAGGCAGCGGCGACCTCCGTCACCGTGCCGGCCACCTTCTGGGTCGCCTCGACGATCTCGCCCAGCACCTCACCCGCGCTCCGCACGAGCTTGACCCCGGCAGCCACCTCCTGCGTGGTATCATTGATCAGGACCGAGATGCTCTTGGCCGCATCCGCGGATTGCTGCGCCAGCGCCCGGACTTCGGAGGCCACAACCGCGAAGCCCTTGCCGGCATCGCCCGCCCTCGCAGCCTCGACCGCCGCGTTCAGCGCCAGCAGATTGGTCTGGAAGGCAATGCCGTCGATGACCGAGGTGATGTCGGTGATCTTGCCGCTGGCCTGCTCGATGCGGTTCATCGCGCCGATCGCGTCGGTCACGATCGCCCCGCCATTGCGGGCGACCCGCGTCGCGTTCTCGGCGAGATCGACCGCCTGGCGCGAGGCATTGGCCGAGGCCTTCACCGAGGCCGCGAGTTGCTCGGTGGTGGCCGCGGTCTCTTCCAGCGACGAGGCCTGCTCCTCCGTGCGGGTCGACAGGTTCTCCGCCCCCGCCTTGATCTCTTCGGCGGCGGCCGCGACCTCGCGCGCCGTCTGCTTGATCACGCTCACCGTCATGGCGAGCTTCTCGACCATCCCGTTGATCGAGGCGCTCACCGAGCCGAGCTTGCCCGAATAGGCGGCGCTGACGCTGCGGGTCAGGTCGCCATCGGCGATGGCTTCCAGAATATCCGCAAAGGTCGTCGTCGCGCCGTCGATCGCGATATTGATCTGGTTGATCCCGGTCACCAGCGCCGTCATCTCGCCCGGCTGCGCCCCGGGGTCGACGCGTTGGCTGAAATCGCCATGGACCGCCGCATCGACCGCCCGCCTGATCTGCTGTGCGGTTTCGGCGAAAGCACCGGCCTGGCGCTGCGAGGCCCGCAGGTCCTCGTCGCGCCGCAGCCGCTCCTCGGCCGCACGCCCCGCCAGCACGTCCTGATAGGAGCCGATGGTACGGGCCATCTCGCCGATCTCGTCGCGCCTGTCGCGATGGGGGATCACGGCCGCAACCGCGTCCGAACCGCGCTGCCGCATCGTCGCGACGATCTCCGCGATCGGCCGCACGATGCTGCGCAACACCGCGACATAAAGCCCGATCGCCGTCAGCAGGGCCATGACGAGGCCCGCGAGCGCGACGGTCGCCGCGAGCGTTCGGGCCATGCCCGCGCCGGCCTGCGCTGACGTCGCTTCCGCCTCCAGCGCATCGCCGGCCTCCTTCATCGACTTTTCGAGCGCCTCAAAGCGCTCGTCGAACTGCGCCATGCCCGCAAACGCGGCCTTGCGGTCCGTGAAAGCGAGTTCGACCAGCGACACCGCCTGCGCGATGTAGTTCGACAGAGGCTCGTCCAGCGCCTCGAGTCGCGCCCGCGTCTCCGGCGAGCTCACGATCGCCTTGGTCGCGGCGATCCGCTCGGAGAACTCCTTGGCATGCGCCCGGGTTTCGTCGATCGTTTCGGCGCCGTCCTCCCCGGTATCGGAGCGGATCAGCGCGGCGTAGACATCGGCGCGCAACCCGTCATGCAGCATGTCGCCGATGGTGTGGTTCCGGATGGCGGTCGCGGAATTGGCGAGGTCGTCGATGGCCGACCCCATGCGCGACGAGGAGTGGATCCCGATGCCCGCCACAGCGCTCGTGATGAAGGCCAGAAACAGGCATAGTAAGGCAAAGCGCGTTTTCAGCGAAACCACGGCCTATCCCCCCATTTGGCTCGAAAGCAGCCAAGGGTCGCACCAGATGGTTAACGCAAGGTCAATCACACAATTTCTGCGTACAATGCGATCACCCTACGCCCTTGAGGCGATCCCGGCTTCGGACTCGTCGGAGTTGTCCTCTTACCCCCCGCGGTGTAAGGGGGCGTCACAGTCATCCTTGGCGGGGGGCTTGGGGTAGGCGCAGGACGATCGTCCGCGCCCGGATGTCGTCCGCCTCCATCATCACGACGGGAGCATCCGCATGTCCGCCACGTTCGAGACGGTCGCCGGAATCATTTCCGAGACCTGCGACATTCCGCGCGAAAAGGTCACGCCTGAGAGCCACGCCATCGACGATCTCGGCATCGACTCGCTGGCCTTCCTCGACATCGCCTTCGCGATCGACAAGGCCTTCGGCATCAAGCTCCCGCTTGAGCAGTGGACGCAGGAAGTCAACGAGGGCAAGGCGCCCGCCGAGCAGTATTTCGTGCTCGAGAACCTTTGCAAGCGCATCGACGACCTCGTCGCCGCCAAGGCGGCCTGAGCTTCATCAAAGCTGTGATCACGGCCCTCACCCGGGGCGCGGACGCGATCTCCGCGGCGCCCCGGGATGGGGGCCGTCCTGCTTTCACGAGGGCGCCGGCTTGAGCCGCGCCGGCTCAGCGTTTAGAGCAGAGCCGCGTCGGGGCCGGCTTCGACGCCCCGAGACCGACGATCGGAAGCGCATGCGCCTCGAATACTTCGACATGATCGACCGCGTCGTCGCCTTCGAGCCGGGTGAGAAGCGGATCACGACACGATCGACCGTGCCGGCCGCCGATGCCAGCCCCGTCTTCGAGGGCCATTTTCCCGGCCATCCGCTCGTGCCCGGCGTGCTCCTGACCGAGACGATGGCGCAGGCCTCGGGCTATCTGCTGCTCGCCCTCAACGGGCTGACGCAGATGCCCTTCCTGATGACCGTCGACAAGGCCCGCTTCCGCACCTTCGTCGAGCCGGATGCCGTGCTCGACATCACGGCCGAGCTGGTGATCGACGGCTCGGGCTATGCCGCGACCAAGGCGCGCATCGCCATCGACGGCAAGCCGATCTGCGATGCGGAACTGCGCTTCCGCCTGATGCCCTTCCCCGCCGACATGCGCAGCCTGATGGAGGCCCGCCTGGCCGCCATCGGCCTCGTTCCGGAACAGGCCCGATCATGAAGCACGGCGTCGTCATCACCGGCATCGGCCTCGCCTCCAGCCTGGGCGAAGGCGTCGACACCCATGCCGACGCGCTGGCGGCGATGGCCGCGCCCGTCGTCGACGCGACGAGCTTCGCGCCCTACCCGGTCCATCCGCTGAAAGTTCTCGAACTCGACCGGCAGATCCCCAAGAAGTCCGACCAGCGCCAGATGGAGCCCTGGCAGCGCCTCGGCGTCTATGCCGCCGGGCTTGCGCTCGATGGGGCCGGGCTGAAGGACGATGCGGCGGCCAAGGCTGTGCTCCAGGTCATCGTCGCCGCTGGCGGCGGCGAGCGCGACCATGCCGTCGACAGCGCCATCCTCACCGGCCTGCGCGGCGCCAACGCGCCCGGCGCCTTCCTCAACGAGCGGCTGATGGGCGATCTGCGCCCGACACTGTTCCTGGCCCAGCTTTCCAACCTGCTCGCCGGCAATATCGGCATCGTCCACGGCATCACCGGTGCCTCGCGCACCTTCATGGGCGAGGAGCAGGCCGGGGTCGACGCGGTCCGCACCGCCCATGCCCGCATCGCCGCGGGCCAGGCCGAAATCATGCTGGTCGGCGGCTCCTACAATGCCGAGCGGCAGGACATGCTGCTGCTGTTCGAGCTCGGCGGTTACCTCCGCAAAGGCGATTTCGCCCCCGTTTTCGAGCGGCAGGCCGCACCGGGCCTGATCACGGGCAGCGCCTCGGCCTTCCTCGTGCTGGAATCGGCCGAGCGCGCGGCCGCCCGCGGCGCCACCGTCCTGGCCCGGCTCGACGCCGTCGTCGCGACCCGTTCGAAGCGCCAGCCCGGCGCGGTCGAGGCGGCGCTGCGCGGCCTGCTCGCCGATCTCGGCCCGGTCAGCCCCGGCGCACTCGCCGTCTCGGCCGCCACCGGCGTCGCCGGCGTCACCGCGGAGGAGGCCGCCGCCCTCGCGACCCTGCCGCAGGCGCGCCGCGTCGCGGCCGGCGATCTGCTCGGCCACGCGGTCGAGGCCGCCTTCCCCGTCTCGGTCGCGCTCGCCGCCGCCGCCCTGTCGAAGGGCCAGGCGCGCGAGGCCGTCGTCACCGGCGCCGGCCATTGGCGCGGCGAAGGCGCCGCCCGCCTGGTGGCCCTGTGAGGAGCATCCGATGAGCGCCAAGCCCGCCTCTGCCAAGACCCCAGCCACCGCCCACCGCGATTCCAAGGGCCGGCCCGTCGTCGCCGTCACCGGGCTCGGCATCGTCACCTCGCTTGGCCGGGGCAAGGACGCGAACTGGGACGCGCTCACCGCCGGCCGCTCGGGCATCCATGCCATCGAGCGCTTCCCGACACAGGGGCTGCGCACCACGATCGGCGGAACGGTCGACTTCCTCTTCGACGGCCCCTTCTCCGCCCCGCAGCTCTCCGAGAAGCTCGCCATGCTGGCCGCCGAGGAGGCTGTCGACCAGAGCGGCATCGGCCGGCCGGGCGACTTCCCCGGCGAGCTCTTCATGGCGGTGCCCCCCGTCGAGATGGAGTGGCCGCAGAAGCAGGAGCTCGCCGCGACCCTGGAGGGCGAGGTCGACTATCGCGGCCTGCTCGGCGCCGCCGCCTCGCAGCGCTTCAAGGCGATGCACGAGATGTTCCTGTTCGGCACCGTGGCGGACCATGTCGCCGATGCCTTCGGCACCAAGGGCTCGCCGATCTCGCTCTCGACCGCCTGCTCCTCGGGCGCCACCGCGATCCAGATGGGCGTCGAGGCGATCCGCCGTGGCGAGACGAAAGCCGCGCTCTGCATCGGCACCGACGGCTCGATCCATGCCGAGGCGCTGATCCGCTTCTCGCTGCTCTCGGCGCTCTCGACCCAGAACGACCCGCCCGAAGCCGCCGCCAAGCCCTTCTCCAAGAACCGCGACGGCTTCGTCATGGGCGAGGGCGCGGGCGCGCTGGTGCTGGAGGACTACGACCACGCCCTGGCGCGCGGGGCGACCATCCTCGGCATCGTCGCCGGCTGCGGCGAGCGCGGCGACGGCTTCCACCGCACCCGCTCCAGCCCGGACGGCAAGCCCGCCATCCTCGCCATGCAGGATGCGCTGGCCGATGCCGGCCTGAGCCCCGACGATGTCGACTACATCAACGCCCATGGCACTTCGACGCCGGAGAATGACAAGATGGAGGCGATGAGTTGCGCCGCCGTCTTCGGCGAGCGCATGGCGCGCCTGCCGATGTCCTCCAACAAGTCGATGATCGGCCACACACTGACGGCGGCTGGCGCAGTCGAGGCGGTGATCTCCTTCCTCACCATCGCGCATGGTCGCATCCCGCCGACGATCAACTACATCACGCCCGATCCCGCGATCGCGCTCGATGTGGTGCCCAACGTCGCCCGTGACGCCCGGGTGCGGACGGTCCTGTCGAACTCCTTCGGCTTCGGCGGGCAGAACACCAGCCTCGTCCTGACCGCGGAGCCCACCCGCTCATGACCAGAGTTCTCGTCACCGGCGGCGCCAAGGGCGTCGGCGCGGCCATCGTCCGGGCGCTGGCCGCGGCCGGCCACGATGTCGATTTCACCTATCGCGCCTCGGGCGAGCAGGCCGTGGCGCTCGCCGCCGAGATCGCGTCGGCTCATCCTGGCCGCGCCATCCAGGCCCTGCCGCTCGATCTCTCCGACAAGGCGGCGCTGGAGGCCTTCTGCGAGGACCGCGAGGGCGAGAGCTATTTCGGCCTCGTCCACAATGCCGGCCAGCCCTATGATTCGCTGGCCGCGATGATGGCGCAGGACAAGGCGGAAGCGGCCATGCAGGTCAATTTCTGGGCCTTCACCCGCCTCGCCAAGAGCCTGATGCGGTCCATGATCCGCGCCCGCGCGGGACGTATCGTCGCCATCGGCTCGGTCGCGGCGCTGCGCGGCAACCCCGGCAACGCGGCTTACGCGGCCTCCAAGGGCGCGCTGATCTCCTATGCGAAGACGCTCGCGGTCGAGACCGGCAAGCGCGGCGTCACCGTCAACGTCATCGCACCGGGCTTCGTCGACACCGACATGATGGCGCCTTACGCCGCCTATCGCGACAAGATGCAGGGGCAGATCCCGGCCGGGCGCTTCGCCAGGCCCGACGAGGTCGGCGGCCTCGCCGCCTTCCTGATGAGCGAACCCGCCGCCTACATCACCGGCACCGTCATCCCGATCGACGGTGGCGTGACCGCGCAGCTCGGGGTCCACCGCTGAGATGACCCGCATCCGTCGTTGCGGGGCACGTGTCTACGGCGCAATTTAGTCGCCTCCGGCAGCGAAGTGATGGCTTCGCTCTGCTCGGAATGGCGACATGAGGAGTCGTGCTATGGACATAACAATCGAGCTGGAGCCTCAGATCGCCGCCATCGTAAAAGAACTGGCTGCTCAAACGGGTCGTTCGCCGGAATGGATTATTGCGACCGCAATCGAAAACTTCGTCGATGCGGCTCACCACAAGAGCCCAGAGCAGACCGCCTTGCCGCATGGCACAGCGACGAACAGTCCCTGAGCCGCTCATCAGACCCCTTGTCGCGCCGTCACAACAGCAGATCGCCTTGAACTGTGATGGACCGGCGGCACCCCGCGCCGCACTGCAACGACTGAAAAAGAGACCCCGTCTTCCCATGCGTTCACTTCAACTTCACGGCGACCGCGACCTCCGTCTCGAGGAGATCGAGCCGCCGCCTCCGCCCGCCGCCGGCGAGGTCCAGATCCGCATCCGCGCCGTCGCGCTGAACTATCTCGACGTCTGGGGCTTCCGCGGCATGGCCTTCGCCAAGCGCAAGATGCCCCAGGCCGCCGGCGTCGAGGCCTCGGGCGAGATCGTCTGCGTCGGCGAGGGCGTCACCGGGCTCGCCGTCGGTGACACCGTCACCGCCTATGGCGCCGAGACCTGCGGCCACTGCAAGGCCTGCCGCGAGGGCCGCGACAATCTCTGCGAGAACGTCGCCGGGATCATGGGCTTCCATATCGACGGCTTCGCCCGCGAATTCCTGAACAAGGCGGCAAGGCTCGTCGTCAAGGCGCCCGCCGGCGTCTCCTTCGAGGACGCCGCCTGCGCGCCGATCGGCTTCGGCACGGTCCAGCACATGCTGTTCGACAACGCCAAGCTCGAGCCCGGTGAATCGGTCCTGGTGCATGCCGGCGGCTCCGGCATCGGCACGGCCGCGATCCTGATGGCCAAGGCGATCGGCTGCACCGTCTACACCACCGTCGGCGACGACGAGAAGGGCCGCAAGGCCGCCGAGCTCGGCGCCGATTACGTTGTCAATTACAAGACCGAGCGCTTCGAGGGCGAGGTCCGCCGGCTGACGAAGCGGAAAGGCGTCGACGTCGTTTTCGAGCATGTCGGCGCCGATACCTGGAACGGCTCGCTGCTCTGCCTCAAGCGCGGCGGCCGCCTCGTCACCTGCGGCGCGACCTCGGGGGCGTCGGCCACGATCAACCTGATGCAGCTCTTCCAGCAGCAGTACCGCATCACCGGCTCGTTCGGCTGCCGCATCGAGAACATCCGCCAGTCACTTGACAAGATGGCCGTCGGCATGAAGCCGGTGATCGATTCGGTGTTTCCGCTCGAGGATTTCGAGAAGGGACTGGCGCGCCTCGAAGGCCGGCAGGTCTTCGGCAAGGTCGTCGTGACCTTTTGACGACGCGGCGGGTCGACGGGCCGCAACCCGGCGGCTCCGGCTGAAAACTTGACGAAACCGCCGTCCTGCCGCAAGTCGCGGTTCCAGCCCGGCCGCAACGGCCATTTGGGCGCAAGGGAACCGGGCCGATCTTGAGACGCTTGAAAGCAATCGCCGCACGCATCGGGGCGGCGGTGATGATCGGCCTGATCCGGGCCCTGTTCGGAGCCCTTCGCCTGCTCGGCCCCGAGCGGTCGAGCAACCTCGGCGGCTGGCTGCTGCGCATGGCGAGCCCGCTGATTCCGGTCAACCGCGTCGCGCTGGCCAATATCCGGGCCGCCTTTCCCGGCATGGACGAGGCCGAGGTGCGCCGCATCGCGCGCGGCGCCTGGGAGAATCTCGGCCGCACCGCCGCCGAATACGCCCATCTGAAGACGCTCTTCGACTACGACTACCGCCATCCCGACGCACCTTCCCGCGTCGAGGTCGAGGGCATCGAGCATTTCATCGCGCTGAAGGACGACGCGAAGCCCGGCCTGATCTTCTCGGCGCATCTGGCGAATTGGGAACTGCCGGCGATCTGCGCCCAGGCCTATGATCTCGACACCACCGCCGTCTTCCGGGCGCCGAACGACCCCGCCATCGCCGCGGTCGTCCACGAGATCCGCTCCGGCGCGATGGGCGGGCTCGCCGCCGCCAAACAGGGCGCCGCCTTCGCCATGCAGGGCGTGCTCGAGCGCGACGGTCATCTCGGCATGCTCATCGACCAGCACTTCACCCGAGGCGTCGTCGTGCCCTTCATGGGGCGTCCGGCCCTGACCAACCCGATCCTCGGCAAGTTCGCACGCCGCTTCGAATGCCCGGTGCACGGCGTGCGCGTCATCCGCCTGCCGAACCAGCGCTTCCGGCTGCAGCTGACGCCGCCGCTCGACCTGCCCCGCGATGCGCAGGGCGAGATCGACGTGCAGGGCGCGATGGCGATGATGACGGCCGTGGTCGAGGGCTGGGTCCGCGAACATCCCGAGCAATGGCTCTGGATGCATCGCCGTTGGCGCCCCAACATGATCCCGGCCGCTGCCGCCGCGGAGGCACCGGCCGTCGCACCATCTCCTGTTTTCAAGGCAACGTGATTTTGAAGTGAGACGAATGGGGCGCTTTGGTAACGCCTGAGATGTAAGGTCTCGCCGAGTTCAAGCCATGAAACGTTCCGCGCCCCTCCTGTCCGCCGCTGCCGCCCTGCTCGTGCTGGGCGCAGCCGCCGCGCGCGCGCAGGCGCCGGACCTCCAGCCAAGGGCCGTGGTCGAGCTCTTCACCAGCCAGGGCTGCTCCTCCTGCCCGCCGGCGGACGCCCTCTTCGTCGATCTGGCGAAGCAGCCGGACATCATCACCCTGACCCTGCCGGTGACCTACTGGGACTATCTCGGCTGGAAGGACACGCTCGGCAAGGACAGCTTCGCCAAGCGCCAGAAATACTACGCCAAGGCCCGCGGGGACGGACAGGTCTACACCCCCCAGGCCGTGATCAACGGCGCGGCGCATGTCGTCGGGTCCGACCGCGGCGAGATCGAGCGGGCGTCGAAGCAGCCCCCCGGCGGCGGCTTCGTCGCGAAGCTCGGCGTGAAGGAAGACAAAGGGCAGCTCGTGGTGACCCTCGCCCCCATCGGCGACGCACAGGAGCGGACGGCCGGTGTCTGGGTCGCGACCACGACAAAGATGGTCACGGTGCCGATCGGCCGCGGCGAAAACCAGGGCAAGACCGTGGCCTATGCCAATGTCGTGCGCGGCATGACGCGCATCGGCGACTGGGATGGCCGGCAGGCGACCCTCACGGCGCCGATCGCCGTCACGCAGGGGCCGGAGGTCGACAGTTATGTCGTCCTCGTCCAGGCCGAGCGGCAGGGCAAATCCGGCGTCATGCCGTCCGCGGTGCTCGCGGCGGCGCGCAGCCCGCGCTGAGCGGCGCTCACAGGATTACGACATGGTTCGGCAGTTCGTCGACGTCGTCGGGCGAGCGTGGCGCATGGTTGGCCAGGACGGCGCCGATCGCGCGCACCGCGGTGACGATCCCCTCGCGTAACCGGTCTTCGCGCCCCGCGAGCACGACCGCCTCGACGATCCCGTCCCAGACCGCCTGCTCGACCCGGCCGTCGATGCCGCTATCGGCGATGATCTCGGCATAGCGCTCCTGGATAGCGACATAGAGCAGCACCCCCGTACGCTGCCGCGTGCGGCTCAGACCCCGCGCCGTGAACTCGCGCAGCGCGACGTCATGGGCGCGCCTGCGCTTGATGAAGCCGGGCACGAAACGCCCGCCGCGGCCATACCAGAGCAGGCTCGCCAGCAGCAGCACGGCGCAGACGAGCTGGATCAGGAAGATCCGCGGCGCACTCGTTTCCGTCATCGCGAGCAGCGGCCAGGGCACCAGCAGCGAGAGCGTCAGGGCCATCGCCACCGGCACCATGCGGTAGCTCGCCGCCGCCCGGTCGATCATGACGACGATCTCTCCCGCCGTCTGGCCCTCGGCCTCCCGCACGGCCTCGGCGATCGCCTCTCGGTCCCGCTCGTCCATCACCAGTCTCCCGAAGCCCCGCCGCCACCCGATGATCCGCCGCCCCCGGAGAAGCCGCCGCTCGAACCCGACCCGCCACCGGATCCCGAGCTCCAGCTTCCGCCCGAACCCGTGCTCCAGCCGGAGTTTTGCGGCAGCGTCACCCAGCGCCCGTTGCGCAGGCGGTGTCGGCGCGACGCGTCGGTGCCGCCGAACTCCCGGATGAAAGCCGCGACGATGATCAGGACCAGCGCCATCATGACCACCATCGCGATCATGTCGACCGACGATGTTTCGTCGCTGCGCAGGCTCGCGCGCCGCTGCCATTCCTCGGCCTCGCCCGCGAGGATGCTGAGGATCGCATCCACACCGCCCTCGATGCCGCCCGCAAAGTCACCCGCCTTGAATTTCGGTGCCACCGCCGTGGTGATGATGACCTTGGACAACGCGTCGGTGAGCGCCCCCTCCAGCCCATAGCCCACCTCGATGCGGACCTTGCGCTCGGTCGGCGCGACCAGCAGCAGGACACCGTTGTTGGTCTTGGCCTGGCCGAGCTTCCAGAACCGGAACAGGCCGTTGGCATAGTCTTCGACGCTCAGCCCCTGCAGGGACGGCACCGTCGCGACGACGATCTGGTCCGAGGTCTTGTCCTCATGGGCCTTGAGCTTGGTCTCGATCCGCTGGCGCGCCTCGGCCGCGATCAGGTTCGAGCCGTCGACGATGCGGCCCGAAAGCGCGGGGTAGGACGGATCGGCGGCCAGCGCGAGGCCGTTCCAGAGCAGAAGAATAAGGAGGGCGCCGAGTCGCAACAGCACACGCGCCGTCATGCTCGGGCTTGACCCGAGCGTCTCATGAGAGAGATTCTCAGGTCTGCGCTTCGCCTCGCCCGAGAATGACGGCAGCTTCGGGCCCATGGCCGCAGCGCCCTCAGAACTTCACAGCCGGCGGCCGCTCCGCTCCTGCCGTCGCGGCGAAGGTCTCCATCGCCTTGGCCCCCCAGAACAGCCGCGCCCAGATCACGCCCGGAAAGGTGCGGATCTCCGTGTTGAAAGCCTGGACCGCCTGGATGTAGTCGCGCCGCGCCACCGTGACCCGGTTCTCGGTGCCTTCGAGCTGGGACTGCAGCGCCAGGAAGTTCTGGTTCGACTTCAGATCGGGATAGCGCTCGACCGTGACCAGCAGCCGCCCGAGCGCGCCACTGAGCTGATTCTGCGCCTCCTGATATTCCCTGAATTTGGCGGGATCGGTGATCGTCGAGGCATCGACCTTGACCTGGCTTGCCTTGGACCGGGCCTCGACCACGGCGGTCAGAACCTCGCGCTCCTGCGCCGCATAGCCCTTCACCGTCTCGACGAGGTTGGGAATCAGGTCGGCGCGCCGCTGATACTGATTCTGCACCTCGCTCCAGCTCGCCTTGGCCTTTTCCTCCAGCGTCGGCACGTTGTTGACGCCGCAGCCGGCGAGCGCGAGCCCGAGCAGGGTCGCCACCAGCACCGCGAACGGACGACGGGATTTCGAGACGGACGAAAGCGACATGCCGGGCCCCCTTGGCACGATCGGGAAACGAAGACGGACGCGACCTTAGACGCCGCGAGGGATCGCTCCAAGCGGCGCGAGAAGGTGGCGCGGTGCCACGCTTGCGCTAGTCTGGCGGCAGACCCCATCAGCGGATGTTCGCCATGCACCTGTCTCCCGGCCACTGCCCACGCCGTCTGGTCGCCGCCCTGATGCTGCTGATCGCGACCCCGGCCATGGCCCAGCCCCTCGCGCCTGCGCCCGAGGCCGCGACGGGCCGCATCACCAAGGCCACGGCCACCGCCCAGCGCTTCATGGTGGCCGCCGCCAATCCGCTGGCCGCTGCCGCGGGGCGCGACATCCTGCGCGCCGGCGGCAGCGCGGTCGACGCCGCCATCGCCGTTCAGCTCGTGCTCAACCTGGTCGAGCCGCAGAGCTCGGGCCTCGGCGGCGGCGCCTTCCTCCTCCACTGGGACGAAGCCGCCCGGCGGGTGATGACACTCGACGGGCGCGAGACGGCGCCCGCCGCAGCGAAACCCGACCGTTTCATCGGGAAAGACGGCAAGCCGATGCGCTTCGTCGAGGCGGTCGTCGGCGGGCGGTCCGTCGGGGTTCCCGGCACGCCGAAGCTGCTGGAGGAGGCGCATCGCCGCTGGGGGAAACTGCCCTGGCCACAGGTGCTCGCTCCGGCGATCAAGCTGGCGGAAGACGGCTTTGCGATCTCGCCGCGCCTGAACGGGCTTTTGTCCGGCGAAAAGAACCTGGCGAAGGACGCCCGCGCCGCCGCCTATTTCTACGAGGCCGACGGCCAGGCGAAGGCGGTCGGCACGATCCTTCGCAACCCGGCCTTCGCCGCGACGCTGCGCGCGCTGGCCGAACGCGGCGCGGGCACCTTCTACGAGGGCGAGATCGCCCGTGACATCGTCGCGACCGTGACCGGCCACGCCACCAATCCCGGCGACATGACGGTGGCCGATCTCGCCGGCTATCGCGTCGAGGAGCGCGAACCCGTCTGCGGCGCCTACCGGGTCTGGCGGATCTGCGGCATGGGCCCGCCGAGTTCGGGCGCGGTCGCCGTGCAGCAGATGCTCGGCATGCTGGAGACGCGCGATCTCGGCCGCATGCAAGCCGGCGCGGATGCAGCGCACTGGTTTTCGGAAGCCGGTCGCCTCGCCTTCGCCGACCGCAACCTCTACCTCGCCGATCCCGCCTTCGTCGGCATTCCGCTGCCCGGGCTGATCGACCGCGACTATATCCGCTCGCGCGCCGAGCTGATCAGCCCCGAGCGCGCGATGGGCCGCGCCAAGGCCGGCGAGCCGCCCAACAAGCGGGCGCAGCTTCTGGCACCCTCGGAGGGCATCGAAAACGGCACCAGCCACATCTCGGTCGTCGATGGGCAGGGCAACGCCGTCTCGATGACCACCACCATCGAGGACGGTTTCGGCGCGCGGCTGATGGCGGCGGGCGGCTTCCTGCTCAACAACGAGCTGACGGATTTCTCGTTCGTACCGGAGGAAGACGGTAAACCGGTCGCCAACCGCGTCGAGCCCGGCAAGCGGCCGCGCTCTTCGATGGCGCCGACGCTGGTCTTCGATGCCTTCGGCCGCCTCTATGCCGTGGTCGGCTCGCCCGGCGGCAGCCAGATCATCGGCTATGTCGCCAGGACGCTGGTCGCGCTGCTCGACTGGAAGATGGACCCGCAGGCCGCCGTCGATCTCGGCAATTTCGGCAGCCGCAACGGTCCGACCGAATTGGAAAAGGGCACCGAGGCCGAAGCCTGGAAGGCGGCGCTCGAGGCGAAGGGCCATGAGGTCCGCCTGCTGGCGATGACCTCGGGCATCCAGGCGATTGTCAAGACGCCGGAAGGCTTCGTTGGCGGAGCGGATGGCAGGCGCGAGGGCGTGGCGATCGGCGATTAGCGAGGGGCTGTGCTGCCTGAAACGCGCGTCATGCTGGGCGCAGCTCAGCTGAGATTCGGCACGACCGGGCGATCTCGCTGGAAAAACAGCAGGCTAGCGGAGCGGTAGCACTTGGTCATACCCGGACAGACCGGGTCGAACCCTGCCGGTCAGACCGGCGCCCGCCGCGCGCCGCCCGCGCTGCGCCCCGCGATCAGCCAGTAGACGAGGCCCGTCGCGGCGCCGACCAGAACGAGTCCGCCGAGCACCTGCACCTCGGCTCCCGTCGGGGCACGCGCCAGGCCGAGCATGCCGAGCGGCAGCAGCGCCGCGAGCAGACCGGTCAGCCCGCTCTGGATCAGGCCGCTGCGCAGCGAGAACAGCTCGCAGGCGACGGCGACCAGGACGACCGGCGCGACGATGATCGCAAAGCCCAGCCGGCCGAGCAGCACGAAGGCGGCCTCCGCGGTCGGACCGGGATCGATGCCCCTATCCGCCAGCCCGAACAGCGCGTCGAGCAGGCGCTCGAAGCCGCCGCCGATCAGCAGCGCGAGCCCCGGTGAGACCACGCTGGCGACCATCATCGCGACGAGGCCGGCAGCCATCGCCATCACCAGCGCGAACGGAATCAGCAGGAGCCAGCGCAGCATCGGATCAACCGGCGCTCGCTGCGGCCGCTTCGTCCTGGTCCAGCATCAGCCGGGCCCGGGCGGAGAGCTTCTCGGTCTCGCTCTTGAGCTGGCCGCAGGCGGCGAGGATGTCGCGGCCGCGCGGCGTGCGCACCGGCGAGGCATAACCGGCGCGGAAGACGATCTCGGAGAAGCGCTCGATCCGGTCCCAGTCCGAGCATTCATATTTGGTGCCGGGCCAGGGGTTGAACGGGATCAGGTTGATCTTGGCGGGGATGCCCTTGAGCAGCCGCACCAGCTCGCGCGCCTCGGCGTCGCTGTCGTTGACGCCCTTGAGCATGACATACTCAAACGTAATTCGTTTCGCGTTCGACACGCCGGGATAGGTCCGGCAGGCCTCGAGCAGATCGGCGATCGGGTACTTCTTGTTCAGCGGCACGAGTTCGTTGCGCAGATCGTCGCGCACCGCATGCAGCGAGATCGCCAGCATCGTGCCCATCTCCGATCCCAGTGGGCCGATCTGGGGCACGACACCGGAGGTTGAGACGGTGATGCGGCGGCGCCCGAGCGAAAGCCCCTCATTGTCGGAGATGACGTCGATCGCGTCGCGGACCCCGTCGAAATTGTAGAGCGGCTCGCCCATGCCCATGAAGACGATGTTGGAGACGAAGCGCCCGCCATCCTTGGGCACAAAGGCGCCGCCCGGCGCACTCCGGTTCGAGAAATCACCGAGCCGGTCGCGCGCCACCATCAGCTGCGCCACGATCTCCTCGGTGGTCAGGTTGCGCACCAGGCGCTGCGTACCGGTGTGACAGAAGGTGCAGGTCAGCGTGCAGCCGACCTGACTGGAGACGCAGAGCGTGCCACGGTCGACCTCGGGGATATAGACGCATTCGATCTCGGCACCGCGGTCGCGCGGGCCGGTCGGCGCCATCCGGATCAGCCATTTGCGCGTGCCGTCGGTCGAGATCTGCTCGGCGGTGACCTTGGGCAGATCGAGTGTGAAGCGCTCGGCGAGAGCGCCCCGAAGCCCCTTGCCGATCGTGGTCATCGCCGCGAAATCGCGCACGCCGTAGTGATAGATCCAGTTCCAGAGTTGGCCGACGCGCATGCGCCGTTCCTTCTCGGGGATACCGATCTCGGCCAGCGCCTCGGCCAGCGCGGCGCGCGTGCGCCCGACCAGTGAAGGCCGCTGCACAACGGGTTCGGCCGCCGGGGCGGCGGATTCAAGGACGGTCAAGGTCATCGGAACTCTGGCTCGGGGCGGGTGGTCGCGGCCCGCATTGGGGCGGGCTCATAGCACGAGAACGCGCGCCAGAGAAATCGCGGGCCTATTTGCAGGCGTCTTCGGCGCGCTTCACCGTCTGGCTCATGCCGGCGAGCGAGTATTTGTCGGAGGTCGGGTTGCCGCGCTTCGACGTGCCCTTGACCTCGAGCCCGGCGCCCTTGCGCAGCGAATCCAGCATGCGCGGCTCCTCGGCCGGGTTCTTCAGCCACATGTTCTGGCCCTTGGCGACGAGCGCGAAACGCTCAGAGCCGATGATCGCCTGATGCTCGACATCTTCCTTGAGGTCGAAATTCATCACGAAGCTGATCTCGTTGCGCACGCCCTCAGCCGGTCGCGTGGCGACGAAGAGCAGGCCGTCGACATCTTTGAGATTCGCGGGCAGGCGGCTTTCCGCCTTGGACAGCGCGTAGCAGACCTTGGAACGGCCCTGCTGCGAGGAGAAGGCCTGCCACTTGCCGGCCGTCTCCAGCAGCATCGCCTGGCCCTGGCCGGCGGCGGCCGGCGCCGCTGCGGCGGCCGCGGGGCGCCCGCGCTGCTGCTGGGCCTGTGCGGCCGAAGCGAGCAGCACGGCGCCGAGGCAGCCCGCGAGCAGCGACGGCAGGAGGAGGACACGGCGCGAGGCGGGAACGCCGGAACGGAGAAACGAACTGATCATGGCCGCCATCAATCATTAAAAATCTTAACACTGCCTTTACCACCCGTTGACGGGCGCGATGGCTGAGGCAGGCGGATAGAGTGCCACGATCCTGGCGAAAATGCGAATGGCGCCGCGACGCTACCCGCGTTTCGCAGGCGCCGGCGCCGTGGCACAGTCGCACCGGGACGCGCGTGACACGCGCCGCCACGAAGGGAGAGACGATGAAGGCGCTGCTCTGCGAAAGCCACGGCCCGGCCGAGACGCTGGTGATCCGCGACCTCCCGGAGCCGCAGCCGGGCCCGAGCGAGATCGCGATCGCGGTCAAGGCGGCCGCGCTCAACTTCTTCGACACGCTGATCATCGAGAACCGCTACCAGGCCAAGCCCGAACTGCCGTTCTCGCCGGGCGCGGAATGCGCCGGCACGGTCGTCGCACTGGGCGAGGGTGTCTGCGGCTGGCGCGTCGGCGAGCGCGTCGCAGCCTGGCTCGGCCATGGCGCCGCCCGCGAGCGGGTCGTGGTGCCCGCCGACAGCGCGATCCCGATCCCGGACGGGCTCTCCGACGCGCAGGCGGCGGGTCTCTTCGTCACCTATGGCACGGCGCTGCACGGGCTGATCCAGCGCGCCGATGTGAAGCCCGGCGAGACGCTGGCGGTGCTTGGCGCGGCCGGCGGGGCGGGGTTGGCTGCCGTCGAGATCGGCGCGCTGCTCGGGGCCCGCGTCATCGCCTGCGCCTCCGCCGGGGACAAGCTCGCCCTGGCGCGCCGGCACGGCGCCGCCGAGGGCATCGACTACGGCAGCGAGGACATCCGCGCCGCGCTGCGCCGCCTCACCGAGGGCCGTGGCGTCGACGTGCTCTATGACACGGTCGGCGGCGACCTCGCCGAGCCGGCGCTCCGCTCGATGGGCTGGGAGGGGCGCTATCTCGTCGTCGGCTTCGCCGGCGGCGGCATTCCGAAAATCCCGCTCAACCTGCTGCTGCTGAAGGGCTGCGATCTGCGCGGGGTGTTCTGGGGCGATTTCGTGCGGCGTGAACCGGGCGCCCAGCGCGCCAATATGGAGCGGCTGCTGGGCTGGGTCGCGGAGGGCCGGATCCGCGCCCATGTCCATGCCGAGATCCCGCTCGAACGCTGGACGGAAGCCTATGCGCTGATCGGCGACCGCAAGGCCCAGGGCAAGATCGTCCTGACGCTGTGACGCAGCCTCACAGCTCCGCCATCGCCTGCTTCGCCCTCTCGCGGTGGCCAGGCATGATCGAACTCGCGACCGCCGCCAGCGCCGCCGCGATCACCGCCGCATCGTCGGTGAAGCCGAGCAGTGGCATGATGTCGGGCAACGCATCGAGCGGCAGCACGAAATAGCCGAGCGCCGCCAGCAGCGTCATCCGCACGCGCCGCGGCGTCGCCGGGTCGCGGGCGCAGATCCAGGCCGCCAGCAAATCCTCCGCGAAGGGGATGCGCCGGGCGACGCGCTTCAGCCTTGCGAAGAACTCGGCCCCGAAGCGGGCCTCGTCACGCAGGCTCTTGCGGATCGCCGCCATTTCCTCATCCGTGAAGCGGGAGGTGAAACCGTCGCTCATCTGGCCCCTCCTGAGGGCAGGTTGCGGGACATCATCATGCCGCGACGCGGCCGCACCCGCCATGTCGGAAAATGTGGCCCCGCCGAATCCCGCTGCAAGAGGTCTGCCCAGCGGGCAGTGCAAGAAACCGCCTTGGACGACGAAGCCCGCGCCACTAAACGCTGGAGATGTCGCATCAGAGCCCGGGACACGCCATGCAGATCGATTCCTCCGTCGCCGCGATCGTCACCGGCGGGGCCTCGGGCCTCGGCGAGGCCACGGCCCGCATGCTGGCCGCGCAAGGCGCCAAGGTGGCACTGTTCGACCTCAACGCCGAGCGGGGGGAAAAGGTCGCGGCCGAGATCGGCGGCCTCTTCGTCTCCTGCGACGTCACCAGCGAAGCCTCGGTCGACGAAGCGCTGGCCACGACGCGCGCGGCCCAGGGCGTGGCGCGCGTCCTGGTCAACTGTGCCGGCATCGCGCCCGGCCGCCGCATCGTCTCGAAGAAGCGCGAGACCGGCGAACTCGTCGCCCATGACACGGCCCTGTTCGAGAAGGCGCTGGCCATCAACCTGACCGGCACCTTCCGACTGGTCGCGAAATCGGCGGCGGCGCTGGCCGCCCTCGAGCCCGTCACCGCCGATGGCGGGCGCGGGGTCTTCATCTGCACCGCCTCCATCGCCGCCGAGGACGGGCAGATCGGCCAGGCGGCCTATGCCGCCTCGAAAGCCGGCGTCGCCGGCATGACGCTGCCGATCGCACGCGAACTCGCCGCCTCTGGCATCCGCATCATGACGATCATGCCCGGCCTGTTCGAGACACCGATGTTCGACGGCCTGCCCGAGGAGGCCCGCGCCTCGCTCGCCGTCTCCGTCCCGCACCCTTCGCGGCTGGGCAAGCCGGCGGAATATGCCACCCTGGTAAAGAGCATCATCGAAAACGACATGCTGAACGGCAGCGCGATCCGCCTCGACGGGGCGCTGAGGATGGCGCCGAAATAGCCCTACTCGCCCGCCTTCGCCGCCTTGATCTCGTGCTTCAGGATCAGCGGCGTCTGGGCGAGCGCGAACACCATGGTCAGCGGCATCACGCCCCAGACCTTGAAGGCGACCCAGAAATCCTGGGTCTGCGTGCGCCAGACGATCTCGTTCAGCGCCGCCAGAACGAAGAAAAACAGCCCCCAGCGCAGTGTCAGCTTGCGCCAGCCCTCCTCGTCGAGCTGCATCACCGATTCGAGCACCAGCGCCAGCAGCGAGCGGCCGAAATACAGCCCGCCCAGCAGCACGCAGCCGAACAGCGTGTTCACGATGGTCGGCTTGACCTTGATGAAGAAGGCATCGTCCAGCGCGATGGTCAGCCCGCCGAAGACGGTGACCACGACCGCGTTCACGATCGCCATGCGCGGCAGATAGCCCATCAGGATACGCGACGCCGCCAGCGCCACCAGCGAAGCGACGATGAAGATGCCGGTGGCGACGAAGATGCGGCGGTCGGAGGCCACGCCGAACAGCCGGTCGCCATAGGAATTGGCGAAGAAGAAGATCGCGAGCGGCCCGAATTCCAGCGCCAGCTTGAGCAGAGGGTTGATCGGCCTGCCCTTCGCCGCGGGGGGCTGTACCATGCTGTCGCTCATCTCGTCCTGCCTGTCTGCGCCGGCGGCGTCTTGCCGCGGGCTGTCACGCCGCTTCGTCCAGTCCGGACACCGCCCGCGCGAAATCGCGCGCCGAAAACGGCTCCAGATCCTCGACACCCTCGCCGACGCCGATGAAATGCACCGGCAGGCCGAATTTCGCCGCCAGTGCCACCAGGATGCCGCCGCGCGCCGTGCCGTCGAGCTTGGTCATCACCAGCCCGGTGACGCCAGCTGTATTGCCGAAGGCCTCGACCTGGCTGAGCGCGTTCTGCCCGACGGTGGCGTCGAGCACGAGCAGCGCCGCATGCGGTGCCTCCGGATCGAGCTTGCGGATGACGCGGACCACCTTGGCGAGTTCGTCCATCAGCCCGGTCTTGTTCTGCAGCCGCCCGGCGGTGTCGACCAGCAGCACGTCGGTGCCTGCAGCTCTCGCCTTCTGCAGCGCCTCGAAGGCGAGCCCCGAGGCGTCCGCCCCCTGGTTGCCGGAGACGACCTCCGCCCCCGTGCGCTGGCCCCAGACCTTGAGCTGCTCGATCGCCGCCGCGCGGAAGGTGTCGCCCGCCGCCAGCACCACCGACCGACCCTCGGCCCGGAACTTGGCGGCGAGCTTGCCGATCGTCGTCGTCCTGCCCGAGCCGTTGACACCGACCATCAGGATCACGAACGGCTTTTTGGTGGCGTCGATCACCAGCGGCTGCGCCACCGGGTTCAGGATCGCCTCGACCTCGCGCGCCAGGATGGCCTTGACCTCGGAGGGTTCGATCTGCCGGTCGTAGCGCCCCTCGCCGACGGCCTTGGCGACGCGGGCGGCAGTAGCCAGCCCGAGATCGGCCTGGATCAGGATGTCCTCGAGATCCTCGAGCGTGCCGGCATCGAGCTTGCGCTTGGTGAAGAGGTCGGTGATGCCGGTCGTCAGGGCCGAGGAGGTCCGCGACAGACCCTCCGTCAGGCGCCGCCACCAGCTCCGCTTGGGCTCGGGCAAGGGAACGGGGGTGCTCGGGACGGAAGCGGCCTGGGCGGGAGCCGGCTCCGGCATCGCGAGCGGCAGCGGCGCGGCCTCGCCGGTCAGCAGCTCCGGCGCGATCGCGGCGTCCGCCAGCGGAGCCTCCGGCGCCCCCGCAGCCGGCGTCGGGACGGACGGGGCCGGTTCCGGCTCGCTGCCGAACAGTCTCGAAAAGAAGCCGCGCTTCTTCGGTTCGTTCTCGCTCATCATTCTTCCCGTGGCCTTGCCGCGCAACGGCTCGTGCTTGCGCGACAGGATGGCCTTCGCTAGCGCAATGCCATGACCACGCCCGACCGACCAGAAATTTCGCAAGCGAGCCCGGGCGCGCACCCCCCCGAATCGCCGCGTGACGCGCCGCCGCTGCCTTTTCCGCTGCTCTACCGCGACGCGATGATGCTGGTCATCGACAAGCCGGCCGGCCTGCCCTCGCATCGCGGCCCCCAGGCCAAGCGCCGGATCATCCCCGTCCTGACTGACCATCTCGACGCGCTGCGCTTCGGCCTGCCGCGCCGACCGGAGGCGGCACACCGGCTCGACAAGGACACCTCCGGCTGCCTGATCCTCGGCCGCCACCCGCGCGCCATGGCCGAGCTCAACCAGATGTTCCGCGACGGCACGATCGCGAAGACCTATTGGGCGATCGTGCAGGGCGCTCCGGCAGCCGAGTCTGGGCTGATCGACCTGCCGCTGGCCAAGCGCGCACCGGATCGCGGCTGGTGGATGAAGGTCGATCCCGACGGCCTGCCCTCGCAGACGCGCTACCGTGTGATGGGGCGCGGACAGGGCGAGGCCGGCCCGCTCGCCTGGCTCGAACTGGAGCCGCTGACCGGCCGCACCCACCAGCTGCGGGTCCATTGCGCGGAATCGGGCTGGCCGATGCTGGGCGACGAGATCTATGGCGATGCCCCGCGCGAGGGTGGGCCGGGCCTGCAGCTTCATGCCCGCTCCGTCACCGTGCCGCTCTATCGCAAAAAGCCGCCGATCCGGGTCGAGGCGCCGCCGCCGCCCCATGTCCTGGCCGCGCTGCTGTCCTGCGGCTGGCGTGAATAGCGCCTGAAGCTATGGGCGCAGCGCATCCATGGCGTGGGCGAGGCGGACGTCGAGTTCGGTCAGCCCGCCCGCATCATGCGTTGCCAGCGTCACCTCCACCGTGCGGTAGACGTTGAACCATTCGGGATGGTGGCCCATCGCCTCGGCCAGCAGCGCGACCCGCGTCATCCAGCCGAAGGCTTCGCTGAAATCGCGGAAGACGTAGCGCTTGGTTATGGCTTCGCGCCCCTCGACGAGTTTCCACCCGGTCAGCGTCGTCAGCGCCTCCTGCAGGGCATCGGGGCCGAGTCGCTTGGGCATGGTCATCTCCGCTGATGGTCTGCCCGAATCGGCCGGTTCGGATAGGACGGGCCGAGCGGATAGGCCGCCTCCAGCACATAGGGCCCGCCGCCGACCGAATCGCGCGACGACATCAAGGCCAGCCGCCGTGCCGTGAAGCTGATCGGCCGGACGATCGGGTGCAGGCTGAGGAAATGTGCCACGTCGAGCGGGGAGGTGTCGCGCAGCCGCGCCAGCGTCACATGCGGTACGAATTTGCGGCCCTCCGCCGGCAGGCCCAGTCGCCGCATCAGCCGCTCGAGATCGGCCTGGAGTTCGGTCAGCCGCGGCGTCGGCTGGACCCGCGCATAGACCGCGCGCGGCTTGTCACCGCCGAAGGTGCCCAGCGCATCCAGCGTCACCTCGAAGGGATAGGACTGGATGTCGCCGAGGAAGGCATCGACATCGTTGGCGGTGCGCCGGTCGACATCGCCCAGGAAGCGCAGGGTGATGTGGTAGTCGGCCGGATCGATCCAGCGCGCCCCGGCCAGTCCGCCCCGATGCGGCGTCAGGGCCGAAGCGACCTCGGCGGGAATCTCAAGCGCTGTGAACAGCCTCGGCATGCCGAATCAGTGCCAGTTTTTTGTGACTCTGGCGAGACGAAATGCCGGGCAGGCGCTGCCCTGCAGGGCGGCGCCTCTATCGAGCCCGGATCAGGGGCAGGGATTGCCGACGAGCTGATGGATCGCGTCGATCCCGGCCTCGACCTCGGGCGACAGCGTGACCGCGATCGAGGCGATGTCGGTCTTGAGCTGCTCCATCGACGTCGCGCCGATGATGTTGGCGGTGACGAAGCTGCGCGAGTTCACGAAGGCCAGCGCCATTTGCGCTGGGTCGAGCCCGTTCTCCCGCGCCAACGCGATGTAGCGCTTGATCGCATCCTCGGCGCCCGCAGTCTGGTAGCGCTGACCGCGGTCGAACAGCGTCGTGCGCGCACCGGCCGGCCGCGCGCCGTCGAGATATTTGCCAGTCAGGAAGCCCTGGCCGAGCGGCGAATAGGCGAGCAGCCCGACATCCTCGCGGATCGCGATTTCAGCCAGCGCCGTCTCGAAGGTGCGGTTGAGCAGGTTGTAGGAATTCTGGATCGATTGCACGCGCGGCCCGCCGCGCGTTTCGGCGTCGCGCACGAAGCTCATCGTGCCCCAGGCGCTCTCGTTGGAGAGGCCGAGATGGCGGATCTTGCCCTCCTTCACGATCTCCGCGAAGGCGTCGAGCTGCTCGGCGATCGGCGTCTCGTCCGCGGGGCGCTCGAAAGCGGCCTTGGAGAAACGCGTCGGGTTAGAGCCCCAGGGCATCGGCCGCTCGGGAAAATGGATCTGGTAGAGGTCGATATAGTCGGTCTGCAGCCGCTGCAGGCTCTTCTCGACCGCCTCGCGGATCTGCTTGCGCGTGACGCGCGTCGGGCTCTTGTCGTCGCGGAACCAGGTGTTGGCGCCGCGCCCGCAGACTTTCGAGGCGAGGATCACCTTGTCGCGACTGCCGCGCGCCGTGAACCAGCTGCCGAGGATCCGCTCCGTCGAGCCTTGTGTCTCCGCCTTGGGCGGGATCGAGTAGAGCTCCGCCGTGTCGAAGAAGTTCACGCCCTGGTCGAGCGCGTAATCCATCTGCGCGTGGCCCTCGGCCTCGGTGTTCTGCTCGCCATAGGTCATGGTTCCCAGGCAGATCACCGAGACCTTGAGATCGGTGCGGCCGAGACGGCGGTATTCCATGGCGAAGCAACTCCGGAAGCGGCGGGCGAAGGACGCGCGTCGAGCAGATGGGGAAGGCGGTCGGGCGGGCGCAAACGCCCGCGCGGATCAGGGCTTGGCCGGCAGCGTCGCGAGGAAGCGCTCGACCGTGGGCAGGATGTTGCGGACGATGACGCGAACGCCCTCGGCCGTGGGGTGGAGCAGATCGGGCTGGTTGAGCACGCGGTCGCCCGCGACGCCTTCCAGGAAGAACGGGTAGAGCACCAGCCCATGAGCCTTCGCAAGCTCGGGATAGATGCTGTCAAAGCGCGTTGCATACTCCGTGCCGAGATTGCGCGGCGCATACATGCCCGTGAGCAGCACCGGGATGCCACGCGCCTTCAGCTTGGCGATGATGGCCTCCAGACCCCTGCGCGTCACCGCCGGGTCGAGCCCGCGCAGCGCGTCATTGGCACCGAGTTCGAGGATGATGCCGTCGGTGCCGTCCGGCACCGACCAGTCGAGCCGCTCGAGCCCGCCCTGGACGGTGTCGCCGGAAACGCCGGCGTTCACGATCTCGACAGCGTGGCCCTTGGCCCGCAGCGCCTGCTCCAGCGCCGGCGGGAAGGCGGCACTGGCCGGAAGATTGTAGCCGGCGGTCAAACTGTCGCCGAGAGCCACGAGTTTGAGCGTGCGCGCCGGCTTGGAACCGGGGTTGGAAGGGGGCGTCTGGGCCATGGTCGCGACCGGCAGCAGGGAGAGACACAGCAGAAAAGCGGCGCAGAGAGATTGGAGAAGGGCGAGACTGCGCCCATATCGCGGCTCTGCGGCACGACATGACGGCTTGCCCTGCTCGGGCCGCGTTTGGCTGAGAACAGGGACGCTGGTGGATTTCGAAGTCAGGATCATTGGATGATGAGCGATACGCGCGTCCCGCCGACGGATCAGCCGGCGATCGAATTGCGGGATGTCGAGCTTAGTTTGGGGCGTGCGGCCGCCCGCGTCCATATCCTCAAGGGCGTTTCTTTGTCGCTGGCGGCGGGGCAGGCCACCGGGCTCGTCGGCCCCTCCGGCTCCGGCAAGTCGACGCTGCTGATGACGATGGCCGGCCTCGAGCGGCCCGACAGCGGTCTCGTCAAGGTCGCAGGCCAGGATCTCGGCGCCCTCGACGAGGATGGTCTCGCTGTCTTCCGCGGCCGCCATATCGGCATCGTCTTCCAGTCCTTCCACCTCGTCCCGACCATGACGGCGCGCGAGAATGTCGCCCTGCCGCTGGAGCTCGCCGGCGTCGGCGATGCTTTCGCCCGGGCCGAGGCCGAGCTGCGCAATGTCGGCCTCGGCGACCGCATGCACCACTACCCGGCCCAGCTCTCGGGCGGCGAGCAGCAGCGCGTCGCCATCGCCCGAGCCGTCGCGCCGGATCCCGCCATTCTCGTCGCCGACGAGCCGACGGGCAATCTCGACGAGAGCACCGGCCGCTCGATCGTCGATCTGATCTTCGCCCTGCGGCGCGAGCGCGGGGCGACCCTGGTGCTCGTCACGCACGACCTCTCCCTGGCCGCACTCTGCGACCGCACGGTGCGGCTGCGTGCCGGCCGGATCGAAGCGACCGGCCCCGCCCCGGCCGCTGCGGATATGGCGGCGCTCTGAGATGCACGGGACCATCAAACCGCTTCCCGCCTCTCCAGGTGGCGCCCCGCTGGCCGCGCTGTCGCTGCGCCTCGCCTGGCGCGACCTGCGCGGCGGCTTTCGCGGCTTCGGCGTCTTCATCGCCTGCCTCGCGCTGGGTGTCATGACGATCGCCGCCGTCGCATCGGCCTCGCGCGGCCTGACCGAGGGCCTCTCCCGCGAGGGCCGGCGCATCCTCGGCGGCGACGCGGCCTTCGGGCTGATCCACCGCGAGGCGACACCACAGGAACTGGCCTTCCTCAGCGGCCGGGGCACGGTCTCGACCATCGCCACCATGCGCGGCATGGCCAATGCCGGCGACAAGGGCGCGGCGCTCGTCGAGATCAAGGCCGTGGATGCGGGCTATCCCGGCATCGGCGAACTGGTCACCGAGCCGAAAGCCCCCGTCGCCGATCTGCTCGCGGCGCGCGACGGCGTCTTCGGCGCCGTCGCCGATCCCGTCCTGTTGGGCCGTCTCGATCTGAAGCCGGGCGACACCATCCTCGTCGGCTCGGCTCGCCTGCAGCTGCGCGCCAACCTCGTCTCCGAGCCCGACAAGATCGCAGCCGGCGTCGGCTTCGGCCCGCGGCTGCTGATCTCGCAGGAGGCGCTGCGCGCCACAGGCCTGCTCCAGCCCGGCAGTCTCGTGCGCTGGACCTACCGCGTCGCCCTGCCGCCACAGGCCTCGAGCGATGCCGATCTCGCGGCCCTGATCGCCGATGCCGGCACGCAAACCCGCGAGGCCGGCTGGGAGATCCGCTCCCGCGCCAACGCCAATCCGGGCTTCCAGCGCAATCTCGAGCGCTTCACCCAGTTCCTGACGCTCGTCGGGTTGACCGCTCTGCTGGTCGGCGGCGTCGGCGTCGCCAATGCGGTGCGCCGCTTCGTCGAAGCCAAGAAGCTCGACTTCGCCACCATGAAGGCGGTCGGCGCCACCGGCGGCCGCGTCGTCGCGATCCACCTGACCGAGGTGATGCTGGTCGCGGCGCTCGGCACCGCCATCGGCCTGGCTCTGGGCGCGGCGGCCCCTTTCGCGCTCGGCGCCGCCTTGACATCCGTCCTGCCGGTTCCCTTCGAGCCGACACTGGCGCCCGGTGAACTCGCCGTCGCCGCCCTTTACGGGCTGCTGACGGCGCTCGTCTTCGCCATCCTGCCGCTCGGCCGCGCGCATGACGTCCCGGTCTCGGCGCTGTTCCGCGACCAGATCGCGCCCGATGCCCGCCGCCCGCGCGCGATCTATCTCGCCATCTGCCTGCTCGCGGTCGCCGGACTCGTCGCCGTGGCGCTGCTCTTCGCCTATGACCGGCGCATCGCGCTGATCTACATCGCCGTGATGACGGGCATCTTTCTGATGCTGCGCGGCGTCTCCTGGGGGCTGATGGCGCTGGCGCGCAGGCTGCCGCGGCCGAAGAACCCCTCGCTGCGCATGGCGCTGGCCAACAGCCACCGCCCCGGCGCGCTCACCCCGTCGCTCGTGCTGTCGCTGGGGCTCGGCGTCGCCCTGCTCTCGGCGCTGGCCTTCATCGACAACAGCCTGACCCGGCAGTTGACCCAGTCCCTGCCGGAGAAGGCGCCGAGCTTCTTCTTCCTCGACATCCCCAACGCCGAATCGGCGCGCTTCGATGCGGTTCTCCACCAGGAGCGCCCGGGCGCCGTGCTGACCCGCGTGCCGATGATGCGCGGCCGCATCGTCTCGATCAACGGCGTCCGCGCCGAGGACATCAAGGCGAGCGAACAGGCCGCCTGGATTCTCGACGGCGACCGCGGCATCACCTATGCGCAGGCGATCCCCGAGGGCTCGCGTGTCGCCCAGGGAGAGTGGTGGCCGGCCGATTATCGCGGCGAGCCACTCGTCTCCTTCGACGCGCAGATCGCCGCCGGCATCGGCCTGAAGATCGGCGACAGCCTCACCGTCAACGTGCTCGGCCGCAACATCACGGCCCGCGTCGCCAATCTGCGCACCGTCGAGTGGCGCTCGCTCGGTATCAATTTCGTGATGCTGTTCTCGCCCAACACCTTCGCCGGGGCGCCGCATACCAACCTCGCCACGATCACGCCCGCCGCTGACACCGCCGCGGCCCCCGCAGGCGCGGACGCCATCCTTCTGCGCCGGCTGGCCGTCGAGTTCCCGACCGTGACGGCCGTGCGGGTGAAGGACGCGCTGGAGGCGGTGAACACCATCGTCGCCCAGCTCGCCACCGCCATTCGCGGCGCATCCGGGCTCGCCATCGCCGCGAGCCTGCTGGTGCTGGGCGGCGCTTTGGCGGCCGGCCAGAGGGCGCGGCTTTACGACGCCATGATCCTCAAGACGCTGGGCGCCACGCGGCGCTTCATACTTTCGTCGTACGCCCTTGAATACGCGGCCATCGGCCTCGTCTCGGCGCTGTTCGGCGTTGTCGCGGGCGCTCTCGCCGGCTGGGGCGTCGTGACGCAAGTGATGAAGATCGAATTCGTCAGTGACCCGACCGGCGCGTTACTGGCCGCGACTGCCGCCGTCGGCGTCACCGTCCTGTTCGGGCTCGCCGGCACGCTGAAAATACTATCGAAAGCGCCGGCTTCTCATCTGCGGAATTTGTGATGACTAGCTGCAAAGGACTCTGGATAGACATTACAGGGTTGTAACTTTGCATGGGCGTGGCGTCGCGTTTCTATGGCGCTCGGCGTTTAACCATGGGGCCCCCTTGTAAGAACCGCCAAACCCCCTCATATTACCGCCATCGCCACGGTTGTGCGCGACGACAGGGCATCGCCGGACGCGATGACCGTCTTCGGAATCACTGTCAGGGGAAACTCGCTCGATGAGCAACTTCGACCGCAATGCTCCAGTCTGGGGTGCCGGCCGCGCACAGCAGACCAGCGCCGTCGAGATGGATCAGGGCCTGCGCTCGTTCATGCTCGGCGTCTACAACAACATGTCGATCGGCCTGGCCATTACCGGCCTGGCGGCGATCGGCATCTCCATGCTGGCGATCGCCGGTGTCTCGCCGACCGGCAAGGTCACGGCGCTGACCCCGCTCGGCCAGGCGCTCTATCTCAGCCCGCTGAAGTGGGTCGTGATGCTGGCGCCGCTCGCCTTCATCCTGTTCTTCTCGTTCAAGGCGGAGAGCATGAGCTCCTCGTCGGCGCGGGCCATGTTCTTCGCCTTCGCGGCGGTGATGGGCGTGTCGCTGTCGTCGATCTTCGTGGTCTACACGGGCGAATCGATCACCAAGGTGTTCTTCATCACCGCCGCGACCTTCGGTGCGCTGAGCCTCTACGGCTACACCACCAAGAAGTCGCTCTCGGCGATGGGTTCGTTCCTGATCATGGGCCTGATCGGCCTGGTGATCGCCTCGGTGGTCAACATCTTCCTGCAGTCCAGCGCCCTGTCCTTCGCCGTCTCGGCGATCGGCGTGCTGGTCTTCGCCGGCCTGACCGCCTGGGACACCCAGCGTCTGAAGGAAATGTACCTCTACTCCGACATGAACCCGGAGGAGGCTGCGAAGCTCTCGGTGAACGGCGCGCTGTCGCTCTACCTGAACTTCATCAACATGTTCCAGATGCTGCTCTCGCTGTTCGGCAGCAAGCAGGAGTGATCTGCCACCTGCCCCTCATCCGGGCAGGCATGCGAAAACACCGAGCCCCGGCCTCACGGCCGGGGCTTTTCTTTTGGCGTCGCGCAGGGACAATCGCGGCATGACAGCGCCTGCGATCCGCCCTGCCACGGCGGCCGACATCCCCGCCATCGCCGCGATCTACGGGCATGCGGTCCGTCACGGCACCGCGTCATGGGAGCTGGAAGCCCCCGACGAGGCCGAAATGCTGAAACGCTTCGAGGCGATCGGCGCCGGCGGCTACCCCTATCTCGTGGCGGAGCGCGACGGACGGGTGCTGGGCTATGCCTATGCCGGCGCCTACCGGCCCAGGCCCGCCTATCGCGCCACCGTCGAGAATTCGATCTACATCGCGCCCGATGCCCAGGGCGAGGGCGCCGGCAGCGCGCTTCTCGTCGCCCTGATGGAGGCCTGCGCGAGCCGCGGCTTTCGCCAGATGATCGCCGTCATCGGCGACGGCACGGGCGCATCCGGCGGCTCCCGGCGCCTTCACGAGCGCGCCGGCTTCCGCCTGATCGGGGTGGCCGAGAAGGTCGGCTTCAAGCACGGCCGCTGGCTCGACCAGATGCTGATGCAGAAGGACCTCGGCGCGGGCAGCCGCACGCCGCCGCCGGCCTGACGGAACGGCCCCGAATCAGCCGACGACGCTGAGCTTCTTGTCGAGAACCCGCAGCACCCGCGACAACTCCGCGCCGCGCTTCAACACCAGCCCCGTCGCCGCGACGACCGAATAGGCGCCCTGCCGCTTGGCCAGCGCGGGATCCTTGACGATGCGGTAGAGCGGAACCTCCGAAGAGCGGCGATAGACCGAGAACTGCGCCTGATCCTTGAGAAAATCGATCGCGTAGTCGCGCCATTCGCCGGCCGCGACCATGCGGCCATAGAGGTTGAGCAGTTCGGACAGCTCCTTGCGGTCGAAGGTGACCGTCGCGGGCTTCGCTGCGACCGGAAAGGGAATGACCCCGTTTGCCGCCTGCGATTGCGGCGTCTCGCTCTCGCTCATTGCGCCTCCCGATCGCCGCCGCCGTGGCAGCCTCGATGCCCCGCAGCTGATGATGCCCGCCCGATGCTGTGCTGGCAAGCAATCGCCCGAGCCCGCTCCGCGGATCCGGATCACGGGACCGGGACGGCCGCTCCTGCCATCACGGCTTCGTCAGCGGCGCCGCATTTTCGCCGCGATCGGGCCCAGCGTCCGCCCTGTTGCCGGGTTTTAATTCTCTCGTTGCCTCGATGGCCCGGCGTCGCCGTTCTTCGGTTTGTCAGCCCCCCAGCCCCCCGCGGATCGGGTGGGGCCGGGCCAGTCGAATCGGGGCCAACTCAGCGGCTGGCGTCCTGCGCCGGCCGTTTTTCTTTGTCGCGGTCGCCCGTTTCACCGGGCCTGCCGGTGATATTCGGCATTGGGGCGCATGTCGACGGCCGAGGCCATGCGGTTCGACATGTTGTAGAAGGCTGCCACCGCCGAGACGTCCCAGACGTCCCGCTCGCTGAACCCGACCGCTCGCAGGCCTCCCCGATCGCTCTCGCCGACGAGATGGGGTGTCTCTGTCAGCTTGACCGCGAAGTCGAGCATGGCGCGGTGGCGCACCGACAGATCGGCGGCGCGGTGGTTCATCGCCAACAGCTCGCCCAGCACCGGATCCTGCGACAGCTGCCGCACCGCGGCGCCATGGGCCGTGAGGCAATAATAGCAGCGGTTCACGCTCGACACCGCGACGGCGATCATCTCGCGCTCGAGCTTCGACAGCCCGGACGGGGCCAGCATCAGGTCGTTGTAGAAGGCAGCGAAGGCCGAAAGCTTGGCGTCGTCATGGGCATAGGCCACGAGCACGTTCGGCACGAAGCCGAGCTTCTCCAGACATTTGTCGAAATAGGCCTGATTCTTTGCCGAGAGCGTCCCCGGCGGCAGATCGAGCGCCATCGCAGGCGGGGCGACATCCTGTGGCGCCGGCCTCTCCCCGAGCTTCGGTTTGTCATGATTGGCCATCATGGTTCGTCCCGTCGTGTCGCTAAGGGGCGTCGCCCAGCGCTGCGCCGCAATTGAAAGGCGCCCCAGCCTATGTCATCGCTGGGACAAAATAACAGGGGTGGACCATGGGCAAGCGCGTGACCAATGCGACGGCTGCGGCCGTTTCCGCAATCGAGAGCGCAGCAGCCGACCATCCCGGAGCGATGCCGCCCGACTTTCCGCGCCTGCTCTTTGGCCGCGCCGTCGCGGAGGATCTCGAGGCTCTTCCTGCGGACATGCTGGCCCGGGCTGCAGCCGCAGCCCATGCGCATCTTCTGGCCCCGCGCGCACCCCAGGCCATCAATCTGCGCTTGCGCGACGAAGCCTTCGGCAGCGATGGCCGGCAGCGTCAGGTCACGATTCTCGAGGTCGTCAACGAGAACAAGCCGTTCCTGCTCGATTCGACGCTGTCGGAACTCGCCGAGCAGGGCTACGAGCCGCGTCTCGTCTCGCACCCGATCCTGGCGGTCGGCCGCGCCGCCGACGGCGCCTTCCTCTCGCTGGCCGGCGAGGCGGCGGGCCGGGCCCCCGAAGGCACGCGCCGCGAAAGCCTGATCCAGATCGTCCTCGAGCGGATCGATTCGCCCGAGGCACGCGACCGGCTCTGCGCGGGGCTGGAGCGCGTCTATGCCGATGTCGGGCTCGCGGTCGAGGATTGGGCTGCGATGCGCGGTCGAATCACCGAGGTCATCCAGGCCTATCGCGGCAACCCTCCGCCGTTGCCGGAGGACGAGGTCACCGAGGCGCTGCAGTTCCTCGAATGGATCGCCGGCGACAACTTCACCCTGCTCGGCATCCGCGCCTACCGCTTCCCCAATGGCGATGCGGCGGCCGACCCGATCGAGGGCTCGGGCCTCGGCATCCTGCGCGATCCCGCCGTCAAGGTGCTCCGCAAGAACCGCGAGATGGTCACCGTCACGCCGGAGATCCGCGCCTTCCTGGCCAAGCCCCAGGCGCTCATCATCACCAAGGCGAACGTCAAGAGCCGGGTCCACCGCCGCGTCCATCTCGACTATGTCGGCGTCAAGCTGTTCACGCCCGACGGGCGGCTCGACGGCGAATTGCGCATCGTCGGCCTGCTGACCTCGAACGCCTATACCGGCAGCGCGCTCGCCATTCCCTATCTGCGCCTCAAGGTCGCCCGCGTCGCCAAGAACATCGGCTTCGATCCGGCAAGCTATTCCGGCCGCGCCCTCTACAACGTGCTCGATGCCTATCCGCGCGACGAGCTGTTTCAGATCGACGCCGCCACGCTGGAGAGCTTCGCGCTCGCCATCCTCCAGCTGACCGAGAGGCCGCGCATCCGCGCGCTGGCCCGCGTCGACGAATTCGACCGCTTCGTCTCGATCCTCGTCTTCATTCCCAAGGACCGCTACGACACCCGCGTGCGCCGCCGCGTCGGCGAGTTCCTGGCGAGCATTTATCAGGGCCGGATCTCGGCCGCCTATCCGGCCTATCCGGAGGGACCGCTCGCCCGGACCCACTACATCATCGGCCGCGACGAAGGGAAAACCCCGAAGATCGACCGGGCCACGCTGGAAGCCGGCATCACCGCGATCGTGCGAACCTGGAGCGACGGGCTGAAGGACGTGCTCGATACGCAGCGCTCCGGCCCCGCCGCCCGCGCGCTCGCCGAGCGCTATGCCGAGGCCTTCGGCGCCGCCTATCGCGACCGCTTCTCGCCCTCCGAGACGCTGGCCGACATCGACCTGCTGCAGAAACTCTCGGCCGATCGCGCGCGGGCCGTCGACCTCTACCGCCGCGAGGGCGACCCGGCGACCCGGGCCAACCTCAAGGTCTTCTCGCGCGGCGCGGCGATTTCGCTCTCGGCCCGCGTGCCGGTGCTGGAGAACATGGGCTTCCGCGTCGTCAACGAGCGGACCTACAACATCACGCCGCAGCCGGCGGCCGGCGAGGCCACCGACACCACCCGCGTCTGGCTCCACGACATGACGCTGGAACGCACCGACGATGGCGAGATCGACGTGTCCCGCCTTGGGCCCGCGCTCGAAGCGGCGATGATGGCGCAGTTCCGTGGCCTGGCGGAGTCGGACCGCTTCGACCAGCTCGTCCTGTCGGCGGGCCTCGCCTGGCGCGAGGCCTCGCTGCTGCGGGCGCTCGGACGCTATCTGCGCCAGGTCGGGGCGCCCTATGCGCAGGGCTACATCGCCGACGCGCTGGCCCGGCATCCCGCGATCGCAGCGGACCTGGTCGCGCTGTTCACCGCGAAGTTCGATCCCCGCCTCGGCGATGGCGAACGCGGGGAGAAGATGGAGACCGAGCGCCGGGCGATCGAGACCGCGCTCGACGCCGTCAGCAGCCTCGACGAGGACCGCATCCTGCGCCGTCTCGTCAACCTGATCGACGCGGCGCTTCGCACCAATTTCTTCCAGATCGGACCCGACGGGCAGCCGCGCGGCACGATCTCGATCAAATACGACTGCGCCAAGGTCGATTCGCTGCCGCTGCCGCGCCCGCTCTACGAGATCTTCGTCTATTCGCCCCGCGTCGAGGGCATCCATCTGCGCTTCGGCAAGGTCGCCCGCGGCGGCCTGCGCTGGTCCGACCGGCCGCAGGATTTCCGCACCGAGGTGCTCGGCCTCGTCAAGGCACAGCAGGTCAAGAACGCCGTCATCGTGCCCGTCGGCGCCAAGGGCGGCTTTGTGCCCAAGCATCTGCCGCCGGCCTCGGACCGGGCGGCCTGGTTCGCCGAAGGCACCGAGAGCTACCGCATCTTCGTGCGCACCCTGCTCGAGCTGACCGACAATCTCGATGGCGAGACGGTGATTCCGCCGGCCGACACCGTGCGCCATGACGGCGACGATCCCTATCTCGTCGTCGCCGCCGACAAGGGCACGGCGACCTTCTCCGACACCGCCAACGCGCTCTCGCTGGAGAAGCACCACTGGCTCGGCGATGCCTTCGCCTCGGGTGGCTCGCAGGGCTACGACCACAAGAAGATGGGCATCACCGCCCGCGGTGCCTGGGAGGCGGTAAAGCGCCATTTCCGCGAGGTCGACATCGACATTCAGACGACGCCTTTCACCGTGGCGGGCGTCGGCGACATGTCGGGCGACGTTTTCGGCAATGGCATGCTGCTGTCGCCGGCGATCCGGCTCGTCGCTGCCTTCGACCACCGCGACATCTTCCTCGATCCCGATCCCGACCCGGCCAGGTCGCTGGCCGAACGCCAGCGCCTGTTCGACCTGCCGCGCTCCTCCTGGCAGGACTACGACAAGAGCCTGATCTCGGCCGGTGGCGGCGTCTTCTCGCGCCAGGCCAAGAGCATCCCGCTCTCGCCTTCCGTGCAAGCCCTCCTGGGCCTGTCCAAGGCCGAGGTCTCGCCGCCGGAGCTGATGACCGCGATCCTGAAGGCGAAGGTCGATCTGCTCTGGTTCGGCGGCATCGGCACCTATATCCGCGCCTCCGACGAGAGCGATGCGCAGGTCGGCGACCGCGCCAACGACCCGATCCGCATCACGGGCGGCGAGGTCGGCGCCCGTGTGATCGGCGAGGGCGCCAATCTCGGCTGCACCCAGCGCGGCCGCATCGAGGCCGCCCGCGCCGGCATCCGCCTCAACACCGACGCGATCGACAACTCCGCCGGCGTCAACACCTCCGACGTCGAGGTCAACATCAAGATTGCGCTCGCCGGCCCGGTCCAGGACGGCCGCCTGCCGGAAGCGGCCCGCAACACGCTGCTGGCGGAGATGACGGACGAGGTCGGCGACCTCGTCCTGCGCAACAACTACCTGCAGACACTGGCGCTTTCCCTCACCGAAGCCCGCGGCTCCGGCGCGACGCCGGGCCTGCGCTACCTGATGCAGACGCTGGAAGCGCAAGGCCGGCTCGACCGCATGGTCGAATACCTGCCGAGCGACGCCGTGCTGGCCGAGCGCGAGAAGCGCGGCGAGGCGCTGACGCGGCCCGAGCTCGCCGTGCTGCTCGCTTATGCCAAGCTCGCCTTGCATGACGCGCTGCTGGAATCCGACGTTCCCGACGACCTCTATCTCAACAGCGAGCTGGTCCGGTACTTCCCGCTGGCGTTGCGCGAGCGCTATGCCGGCGATATCGCCGGCCACAAGCTGCGCCGCGAAATCGTCGCGACCCAGCTCGCCAACGCCATCGTCAACCGCGGCGGGCCGACTCTGGTGCCGGTGCTCTCGGCGCTCACCCATGCCGAGATCCCCGCCATCGCCGCCGCCTATGCGGTGGCGCGCGACGCCTTCGACCTGATCTCGCTCAATGGCACGATCGACGCGCTCGACGCGAAACTGCCCGGCAAGATCCAACTCGGGCTCTACGCCGCCGTCCAGGACCTGCTGCGCGACCGCATGGGCTGGTTCCTGCGGCGCGGCGCGGCGCGGCCGGGCACGATCGAGGCCATGGTCTCGCATTACCGCGCCGGTGTCAGCGCATTGGCGGAGACCATCGAGACGCTCCTGCCGGAGGTCCAGGCCCATGCCCGCCAGGCCCGCATCGCCGTGCTGACGGCGGAAGGCGTGCCCGCAGCCCTCGCCGCGCGCATTGCCAGCCTGCCGACCCTGGCCCAGGCGACGGAAATCGTCGACATCGCCGGGCAGACCGGCGGCGCCATCGCCTCCGTCGCCGCGATTCATTTCGGGGTCGATTCGATCTTCGGCCTGTCGGCTCTCGCCGCTGCCGCCGCCGCGGTGCCGGCCACCGATGATTACGAGCGTCTCGCCCGCGAGCGGGCCGTGGAGACGCTGTTCGACGCCCAGGCCGGCCTGACCCGCGAGATCGCGGCCGGCGGCATGGGCCTCGACGCCTGGCAGGAGGCGCGCCGGAGCGACGTCGAGCGCTGCCGCACCACCGTCCAGGCCATCGCCGCCTCCGGCCTGTCCCTGCCGAAACTCATGGTGGCGGCCGGCATGCTGGCCGATCTGCCCCGCAAGGGCGCCTGAGCGCCCGCCCAACCGAGAGCCCAGCGATGACCGAGTCCGTCACCGAAACCGCCACCCGCATCGACCCCAAGCTGCTGGAAATCCTCGTCTGCCCACTGACCAAGGCGACGCTGGAGTATAACGCGGCGACGCAGGAACTGATCAGCCGCGCGGCGAAGCTCGCCTACCCGATCCGCGACGGCATCCCGATCATGCTGCCCGAGGAAGCGCGCCCGCTGGAAGAGTGACAAGCGTCACGCCGGTGATCCTGTTTCACGGGAAACACCCTGTGCAGATCTGTCCCCGAATGGTCAGAGCGCCTTACCACGCAGCAGCCGTGGCGGCGCACCGGCGACGCCGGCCGCCTCGCGGATGAAGAAGCGCTTCAGCCCCGGCAGGCGGTCGACCAGCCCCAGGCCCAGATCGCGCGCCAGCCGCAGCGGCGTCACGTCGTTGGAAAACAGGCGGTTGAGCCCGTCGGTGACCGCGCCCATCGCCACCGTGTCGAAGCGACGCGCCCGCTCATAGCCGTCCAGCACGTCGGCAGCGCCCGGATCGAGCCCGAGACGGGCGGCGTCGACGATGACCTCGGCCAGCGCCGCGACGTCTTTGAGGCCGAGATTGAGGCCCTGGCCGGCGATCGGATGAATCAGATGGGCGGCGTCGCCGAGCAGGGCCAGCCGCTCGCCGACGAAGCGGCGCGCCACGCCGAAGCCGAGCGGATGCGCGCTCACCGCGCTCTCCAGCGTGATCTCGCCGAGTTCCAGCCCGAAGCGCCGTTCGATCTCCGCGAGCATGCCCTCCTCGTCGAGCGACAGCAGCGCCGGCACATTCTCGTTGCGCTCGCTCCAGACCATCGAGGAGCGGTGGCCGAGCCGCCCGCCATCGCTCAGCGGCAGGATCGCGAAGGGCCCTGAGGGCAGGAAGTGCTCGACCGCACGCCCGCCATGCGGCCGCTCATGGCCGATCGTCGCCACCAGCCCCGACTGGCCGTAATCCCAGCCGACCCAACCGATTCCGGCCTGCTCGCGCAGTTTCGACCGTGCACCATCGGCCGCGACGAGAAGCCTGGCCCGCAGCACTTTGCCGCCCGCGAACACGACGCTGACGCCACCCTCGCCGCTGTCGAAGCGCGTCACGCCTTCATCCCACAGCTCGACACCCGCCTGACGGCTGGCGGCGGTCAGCGCCTCGATCAGCGCCCCGCTCCCGACCATATGGGCGAAGGGCTGCCCCGGCTCGACCTCGCCGTCGAAGGTCAGGAAGACCGGGCGCACGGCGTCGCCGCAGCGGCTGTCGGACACGACCATCTCGGTCATGGCCTGGGCGTCACCTGCGATCTTGCCCCAGATGCCGAGCGATTGGAGCATCGCCTGAGCCGCGGCGGCGACCGCATAGGCACGCGTGTCGGGGCGCGCCGGGCGCGCGAAGGCGGGATCGGCGACGATCACCGCGAAGGCGCGACCGAGCGCCTGCTTCAGCGCGAGCGCCAGCGAAAGCCCGGCAATGCCGCCGCCGGCGATGACGATCGCCTCGCCCGGCCCTGTCTGCTCGCTCATGCGCCATCCTCCTCATCGCCACGGGAGCGCGCGCCCCTCCCGCCTTGACGATCCGAGACGGGTCGGTGCTGATGCGGCGGAACCGGCAGCTGCTGTGCGCGCAAGCCGGCCGTACCGTCAACCCGCCCGCCGCCAGAGCCTGTTCGACCATGTCCCAGATCAGCGACTCCCTGCTGTCGATCCTCGACCTCGAGCCGCTCGAGCGCAATCTGTTCCGGGGTCGCAGCCCCCGCGTCGGCTGGCCGCGCGTCTTCGGCGGGCAGGTCATCGCGCAATCCCTCTACGCCGCCTGCAAGACGGTGGAGGGCCGCCAGCCCCATTCGCTGCACGCCTATTTCCTCCTCGGCGGCGATCCCGAAATCCCGATCATCTACGAGGTCGATCGGCTGCGCGACGGCCGCTCCTTCACGACGCGGCGCGTCCTGGCGATCCAAAAGGGCGAGGCGATTTTCGCCATGTCCGCCTCCTTCCAGGTCGAGGAGCCCGGCTTCGAGCACCAGATGCCAATGCCAGATGTACCTCCGCCTGAAGATCTGCCCGATCGCGACGCGATGAGCCGTGATATCCTGCCCAACATGCCCAAGGCGGTGCGCGCCTATTACCAGCGCGAACGGCCGATCGAGATCCGCCCGGTCGAGCTCCGGCGTTATGCCGGCACGGGCGAGGCGATGGAGCCGCGCTTCCATGTCTGGATCCGGGCGATGCAGCCGCTTCCCGACGATCCGGCCATCCACCAGGCGGTGCTCGCCTATGCTTCGGACCTGATGCTGCTCGATTCGAGCCTGATCGCCCACGGCACCACGGTCTTCGAGCCGCAGGTCCAGGCCGCCAGCCTCGACCATGCGCTCTGGTTTCACCGGCCGTTCCGGGCCGATGACTGGCTGCTCTATGCGCAGGACAGCCCCTCCGCCTCGGGCGCGCGCGGCTTTTCGCGCGGCCTGGTCTTCGATCGGCAGGGCCGGCTCGTCGCCTCGGTCGCGCAGGAGGGCCTGGTTCGGCCGAGACCCGACCGCACCTGACGCTGTTTTAGGCAACAGACTACAAATTCATCATCCGCTCGATTTATGGGCAGGTTGCCCGCGCCGGAATCACTCCGGCACGGCGATTCCCGGTGCGTGCCGAGTTTCCTTACCCCTTCGTCGCCAGTTGGCACGGGCCTTGAATTGCGTTCGCCGACGCGCCGCGATGACAGGCGCGCGAGGCGCAACAGGATCGCCAGGGCTGACTTCCGGGCGGCGGAACGGGGAAACCCAACAATGAAGATCGTGATGGCTATCATCAAGCCGTTCAAGCTGGAGGAGGTGCGCGACGGGCTCACCGCCATCGGCGTGCACGGCCTGACCGTGACCGAGGTGAAGGGCTATGGCCGCCAGAAGGGCCATACCGAGATCTACCGTGGCGCCGAATACGCCGTGAGCTTTCTGCCCAAGATCAAGATCGAGGTCGCCGTCTCCGACGAGCTCGTCGGCAAGGTGATCGAGGCAATCACGGCAGCCGCCCGCACCGGCCAGATCGGTGACGGCAAGATCTTCGTGTCGTCGATCGAGAAAGCCGTGCGCATCCGCACCGGCGAGACCGACGGCGACGCCCTCTGATCACACGCGATCCTTCCGAGGAGTTTCAAACCATGCATTTCAAGACCATCAGCCGGGTCGGGCTCGTCGCGCTGGCGCTGGCCGCCGCCGGCGGCGCGCTCGCCCAGACGCCCGCCGCTCCCGTCCCCAACAAGGGTGACGTCGCCTTCATGATGAGCTCGACCGTCCTGGTCTTCCTCATGACGATCCCGGGCCTTGCCCTGTTCTATGGCGGCCTCGTCCGCAGCAAGAACATGCTCTCGGTGCTCACCCAGGTCTTCGCGATCGTCAGCATCGTCGCCCTGATGTGGGTGATCTTCGGCTACTCGCTCGCCTTCACCAATGGCGGTGGCCTGAACGACTATGTCGGCGGCTTCTCCAAGGCGTTCCTGCGCGGCGTCGATGCCACCACCACCGTCGCCACCTTCTCGAACGGCGTCGTCATCCCCGAATATGTCTATCTGGCCTTCCAGATGACCTTCGCCTGCATCACGCCGGCCCTCATCGTCGGCGCCTTCGCCGAGCGCATGAAGTTCTCGGCGCTGCTGCTCTTCAGCGTCCTCTGGGTCACCTTCATCTACTTCCCCATGGCTCATATGGTCTGGTACTGGGGCGGCCCGGATGCGGTCGGCAACGCCGCCAAGGCCCTCGCCGAGGCTGGCGCCGACGGCAAGGCCGCTGCCCAGGCCGCGCTTGACGCCGTCAACGCCGATGCCGGCATGCTCTTCAAATGGGGCGCGCTCGACTTCGCCGGCGGCACCGTGGTGCACATCAATGCGGGCATTGCCGGCCTCGTCGGCTGCATCCTGATCGGCAAGCGTATCGGCTACGGCAAGGAGCTGATGGCCCCGCACTCGCTGACCATGACCCTGATCGGCGGCGCCCTGCTCTGGGTCGGCTGGTTCGGCTTCAACGCCGGCTCGAACCTCGAGGCCAACGGCACCGCCGCCCTGGCGATGGTCAACACCTTCGTCGCCACCGCCGCCGCGGCCGTCGCCTGGCTGTTCGTGGAATGGGCCGTCAAGGGCAAGCCCTCGATGCTCGGCATGGTCTCCGGCGCGGTCGCCGGCCTCGTCGCCGTCACCCCGGCCGCGGGCTTCGCCGGCCCGATGGGCTGCATCATCCTCGGTCTCCTCGCCGGCACGATCTGCTTCGTCTTCTGCTCGACGGTGAAGAACGCGCTCGGCTACGACGACTCGCTCGACGTCTTCGGCATCCATTGCATCGGCGGCATCCTGGGTGCGCTCGCCACCGGCATTCTCGTCAATGTCGATCTCGGCGGCGCGGGCATCCCCGACTACGCCTCGAAGCCCGGCGAACTGGCGGTCGGTGCCTATGAGTTCGGCACCGCCTTCATGGCCCAGGTCAAGGCCGTGCTGTTCACGCTGGTTTTCAGCGGCGTCGGCTCGCTGATCCTGTTCAAGATCGTCGACGTGGTCGTCGGCCTGCGCGTCGCCCCCGACGCCGAGCGCGAGGGCCTCGACATCGCCGAGCACGGCGAGCGCGCCTACCACGCCTGAGGACAGGCGCCAGGCCGGCCCCAACCGGCCCTCTCGACACCATCCCCGGCGGGCGACCGCCGGGGATTTTTCATGGGGGGACGGTGGCGACCGGGGCGATGGCGCCAAGGTTAAGCGTGTCTTAACCTCGGCTTCCTAACCTGGTCGCATCGGCCGTTGCGACGCGGCCCGCAGTCCTGGATGACGGCCCAACCCCGCATGCGCACGATCCGACGCTCCTCCTCGCTGATGGACCGCCTGCCCGATCCGGTGCGGGAGTTCCTGTCGCGCCGCGCCAGCGAAATGGTCGGCCTCGCTCTGCTCGCGCTGATGGCGGCCGTCGCCCTGTCGCTGGCGACCTGGTCGGTCGACGATCCCAGCCTCAACAACGCCACCAGCGGCGCCGTCGCCAACTGGCTCGGCCGGCCGGGCGCCATGGTCGCCGATCTGCTGATGCAGCTCATCGGGCTCGGCGTCATCGCGCTGCTGTTTCCGCCCCTGATCTGGGCGCTGCGACTGGTCCGGTTTCACATCTTCGACCGCGGTGCCCTCAAGCTCGGCCTCTGGATCGTCGCCGTCGCCGCCACCGCAGCCGTCGGCAGCGCCCTTCCGGCGACCCCGCGCTGGCCCCTGCCCACCGGCATGGGCGGCGTCATCGGCGACGGTCTCCTGTTCGGCACGCGCAACATCGCCGGCATCGCCGGCAATGCGGTCGGCGGGCTTGTCGGCTTCCTCTATGCCGGCATCGCCATTCTCGCCGTGACCGCCGCCGCTGGCTTTGGCTTCGTCAGTGACGAGGACCCTGTCCTCGACGAGGACGAGGCCGACGAATCCTGGTCGGACAGTGAGGATCGCCGCGACGACGAGCCCGGCATCGCCGTGATCCTCATCGGCTGGCTCGCCCATGGCGCCATGGCCCTGCGCGGCATGATCCTGCGCCGCCTGCCGCAGCCGCCCCGGGCCGCGACCCAGGGCGCCGGTACGCCGGCCACCGGAACCGGCGCCCTGGCCGCCGCGGGCCGCATCCGCCGCGAGCCCCAATTCGCCGAGGCGGCGCGAGGCGGCCCGGGCGCGCGCGCCACCGTTCCACCCTTCGCCCCGGCCCCGCTACCGCCGCTGCGCGGGCCGCGGGCGGCGACCGTCGACGACGCGCCCTTCGACCGCGACGACGACGCGCCGCTCGACCTGCGCGACCTCAATTTGCCGCGCGTCACCGCGCCGGCCCCCGGGCCAAAGCCCGGCAAGCGCATCCAGCGCGAGGCCCAGCCCTCGCTGCTCGACCGCGACGAATTCGAGCTGCCGCCGCTGACCTATCTCTCCGAGCCCCGGAAGCTGCCGGCCAACGCGATCTCGACCGACGCGCTCGAACAGAACGCGACGCTGCTCGAGGGCGTGCTCGAGGATTTCGGCGTGCGTGGCGAGATCACGCAGGTGCGCCCCGGCCCCGTTGTCACGCTCTACGAGCTGGAGCCTGCTCCGGGCACGAAGTCCTCCCGGGTGATTTCGCTGGCCGACGACATTGCCCGCTCGATGAGCGCGATCTCGGCGCGAGTGGCGGTGATTCCCGGCAAGAACGCGATCGGCATCGAATTGCCCAACGCCAAGCGCGAGACGGTCTATCTGCGCGAGCTGCTGGCGAGCCAGGATTTCGAGAGCTCCAAGCACAAGCTCGCTTTAGGGCTCGGCAAGACCATCGGCGGCGAGCCGGTGATCGTCGATCTCGCCAAGATGCCGCATCTGCTGGTGGCCGGCACGACCGGCTCGGGCAAGTCGGTGGCGATCAACACGATGATCCTGTCGCTGCTCTACCGGCTCAAGCCCGAGCAGTGCCGGCTGATCATGGTCGA
>CALRYW010000020.1:0-55393 GCA_943372485.1 Allobosea thiooxidans
CGCGACAAGAAGGCCTCGACCTCCTACATCCAGCGCCGCCTCCAGATCGGCTACAACCGCGCCGCCTCGATCATGGAGCGGATGGAGACCGAGGGCATCGTCGGCCCCGCCAACCACGCCGGCAAACGCGACATCCTCGTCGAAACCGGAAGGGCACGGGAAGACGAGGATTGAAAACGGGGCTGATGCCAGCGCCAGCCCTTGTCGTTGCAGGTCCCGGTCCTCAAATTGCCATCAGGCCGCTGCAACCTGCGACATGACTTTGGGTTATCTGTCCAGCACCGGGTCGACACGCAACCGGACAGCGGGGCGCCACCGCCACGACGGTCGACAGGTCCGACACGGGCCGGCCGTGACAGAAGGGAGCAAGGCCTGCCGATGACGTTGATTCCGACCCCCAGAGCCAAGGCTGCGATGCTGGCATGGCTCGGCTGCGTCGCGCTTCCGTCTTCGCTGCTGGCACAGCCCCTCCAGATCCTGCCGCCGAAGCCGGCGGTATCGAGGCCGGCCGCCAGCCGCCCCCTGCCGCTGCCGCCCGTCCGGCCGCCGGGCCTGGGGTTGCCGCGCGTCGCGGAAGCCCCGGTCGCACAGCCTGCCAGTACGGCCATCGTTCCCGCGACGGAGACGACGCGGGCCCCGGCGCCGGTTCGCCCCAAGACCGGTGCGCCCGCGACCCGCGAGGAGGCGATCGAGCGGCTGAATGCCTATCTCAACAGCTTCACCACCCTGCAGGGCAACTTCATCCAGCATGCCGCCGACGGCCGGCGGCTGGAGGGGCGCATCTCTATCCTGCGGCCCGGCAAGATGCGCTTCGAATACGAGCCGCCCGCCACGATCGAGGTGATCTCGGATGGCACCTCCGTGGCCGTGCGCGACAAGCGCCTCGCGACGCAGGACATCTACTCCCTCGGCCAGACCCCGCTGAAGTTCCTGGTGCGCGAGCGCATGGATCTGGCCCGCGAGGGCACGATCACCGGCGCCGCAATCGATGGCGACGTGCTGACGCTGCGGCTGGAGGATCGCTCGACGCTGGGCGGAACCTCCAAGATCGCGCTGAAATTCGATCTGACGGCCAATGTGCTGCGGCAATGGGTCGTGGTCGATCCGCAGGGCTACGAGACCACCGTGTCGCTCTACAATCTCGACACGCAGCGCCGGCCCGACGCCAAGAATTTCGTGATCGACTACCAGCGCAAGCTCTGAAGTCGCACGGGAGCCTGACCGGGCGTCTTGCCTTTTGCGCGCCAGCGGATGAGTTTCCGGCACCCTTCTCGCCGGACGACCTCAGTGCAACTCACCGTCACAAGCTGGAACATCAACTCGGTCAGGCTGCGCATCGGCATGGTCACCGATTTTCTCGGCCGCCATGCGCCCGATATCCTCTGCCTGCAGGAGACCAAGACGCCGGACGAGCAGTTCCCGGCCAAGGCCTTCGAGAAGGCGGGCTATATCCACCAGGCCTTCATCGGCCAGAAGGGCTATAACGGCGTCGCCATCGTCTCGAAGCTGCCCTTCAGCGAGCGCGACGCGATGGCGATGTGCGGGCGCAACGACGCCAGGCACATGACCGTGGTGCTCGATACCGCCGCGGGCGCCGCCGCGGGCATCGCGATCCACAATTTCTACATCCCCGCCGGCGGGGACATCCCCGACCCCGAAAAGAACGAGAAATTCGCTCACAAGCTCGCCTTCCTCGACGAGATCGGCGCCTGGAACGTGACGAAACGCCCCACCAACCGGCCGGCGATCCTCGTCGGCGATCTCAACATCGCGCCCTACGAGCACGATGTCTGGAGCCACAAGCAGCTTCTCGACGTGGTCAGCCACACGCCGATCGAGACCACGACGCTGGAGCGGCTTCGCTCCGAAGGCGGCTGGACCGACGCGGCGCGCCTGCTGCGGCCGGAACCGGAGAAGCTCTACAGCTGGTGGAGCTACCGGGCCGCCGACTGGGAAGCGTCGGATCGCGGCCGCCGGCTCGACCACATCTGGCTGTCGGACGCGCTGAAGCCGACGCTGCGCGACGTGACCTTCCTGCGCGAGGCGAGGGGCTGGGAACGGCCCTCGGACCATGTCCCGGTGACGGCGACGCTGGAGCTGTGAGCCAAGCTCAGCCCCGGTCTATCGCGATCAGAGCCTCCTGCACGACCGTCAGCTGGTCGACGAAGCCGCGCAGCCTGTCGCTGATCGCCGCCGCGACAGCCTCCGCCGAGCCAGGTGATTCGGCCAGGACGCGGCGCATCACGCTGCGCGACAGGCGCATCACCTGCGTCGGCTCGCGGGCGATCGCCGTGACCGGGCGTGCGACCGCCGTGAACAGGGCGATTTCGCCGATCAGGGCGCCGGGCCCGACGATCTCCTGCGCCGGCTGCCCGTCCTCGCGACTGTCGAGCGCGACCGCCCCCGAAATCACCAGCAACGCACCGTCCGACGGCTCGCCGACGCGAAACAGCACGTCGCCCGCTCTCAGGATTCGGCTCTCCGCGGCGAAGGCGACCAGCCTCAGCGCATCGCGCTCCATCAGGCCCAGCAGCGGCTGCCGCGCCAGCAGGGCGATGTCGTCGTCGAGGGCCATGTCCTAGGGGTTGAGCCGGTAGCCGCCGGCATCCGTCACCAGCAGGCGGGCATTGCCCGGGTCGGGCTCGATCTTCTGGCGCAGCCGGTAGATATGCGTCTCGAGCGTGTGGGTGGTGACCTGGCTGTTGTAGCCCCAGACCTCCTGCAGCAGCACCTCGCGGGCGATCGGCTTGCGGCCGGCCCGGTAGAGGAAGCGCAGGATTGCGGTTTCCTTCTCGGTCAGCTTCGTCTTCGAGCCCTTCTCGCTGACGAGGAGCTTGGACCCGGGGTGGAAGGTGTAGGGACCGACCTGGAAGACCGCGTCCTCACTCGCCTCATATTGCCGCAGATGCGCGCGGATGCGCGCCAGCAGCACGGCGAATTTGAAGGGCTTGACGACATAGTCGTTGGCGCCCGCTTCCAGCCCGAGCACCGTGTCGGCGTCGGAGCCCTGACCGGTGAGCATGATGACCGGGCTCTTGAAGCCGTTCTTGCGCATCAGCTTCACCGCCTCGCGCCCGTCCATGTCGGGCAGGCCGACATCCATGATGGCGAGGTCGATGCGCTCCGCCTGGACCGCCTTGACGGCGCCCGTGGCCGTGCCAGCGGTCGAGAGCTTGAACTCGTCATAGAGCGCGAGCTGCTCGGCGAGCGCGTCTCGCAGGGTCTGGTCGTCATCGACCAGAAGGATATGATGCACGGCGGGCATGGGGGATCGTTCGCACGAGAGATGACGGGTTACCATGAGCCCGCTGAATCGCGACCGCAAGTCACGCGCAATGGAATTCCCGTGAGAAACCGTGATCGAGCCGGCCTTCCCCGGCCCTCCCAGTGCCCCCGGCTGCTCTCGAGCCTGCGTGTCTTCGCCTCGGTCCGCGACCGCAGGAAGGGCTTTCTGGTCGCCGGTGGCGCGGCCTTTCCCTGCGCGCTGGGCCGCTCGGGCATCGGCACGCTGAAGCGCGAAGGCGACGGCCGCACCCCCCGCGCCGAGTTGCCGCTGCGCCGCGTGCTCTACCGCGCCGACCGCATCGGCCGCCCGCTCAGCCTGCTGCCGCTGCGCATCATCGCCCCGCGCGACGCCTGGTGCGACGATGTGGCGGACCGCCGCTACAACCGCCTGATCGACCGCCCGCCCGGCGTGGCCGAGGAAAGGCTGACCCGCGACGACCCCCTCTACGACGTCATCGTCGAACTCGGCTGGAACGATGCGCCCGTGGTGCGCGGGCGCGGCAGCGCGATCTTCTGGCACCTCGCCCGGCCCGGCTTCACCCCGACGGCGGGTTGCGTCGCGGTCGAGCGTCACGTCTTCGCGAAGGTCCTGCCCCGCCTGGCGCGGCGATGCGTGATGCGGGTCAGATAGAGGCATTGCGGCTGAACACCGCCTCAGCCAGATCGTCATCCTCGGGCGGAGCGAAGCGAAGACCCGAGAATCTCCGGCCGAAGAGAACGCAGAACCTCTCCGGCCTGAGATGGTCGGGTCAAGCCCGACCATGGCGTAAACTACACCCGCGCACCGAAGATGGCGCTGCCGACGCGGACATGCGTCGCCCCGAGCTGGATCGCCGCCTCGTAATCGGCGCTCATGCCCATCGACAGGCCGCGCAGGCCGTGGCGGGCCGCGATCTTCGCCAGCAGCGCGAAATGCGGCGAGGGCGGATCCTCGGCAGGCGGAATGCACATCAGCCCCTCGATCACCAGACCGTGACGGACGCGGCAGCTCTCGAGGAAGGCATCGATCGCGCTGGGGCTGACGCCGCCCTTCTGCGGCTCGTCACCCGTATTGACCTGGACATAGAGGGTCGGCGCCCGGCCGCTGCGCGCGATCTCGCGGGCCAGCTCCTTGGCGAGGCTCTCGCGGTCGAGCGAGTGGATCGCGTCGAAGAGCTCGACCGCCTCCCTCGCCTTGTTCGACTGCAGCGGCCCGATCATGTGGACCTGCGCGTCGGGAAAACGCGCCTTCAGCCCGGGCCATTTCGCCTTCGCCTCCTGGACGTAGTTTTCGCCGAAGATCCGCTGACCGGCCTCGAGCACCGGCAGGATCGCCTCGGCCGGCATCGTCTTGGACACCGCGATCAGCGCCACCGAATCGGGATCACGCTCGACATCGCGCGCAGCCCGCGCGATCGCCGCCCGGGTTTCCCTCCATCGCTTCACCGTATCGCTCATCGCATGCCCTCGTATGCCCGGCGCGGCGTTGACCGCGCCGCCTCAATGGTGTCCTAGTCCCGGCACCTCCGATGATGCAAGAATAGCCCGCTGCCATGGCCGTCGAACGCTACAATCCCAAGGAATCCGAGCCGAAATGGCGCGCCGTCTGGCAGGAGCGCAAGCTCTTCGAGACGCGCAACGACGACCCGCGGCCGAGCTACTACGTGCTCGAGATGTTTCCCTACCCGTCGGGCCGCATCCATATGGGCCATGTCCGCAATTATGCGATGGGCGACGTGGTCGCGCGCTACAAGCGCGCCAAGGGCTTCGCCGTGCTGCACCCGATGGGGTGGGACGCCTTCGGCCTGCCGGCGGAAAACGCCGCCAAGCAGAAGAACGTGCACCCGCGCGAATGGACCTACGCCAACATCGCCGCGATGCGCATGCAGCTCCAGTCCATGGGGCTCTCGCTCGACTGGAGCCGCGAACTCGCCACCTGCGACCCCACCTATTACCGCCACCAGCAGAAGATGTTCCTGGACTTCCTCAAGGCCGGGCTCGTCGACCGCAAGACGGCGAAGGTGAACTGGGACCCGGTCGACGAGACTGTGCTCGCCAATGAGCAGGTCATCGACGGCAAGGGCTGGCGCTCGGGCGCGCCGGTGGAGATCCGCGAGCTGACGCAGTGGTTCTTCAGGATCACCGCCTTCGGTCAGGAGCTGCATGACGCGCTGGAGGGTCTGAGCCGCTGGCCCGACAAGGTGCGGCTGATGCAGAAGAACTGGATCGGCCGCTCGGAAGGGCTGCTGGTTCGTTTCGCGCTCGAATCGAACGCCTTCGGCGCCGAGGAGGTCGAGGTCTATACGACGCGGCCGGACACGCTGTTCGGCGCCAAGTTCCTCGGCATCGCCCCCGATCACCCCCTCGCCAAGGCCGCGGCGGCTCAGAACCCCGCGCTGCAGGCCTTCATCGACGAGTGCAAGCGCACCGGCACGGCCCAGGAGAACATCGACAAGGCCGAGAAGCTCGGCTTCGATACGGGCCTGCGCGTCGCGCATCCCTTCGATCCGTCATGGACGCTGCCGGTCTATGTCGCGAATTTCATCCTGATGGAGTACGGCACGGGCGCCATCTTTGGCTGCCCGGCGCATGACCAGCGCGATCTCGACTTCGTCAACAAATACGGCCTCGGCAACACGCCGGTGGTGGCGCCCGAAGGCGTCGACCCGGCGGGCTTCGTGATCACCGATACGGCCTATGTCGACGACGGCCGCATGATCAATTCGCGATTCCTCGACGGCCTGACCATCGCGCAGGCCAAGGAGGAGGTCGCCAGGCGTCTGGAAAGCGAGAGCCGCGGCAGTCGCCCGGTCGCCGCCCGCAAGGTCAATTTCCGCCTTCGCGACTGGGGCATCTCGCGCCAGCGCTATTGGGGCTGCCCGATCCCGGTCATTCATTGTTCCGCCTGCGGAACGGTTCCGGTCCCCGATGCCGACCTGCCGGTGAAGCTGCCCGACGACGTCTCCTTCGACCGGCCGGGCAACCCGCTCGATCACCATCCGAGCTGGAAGCATGTCGCCTGCCCGCAATGCGGCGCAGCCGCCCGGCGCGAAACCGACACGATGGACACCTTCGTCGATTCGTCCTGGTATTTCGCCCGCTTCACCGATCCCTGGCGGACCGAGAGCCCGACTGACCGCGCTGTCGTCGACCGCTTCCTGCCGGTCGACCAGTATATCGGCGGCGTCGAGCACGCGATCTTGCACCTGCTCTATTCACGCTTCTTCACCCGCGCGATGAAGGCGACGGGCCATGCCGGGCTGGACGAACCCTTCGACGGCATGTTCACGCAAGGCATGGTCGTGCACGAGACCTATCGCGACGCGGCCGGCAACTGGGTCGAGCCCGGCGATGTTCGCATCGAGACCGAGGGCAGCGAGCGCCGCGGCGTCCATATCGAATCCGGCGCGCCGATCGAGATCGGCGCGATCGAGAAGATGTCGAAGTCGAAGAAGAACGTCGTCGATCCCGACGACATCATCGCCTCCTACGGCGCCGACACCGCCCGCTGGTTCATGCTCTCGGATTCGCCGCCGGACCGGGACGTGATCTGGACCGACGAGGGCGTGCAGGGCGCCGCCCGCTTCGTGCAGCGACTCTGGCGCCTGCTGAACGAGATCGCCGAGCGCACCGGCAATGCCGCCGCCACACCGGCCGAAAGCGGTGAAGCCGCTCAGATGCTGCGCAAGGCGACGCACAGGGCGCTGGACGCCGTCGGCAACGACATCGAGCGGCTCGCCTTCAACCGCTGCATCGCGCATGTCTACACGCTGACCAACGCGATCGGGAGGGCGCTCGACGCGGCCGCCGAAAGCGCCGCCCTGCCGCCGGATCAGGCCTTCGCGCTGCGCGAGGCCGGCGTCGTGGTCACTCAGCTCGTCGCGCCGATGATGCCGCATCTGGCGGAGGAATGCTGGCGGGTGCTGGGGCAGCCTGGCCTCGTCGGCGAGGCCGCCTGGCCGGTCGCGGAGGCCGCGCTGCTGAAAGACGACAGCATCGTTCTGCCTGTGCAGGTCAACGGCAAGAAGCGCGCCGAGGTGACCGTGCCGGCGGATGCGGATATCATCGCCGTCGAGGCGCTGGTGCGCGCATCCGATGTCGTCGCGAAGGCGCTTGACGGCCGCGCGATCCGCAAGATCATCGTGGTTCCCGGGAGAATCGTGAATGTCGTCCTCTGAATCCGGCCAGCGCCACACCTTGCCCGGACGCCGGCTCATGCTTGCCATGGCCCTCTCGGCTGCCGCCGCCGCCGGGGGCTGCTTCCAGCCACTCTACGCCGACAACACGCGCTCCATCACCGGTGGCAGCGTCAAGGACACCTTCAAGGAGATCCAAGTCCCCGAGATCAAGGGATTGATCGGCCATTATCTGCGCAACGAGCTGGTCTTCGAGCTCGATGGCGGCAACGAGCCGGACCGCGCCAAGCGGCTGACCTTTCAGACACAGATCTCCGAGGCGATCGAGGTCGTGACCGTCGACTACGCCAACGGCCGGGCCGATTCGGCCATTCTGGTCGCGACGGCGACATGGTCCCTGACCGACACCGCGTCTGGCAAGGTCGTCTCCAGGGGGAGCAATGTCGTCCGGGCTCCCTATGAACGCTCCTCGCAGCGCTTTGCGACCGTCCGCGCCGCGCGCGACGCGCAGATCCGCGCAGCGAAGAACCTCGCCACGCTGATTCGCGGGCAGATTGCCGCCGACCTCGTCGCCGGCTGAACGGATCAGGACGCCGCATGGCCTCGATCAAGGCGCATGAGGCGGACCGCGCGCTCGCCCGGCTCGACCCCGCCTATCGCCTGGTTTTGATCTACGGCCCCGATGCCGGCCTCGTCTCGGAACGCGCCGCGGCCCTCGCCCGGGCCCATGTCGACGATCCGCAGGATGCCTTCCAGCTCGTCCGGATGAGCGGCGACGACATCGCCGGCGACCCGCTCAAGCTCGTCGACGAAGCCAACACCATCGGAATGTTCGGCGGACGGCGCGCGATCCGTGTCTCGCCCACCGCCAAGATGCTGCTCGGCGCCGTCGAGCCGCTCCTGGCCACCCCCTCGCAGGATGCCATCGTCATCGTCGAGGCCGGCGATCTCCAGCGCAACAACCCGCTGCGAACCGCCTGCGAGCGCGCACGGACCGCACTCGCCGTGCCCTGCTATGGCGATGCCGCGCGCGATCTCGGCACGATCATCGACGAGATGGTCCGCGCCGCCGGCAAGAGCATTGACCGCACCAGCCGTGACCTGCTCGCTGGCCTGCTCGGCGGCGACCGCCAGACCTCGCGCCGGGAGATCGAGAAGCTTCTGCTCTATGTCGGCGACGATCCCGCGATCGGCCAGGCCCATATCGAGGCCGTCGTCGGCGACACCGCCCAGCGCGAACAGGCGATGCTGGTCGATGCCGTCTTCGCCGGGAAGCTGCCCGTCCTCGACCTCGCACAAGCCAAGCTGGCCAGCGAGGGGCTGGATGCCGGCGTGATGCTTGGCGCCGTGCTGCGGCATGCTCTGGCATTGCTGAAGGCCCGGCAGGGCGTCGATGCCGGCCGCAGCGCCCGCGACATGGTTGCGGCGATGCGATTACCCTATCCGCGCATCGCGACGACGGAGGCAGCGCTGTCGGCCTGGAGCACGGCGAAGCTGATGGAGGCGGTGACCCTGCTGGGCAATGCCACGCTCGCCGCCCGCCGCGATGGCGATCTCGGCCGGGCCGGCGCGACGCGAGCGCTGTGGACGCTGGCGCGCCTCGGCCGGGTGGCCGGGCGCGGGGACTAGCCGCTCAGTCCTTCAGGCGGCGGCAGAGCGCGTCGAGCTGTTCCAGCGTTTTGTAGCTGATCTTGACCTCGCCGCTGCCATTGGCGCGGTGGCTGATCGAGACGGAGAGGCCGAGCGCCTCCTCCAGCGCCTTTTCGACCGCCCGCGTATCGGGGTCCTTCTCGACCCTTGGCTTGCTCGAGATGCTCTTGGTCTCGCCGCGCGACTCCTCCTGAACGATGCGCTCGATGTCGCGCACGCTCAGGCCCTCGTCGACGATCTTGCGCGCCATCAGTTCCGGATCCGAAACGGACAGCAGCGCACGGGCATGGCCCGCCGACACGGCGCCGTCGCTGACCATTTGCCGGACGGATGGCGGCAGCTTCGAGAGGCGCAGCGTGTTGGCGACATGGCTGCGGCTCTTGCCGATCACCCGCGCCAGGTCGGCCTGCGTGTAGTTGAACTCGGCGATCAGCTGCTCATAGCCCGCCGCTTCCTCGATCGCGTTGAGATCGGTGCGCTGCACGTTCTCGACGATGGCGATTTCGAGCGCTTCGCGATCATCGGCCTCGACGAGAATGACCGGGACATCGTGCAGCCCGGCCCGCTGCGCCGCGCGCCAGCGGCGTTCGCCGGCGATGATCTCATAGGCATCGAGCATGCCGACGATCGCCCGCACGATGATTGGCTGCAGGATGCCGCGCTCACGCACGGACGCCGTCAGCTCCTCGAGATCCTCCTCCGCGAAGCTCCGGCGCGGATTGCGCGCGCTCGGCCGCAGAAACTCGACCGGAACGCGACGCTGGCCGCGAGCCCGGTCCAGTGCGCCGATCTCCTCGCCGACATCGCCGATCAGCGCTGCCAGGCCTCGGCCCAGGCGCGAGCGTCCCTGTTCTTCGGCCATCACCATCATTCAACCTCTGTGTATTGTTCAGGCTGCGGCGCGGAGGGTGCGCTCACGCCGGATGACCTCGGAGGCCAGCTTCAAATAGGCTTGTGACCCGGAACAGCGCAGGTCGTACAGCAGCGCCGGCTTGCCATAGGACGGCGCCTCGGAGATGCGCACATTGCGCGGAATCACCGTCTCGTAAACCTTGTCGCCGAGGAATTCGCGCACATCGGCCATGACCTGACCGGAGAGGTTGTTGCGGGGATCATACATCGTCAGCACGACGCCCTGAATGATCAGGCGCGGGTTGAGGCCCGCCCGAACCTGCTCGACGGTCTTCAGGAGCTGGCTCAAGCCTTCGAGCGCGAAGAACTCACACTGCAGCGGCACGAGCACGGCATCGGACGCCGTCATCGCGTTGATGGTGATGAGGCTGAGCGAGGGCGGGCAGTCGATCAGCACATAAGTCAGATCCGAGCAGCGCTGGTCATAGACCAGCTCGTCGATCGCGTTCTTCAGCCGGTGTGCCCGGTCTTTGGACGAGGCGATCTCCAGCTCGACACCGAGCAGGTCCAGCGTCGAGGGCGCCAGGAGCAATCCGGGAACAGCGGTTTCCTGCATGGCCTGACCAAGGCCAACATCGCCACAGAGCACGTCATAGGTCGAGGATTTGCGACTGCGCCGGTCGACACCCAGCCCGGTCGAGGCGTTGCCTTGCGGGTCGAGGTCGACGATCAGGACCTTTTCGCCGATCGCAGCCAGGGCCGTGCCCAGATTGATGGCCGTCGTGGTCTTGCCGACGCCGCCCTTCTGATTCGCGAGCGCCAGCACGCGCGGGCGGCGCGGCATCGCAACAGGTGTAAGATCAGTCATGAATCGGCCCGTTTCTCGGCTGCGCGGACCATCAGGATCCGGGCGGCCCCATCCGTCACGGATGAAACCGTTGAGGCCTGAATCTTCCAATATCTGGACGACTCCGTCAATTCCGCATCTAGATGTTGTCCCTTCGGAAACAGTCCGAGGGCGCCGGTTCTCAACAGCTCTTTGCACCAATCGAGCAGTTGCGGCAGTGGCGCCAGCGCCCGGGCCGTCACCACGTCGATGCGCCCGGTGAAGTCGCCGATGACCTCCTCGATCCGGGCCGGATGCACGGTCACCGGCACCCCGGTCAGCCGTGCGGCATGGCGCAGAAAGGCGCATTTGCGGCTGTTGCTCTCGACCAGATGGATGCGCCCGCCCTGCACCTCCGCGAGGCAGATCCCGATCACCAGGCCCGGGAAGCCCCCGCCGGAGCCGAGATCGAGCCAGGTTCGGGCGTCGGGCGCGAGGCGGAACAGCTGGAGGGAATCGGCGATGTGCCGCATCCAGACATCGGCAAGTGTCGTGCTGGATACGAGGTTTTTGGCCGCCTGCCAGCGGCCGAGCTCCGCCACCAGCAGCGAAAGCCGTTCCTCTGTTTCACGTGAAACAGGCGTCAAGCGCAAAGCGCGGGCACGGTCGGAATTATCAACAGTCATGGCATGGTTATCAACAGTTCCGTCACGGAACCGTGACAGAAACGGGCCGTTTCCTGCGAGCATGCGCCGCCAGCAGCGTCAACGCGGCCGGAGTCATCCCCTCGATCCGGCCGGCTTGGGCGATGTCCGCCGGCCTCTCGGCCGTGAGCTTCGCCTTCAGCTCGTTCGACAGGCCGGAAATCCCCTCGAGATCGAGATCATCCGGCACTTTCAGCGACTGGTCACGCTGATAGGCCGCGATCTCCCCGGCCTGGCGGTCGAGATAGACCGAATAGACCGCATCGGCCGTGACGCGCGCGATCACCCCGGGAGTGAAATCCCCGAGTTCGGGCCAGACCGCCGCCAGACGCTCGAAACCGATGTCGGGATAGGAGAGGATCTGATAGGCGCTGCGGCGGATGCCGTCACGATTGACCGCCAGCCCGGCGGCCTCGGCCTGTCGTGGCGTGAGCGTCAGAGCCTGCAGCCGCGCCGTCAACGACTCGATGGCCCGGTTCCGTTCGGCAAAGGCGCCAAGCCGCTCCGAACCGACCACGCCCAGCTCCGCCCCCAGGGCCGTCAGCCGCTCATCGGCATTGTCGACGCGCAGCGAGAGCCGGAACTCCGCCCGCGAGGTGAACATTCGATACGGCTCCGTAACGCCGCGGGAGACGAGGTCGTCGACCATGACACCGAGATAGGAGCTTGTCCGGGGCAGCACCATCGCCTCGGCCCCGCCCGCCATCCGCGCCGCGTTCAGCCCGGCCAGCAGGCCCTGCGCTCCGGCCTCTTCATAGCCGGTGGTGCCATTGATCTGGCCGGCGAGGAACAGGCCACCCAGGGCGCGCGTCTCCAGCGTGTTGCGGAGCGCGCGCGGATCGACGAAATCATACTCGATCGCGTAGCCCGGGCGCAGCATCGTGGCCCGCTCGAGGCCCGGGATCGTCGCCAGCAAGCCACGCTGGACCTCCTCGGGCAGCGAGGTCGAGATTCCGTTGGGATAGACGGTATCGTCGTCCAGCCCCTCCGGCTCGAGAAAGATCTGGTGCCCGTCCCGGTCGCCGAAGCGGCCGACCTTGTCCTCGATCGACGGGCAGTAGCGCGGCCCCCGCCCCTCGATCTGCCCCGAGAACATCGGCGCGCGGTGCAGATTGGCCCGGATCAGCTCATGCGTCGCCAGCGTCGTCCGCGTGATCCCACAGGCGATCTGGGGATTGGTGATCGCCGTCGTCAGCGCCGAGAACGGCTCCGGCGGGTCGTCGCCTTCCTGCATCTCCAGGGCCGCCCAATCGATCGTCCGCCCATCGAGCCGCGGCGGCGTGCCGGTCTTCAGCCGGCCGAGCGGGAAGTCATGGCGGGCGAGGGTGGCCGACAACCCGACGGATGCGGCCTCATCGACCCGCCCGGCCGGAATCTGCGTTTCGCCGATATGGATCAGGCCCCGGAGGAAGGTTCCCGTGGTCAACACGACTGTTCCGCATCCGAATCGACGGCCATCCGCGAGGACGACGCCGGCGACCCGGCCGTGCGCGACATCGAGGTCGAAGACGTCTCCGGCGAGGACGGACAGATTGGCCTGGGCGGAGAGGAGGTCCTGCACCGCCGCGCGATAGAGCTTGCGATCGGCCTGGGCGCGTGGTCCGCGGACAGCCGGGCCCTTGCGGCGGTTCAGCATGCGGAACTGGATGCCGCCACGATCGGCCGCCTTGGCCATGAGGCCGTCCAGCGCGTCGATCTCGCGCACGAGATGACCCTTGCCCAAACCACCGATCGCCGGGTTGCAGGACATGACCCCGATCGTGTCGAGGCGATGCGTGATCAAGGCCGTCCGGGCACCATAGCGGGCCGCCGCCGCGGCGGCCTCGACGCCAGCATGGCCGCCGCCCACGACGATAACGTCGTACCGGTTTTCGATTGGATTCTGCGACATGACCTGTCGCTATCGAAGCCCCAGCGGGGGGTCAATCTCTATTGAACAATGTCGTTGCCGGCCTACTTGCCAATGCAGAAGCCCGCGAAGAGCTGGTCCAGGACATCTTCGATATCGACGCGCCCCAGCAGGCGCTCCAGCGCGCGCACGGCCAGGCGCAGATCCTCGGCGAGCAGCTCTGCCTGGTCATGGCGCCCGCAGGCGACCCGCTCCAGCGCGCCGATCGCCTGGCTCACGGCGACGCGATGCCGCTCGCGCGTCAGCACGGCCGGCTCGGCCGCACCCTGCCCAGCAAGGCGCTCGGCCATCAGCGTCAAAAGCTCCGAAATCCCCTCGCCGGTCTGCGCCGACACCGGCATCTCCCCAGGCCTCACCGCGCCGGCAAGATCGACCTTCGTGGCCAGTGCGATGACACCCTCGCCGTCGTGAAGCCGGTCCGGATCCGAATCGATCGCCCGCAGGCTCAAGACGAGGTCCGCCTTCTCGGCCAGCGCCAGCGCCCGGCGGACGCCTTCCGCTTCGATCGGATCGTTGCTGTCGCGCAGTCCGGCTGTGTCGATCAGCGTGACCGGCAGCCCGGCCAGGTCGAGACGGACTTCGATCGCATCCCGGGTCGTTCCCGCGACTGGGGAGACGATGGCGACGTCGCGGCGCGCGAGGGCGTTGAGCAGGCTCGACTTGCCGGCATTGGGTGGCCCCGCCAGCACGACGACGAAGCCCTCGCGAATGCGTTCACCTCGCACGAACCCGCCCAGGGCCTCGCGAAGCTGGCCGAGGACGTCGCCGACGGTCGCGAGCGCCCGCTCGGTGAGGGGACCCGTCACATCGGCCTCGTCGGAAAAGTCGATCTCTGCCTCGAGCAGCACCATCGCCTCGATCAGCGATCGCCGCCAACTGGCGGCGGCGAGACCCAGCGCGCCGTCCATCTGTCGCAGCGCCTGTCGACGCTGCCATTCCGTTTCCGAATCGATCAGGTCGACGAGTCCCTCGATCTCGCTGAGTCCAAGCTTTCCCGCCTCGAAGGCGCGGCGGGTGAACTCGCCCGGCTCCGCCAGCCGGATCCCGGGGAAGTCGCACAGGACCTGCAGCAGCCGCGTCAGTACGGATCGAGCACCGTGAATGTGGAGTTCGGCGACGTCTTGACCGGTGAAGCTCGCAGGAGAGGGAAAGTACAGGACGAGCGCCTGGTCGATCGCCTCGCCCGCGGGGTCTCGCAGCGTGCGAAGGGTGGCCCGACGAGGCAGGGGAAGGCTCCCTGCGATCATTTCGATCGCGAAGCGGACGCGCGATCCCGACAGCCGGACCACGGCGACGCCGGCGCGGCCGGCCGCCGATGACAGTGCCGCGATCGTCGGCAGATCCTCGAAGGCAGTCATGCCGGACCCGTCTTCATCCGGTACGGATGCGAATCGAACCGCCGGGGTTGATCAGGTGTTCATGGAGTCGAAGAAGTCAGCGTTCTGCTTGGTCTGGCGCAGCTTGTCCATCAGGAACTCGATCGCGTCCTGCGGGCCCATCGGGTTGAGGATGCGGCGCAGAACATAGGTCTTGGCCAGGACATCCTTGGGCGTGATGAGCTCTTCCTTGCGGGTGCCCGACTTGAGGATGTCGATCGCCGGAAAGATGCGCTTGTCGGAGACCTTGCGGTCGAGCACGATTTCCGAGTTACCGGTGCCCTTGAACTCCTCGAAGATCACCTCGTCCATGCGGCTGCCGGTGTCGATCAGCGCGGTCGCGACGATGGTCAGCGAGCCGCCTTCCTCGATGTTGCGGGCCGCGCCGAAGAAGCGCTTGGGGCGCTGCAGGGCGTTGGCGTCGACACCGCCGGTCAGCACCTTGCCGGAGGAAGGGACGACCGTGTTGTAGGCCCGACCAAGGCGTGTGATCGAATCCAGCAGGATCACCACATCGCGGCCATGTTCGACGAGCCGCTTGGCCTTCTCGATCACCATCTCGGCAACCTGGACGTGGCGGGTCGCCGGCTCGTCGAAGGTCGAGGAGACGACCTCGCCCTTCACCGAGCGCTGCATGTCGGTGACCTCTTCCGGCCGCTCATCGATCAGCAGAACGATGAGATAGCATTCCGGGTGATTGGTCGTGATCGATTGCGCGATGTTCTGCAGCAGCACGGTCTTGCCGGTCCGCGGCGGCGCGACGATCAGGGCGCGCTGGCCCTTGCCGATCGGGGCGACGATGTCGATGACGCGGGCGGAGAAATCCTTCTTGGCCGGCTCGGCGACCTCGAGCCGCAGGCGCTCGTCGGGATAGAGCGGCGTCAGATTGTCGAAATTGATCTTGTGCTTGATCCGCTCGGGATCCTCGAAATTGATCGTGTTGACCTTGAGCAGGGCGAAGTAGCGCTCGCCGTCCTTCGGACTGCGGATCGGGCCTTCGACGGTGTCACCGGTGCGCAGGCCGAATTTCCGGATCTGCGTCGGCGAGACATAGATGTCGTCGGGGCCCGGCAGGTAGTTCGAATCGGGCGACCGCAGGAAGCCGAAACCATCCGGCAGAACCTCGACCACGCCCTCGCCGAGGATCTCGGTCTCCCTGGCGGCGAGCTGCTTCAGGATCGCGAACATCAGCTCTTGCTTGCGCATCGTGCTGGCGTTCTCGACCTCGAGCCCCTCCGAGAAGGCGAGAAGTTCGGTCGGCGACTTGACCTTGAGGTCTTGGAGCTTGATTTCCCGCATGGGGCACCCGGATCGAAAATGTCACGGCTCAGAACGCCGGGACCAGGACGGTAAGGAAAAGATCGACAGGCCCGGACGGACGGCGCTGGGGTTGAGCGCCACGAGCGGCTGCCAGGGCAGTCGGCTCACGAACCATCGACAACAGGGAGAACGCTGGAGAAGCGTTCCGTCTGATAACCGGAAACGCCGTCCGGCTCAAGCGGCAAACCGCATCGTCCTCAGAACGGTTTGACGATCACGAGAATGACGATGCCGACCATCAGCACCGCCGGCACCTCGTTGATGATCCGGTAGAAGCGGCCAGACTTCATATTGCGATCGTTGGCGAAGTCCCGCACCCGTCCGACGAGGTAGCCATGGACGCCCGACAGCAGCACGACGAGCAGGATCTTGCCGTGCAGCCAGCCACCTTTGAAGCCGAACGCATCCCAGGCAAGGTAAAGCCCCAGCACCCAGGTCACGATCATCGCGGGGTTCATAATCCCCTTGAGCAGCCGCCGTTCCATGACCTTGAAGGTCTCGGACTGGACCGAACCCGGCACCGCATCGACATGGTAGACCATCAGCCGCGGCAGGTAGAGCATCCCGGCCATCCAGGAGATCACCGCCAGAACGTGGACGGCCTTCAGCCATTCATACATTGCGCGTCGGCTCCGTCATGCCCGGTTCGATCAGCCCCGCACCGCGGCCAGGAGCCGCTCGACATGCGCGATCGGCGTATCCGGCAGGATGCCGTGTCCGAGATTGAAGACAAAGGGTCCTTTGCCGAAGGCCTCCATCACGGCGGCGATCTCGCGCTCCAGCTCCGGGCCACCCGCGCGCAACACCAGCGGATCGAGATTGCCCTGGACCGGAACGAGCGACTGGATCTTATCGCGGGCGAAACCGCGATCGATCTCCGATTCCAGGCCGACGGCATCGACATCCGTTCCGCGGACGTAAGCCGGGATCAGCTTGCCCGCGCCACGCGGGAAACCGATGATCCTGGCCTGGGGCTGCCGCGCACGAACCCCCTCGACGATCCGCCGCGTCGGCTCGATGCACCAGCGCCCGAAATCAGTCTCGCCCAGCGAACCCGCCCAGCTGTCGAAAATCTGCACGGCGTCGACGCCGGCCTCGAGCTGCGCGCAGAGATAATCGATGGAGGTCGCCACGATCCGGTCGATCATCAGGCGGAACAGTGTTTCGTCGCAGGTGAAAAGCTCCTTGGCCGGCCCCTGATCCGGCGTACCGCGACCCGCGACCATATAGGTCGCCACCGTCCAGGGCGCGCCACAGAAGCCGATAAAAGCTGTTTCCTTCGGCAGTGAGGCGCGGACGCGACGCACCGTCTCGATGACGGGATCGAGCACGGAAAGCCTTGCCTGCCGGTCGATCTCGGACAGCCTGTCGCGGTCGGCAACCGGCTCGAGACGGGGACCTTCGCCCTCGACGAACCAGAGTTTCTGGCCGAGCGCCTGCGGCACGACGAGAATGTCTGAGAACAGGATCGCGGCGTCGAAGCCAAAACGCCGGATCGGCTGGAGCGTGACCTCGGCAGCCCATTCGGGATTGTAGCAGAGGCCAAGGAAGCTGCCGGCCTTGGCGCGGAGTTCGCGGTACTCCGGCAGATAGCGCCCGGCCTGGCGCATCATCCAGATTGGCGGTGTCGGCAGCGTCTCGCCGGAAAGGGCCCGCAGGAAGGCGGGCTGGTCATGCGTCGTCAGGCTCATCGGCGATCCATCCCCCATCTCTCTTAAATAGATTTCTAGAGAGAGAATCTTCTTTTTTGACTCTTGGATGGGGGCAGATAGCCCGACGCAATCCGATCCACAACCTGTCCACAGCTGTCGAGCCTGAGGCAGGCCAAGGTCGCTGTCCACCCGCCCAGCGTTAACGGTTTGTTAACCCGTGTGAATCGCGACCGCCCATCGGCCTGGCAAAATGATTCACGTGAAACACGTCAGCCTCTCCCCACAGCCCCTGGCCTGTTAACGGATCATTAGGGTTATACAGACCTTAACGCCGCCGCCCCCAGGACCCGCTTTTGTCCACAGCACTCCCCAGGGGTCCCAAAAACCCGAGCGGCGCGATACGGCCGCCTACCGGTGCGCCAAGAGTCCAGCCGATTTGCTTTGGCGGCCTGCCGGGCTAGAGGTTGCTGACCGCGCCATCGCCCCGGGGAGCCCTGTGCACCGCAATTACTTTCACCTCCACCTGGTGTCGGACGCGACCGGCGAAACCCTCATCGCCGTCAGCCGTGCCGCTGCGGCGCAGTACGAAACCGTGTCCGCGATCGAGCATGTCTACCCGCTCGTCCGTTCGGAGGCGCAGCTCGCCCGCGTCCTGGCGGAGATCGAGGCCTCTCCGGGCGTCGTGCTCTACACGCTGGTCGAGCCGGAATGGTCGCAGCGGCTGGAGACTTTCTGCCGCGAACTGGGCTGCCCCTGCCTGTCGGTGCTCAACCCGGTGCTCGCGCTCTTCCAGTCCTATCTCGGTCAGGCCTCGGCCCCGAAGCCGGGCGCGCAGCATGTGCTGAACGCCGAATACTTCCGCCGCATCGACGCGATGAACTACACGCTGCTGCACGATGACGGCCAGCTCGGCGGTGATCTCGAATCTGCCGACATCATCCTCGTCGGCATCAGCCGGACCTCGAAGACGCCGACCTCGATCTACCTCGCCAATCGCGGCATCAAGACCGCCAACATCCCGCTGGTGCCGAATGTGCCCCTCCCGGCCGAACTCGAGCACATCCGCAAGCCGCTCATCGTCGGCCTCGTCGCCAGCCCCGATCGCATCGTCCAGATCCGCCAGAACCGCCTGCTCTCGCTGCGCGCCGACGACGAGACGCCCTATGTCGACCCGGCCTCGGTGGCCGACGAGGTCGCCCAGTCGCGCCGGCTCTGCGCCCGCAAGGGCTGGCCGGTGATCGACGTGACCCGCCGCTCGATCGAGGAGACGGCGGCGTCGATCCTCGATCTGCTGCGCGATCATCGCATGAAGTTCATTGCGACATGATCGCGGGCTCGGGTCTCTGGCTCTCACAGCAACCGTTGGTGCTGGCCTCGGGCAGCCTCACCCGGCGCGCCATGCTGATGGCGGCTGGCGTCCCCGTGGAGACAGTGAAGCCGACGGTCGACGAGCGGGCGCTCGAAGCGCCCTTACTGGCTGCCTGGGAATCGCCGGCTCGGATCGCTCTGGCACTCGCCATCGCCAAGGCCTCGGCCGCCTCGGTGCTGCAACCGGATCGGCTGGTTCTGGGCGCCGATCAGACGCTGGCCTGCGCCGGAGAGGCCTTTCACAAGCCGGCGGATCATGCAGCGGCGGCCCGGCAGATCGCCGCTCTGGCCGGCCGCGAACACGAGTTGCACAGCGCCTTTGCGCTGGTGAGGGCTGGAGAGGTGCTGGCCGAAGGTCACCAGACCGCCCGGCTCACCATGCGCCCGCTGACGCCGGCCTTCATCGACGCCTATCTCGACGCGGTGGACGCAGCAGCTCTTGCCAGCGTCGGCGGCTACCAGATCGAGGGCCTGGGCGCACAGCTCTTCGAACGCATCGAGGGCGACCATTTCACCATTCTCGGCCTGCCGCTGCTGCCCGTCCTGGCGGCGCTGCGGAATCTTTCCGTCCTTGCCCGCTGAGTCCGACGATCCATGACACCGCGCTGCTTTGTCCTCGGCCATCCCGTCGCCCATTCCCGCTCGCCGCTCATCCATGGCAGCTGGCTCGCCGAGCACGGCCTCGCCGGCAGCTATGAGCGCGTCGATGTCGCGCCGCCCGATCTGGCGACCTTCGTGACGCGGCTGCGTGCGGGAGAATTTACCGGCGGCAACGTCACCGTCCCGCACAAGGAGGCGATGCTCGGGCTGGTGGACCATGCGACCGACGCCGCGCGCGCCATCGGTGCCGTCAACACGCTCTGGCGCGAGGGCGAGCGGATCTGTGGCGACAACACCGACGTTTCGGGCTTCCTCGCCCATCTCGACGCCACGGCTCCGGGCTGGGACGGGCGCGTCGGGACGGCCCTGGTTCTGGGCGCCGGCGGTGCCGCCCGCGGCATCGCCTTCGGCCTCAAGGGTCGCGGCATCGGCCGGATCATCCTCGTCAACCGCAGCCGTGCGCGGGCCGAGGAACTGGCGGCCGCGCTGGGTGGGAGCGTCGAAGCGGCTGACTGGACACGGCGCGACGCGCTCGTGGGCGAGGCCGACCTCGTGATCAACACGACCGCGCTTGGCATGCATGGCCAGCCGCCGCTGGAGATCGACCTTGCGCAGCTGCGCCCAGGCACGATCGTCGACGACATCGTCTATGTCCCGCTGCAGACGCCGCTGCTGATTGAGGCGCAGCGCCGCGGTGGCGTCCCCGTCGACGGGCTCGGCATGCTCCTGCACCAGGCGGTGCCGGGTTTCGCGCGCTGGTTCGGCGTGACGCCGACCGTCACGTCGGCGCTGCGGGCACGGCTCGAAGCCGATATCCTCGGCCATTGATTCGCAGGGCGAGCCCGCCTCGGGCTCCGGGACGCCGCACGCCATGACCTTCATCCTCGGCCTGACCGGCTCGATCGGCATGGGCAAGTCGACCACCGCCGCGCTGTTTCAGGCGCGCGGCATTCCGGTCCACGATGCCGATGCCACGGTCCATGCGCTCTATCGCGGCCGGGCCGTTCCCTTGATCGCGGCGGCTTTCCCCGACGCCGTCCGCGATGGTGTGGTCGACCGGCCAAGCCTCTCGGCCGCCGTGCTGGGCGAGCCGGAGGCGATGGCGCGGCTGGAGGCGATCATCCATCCGCTGGTGCGCGAGGAAGAGGCCAGCTTCCTGCGCGGGTGCCGGCAAAGGGGGTCGGGCCTTGCCGTGCTCGACGTGCCGCTGCTGCTGGAGACGGGTGGCGAGTCGCGCTGCGACGCGGTCCTCGTCGTCAGCGCCCCGGCGGATGTCCAGCGCGCCCGGGTGCTGGCCCGGCCGGGCATGACCCCCGAGCGGTTCGACGCGATCCTGGCCCGGCAGATGCCGGATGCGCAGAAACGCGCACGCGCCCATTTCATTGTGGACACGTCGCGCGGCGTTGTGGCGGCTGGCCGGCAGGTCGGGTCTATCCTGCTCGCGCTCGCCGGGCGTCCGGGCCGGGCTGGGCGGGGGTGGACCGACGACCATGCGTGAGATCGTTCTCGATACCGAGACCACCGGCGTCGAAGCGCTGGGCGGCGACCGCGTCGTCGAGATCGGCTGCGTCGAGCTCGTCAACCACTGCCCGACGGGGCGCAGCTTCCACGCCTACATCAATCCCGAGCGGCCGATGTCGGAGGGGGCCTTCAAGGTCCACGGCCTGTCGGATGCCTTTCTGGCACCCCAGCCCATCTTCGCGGCGATCGCCGACGAGTTTGCCGGGTTCATCGACGGCGCGCGGCTGGTGATCCACAACGCCGCCTTCGACGTCGGCTTCCTGAACATGGAGTTCCAGCGCATCGGCCGGCCGCCGATCGAGTCCTCGCTGGTCGTCGACACGCTCTCCATGGCCCGCCGCAAGCATCCGGGCGCCTCCAACAGCCTCGATGCGCTGTGCACGCGCTACGGCATCGACAACAGCCGCCGCACCCGCCACGGCGCGCTGCTCGACGCCGAGATCCTGGCGGAGGTCTATATCGAGCTGATCGGCGGCAAGCAGGCGTCGCTCGGACTCGGGGCCGGGGAGGCCGGAGGCAGCGGCCTGGCGCCGATCCGGATCGAGCGGCCGCAGCGCCAGCGCCCGCTGCAGCCGCGGCTGGACGAGGCCGCCATCGCCGCCCACGAGGCCTTCATCCGCTCGCTCGGCAAGAACCAGCTCTGGCGCGGCTATCTCGGCATCGCCGAGGAGGGCTGACGCCCGCCTCAGTCGCCCTTGCGGCGCAGCGCCCGGCGCGACAGCATGTTGAGCGCCTCGACCATCGCCGAGAACGCCATCGCCGCATAGATGTAGCCCTTGGGGACATGCGCACCGAAGCCTTCCGCGATCAGCATGCCGCCGATCATCAGCAGGAAGCCCAGCGCCAGCATCACGATGGTCGGGTTCCGCTCGATGAACAGCGCCAGCGGGTCGGCCGCCAGCAGCATGACCAGCACGGCGACGATGACCGCGATCACCATGACCGGGATATGGTCGGTCATGCCCACCGCCGTGATGATCGAATCGATCGAGAAGACCAGGTCGAGCAGCAGGATCTGGAAGATCACGCCGCCGAAGGTCACCGCTGCGGCCCGGCCACCGTCGAACACGTCCGGCCCGTGATCGGGATCGACCTTGTGGTGGATTTCGACGGTCGCCTTCCAGACCAGGAACAGCCCGCCGCCGATCAGGATGAGATCGCGCCAGGAAAAGGCCTTGCCGAAAACCGAGAAGATCGGCGCGGTCAGCTGCACGATGATTGCGACCGTGCCGAGCAGGGCGAGTCGCAGGAACAGGGCGAGCCCGATGCCGATCTTGCGCCCGCGCGAGCGCTGCTCCTCCGGCAGCTTGTTGGTCAGGATCGAGATGAAGATCAGGTTGTCGATACCGAGGACGACCTCCATGGCGATCAGGGCGCCGAGCGCAGCCCAGACCGCGAGATCGGCGGCGAGCGTCATGAGATAGTCCATCTGTCCTCCGGCAACGGCACGATCGACGGGCGGCGGTCAGCCATCCGTCGGGACTCAAGGGGAGGTGGCGAGCACGGGGCACCCCGGTCAGGCAAACCTGTCGGGAATGCCCGGACGGCGCAAACGAAAAAGGGCCCCGCGGGGCCCTTGGTCGTCATGGCGACGGTCGCGGCTCAGGCGAGCGGGGCGCCCTGCTGCGTCTGGAACTCCTGCATGCGCTGCTGATACAGCGCCGCGAAGTCGATCGACGGCACATAGAAGGGCGGGAAGCCGCCGCCCTGCACCGCTTCCGCGATGATCTGGCGGGCGAAGGGGAAGAGCAGGCGGGCGCAGTCGATCACGAGCACGGGATGAATATGCTCCTGCGGAATGTTCAGGAGCCGGAACACGCCGCCATAGCTGAGATCGAAGGCGAACAGCATCTCGCCATTGAGCTCGGCCTTGCCCTCGAGCTGAAGGACGGTCTCGTAGTCGTTCTCGCCCAGCGCGCTGCTGGAGACGTTGACCTGCAGCGACATCTGCGGGCCTTCCTGGGCCTGCTGCTGGCCGAGCGCGCGCGGCGCCTTGGGGTTCTCGAAGGAGAAGTCCTTGGTGTACTGGATCAGGGCGCTCATGCTCGGCGCTGCGTCTGCGGCACCGTTGCCGTTGGGAAATTCGTTGGCCATCGGTCCCATCGCTTTTGGCTGGCTGTCTCGGGAAGTCCGCACCCGTCCGAGGCCTTGGACTGCGCTCTGCACTCACGCAACAGCGCGGGCGTCGGCTATCATGGTCCAAAGCGCCGCACAAGAACTCGCCTTCACAAGCAGGGGGGTGGATGTTACGAGCCTAGGTCACCATATGACGCGTGACGGCGCTCCCGCGGGGAGATGCCGGTCCTGTGATATGACTGGAGCCTCGGGTCAGCTTTCGATGCAAAATTCCTTCGACATGACGACTCTGGTCTTCCTGGCTCTGGCCGTTTTCGTCGCCTGGAAGCTGCGCTCCGTGCTCGGCCAGAAGACCGGCAGCGAGCAGCCGCCGACCGATCCGTTTTCCCGCCGCGAAACGCCGCCGACCCGACCCGACCAGGCTGCGCCCGCCGATGCGCGTCGCGACAACGTCATCCGTCTGCCCGGCGCCGCGAATGATCCCGCCGCCGCACCAGCGGCCGACCGCTTCAAGGACATCGCGCCGGAAGGCTCGCCGATCCTCGCCGGCATCGAGGGCATCATCAAGCAGGAGCCGGGCTTCGATCCGCGCGAGTTCCTCGGCGGCGCCAAGGCCGCCTATGAGACGATCGTCACCGCCTTCGCCCGCGGCGACCGCAAGATGTTGAAGGGCCTGCTCGCCAAGGAGGTCTATGAAGGCTTCGAGCAGGCCATCACCGATCGCGAGAAGCGCGGCGAGAAGGCCGAGTCCAGCTTCGTCTCGATCGACAAGGCCGACATCACCGCGGTCGACGTCAAGGGCAAGACCGCCCAGGTCACCATCGCCTTCGTCTCGCAGCTCATCAGCGTGACGCGCGACGCTCAGGGCACGGTCGTCGACGGCAGCGCCGAGGCGGTCTCCGAGGTCAACGACATCTGGACCTTCTCGCGCCAGCTCGGCAGCCGCGATCCCAACTGGCTCCTGGTCGCGACCGAATCCGCCGCGTGATCCGTGGCGCCGGTCTCGCACTGGCGCTGCTCGTCGCCTGTGTGGCTGCCGTGACCGCGATGGCCACAACGCCTCCACCTCTCCCGCAGGGCGCCTTGGCCGAGCCACTGAGCCCTGCCCAGGTACCGGGCTGGGCCGGAGACGATCACCGCATCGTCCTCTCGCTCGTCGCCGCAGGCTGCCAGGCCGAGCCGCCTCTGCGCGCCGCCGTTCCCGTGCCAATTGCCCTCTCGGCCGCCTGCGCGCGGGCCCAGCGCCTTCAGGGGGCCGGCCCGGTCAGTGCCGCGGCGGCCAGGCAGTTCTTCGAGACGCAGTTCGGCTTCTGGCGGATCCGCTCCGCGCCGGGAGCGACCGGCTTCATGACCGGCTATTTCGAGCCGGAATTCGAGGGCTCGCTGATCCGCTCGGCGGCGTTTCCGACGCCGCTCTATGGTCGCCCCCCGGAGCTGGTCACCCGCCTGCCGGGAGACGACTGGCCCGGTCTCGATGCCGGATTGTCGGCTGCCCGCCGAACGGAGAACGGTCTCGAGCCCTTTCCGGATCGCACGGCGATCGAGACTGGCGCACTGGATGGGCGCGGCCTCGAAATCCTCTGGATGCGCGATCCCGTCGATCGCTTCGTGCTGCAGGTCCAGGGCTCGGGCCGCATCCGCTTGGCCGATGGAAGCGTGACGCGGCTGGTCTATGCCGGCCGCAATGGCCATGCCTACACTTCGCTCGGCCGTGTCCTGAGCCAGCGCGAGGCCATCCCGCCCGCGCAGATGACGATGGACCGGCTGATCGCGCGGCTGAAGGCCGATGCGGATTTTGCGCGGGACCTGATCCGGCTGAACCGCTCCTTCGTCTTCTTCGCCCGCCGTGACGACCTCCCGCCCGAAAGCGGTCCGATCGGCGGCGCGGGCCTGCCGCTGACGCCGCTGCGCAGCATCGCCATCGACCGTGGCATCTGGCCCTATGGCCTGCCGGTCTGGATCGATGCGACCGTGCCGGGCGAGGCGGGTGGCGAGGAACGCCTGTCCCGGCTGATGCTGGCACAGGATACGGGATCGGCCATTCTGGGCCCGGCCCGGCTCGATCTCTTCGTCGGCTCCGGCGCTGCGGCCGGCCACCGCGCCGGGCTGATCCGCCACCCGGTCGACTTCATCGTCCTGTGGCCGCGCGACCTCCGGCCTTAAGCGTGCGGTCGCGGCGGGGGCGGACATTGTCGGAGGCCGACCTTGCGCTCTGGCGCCAGGTTGCGCGCTCCGTGAAGCCGCTGCCGGGTCGTGCCCCGGTTGAGCCGGAACCCCTGCCGGTTGCTCCACCGGTTATGCCTGAGGGGCCGCAGCCCGCGTCGGGCGTCGCCCAGGGCCGCCCATCCCCTGCCAAGCCTGCCCCGCCGCCGCTGGCACCGCTGGAGAACCGGCTGCGGACGCAGCTCCGGCGCGGCCAGCAGGGCGTCGAGGCTGTCATCGATCTCCATGGCATGCGGCAGGACGAGGCGCATCTGGCGCTGCGCGCCTTCCTGCGCCGCGAGCAGGGGCGCGGCACCCGCCTGGCGCTGGTCGTCACGGGCAAGGGCGCGGCCGGCACGACGCTCTTCGGCGAGGAGCGCGGCGTGCTGCGCCGGGTCGTGCCGCACTGGCTGCGGCTGCCTGATTTGCGCCCGCTCGTGGTCGGATTCGAGGAGGCGCAGGCCCGCCATGGCGGCTCGGGCGCGCTCTACGTCCGGCTCCGCCGCGCCCGCGAGGCCGGGCCGTGACCCCGTTCGGACAGCGCGTGCGCGCGCTGCGGGCGCAGCGCGGCATGACCCTGGCCGAAATGGCCGGTGTGCTCGGCGTCACCCCGGCCTATCTCTCGGCCCTCGAGCACGGCAAGCGCGGCCGCCCGACCTTCACCCTGATCCAGGGCGTCATCCATGTGCTCGGCGTGATCTGGGACGAGGCGGACGAGCTGGTTCGGCTCGCTGATCTGTCGCATCCGCGCATCGTCATCGACACCGCCGGCCTCGAGCCGGAGGCGACCCTGGTGGCGAACCGGCTCGCCCGCGACATCGGCGATCTCGACGGCGATGACCTCGCGCGCCTCTCGACGGTGCTGGACGAAGCCCTGGCGCGGCGCAGCCGGCCCCGCGGTGCGGCTTGACCCGCGCCGCCATGGATGCGACAGGCCGCGCCACGCCACCGCTTTCCCTTCCGACATCCCCCTTTTCGACGAACAGCAACGGACTTCTCATGACCGGCACGCGCACCGACGTTCTCGCCCTCGGCAACGCCATCGTCGACGTCATCGCGGCGGCTGAGGAGGATTTCCTCAGCGCTCACGGCCTGACCAAGGGCGCGATGGCGCTGATCGACGAGGCCCGCGCCGAATCGCTCTATGCCGCCATGGGGCCCGGCAAGGTCATTTCGGGGGGCTCGGCTGCCAACACCATCGCCGGCCTCGCCTCCTTCGGCGGCAAGGGCGCCTTCATCGGCAAGGTCAAGGCCGACGAGCTCGGCAAGCTCTATCGCCATGACCTGACCTCGCTCGGCGTCGCCTTCGACACGCTGGCCGCGACCGAAGGTCCCGCCACCGCCCGCTCCTTCATCATCGTCACCCCGGATGGCGAGCGCACGATGAACACCTATCTCGGCGCCTGCCAGGGCCTGAGCGTCGCCGATGTCGATGCGACGGCGATCGAGGATGCCGACATCATCTATCTCGAGGGCTATCTCTGGGATCCGCCGGCGGCCAAGGACGCCTTCCGCAAGGCCTCCGAGATCGCCCACAAGGCCGGCGGCAAGGTCGCGATCACTCTGTCGGACTCCTTCTGCGTCGACCGCTACCGCGACGAGTTCATTGGGCTGATCCGCAACCGCATGGTCGACATCGTCTTCGCCAACGAGCACGAGCTGAAGAGCCTCTACCAGGCCTCGGCCTTCGAGGACGCGCTGGCGGCACTGCGGCAGGAGAACATCCTCGCCGTCGTCACCCGCTCGGAGAAGGGCGCGCTGGCGGTCACCCCCGAGGGCGTCATCGAGGAGCCCGTCTTCCCGATCGAGCGCCTGGTCGATGCCACCGGCGCGGGCGATCTCTTCGCCGCCGGCTTCCTCTTCGGCCTGACCTCGGGCCGCGAGGTGCGTGATTCGCTGCGGCTGGGCGCGCTCGCCGCCGCCGAGATCATCAGCCATGTCGGCGCAAGGCCGGACGTGAACCTGAAGGTTCTGGCGGGGAACGAAGGGCTGCTCTGAGCGGCTCTCCGCCTGTCATTCCGGGGCGGCCCTTGGGGCCGAACCCGGAACCCACGACCGGGCGAGTCGACAGGTCCGCCAACCGCGAGGGTGACTCAATTGCAATAGTCACCCGGTCGTGGGTTCCGGGTTCTTCGCGATGCGAAGCCCCGGAATGACAAGGTGGCGGCTCGGTCGCCCCCTCAATACAACGTTGCCTTGACCCGCTCGGGCAGCGCCCTGTCGTAAGCCGCGCCATCGAAGGTCTCGACCGCCGCATCGCGCGCCGTGATGTCGCGCAGGATCGTGCCGGCGCTCGGCACGCTGCGCTTGTCGACATGCCGCTCGGCGTTCCACAGCTCCGCCCGGACAACCGCGCGCGAGCACTGGAAGTAGGCGCTCTCCACCGTGACCACGATGACGCAGGCCGGGAGCTTTCCGGCCATCGCGAAGCGCTCGCACAACTGTGGGTCGCCGGAGAGGCTCGCGACTCCGTTGACGCGCAGCGTCTCGCCATAACCGGGGATCAGGAAGAGCATTCCGATTCGCGGATCGAACAGGATATTCTTCAATGAATCCAGACGGTTATTGCCTCTTCGGTCGGGAATCAGCAGCGTTTTCGCGTCCCGGACCGTGACAAAGCCTGGCTGATCCCCGCGCGGTGAACAATCCAGCCCGTCCGGACCATTGGTCGCCAGCACGAAAAACGGCGAGGCGGCGATCAGCGCGGCGTAGTTTTCATCGACATGGTCGATCTCCTTGTGGATTGACGCGGGCACGACCGGGTTGGGATAGAGCGCCGCGAGCTGGTCGAGGGAGGTGATGGCGTGAGCGGTCATATCCGGTTCCGGGAGCAGCGTCCGATAAGTCTAGACTATGTTGATCGTGCCGCGGCCGCCAGCGCTACATTGACAATCCGATCGATCTGTCAGCCGAGGCAGGCGCGTTCTGCCGTTCCGTCACCCGCAACGAAAAAGCCCCGCATCAACAGATGCGGGGCGTCTCGTTTCACGTGAATCGCGTGAGGGGCAACGGCTTACTCGGCCGATTGCTTCTCGCGGGTCTTCTCGGCGTCGCGCTGGGCCTTGAGCTTCTCGGTGATGTCCTCGCCGGTCTCCTGGTCGACGACCTTCATCGAGAGGCGGATCTTGCCGCGCTCATCCTGGCCGAGGAACTTGACCTTGACCTTGTCGCCTTCCTTGACGACGTCCGAGACCTTCTGGACGCGGGCGGCGGCCAGCTCCGAGATATGGACCAGGCCGTCCTTGGCGCCGAAGAAGTTCACGAAGGCGCCGAACTCCATGATCTTCACAACCGTGCCGTCATAGATCATGCCCGGCTCGGCCTCCGAGACGATCGACTTGATCCACTTGATCGCGGCTTCAATCGACTTGCCGTCGGCCGAGGCGATCTTGATGGTGCCGTCGTCCTCGATGTTGACCTTGGCGCCGGTCTTCTCGACGATCTCGCGAATGACCTTGCCGCCGGAGCCGATGACTTCGCGGATCTTGTCGACCGGGATCTTCATCGTCTCGATGCGCGGGGCATACTCGCCGAGCTGGCCGCGCGCGGTGGCGAGCGCCTTGTTCATCTCGTTGAGGATGTGGTCGCGACCGCCCTTGGCCTGGTCGAGGGCGACCTTCATGATCTCCTCGGTGATGCCGGCGATCTTGATGTCCATCTGGAGCGAGGTGATGCCCTCGGCCGTCCCCGCGACCTTGAAGTCCATGTCGCCGAGATGGTCCTCGTCACCCAGGATGTCGGAGAGCACCGCGAAGCGCTTGCCTTCCAGGATCAGGCCCATGGCGATGCCCGCGACCGGCGCCTTCAGCGGCACGCCGGCATCCATCAGCGCCAGCGAGGTGCCGCAGACGGTGGCCATCGAGGAGGAGCCGTTCGACTCGGTGATCTCCGAGACGACGCGGATCGTGTAGGGGAACTCCGACTTCGCCGGCAGCATCGGCCGGATGGCGCGCCAGGCGAGCTTGCCATGGCCGATCTCACGGCGGCCGGGCGAGCCCATGCGGCCGGCTTCACCCACCGAATAGGGGGGGAAGTTGTAGTGCAGCAGGAAGGTCTCCTTGTAGGTGCCTTCCAGCGAGTCGATGAACTGCTCGTCGTCGCCGGTGCCCAGCGTGGTCACGACCAGCGCCTGCGTCTCGCCGCGGGTGAACAGCGCCGAGCCATGGGTACGCGGCAGGATGCCGGCCTCGACGACGATCTGGCGGACCGTCTTGAGATCGCGGCCGTCGATGCGGATGCTGTCGTCCAGGATCATCCAGCGCACGACCTTGGCCTGGGCCTCCTTGAACTGGCTGCCGACCTGCTCCTTGGTGAAGGTCGTGACGCCATCCGGGGTCTCCGAGATCAGCGAGGCGACCTTGGCCTTGGCGGCGTCGAGAGCCTTGTAGCGCTCGGCCTTGGTGCGGATCTGGTAGGCGGCGCGGATGTCGGCGTCGACCAGCTTGAGCACGGCGTCGAGAACGGCGGAGTTGTCGGCCGGCACGTAGTCGCGCGGCTCCTTGGCGGCCTTCTCGGCCAGGCGGATGATCGCGTCGATCACCGGCTGGAAGTGCTTGTGGCCGAACATCACGGCGCCGAGCATGATCTCCTCGGAAAGCTGCTTGGCTTCCGACTCGACCATCAGCACGGCGTCGGGCGTGCCGGCGACGACGAGGTCGAGCTGCGACTCCTTGATCTCGTCGACCAGCGGGTTGAGCTTGTAGGCGCCGTCGACATAACCGACGCGGGCGGCGCCGACCGGGCCGGTGAAGGGCACGCCCGACAGGGTCAGGGCGGCAGAGGCGGCGACCATCGCGACGATGTCGGGGTCGTTCTCAAGATCATGCTGCAGCACGGTGCAGACGACCTGCGTCTCGTTGCGGTAGCCCTCGACGAAGAGCGGGCGGATCGGCCGGTCGATCAGGCGCGAGACCAGCGTCTCCTTCTCGGTCGGGCGGCCTTCGCGCTTGAAATAGCCACCCGGAATGCGGCCGGCGGCGAAGGTCTTTTCCTGGTAGTTCACGGTCAGCGGGAAGAAATCGATCCCCGGCTTCGGCGATTTGGCGGAGACGACGGTCGCGAGCACGACGGTCTCGCCATAGCTGGCGAGCACGGCGGCATCGGCCTGGCGGGCGATCTTGCCGGTCTCGAGCACGAGCTTGCGCCCGCCCCACATCAGTTCTTCGGTCTGGACATCGAACATGGATTTTCTTTCGGATCGGATGCGACCCGCCTTCGCGTCTCAAGCCCATGGGCAAGACGGCGCAGCGCTCGGTTTCGGACGGTCACGATCCGCGCCCGAGCGCTCGGCGATCCTGCCATGGGCGAGAGGCGCCCGGCGGGTCATGCGGCAGGCCGCCCCATGCGGCTGCTGCGTTGGAGAGGGGCTTGTGCCGCACCATTGCGGCGAACCCCTTTAACGAAAGCGCCCGGAGCGGAACCGCACCGGGCGTTGGCGTCAGCGGTCGATCAGCGGCGGATGCCGAGCTTCTCGATCAGCGAGCGGTAGCGCGGCTCGCTCTTGCTCTTCAGGTAGTCGAGCAGCGAACGACGCTGCGAGACCATCTTGAGCAGGCCACGACGGGAGTGGTTGTCCTTGGTGTGCGACTTGAAGTGGCCGGTCAGGTTGTTGATGCGCTCAGTGAGGATCGCGACCTGGACTTCCGGCGAGCCGGTGTCGTTCGGCTTGGTGGCATGCTCTTTCATGAGCGCGGTCTTGCGCTCGGCAGTGATCGACATCGTCTGATCCTTCGGTTGGGTGTTGATCTGGCGGGCGCCAGCCGGGATGTCGTCCAGCAGGGTCCGAAGCCCGCGATCCGCCTCATCGCGGAGGGGTCGCGCAGCCGGCCGAGACGGCCGGTTGGCGGCGGTATACACGAAATGACGGCAAATGCCAGCGCTGCGGCCGAAACCGCGATGCGCCCGGCTGTTGCCCGAGTCGGGAGCAACGGCCGGGGTCGCGTCATCGGGCAACGTCACGCGGACGTCGGACAAGGATGGTCATCCTTGCGCTCGCAGCGCAGCGGGCCGGGCACTTCGACGAGGCCTGCCTCTCGAGGGGGCCGCTGACCGGCGTTCCCCTCAGGAGCCGCTCAGAACTCGGCCCAGCCCGCATCGCCGCCGCGGCTGTTGGCGACCTTCTTGGCCGGGGCCGAAGCAGGCCGGTTGCGCGGGGCCGGTTTCGCCGAGGAGAAGGCCGTTTCGGCGAGCTGGCGCAGGCGCGCCGGCTCGCTCGACACGGGCGCCGAGCGGACCGCGGATCCGCCTTCGGTCCTGAAGGCGGCGACGACGCGCACCGTCAGGTGGGACTCAGAGGTTGAAGACGCGGTGCGGCACCAGCTCACCCTGCTCGACCGTGCCGATGGCGATCAGGAGGCCACCCGACGTCGCATAGACCGCAGGGCACGCGATGGGCACCTCGCGCCCGCGCAACAGCACGCTCTGACCCCGCTTCAGCCGCAGTGCCGCATCCTTGTGGACCACGACCTCGGGGATCAGCGACAGCGCCGCCTTGACCGGCAGCAGGGTCGCAGCCGCGCTCTCGGGGCTTTCCCGCAGCGTCTCGACGCAGACGGCGTCGGTGATGGCGAAGGGCCCGACCCGGGTCCGCCGCAGATGCACGACATGGCCGAGGCAGCCCAGCGCGAGGCCGAGATCGCGGGCGATCGCGCGCACATAGGTGCCCTTGCCGCACTCCGCCTCGAAGGTCGTCGTCTCCGGCGAATGCGAGACGATGCGCAGCGCGTCGATCTCGACGGGCCTCGCCTCCAGCACCACGTCCTCGCCGTCGCGGGCGAGGTCATAGGCGCGCTCGCCGGCGATCTTGATCGCGGAGAATTTCGGCGGAACCTGGCTGATCATGCCCGTGAATTGCGGCAGCAGGGCCGTGATGGCCTGTTCGTCGGGACGGGTCTCCGCGGTCGCGATGACGCGACCTTCGGTGTCGTCGGTATCGGTCTGCCTGCCCCAGGCGACGGTGAACTGATAGGCCTTGCGCCCGTCCATGACGAAGGGAACGGTCTTGGTCGCCTCGCCCAGCGCGATCGGCAGCAGGCCCGAGGCGAGCGGATCGAGCGTGCCGGCATGGCCGGCCTTCTTCGCCGAGAAGGCCCGTTTCACGACCGCGACCGCATGGGTCGAGGTCATGCCGACGGGCTTGTCGAGCACCACCCAGCCATGCACGTCGCGCTTCTTCGGCCGTGGCGCGAAGCTCTGGCCCTGCGGCTCGCTGGCTTCCGTGGGCGCCGGTTCAGTCATCGTCCTGCTCGTCCGTCTGGATGCGCAACGGCTGCTTCAGGATGTCCTGGCGCACCTTGTCGGAATAGAGGATCGCGTCGACCCGCTCGGCCTCGGCGAAGCTCTCATCCGGCAGGAAGCGGATATCGGGCGCGAATTTCAGGTTCACGCGATGGGCGATCTCGCCACGGATATAGCGCTTGTGGTCGTTCAGCGCCTTCAGCACCGGCTTCACGTCGCCGCCGCCGAGCGGCATGATGTAGCAGGTCGCGAGCTTCAGATCCGAGGACAGGCGCACCTCGGGCACCGTGATGACGTGTTTGGCCAGCACCTCGTCATGAATGTCGCCGCGCGAGAGCAGCTCGGCCAGCGCATGACGGATCACCTCGCCGATGCGCAGCTGGCGTTGGTTGGGACCGGAGGGTTTTGCGGGTTTTGCCATGGTTCTCGTTCTCCGGGATCGGACCGGATGGACGGTCGATAAAAGCATCATGGCCGGGCAAGCCCGGCCATGATCAGCCTGGGTCGAAGCGGACGCCTTACAGCGTGCGCTTGATCTCCTCGACGCGGTAGCACTCGATCACGTCGCCGGCGCGCATGTCCTGGTAGTTCTCGAAGGACATGCCGCATTCCTGGCCCGCCACGACCTCCTTGGCGTCGTCCTTGAAGCGCTTCAGCTGGGCGAGCTTGCCCTCGTGGACCACGACGTTGTCGCGGATCAGGCGGACATTCGCGCCCCGCTCGATCGTGCCGTCGGTGACGCGGCAGCCGGCGATCTTGCCGACCTTCGAGACAGCGAAGATCTCGAGGATCTGGGCGTTGCCGAGCATGGTTTCGCGCAGCGTCGGCGCCAGCAGGCCCGACATCGCCGCCTTCACATCATCCACGAGGTTGTAGATGATGTTGTAATAGCGGATTTCGACGCCGGCCCGTTCGGCTGCCTCGCGCGCTTCCTTGTGGGCGCGCACGTTGAAGCCGATCACGGCGGCGCCCGAAGCCTGGGCGAGCGTGATGTCGGATTCGGTGATGCCGCCGACGCCCGACTGCAGCACGCGGGCGCGCACCTCCTCGTTGCCGACCTTCTCGAGCGTCCCGACGATGGCCTCGACCGAGCCCTGCACGTCGCCCTTGACGACGAGCGGGAACTCCTTGCGGCCGGCGCCTTCCTTGAGGTCGCGCATCATGTCGGCGAGCGAACGGCCAGCCGCCGATCCGCCGCCGCGCGCGGCGATCCGGTCGCGCTTCTGGCGCTCGCGGTAATCGGTGATCTCGCGGGCGCGGGCCTCCGACTCGACGACCGCGACGCGGTCACCGGCCTCGGGCGTGCCGTTGAAGCCGAGAACCTCGACCGGCAGTGAGGGCGGAGCCTCCTTGATATGGGCGCCGGTGTCGCCGATCAGGGCGCGCACGCGGCCCCATTCGGAACCCGCCACGACGATGTCGCCGGTGCGCAGCGTGCCGCGCTGGACGAGAACCGTCGCGACCGGGCCGCGACCACGGTCGAGCTTGGCCTCGATCACCGTGCCCTCGGCCGGACGATCCGGATTGGCCTTGAGGTCGAGCAGTTCGGCCTGCAGCGCGATCGCCTCGAGCAGCTTATCGAGGTTCTTGCCGGTCTTGGCGGACACCTCGATTTCAAGCGTCTCGCCGCCGAGCGACTCGACCTGGATCTCATACTGCAGCAGCTCGGCGCGCACCCGCTCGGGGCTGGCGTCGTTCTTGTCGATCTTGTTGATCGCCACGATCAGCGGAACACCCGCGGCCTTGGCGTGATTGATGGCCTCGACCGTCTGCGGCATGACGCCGTCATCGGCCGCGACGACCAGCACGACGACGTCGGTGACCTTGGCGCCGCGGGCGCGCATCGCCGTGAAGGCGGCGTGGCCCGGCGTGTCGATGAAGGTGACGAACGCGCCCGAGGGCGTCTTCACCTGATAGGCGCCGATATGCTGGGTGATGCCGCCGGCCTCGCCGGTGACGACATGCGTCTGGCGGATGGCGTCGAGCAACGAGGTCTTGCCATGGTCGACATGGCCCATGATCGTGACGACGGCCGGGCGCTGGCTCAGCGCGTCGTCGGTATCGGGCGTGTCGAACAGGCCTTCCTCGACGTCGGATTCGGCCACGCGCTTGACGGTATGGCCCATTTCCTCGGCGACGAGCTGGGCGGTGTCGGCGTCGATCACGTCGGTGATCTTGTGCATCGCACCCTGCTTCATCAGCAGTCGGATGACGTCGACGCCCCGCTCGGTCATGCGGTTGGCGAGTTCCTGGATGGTGATCGTCTCGGGGATGATCACCTCGCGCATCACGCGCTCTTTCGCCGCGTCCGAGGCGCGGTGGCCCGTCATGCGCTGGACGCGCCGGCGGAAGGCCGCGACCGAGCGCGTGCGCTCGTCGTCACCGCCGGTCGCGGTCGACAGCGTCAGGCGGCCACGCGGCTTTTCGCCGACCTTGGGGGTCTTGGGCGCGGGAACCGGGGCGCCGCGCGGCGGGCCGCCGGCGAAGCCGCCGGGGCGGCGGAAGGCAGGCCTCGCCTCGCCGTCGTCGGGCCGGCTGCGCGGGGTGGCCGCCGAGGGAGCCTGGCGTGTCGGACGGGTGATGGCGGGTTCGGCCGGGGCGGTCGCATCGACCGGGCGCGGCGAGCGCGGCGTGTCGACGCGCGGCGGTCGCGAGTCCAGACGCGGCGGACGAGCGCCGACGTCGCGCATCGGGGTGCGCGGCGCGAAATCGGGACGCGGGCCGGACGGGGCCGGGCGCGGCGACGGGGCGTAGCCCCCAGCCGGCACGGCGCCGGCCTCGGGCTGCGCCGGGGCGGGAGGCGTGAATTCGCGCGGCGGCTGCGGCGGGCGAGGGGCCTGCGGCTCGTCCATGCGCTGGCGGGCGGCGCTTTCGGCGCGGCGCTTGCGGTCGTCTTCCTGGCGGCGGCGTTCTTCTTCCTCGCGCTGGCGGGCGAGCGCGGCTTCGCGCTCCTGGCGCTCGCGCTCGGCGGCCTGCGCACGGGCACGGGCTTCGTCCTCGGCGATACGGCGGGCTTCCGCCTCGCGGCCTCGCGAGTCGGAGAGGGCACGCTGGCGTGCCTCCTTCTCATCCTCGGACAGCGTCCGCAGCAGCATGCCGGAGGCGGGGCGGGGCGGCGGTGTCGGTGTCGGTGTCGGGGCGGCGGGCGCCGGGCGCGGCGCGGCCTGCTGAACCGGCGGCGCGGGCGCGCGGGGGGCCACGGGCTCCTTGACCTCGGGGCCGGCGACACGCCGCTTGACCTCGACGACGACCTGCTTGGAGCGCCCATGCGAGAAGCTCTGCCGGACAGTGCTCTGCTCGACGGGGCGCTTCAGGGTCAGGGTCTTCGGAGGGCTGACGGTCAAGGTCTTGTCGCCCGGGGTCTTGGTATCGCTCATTCTGTGCTCGGTCCTGCCGCGTTCGGTCCAGCCGGTTCGGTCGTTCGATGGTCTACGGAATCGTCACCTGCGGGGTCGGAGCCGTTCGGCTCCTCCGGGGCGGTTGCGCCGGCGTCGTTCGTCCGATAGCGAACGAGCCGACGCCAGCGGGAGAGGAAACCCTCGGCCGCTGGTCCCGGAGCAAGCGCCGCATGTATCACATGTGCGCGCCCCAACGCCAATTCCAAATCCGCTGCCGCGAAAATTGCCACCACGGGCACCTTCCGTGGCTTCAGCCGGGCTTCCTCGCGCGCAATTTCGGCTCGCCGCATCGCCTGTGCGATCTTGCGGCGGCCGTCCTCGGCGCCGTCGCTGGCCTCGATCACGGCAGCACAGCGGCCTGAACCGATCACCGCCTCGACCTTGGCGAAACCGGCCTGGACCAGTCCCGCCTTGTTCGCCATCGCCAGCGCCTGAAGCGCGTCCTTCAGCATCAAGGCGTCGATCATCTCGCCCAAATCGGGCGGGACGACGACCTTCGTCTTCAGCGAACGCTCGAAGGCCCGCCGCTTGACGGCCTCGGCGACCGTCGCAGCGCTGAGGCTGGCCCAGACGCCGCGGCCGGGCAGCTTGCGCCGCAGATCCGGCACCAGCACGCCGTCCGGCCCGACGACGAAGCGGATCAGGTCGTCGGGGGACTTGATCGTCCGCGTGACGACGCAGCTCCGCTCCGGCCCGTCTCTGCGGGCCTGTGGCGTCTCGCGCGCGCCGCGCACCGCGGCCGGTTTCATCGCGGGCTCCGGGCTCAGGCCTCGGTCGTCTCCTCGGCGGCGGGCTCGGCGTCGTCAGCGGGCGCCTCGACCCAGCCGGCCTGGACGCGGGCAGCCATGACGATCGCCTCGGCGTCCTGCCGCGACAGGTCGAAACCGTCGAGATAGCCGGAATGACGCGTGGTCTCGCCATCCTTGCGCTCGGTCCAGCCGACGAGATCGTCGGTGGCGCAGCCGGCGAGGTCCTCGACGTTCTTCACGTCGTTCTCGCCCAGCGCCACCATCATCGCCGTGGTGATGCCGGGAACCTCGCGCAGCGCGTCCTCGACGCCCAGCGCACGGCGCTTTTCGTCGAACTCGGCCTCGACCGCGGCCAGGTAGTCCTGCGCGCGGGACTGGATCTCCGCACCCGTCTCCTCGTCGAAGCCCTCGATCGAGGCCAGTTCGGCGATATCGACATAGGCGACCTCCTCGACGCTGCGGAAACCTTCCGAGGCGAGCAACTGGCCGACTGTCTCGTCGACGTTCAGTGCATTCATGAAGATGTCGGTGCGGTTGACGAATTCCTTCTGGCGCCGCTCGGATTCCTCGGCCTCGGTCAGGATGTCGATGTCCCAGCCGGTCAGCTGCGAGGCCAGGCGGACGTTCTGGCCGCGGCGGCCGATCGCGAGCGAGAGCTGCTCGTCGGGGACGACGACCTCGATCTTGTCGGCCTCCTCGTCGAGCACGACCTTGGCGACTTCCGCCGGCTGCAGCGCGTTGACGACGAAGGTCGCGATGTCGGGCGACCACGGAATGATGTCGATCTTCTCGCCCTGCAGCTCGCCGACCACGGCCTGCACGCGCGAGCCGCGCATGCCGACGCAGGCGCCGACGGGGTCGATCGAGGAATCGCGGCTGATCACGGCGATCTTGGCACGCGAGCCTGGATCGCGGGCGACCGCCTTCACCTCGACGATCCCGTCATAGATCTCCGGCACTTCCTGGCCGAAGAGCTTGGCCATGAACTGCGGATGGGTGCGGGAGAGGAAGATCTGCGGGCCGCGCGGCTCGCGGCGCACGTCATAGACATAGGCGCGGGCGCGGTCGCCGACCTTGAAGGTCTCGCGCGGGATCATCTCGTCGCGGCGGATGATCGCCTCGCCGCGGCCGAGATCGACGAAGACGTTGCCGTATTCGACGCGCTTGACCGCGCCGTTGACGATCTCGCCGATGCGATCCTTGTACTCGTCATACTGACGGTCGCGCTCGGCCTCGCGCACCTTCTGCACGATGACCTGCTTGGCCGCCTGGGCGGCGATGCGGCCGAAATCGAAGGGCGGCAGCGGATCGGCGATCACATCGCCGATCTGAGCGGCCGGGTTGTGGCGCTTGGCCTCGTCGACGGTGATCTCGACGGCGGGGTTCTCGACGCTGTCGACGACCTGGAGATGGCGCGCCAGCCGCAGCTCGCCGGTCTTGGTGCTGATCTCGGCATGGACGTCGGTCTCGGCGCCGTAGCGTGAGCGGGCGGCGCGGGCGATGGCGTCCTCCATCGCGTCCAGCACGATCTGCCGGTCGATGGATTTCTCGCGGGCGACGGCGTCCGCGATCTGAAGCCATTCGAGTCTATTGGCTGCGACCACCATGGCGCTCACTCCTCTTCGGTTGTGTCTGGCGGAGTCTGTCCGCGCTTCTTGTCGGGCCGTGGCCCCAGCGATTTCTTCCGGCCCTTGGGCGGCGCGGCGATCTCGTCGGCGGTCGGCATCTCGGGCGGCAACCCGGCCTTGCCGCGGCGCAGCGATTCCGTGACCAGGGCATCGGTCAGCACGAGGCGGGCATCGCTGACCAGCGTCATCGGGATCGCGACGTCGCGCTCTTCCTCGGATTTGGCGTCGTCGCGCGCGAGCAGGGCGTTCTCGCCCTCGACGCCGCGCAGGATGCCGCGGAAGCGCTTGCGGCCATGGACGGGCGTCTCGGTCTCGATCTTGGCGAGATGCCCGGCCCAGCGCGCGAAATCGCCCGCCCGGACCAGCGGCCGGTCGATCCCCGGCGAGGACACCTCAAGATGGTAGGGTACCTGGATCGGGTCGTCGACGTCGAGCGCCGGCGAGACCGCCTGGCTGACCTCCTCGCAACCCTCGACGTTCATCGTGCCGTCGGGCCGCTCCGCCATGATCTGCACGGTGCAGCCGTTCTGGCCGGTGACGCGCACGCGCACCAGCCGGTAGCCGAGATCGACAATCGCCGGCTCGATGATCGCGGCGACGCGTGCCGCGACGCCGCTCTCGACGACGAGGCGCCGGTCGCTGTCCTGTTCCGTGGCGTTCGGCTCGTTCATGCCCTGGCTGCCTTGCCTTCGGCCGGTGAAGCCGGCCGCGATCGAAGGATGGTGCATGATCGCGTGGTGCCGCATCGGCCGGTTCGGCCCGCGCTGTCATGCTCCGGCCCCGGCAGGGCTGCGGCCAACAAAAAAGAGCGGGCCTTCCGGCCCGCTCTTGATCATCGGCTTACACCGAAACCAGAGCTGTTGCGCGCTATTTAGTCCGCATCGGCCCGGCTGGCAAGGGTTCTTCCAGCTGGACCCTGCCAGGCCCGCCGGACTGTCGCGGATCGCGCTAACCCGCTGGTCATCCTTCTGCGCCATGGTGACGCGCGACGCGGTGTGCGGGGATTGGGTATGAGTTCTGTCAGTTCGCTGTTGCGCGATCTTGAGACCACGATGGTGCGCGGCTCCGCCGACGAGCGCACCCAGATTCTGTCGCGCCTGACCGATCTCTTCCTCAGCACCGCCGCCGTGATGGACGAGGACCAGGTCGGGATCTTCGACGTCGTGATCGGCCGGCTCTCGCGGGCGATCGAGCTCAGGGCGCGCATCGAGCTCTCGGAACGACTGGCCCCGGTTCCGAATGCGCCGGCCGGCGTGGTCCGCCAGCTCGCGTTGGACGAGATCGCGGTGGCGCGCCCGGTCCTGGTCGCCTCGCCCCGCCTCACCGACCAGGATCTCGTCGCCATTTCGGCGGCGAAGGGGCGCGATCACATGCTCGCCATCACCGAGCGCACCGATATCGCCGAGCCGGTCACCGATTTCCTGATCCTGCGTGGCGGGCGGCTGGTGACCCATGCCATCGCCGCCAATCACAAGGCGCGCTTTTCCCATCACGGCATGGGCGTGCTCGTCATGCGCGCCAACCAGGACGATGCGCTGCAGACGGCGCTCGGGGACCGCAGCGACCTGCCGGCCGAACTCGCCGCCCAATTGATGGTGGCGGCGAAGAACTCGGCCCGGCGCCGCCTCTTCGCCGACCTCGATCCGGACATGGCCTCTGCCATCGGGGACGCGGTCGAGCGTGGCGCACGGGCCGTTGCCGCAGATGCGGAGATCCAGGGCAACCTCGAAACGGTCAACGAGGCGCTGACGGAGGTCAACCGTCTCCACCAGGCGAAGGAGCTCGACGAGGCCGCCATCATCCGATTCGCCGCGGCCGGGGCAGCCGAACATGCGATCTGCGCCGTCGCAGTGCTGTCGGAGTTGAGCCTGCCCGCGGCCGAACAGGCCATTCTCGGGCCGGATCGCGACGCCGTGCTACTCGTCGCCCGCGGCCTCGGCTGGTCCTGGGATACGGCCGCGGCCCTCATCGCGCTGCGCAAGGATTTCGGCAAGTCGGATGCCGCGGTGCAGCGGGCCCGGCAGCACTTCCGCACCATCCCCAAGGAGACCGCGCAGCGCGTGCTCGGCTTCCTCAGGATGCGCGACGCACAGCCGTGAGATAGCTCGGCACCCGGCCCGCCGCCACGGCCTTGGCCTCGTAGCGGGTCCGGATCCAGCCCGGATAGGGTTGGCGCCAGTCGTCGGCCCGGGCGTCGGTCCAGTCGAAATCCGGCGAGCGTGCCAGCCGCGCCAGCGTCCAGCCGACATAGTCGTCGATGTCGCTGGCGAAGCGGAAGCGCCCGCCCGGACGCAGGGTTCGTGCGAACAGCCCCAGCGTGCGGTCCGACACGAAGCGGCGCTTGCGCTGGCGCCGCTTCGGCCACGGGTCGGGATAGAGCAGGTCGATCGCATCGAGAGAGCCGGCCGGCAGGCGTGGCAGCATCAGCGCCGCGTCGCCGTCCCAGATGCGGATGTTGGTCAGCCCCTCGCGTTCGATCACCGCCAGGAACTTCGCCATGCCGTTGATGAAGGGCTCGACGCCGATGAAGCCGATCTGCGGGCTCTCCCGCATGCGGTGGAGCAGATGTTCGCCGCCGCCGAACCCGATTTCGAGCCGCACCATCTCGACGGGCTGAGGGAACAGCGCGTGCAGATTGGCGATCTCGCCATCTGGCAGGCGCAGCCGGGGCAGCACCGTCTCCATCAGGCTGTTCTGGCCCTCGCGTAGCGCCTTGCCCTTGCGCCGTCCGAAGAAGGAGCGGTCGGGATCGTGGTCATGGGTCATCGGGCGGTCTTCTGGCTTGGTGGAAGGTCGATCGAACGGCGGTTCCGACGGCGACGAGGCGACGTCGGACGGGTCCCTAGCAAACAAAAAGGGCCGGAGCGATCCGCTCCGGCCCGATCGATTGCTCGAATGCGCGTGGCTCAGGCGGCGACGGCCTTCTTCAGCGCGTCGACCAGATCGGTCTTCTCCCAGGAGAAGCTGCCGTCACGGCCGGCCTTGCGGCCGAAATGGCCATAGGCCGCCGATTTGGCGTAGATCGGCTTGTTGAGCTGGAGATGCGTGCGGATGCCGCGCGGGGTCAGGTCCATGACCTCGCCGAGGACCTTCTCCAGCTTGGCCTCGTCGACCTTGCCGGTGCCGTGCAGGTCGACATAGATCGACAGCGGCTTGGCGACGCCGATGGCATAGGAGAGCTGGATCGTGCAGCGCTCGGCGAGCTTGGCCGCGACCACGTTCTTGGCGAGGTAGCGCGCCGCATAGGCCGCCGAGCGGTCGACCTTGGTCGGGTCCTTGCCGGAGAAGGCGCCGCCGCCATGGGGCGCCGCGCCGCCATAGGTGTCGACGATGATCTTGCGGCCGGTCAGGCCGGCGTCGCCATCGGGGCCGCCGATGACGAACTTGCCGGTCGGGTTGACGTGCCAGACCGTATCCTTCGAGATCCAGCCCTCGGGCAGGGTCGCGCGGATATAGGGCTCGACGATCTTGCGGACGTCCGCCGAGGAGAGGCTCTCGTCGGTGTGCTGGGTCGAGAGCACGATCTGCGTCACGCCGACCGGCTTGCCGTTCTCGTACTTGACCGTGACCTGGCTCTTGGCGTCGGGGCCGAGCTTGGCGGCACCGCCTTCCTTGGCGTGACGGGCCCTGGCCAGAACCTCGAGGATCTTGTGCGCGTAGTAAATCGGCGCCGGCATCAGCTCGGGCGTCTCGCGGCAGGCATAGCCGAACATGATGCCCTGGTCGCCAGCACCCTCGTCCTTGGTGCCGGAGGCGTCGACGCCCTGGGCGATGTCGGCGGACTGGGCGTGCAGGAGGACGTCGATCTTGCACTTCTTCCAGTGGAAGCCGTCCTGCTCATAGCCGATCGCCTTGATCGCGCGGCGAGCGACCGACTTGACCTTGCTCTTCATCGCCTTCTCGTCGAGCGAGGTGCGGACCTCGCCGGCGATGACGACGCGATTGGTCGTGGCCAGCGTCTCGCAGGCGACGCGCACCTGGGCAGCGTCCATTCCCGCCTTGGCGGCTTCCTTGAAGAACAGGTCCACGACCTCGTCGGAGATGCGATCGCAGATCTTGTCGGGATGGCCTTCGCCGACGGATTCGCTGGTGAACAGGTAATTCTGGCGTGACACGGTCGGGCAGCCCTTGGTCAGCGGTGAACGGAGACCGGCACGAAGATGGGGCCGATCGACGGAAAACGGCATCCTCTTTGCAGCGGATGCGTTCGCCGTCAACCACGACGATCCGTTTATCGGGAGCCTCGTTCGGCAGGCAGAACGGTTGCGGGCCGAAAATCAGCCGTTTTCGCCGTCTTCCTCCGCGAGGGTTTCGACGAGGTCGATGAGCCGGCGCCGGACCTTGGCGTTCTTGATGCGGACGAAGGCCTTGGTCAGCTGTACGCCCTCGCTGCTCGACATGAAGTCGGAGACATAGGCATTGGCGGCGGAATCGGAAAAGCCCCCGGTCGGCATGTCGCCCGTGGGCGCGCCCTCGAAGAAGAAGGAGACGGGCACGTCGAGCATCTTGGCGATTTGCTGCAGCCGGCTCGCGCTGATGCGGTTCGAGCCCTTCTCGTATTTCTGGACCTGCTGGAAGGTCAGCCCCAAGGCGTCGCCGAGCTTCTCCTGGCTCACGCCGGCCAGCATCCGCTGCATGCGAACGCGGCTGCCGACATGACGGTCGATCGGGTTGGGGACTTTCTTCAACATGATGTTGGCCTTGGCTAGGGGCGCCGGCTGCGATGCGTGATCTCGCGGACCGGCACAGTCAATTGGTTCGAGGCGGCGGAGGCCATGACCTTAACGTGTTGGTTTAGAAGTTCCAAATGGGATTAGTGACGTCGAAGTCCGCGCGACAGAAGCAAGAATCCCACGAGCATTGCGGCATAGATGAGGTCGCCGAACCGGCTGTAGGGGGTGGCAGGCCCCGCCCGCGGCAGGCCCGTGTCCAGAACGCCTTCGCGGCCCAGCGGCAGGTTGCCGAGAACCCGGCCATAGCCGTCCGTCACGGCGGAGATACCGGTGTTCGCGACCCGCACCAGCGGCAACCCTTCCTCGATCGCCCTGAGCCGGGCCTGGGCGAAATGCTGGTAGGGGCCGCTCGTCTGGCCGAACCAGCCGTCATTGGTCAGGTTCAGCATGAAGCCGGCCCGCGGACCCCGCGGCGCGACCTCAGCCGGGAACACGACCTCGTAGCAGATCAGCGGCGCGGCCGGCGGCAACCCCCGGATCGCCAGCGGCAGCCGCCGCGTGCCCGCCGCGAAGCCGCCGGGCACCGAGACGAATTCCGACAGGCCGACGCTTCGGATCAGCCGCTCCAGCATCGGCGGCAGATATTCGCCGAAGGGGACGAGATGCACCTTGTCGTAGCTCGAAACGATCGCGCCCTCATCATCGACGACCTGGATCGCGTTGAAGATCGGTGGGCGGCTCTCGCCGGGCAGCAGCTCGCCGGCGCGGGCCGCCCCGGTGATCAGCGTCGTATTCGGCGGCAGCAGTGCCGCGATGCGCGACAGCGCCTGCGGCGTGCGCCCGAGCAGAAAGGGAAAGGCCGATTCCGGCCAGATCAGATGGGTCACGGCCTGGACGCCGGGGGTGGAGGGACTCGTCGCCCGGTCGCTCAGGGCGAGATAGTGGTTCAGGATCGCCTCGCCGTTGCGGGCATTGAACTTGGCGTCCTGGGGCAGGTTCGGCTGCATCAGGCGCAGCTTGACGCCGGCGACGAGCGGCGCGGGTCCGGCCGGCACGCGCCACAGGCCGAAGCCGATCAGCCCTGCCACAGCGAGAAGCGCGATGACGGGCGCCCGCCATCGCGCCCAGGGACGCTCGGCGGTGCCCAGCGTCGCGGGTGCGGCTCCGATCGCAATAGACAGCAGCGTCAACCCGTAGAGGCCGACCGCCGAGGCGATCTGGGCGATCTGTGGCTGCCCGGCCAGCATCATGCCGTAGACATTCCAGGGAAAGCCGGTCAGCACATGCCCGCGCAGCCATTCGCTGAGCGAAAGCATCACGGCGAGCATCAGGATCCGGCCGGTGCCGCTCGGCCAGAGCAGGCGCGCGCAGCCGAAGGCGAGCGCCGGGAAGAAGGCGAGCAGCGCCGGCAGCGCCACCACGCCGAACGGCATCGCCCAGGCGAACTTCTCGGCTTCGACGAGAAAGGCGGCGCCCAGCCACCACAGCCCGGCCAGGAAGAAGCCGAAGCCCCACCACCACCCCGCCGCAGCCGCGGCGCGGAACCGCGACGCCGCGCTTTTGCCCACGGCGCCGTCGATCAGCCAGACCGCGACGGTCATCGGCACGACGATCAAAGGCCAGAGGTCGAGCGGAGGCAGCGCCAGCGCGCCGCTCGCCCCGGCGGCGAGCGCGATCACGCGCCGGCGCCATCCCCAGGCGAGAATGACGCCATCGGCCAGGCTGGCGAAGCCCATCAGCCCGTTTCCGCCGGTCTGTCGCCGTCCTCGTCGGCCGGGCTCCGCTGGACGATGCTCAGCCGCTTGACCCGGCGCTGATCGGCTTCGAGGATCTCGAAACTCAGCCCGCCCGGCCCCGCGACGATCTCGCCCTTGGCCGGAACATGCCCGGCCAGCGTGACGATCAGCCCGCCCAGCGTGTCGACGTCTTCCGCCACCGGATCGTCCGACAGATCGATGCCCGTCGCCTGCTTGAGCTCGTCGAGGGTCGCGCGGGCATCGGCGGTGAAGCGGCCTTCGCCATCGGGCGCGATCGTCGGCGCCTCCTCCAGATCATGCTCGTCCTCGATGTCGCCGACGACGATCTCGATCAGATCCTCGATGGTGACGAGCCCGTCCGTGCCGCCATATTCGTCGATCACGAGTGCGATATGCGTCCGCGTCGCCTGCATGCGGACCAAGAGATCGACCGCCGGCATGGACGGCGGTACGTAGAGCACGGGCCGCATGATCTTCGTATCCGCCAGCGTCCGCGTCAGATCGACCGCCGCGAGATCGTGGAAGGCGGGCTCCGACAGGCCCGCTGTCGGTTCGGCCTTCGCCTGGCCGGCGATGAATTCAAGGAAGTCGCGGATATGGACCATGCCGCGGGGGTCGTCGAGGGAATCGTCGAAGACCGGCAGGCGGGAATGGCCCGCCGTGCGAAACCGGGCCAGCACCTCGTCCAGCGTGGCGTCCGCCGGCACGGCGATGATGTCGGCGCGGGGAATCATCACGTCGCCCACCCGCCGCTCCCGCAGGCTCAGCACGTTCGAGAGCATGGCGCGCTCCTGCGCGCTGAGATCGGCGAGTTGGCCGCTGCCCTGGGCCAGGGCATCGGTGATTTCCTCGCGGATCGTCCCGCCGCCACGCAGGCCGAGCCTGTCCAGGAAATGGCTGAGCCAATGGGAGAGGCCGCGTCCGGCGGCTTCGGGCTGGGTCTGTCGACTGTCGTCGCTCATGATCGGTGAGGTCGGTCCGGGGTTGAAACGGGCGCGGGCGAGGCTGCGGCCTCGGGGAGGCCGATGAGGTCGCCGTCGGCATAGGGGTCTGCGATGCCGAGCCGGGCCAGGGCCGCCACTTCGAGCGCCTCCATGCGCTGCGCCTCGGCGTCGGTCTCGTGATCCTCGCCGAGCAGATGCAGCAGGCCGTGGATCACCAGATGGCTGAAATGGTCGGAGAGGGCCTTGCCCTCGGCCTCGGCTTCGGACGCAACGGTCTCGAAGGCGATGACGATGTCGCCCAGGACGGGGCTGGCCGCGATCCGGTCCGCCGGCGCCGCCGGGAAGGAGAGGACGTTGGTCGCCTTGTCGAAGCCGCGCCAGTCCCGGTTGACGATGCGGATGCGGCGATCATCGGTCAGCAGCAGGCTGAGTTCGGCGCCCGACGCCGGCTGGACGGGCGCGACCGCCAGCGCGGCCTCGATAGCCTGCGACGCGCGGGCGCGCAGCCCGGCGAGGTCTCCGAGCGCGCGCCATTGCCGCGATTGTGCCCTCAGGGCAATCACCGGGCCGGCGGGCAATGTCGCGGGTTGCGGCGCCGAACGCCGCCCGCGAGGTCGGTCGTTCATCGCGGGCGCTCCCGCGAGAGCGTGCGCTTCAGGCCCTCGGTCTCGCTCTCGAGCGGCGCCTCGGGCAGGGGCGCGCGCATCCGCTCCTCGCGTTCCTCGCGCTCGCGCCGGGCCGCGCCCTCATAGGCCATGACGATGCGGCGAACGAGGTCGTGGCGGACGACATCGCCCTCCTCGAACTTCGCATAGCCGACGCCCTCGACGCCCGAGAGCAGCTTCACCGCCTCGATCAGGCCCGAGCGCTGGCCCGGCGGCAGGTCGATCTGCGTCGGGTCGCCGGTGATGATCATCCGCGAGCCCTCGCCGAGACGGGTCAGGAACATCTTCATCTGCACCGAGGTCGCGTTTTGCGCCTCGTCGAGCAGCACGACCGCATTGGTCAGCGTCCGCCCGCGCATGAAGGCGAGCGGCGCGATTTCGATCATGCCGGTCTGCAGGGCGCGCTCGACATGGCGCGCCTCCATGAAGTCGTTCAGCGCGTCGTAGATCGGCCGCAGATAGGGGTCGACCTTCTCGCGCATGTCGCCGGGCAGGAAGCCGAGCCGCTCGCCGGCCTCCACTGCCGGCCGCGACAGCACCATCCGCTCGACCACGCCTTGCTCGATCAGCGAGACCGCATGGCCGACGGCGAGCCAGGTCTTGCCGGTGCCGGCCGGGCCTTCCGCGAGGACGAGCTCGTTGCGCTTGAGCTGGCGCAGATAGGCGTCCTGCGCCGCGTTGCGCGCCCGGACGGGGCCGCGCTTGCGCGTCACGATGGCGTCGAAGGACGCCTTGCCGGTATCGGCCGCCGGAAACAGCGAGCGCTGGACGTTGCTTTCCTCGATGGCGCCGTCGACTTCGCCCAGCGTCACCGAAGCCCCCGCTTTCGCCCGCGTATAGAGTGTCTTCAGCACGCGCCCGGCCTGTTCTGCCGTCTCGCGCGGACCCTTGATCGTCGCATGGTTGCCATTGGGACTGATGACGACGCCGAGGCGGCGCTCGAGATGCGCCAGGTTCTGATCGTAATGTCCGAAGACGAGGCTCGCCAGCCGGTTGTCGTCGAAGGACAGCAGCACCTCGGTGGTCGGCAGACCGTCCCGTGTCAGACTGTCCATGCGCGTCGGCGCCAGCTCGCGCCGCGGGCCCCGTTCCGGTCTCGTCGAGTCAGCCTGTGCCAAAAGCGTCGTCTCCCTGGCGCCTGTTCCGGCCGGACAGGAGCGTGAGGCCGGGTCGTTGAGCAGATGAATCGCCCCTATCAGCCGACGCGACGTTGGCAGTCTGATGACAGGGGATCGCCGTGACGGCTGTCGATGCGGGACAGGGGGGCGGAAGGGCCGTCACGCGGCCATGTCCTTCGACGGGCGCGGCAGCCCGGGCGACGCCGGCTCCCCGGCCTTGCGGCCGAAGAGCGAGTTGGAGCCCGCCCGCTCGATCACCACCTGCACCCGGTCGCCGATCTGATTCGTCTCCGTCTCGATCTGGACAGCCTGAAGGTAGGGCGACTTTCCCGCAAGCTGGCCGGGGTGACGTCCCGCCCGCTCCAGCAGGATTTCGACCGTGCGGCCCACCATTGCGTGGTTGAAGGCCTGGCGGTGATGTTCGATCCGCTCCTGCAGACGGTAAAGCCGCTCGTTCATCAGCGCGGCCGGTACCTGTTCGCGCAAATCGGCGGCCGGCGTGCCCGGACGAGGCGAGTATTTGAAGGAATAGCTCGACGCGAAGCCGATCTCGTCGACAAGCGCGATCGTCGCCTCGAAATCGGCGTCCGTTTCCCCCGGGAAGCCGACGATGAAGTCGGAGGAGAGGGCGATGTCGGGCCGCGCCTCGCGGATCCTGGCGACCAGCCGCCGGTAGTCATCGGCCGTATGCCTGCGGTTCATCGCCGCCAGGATGCGGTCGGAGCCGGCCTGCACCGGCAGATGCAGGAACGGCATCACCTGCGGCAGGTCTCGGTGCGCGGCGATGAGGTCGTCGTCCATGTCGCGGGGATGGCTCGTCGTGTAGCGGATCCGGGCGATTCCCGGCACCTTCGCGACGCGATGCATCAGCCGCGCCAGTCCCCAGATCTGCCCGTCGGGACCCTCGCCGTGATAGGCATTGACGTTCTGGCCGATCAGCGTGACGTCCTGCACGCCTGAAGCCGCCAGCCGCTCGATCTCGGCCATGACCTGCGCGACCGGCCGCGAGAACTCCGCGCCGCGGGTATAGGGCACGACGCAGAAGGCGCAGAACTTGTCGCAGCCTTCCTGCACCGTGACGAAAGCCGAGATGCCGCGCTGGCGGATCGCCTGGGGCCGCGGAGCCGGCAGATGGCCGAACTTGTCGTCGATCGGCAGGTCGGTGTCGACGACGCGCCTCGCCCGCGCCTGTTCCAGCAGTTCGGGCAGGCGGTGATAGGCCTGCGGGCCGACGACGAGATCCACCGCCGGTTGACGCCGCTGGATCTCGGCCCCCTCGGCTTGGGCGACGCAGCCCGCCACGACGATGCGCGTCTCCTGGCCCTGCGCGGTCTGCGCGGTCTTGAGGTCGCGCAGCTTGCCGAGCTCGGTATAGACCTTCTGCACGGCCCGGTCGCGGATATGACAGGTGTTCAGCAGGATCAGGTCCGCGCCTTCAGGCGTTGCCGTTTCCTCGAAGCCCTGTTCGCCCAGGATGTCGGCCATGCGCTGGCCGTCATAGACGTTCATCTGGCAGCCGAAGGACTTGATGTGGACTTTCTTCATCGCGCCGGGTCTGGACTCCAAACCGTTTCCTTACTCCGGATCGGGCCGCGAGGAAACGGCCTCCCGCCCGATCCTTGCCGTCGGTTGAGGCCCCGGCCCGGCAAGGGGCCGCTCACGAGACGGGCCGGCCGCTGACGGTCTCCTGCCGCGCCTTGCGGATCGCGGCCTCCGCGCGCCGCGTCGCCTCCTTGCGGGAGGTTTCGCGGCCCATCGCGATAGGTTCGCCCCAGACCAGCTCGACATCGACCGCGCCGGAGCGCAGCACCGTCTTCAGATGCGGCGCGAGCTCGGTGTCGCCGTACCAGGCGAGCGTCGCGCGCTCGACCCGCCCGCCCGCCATGCCGTGGAAGCCCGTATAGCTGATCGTCAGCGGGTAGACGGCGATGTCCGCCGCGGGCTCCGCCCCGCCCTTGCCGAGCGCCTCATGCGCCGCCCCCAGCAGGGAGGAGCGCATCGGCAGGATGCGCGTTCCGTCGCCCGTCGTCCCTTCGGCGAAGAGCACGACGGCTTCCCCGGCTGTGAGCCGTTCGCCCATTTGCGCCGCGACATCGGCCGTGGCCGCCCGCCGCGAGCGGTCGATAAAGACGGTGCGCTGCAGCCTTGCCAGGAAGCCGATCACCGGCCAGGCCGCGACCTCGCTCTTGGCGACGAAGCAGACCGGGCGCTCGGCCCCGAGCACGGCGATGTCGAGCCAGGAGACGTGGTTGGCGACGATCAGCCCGCTACTGCCGGCCGGCGGAGGCGTTCCCCGCACCTGCCGCCGCACCCCGAGGCAGCGGCAGGTCAGCCGGTGGAACAGCCGCGGGATCGCGGCCCCGCGCGACGGGGCGACGCGCATCACCAGCAACTGCACCGGCATCAGGGCGACCATGCCCATCGCCAGGGCCGTCAGACGCAGGATCGCGCCAGGAGCGAGCCCCTTCATGCCAGGACCGTTCCGCTCACGCCAGGTCGAGCCGCATCGCGACCGCGGTCGCGCGGCTGCCGTCGGATTTGGGATAGTAGCCCTTGCGGCGCCCGACCTCGCGGAAACCGAGATGGCGGTAGAGACGCTCGGCGGCGACATTGCCGTCCTCGACCTCGAGGAAGACCTGGGTCACGCCGTGGCCCGCCAGGCGCGACAGATGGGCGCTGAGGAGACTGGCGCCGAGCCGGTGGCCGCGCTGGGCCGGCGCCACCACGATCGAGAGGATCTCGGCTTCGTCGGCGGCCTGGCGCGACATCACGAAACCGGCCGGCCGCGCCGCCGATCCCATGAAGACGCCATCCGTCACCACAGCCGCATCGGCCATCATCGCTGCGCATTCCCCGGGCTCCCAGCCGCGCGCGAAGCCGCCCTGGCCGTGCAGCGCGGCAACATCCCGGGCATGGCGCGCATCGAGGCGCTCGGTCCGCACCGGGCATGCTTGAGGATGGAGAAGTCGCCGAAGCCAGTCCATGCCGCTTGATGGCACAGTCAGGCCGTCTGGCAAGTCCTGTTGCGTCATCGGCGCCGCCGGGGCTGCGCAGAAGCCGCGCCGCTACCGGCGCGGCAGCCTAGCGCGGTCCTGCGGCGTCGTTTCGGGAGCCTTGAGATAGAGCGGCCGCGGCGGCGCCGTCTCGGGGTCGGCGATCAGCCCGAGGCGCGCGACCCAGGTGACGTCGGGGGCGCGGGCATCGTCGAGCACCAGCGCGTCGAGCCCGATCGCCCAGGCCTCGTTGGCGACGGCGAGCGCGGCCGAGCCGACGAGGCTGACCGGCCCCGCCCCGATGGCGCGGGCGGCATCGCGATAGCTGACCTGGCGCAGCGCGACGATGGGCCGGCCCTCCGAACTCAGCGCCTGGAACCAGACCTGTCCATGCTTGGCGTCGAGCGCCGCGGCGATCACGCGGCCCGTCTCGCGGCCGACCAGCGGCGCGGCGCAGGCAGCCAGCGTGGTGACGCCGACGGCCTGGATCTTCGCCGCCAGCGCGATGGCGCGCGCCGCGCTGACGCCGACCCGCAAGCCGGTATAGCTGCCGGGCCCCACCGTTACGGCGACGCGGTCGAGCGAGGAAAAACCGCCCTCGACCCCGTTCATCACGCGCTCGATCAGCGGCATCAGCGCTTCGGCATGGCCGCGCTCCATCGCGACCTGCTCGATCGCGAGCGGCTGGGCAGAGCCGGATTCGAGAACGCAGGCCGAACAGGCGCCGAGCGCGGTGTCGATCGCGAGAATGCGCATCAGAGCCCAGATTGCGAGTGACGATGCGAATCATCCCGCCGCCGCGGCGCCGTGGCGTCGCTCCGGGACGATGGCCTCGATGCCGGCGCGCGGGTCAAATCGCCTCGACCTCGCGCACATCCGGCAGGAAGTGGCGCAGCAGGTTCTGGATGCCGTGCTTCAGCGTCGCGGTCGAGGAGGGGCAGCCCGAGCAGGAGCCCTTCATCGCAAGATAGACCGTGCCGTCCTTGAAGCCGCGGAAGGTGATGTCGCCGCCGTCGCCGGCGACCGCCGGCCGAATGCGCGTCTCCAGCAGATCCTTGATCGTCTCGACGGTCTGGGCGTCCTCGGGCGCGAAGAACTCGCCCTCCTCGATCACGTCCGCCTGGGAGCCACTCGCCAGCACCGGGGCGCCGGACATGAAATGCTCCATGATCGCGCCGAGGATCGCGGGCTTCAGATGCGGCCACTCGCCGCCGGCCTTGGTCACGGTGATGAAATCGGCACCGAGGAAGACGCCGGACACCCCGGACACGCCGAAGAGGCGCTGCGCCAGGGGCGAGCGCTCGGCCTGTTCCGAGTCGCGCAGTTCCAGCGTGCCGTCCTGCATGACGGTGCGGCCGGGCAGGAATTTCAGGGTGGCGGGGTTCGGTGTGGCTTCTGTCTGGATGAACATGCTGGAGTCTCCGGTCCCGGACGGGTCAAGGCCGCCGTTCCATGGGGCAGATATAGGCGCCTGACGCGAATCATTCCAGCGTGATCCGGGCGGCCGCGCCGGAGGCCGTCACGCCAGGGCGTCGATTTCCTCGTCCTCGAGATGGCCGGGCACGATCGCGACGGGGATCGGGAAGCTCGCGGCCGCCTTGCCCGCCAGCGCGCTGACCAGTGGCCCCGGCCCGTCGCGCCCCGCGCCCGCGGCCAGCACGAGGAGCGAGATGTCCTCGTCGGCTTCGATCAGCTTGACGACCTCGTCCGCCTTGTCGCCGGTGCGCACGACGCGCTCGGGCTCGAGCCCGGCGAAGGTGCGGACCGCCTCGACCGCGACGTCGATCAACTTTTCCGCCTCGGCCTCGGCCTCGGCCTGCATCACGGCGCCGACGCCGAGCCAGGTTTCGTGCTCGGGCGGTTTCACCACGCCCAGAAGCACCATGGCGGCGCCGATTCGGGCGCAACGCCTCGCTGCGAAGCGGATCGCCTTGGCGCATTCGGCGCTGTCGTCGACCACCGCGAGGAATTTTGGCCGATGGCCCGTCTCGTAGGACCGCCGTCGCTTGACCATCGAATGTGCCCTGCCGCCGCTCCGGGAGCGGTCATGGTGGCCTGCGCCGCAACGTCAGCGCAAGCCCGCGCTCGCAAACCCCGCCGCGAGGCTCAGCCGCGCCGCACGAAGCCGACGATGTCCTTGACGTCGCGCATGATCGGCGCGGCGATCGCCTCGGCCCGCTGCGCGCCCTCGCCGAGGATGCCGTCGATATGCCTGACATCGGCGAGCAGGCGCCGCATCTCGCCGGCGATCGGCGCGAGCTTGGCCACGGCGAGGTCGACCAGCGCCGCCTTGAAGCCGGAGAACTGCCCGCCGCCGAACTGGGCGAGGACCTGTGCCTTGGTCTGGCCGTCGAGCCCCGCATAGATGCCGACGAGGTTCTCGGCCTCGGGCCGACCCTCCAGCCCCTTCTCCTCGGAAGGCAACGCGTCGGGGTCGGTCTTCGCCTTGCGGATCTTCTGGGCGATGGTCTCGGCATCGTCGGTCAGATTGATGCGCGAATTGTCCGAGGCGTCGGATTTCGACATCTTCTTGGTGCCGTCGCGCAGGCTCATCACGCGGGGCGCCGGGCCCTGGATCATCGGCTCGGGCTGCGGGAAGAAGCCGAGCTCGCCCGTGCCGAGCCCCTTTTCCGCGATCTGCGCGCCGAAATCGTTGTTGAACTTCTGCGCGATGTCGCGGGCAAGCTCGAGATGCTGCTTCTGGTCCTCGCCGACCGGCACATGCGTGCCCTTGTAGAGCAGGATGTCTGCCGCCATCAGCGCTGGATAGGCATAAAGCCCGATCGAGGCGTTCTCCCTGTCCTTTCCGGCCTTCTCCTTGAACTGCGTCATCCGGTTGAGCCAGCCCAGCCGGGCGACGCAGTTGAAGACCCAGGCGAGTTCCGCATGCTGCGAAACCTGGCTCTGGTTGAAGATGATGCTGCGCTTGGGATCGACGCCGGCCGCGACATAGGCCGCCGTGACCTCGCGGATGGCGCGGGTCAGTTCGACCGGATCCTGCCAGACGGTGATCGCATGCATGTCGACGACGCAATAGATGCACTCATGCGTCTCCTGCATCGCCACCCAGTTGGTCAGCGCGCCCAGATAATTGCCGAGATGCAGCGTCGCGGTCGGCTGCATGCCGGAGAAGACGCGCTGGTGAAAGGTCGGCATCGGGGCGCTCCCGCGAGAATGGGGTCGTCTGGAGTGCCGCGTTCTGGCCGAAGCCCGCCCGGGGCGCAAGGGCTAGCCTGGCCGCAGGCGTCAGAGCGGCTTGCCGAGCCGGCCGAGCTCGCGCAGACGGAAGGCGCCCAGAGCCCGTCCCGCCGCGGCATAGACGAGGCCGCCGCCGCCGCACAGGGCGCCCAGCGCGGCGGCGCGCCGCAGCAGCGCCGACTGGGTCGACAGGCTCTCGGCCAGCCAGGGCGTCAGCGCCGCGAGCGCCGCCACCATGACCAGGCTCGCCGCGATCACGGCGAGGACCGGCCAGAGCAGGGGCAGGCGTGGCCGCCACAGCCCGTCCCTCGCGAGAAAGCCCCCGAGCACGCAGGCCTGCGTGACGAAGGCGAGGCTGGCCGCCGCCGCAGCATTGGTCGCGGGGCTGGGCAGGGCTGCGACCTGGCCGGCCAGAATCGCGACGCCGAGCGCCGCCAGCCCGGCATAGAGCGGCAGCCGCGGCGTCTGACGGGCGAAATAGACCTGGGCGAAGACCTTGGCGATGACGGCGAAGGGCAGGCCGGCGGCGAAGGCCTGCATCGCATCGGCCGTTCGGAGGCGGTCGATTTCGGTGAAGCGGCCGCGCTCGAACAGGACGGAAATGATCGGGTCGGCGAGCCAGGCGAGCGCGATCGCGGCTGGAATGGCCAGGGCCAGGCCCAGCACCAGCGCCCGGTCGATCATCTCGCGGCGCCCGGCCTCGTCGCCGCTCGTCTCGCGGACCGCGATGGCGGGCAGCAGCACCACGCCCATCGCCACCGCCACGAAGCCGAGCGGCAGCTGGAAGACGCGGTCCGCATAATAGAGCCAGGACACGGCGCCGGGCTGCACCGAGGCGATCTGGGTCGAGACCAGCAGCACGAGCTGCGACGTCGAGGCCGCCAGCAGGGCGGGGCCGCCGAGCCGCAGCAGCCGCGTCATCGCCGGCGACCAGCGCAGGCGTGGCCGGCCCAGCGGCATGTCGCCATACCACAGGGCGATGGCGACCATCAGCAGGTGCAGCGCACCGCCGACGCTGACCGCAGCCGCGATCAGCGCGGCCCCCTGCGCCGAGGGCATGCCGGTCGTCAGCGCGAGGATCAGGGCGGCGATCAGCACGAGGTTGAGCAGGGAAGGCGCCAGCGCGGCGACGAGGAAGCGCCCCTCCGAATTCAGCACCGCGGCAAGCAGCGAAGCGAGCGTCGTGAAGGCGAGGAAGGGCAGCGCGATCCGGGTATAGGCTGTCGCCATCGCCAGCGTCTGGGGCGCGTCGTGGAAGCCGCCCGCGATGGTGAGCACGAGCCAGGGCGCGAGCAGCAGGCCGAGCCCCGTGGCGGCACCGACGCCGAGCGCCAGCCAGGCGAAGGCCTCGCCGACGAAGCGCCGCGCGGCTTGCGCCCCCTCCGCGGATCGCAGATCGAGATAAACCGGCACGAAGGGCGCGTTCAGCCCGCCTTCGCCCAGCACGCGGCGCATCAGATTGGGCAGCCGGAAGGCGACGAGGAAGGCGTCCGCCACCGGCCCGGCGCCGAGCATCCGCGCGATCAGCATGTCGCGCGCGAAGCCGAGCAGGCGCGACAGCACGGTCGCCAGCCCGAC
>CALRYW010000021.1:0-55213 GCA_943372485.1 Allobosea thiooxidans
GTTCTTCGCCCGGATCCGCAGGATCGCGCCATGGGCCACGACGCAGTACTGGCACTGGTTCAGGTTGCTGGTGGCGACGACGATCATTTCGCGCTCGGCCTTGGTGAGGTTGCCGGGCTTGTCCATCAGCGCGTCGTGATAGGCGAAAAAGGCCCGGAATTCGTCCGGCCGGTGGGCGAGAACGAGGAACACATTGGGCACGAAGCCGGATTTTTCCTGCACGGCGAGGATGCGCGTGCGGATATCCTCCGGCATGTCGGCCAAGTCTGGGACGGGGAAACGGCTGATCGCCGGCTGGTCCTGCATGGTGTGCTCCTGTTCTCGCTCGGGTCGGACTGCGCTCAGGCGTAGTAGGGCGAGTGCATGCCGCGGCTGGCTTCGGCCACAACATCGCCGTCGAACAGCTTGACCGTCAGGCTGGCACCGGCGCCCCGGGCAAACTCGGCGAGCATGCCATTGGCATAGGCATGGGCGTTCTCCAGGCTGTCGAAGGCATAGAAGCCGCCGACCGAATGGGTGCCGATGCCGCTGAGCCAGGTCTTGCTGATCAGGCCCGGCACGGTGTGCATCATCGGGTTGGCCTCTTTCCAGACCGCCTCGGTGAAGGGGGCGGAATTCTGGAACTCGGCATAGAGATAGACGCGGGAGGGGTTCGACATGGGAAATCTCCTGTAGCTCGCAAGGCTTGCTGCCGGAGCCGATGTGATCTAAAAATCGCCATCGAACAAGTACGCACCTGTTGGTAATAAATGATGTTCCTTCCCGCGAACCCCTATAACATGAACTGCCCGTCGCGCGACATGCTGGACCTGATCGGCGGCAAATGGGCGATCCTGATCCTGTGCTGCCTCCAGCAGGGTCCGGTGCGCACCGGTGCCTTGATGCGGCAAATCGGGGGCATCTCGCAGAAGATGCTGACGCAGACCCTGCGCGATCTGGAACGCGACGGCTTCGTCGAGCGCATCAGTCACCCCGAAGTGCCGCCCCGGGTCGAGTACCGGCTGACGGATCTGGGACGGTCGCTGAGCGATCTGGCGCGCACCATGGAGCAGTGGGTCGTCGCGCATTATCCGGCGATCCTGGAGCAGCGCCGCCGGGTGTGCGCCGGGCCCCGACCCGGCGCATGACCTTGATGGCGCTCTTCGCGCCCGGCGCAGGGTCTACTGGCGGGCGCGGTATTCGGGCACGGCCAAGCCACCGATGCCCCAGTCTTCCAGGGCCACCTCGTCGATGACGACAAAGGTGGTCGCCGGATTCTTATCGAGAACCTCGCGCAGGAGCTCCGTCACGCCGGCGATCAGCCTGGCCTTCTGCTGGGGAGACGGCCCGGTTCCGTCGGGGCCGCCTTCGCGCGTGACCTTGATGTTGACATAGGGCATGGCTCACTGGTCCCGTGGCATCCAGGTGAAGACCTTGGTCACGATGCGCCAGCGCGGCCCCTCGCGCACCAGGGTCAGGTGGTCGAGATAGTCACGCCCCATCATGCTCATCCGCGCGGTGACGCGGGCCAGGCGGGGCGAGCCGAAGGCGATCTCGAGGATCGCCTCGTCGCGCCGATCGCCGCGTTTCGCAGGCGGCTCGCGTGCGTCGATCCGGGCCATGTAGGTCTCGAGGTCGAGGTAGAGCTCATCGCCTTCGGTCGCGCAGACATAGGCGAGACGCGGATGGAAGACCTGGCGCAGGGTGGCGCTGGAGGCGTGGTGCAGGCCGTCCAGATAGGTCTGGATCAGCGTCACCACTTCGGCGTGGTCGGCCGGGGTCCCGGTCATCACGGGATCAGCCCTTCGGCCCGCATCGCCTTCTGCGCCGTGGGGCGAGCCGCGACGCGGCCAACGAGCGCCGCCAGGTGCGGCCAGCGTCCAAGGTCGATGCCGGTGACATAGGCCCAGTTGGCGACGGCGAAGAGATAGGCATCGGCCACCGAGAAGTGCTCGCCGACCAGCCAGTCGCGACCATCCGCCAGATCCGCCTCGACCAGCTCGAACTTGGCGCCGACGGCCTTGCGCGCATCCTCCCGGCCGGTTTCGCTGGTGGCGGGGTGGAACAGCGGGCCGAAGGCCTTGTGCAATTCGGTCGCGATCCAGTTGAGGGCCTCCTGCAGGCGGGCCCGCTCGAAGGTTCCTGCAGCCGGAGCCAGAGCGGCGGCGGGATGGCGATCGGCGATGAACTGCAGCACCGCCGCGCCCTCGGTCAGGACCATGCCGTCATCGAGACGCAGCGCTGGGACGTAGCCCTTCGGATTGATGGTCCGGTAGTCTTCGCCGCCGGCGGTGCGGCCCGCGCCCGTATCGACGGTCTCGATGTCGAAGGGCTGGCCGGATTCGCAGAGCGCGATATGGCTGGCGAGGGAGCAGGCGCCGGGCTTGAGATAGAGCTTCATGGGGGATCTCCGTGTCGATGCCCCCTCCCTAGCCGCGACGATCATGAAGAGATAATATCGATTTTTCAGCAAATCGATCGACTGGATAGATCGTCTTCGCATGACCCACGACCAGCTCATCGCCTTTGAGGCGATCGTCGCCAACGGCACCTTCCGTGGTGCAGCCGAGCGGCTCAACAAGTCACAGAGCGCCGTCAGCCACGCCATCGCCGCGCTGGAAGCGGAGCTGGGGATCAGCCTGCTGTCGCGCGAAGGCTACAGGCCGCGGCTGACGCCGGAGGGCGAGGTTTTCTTTCGTGAGACGTCGCGGGTCCTGCACCAGTTCCGCGCGCTCAGGGCGACGGCCGTGCGGCTGGCCGCCGCCGAGGAGCCCGAGATTCGCCTGGCCATCACCGCGACCCTGCCGATGACGCGGTTGCTGCCGGCCCTGGCCGAGATCGGGCGTCGGTTTCCCGCCACGAGCCTACGACTGGCAACGGAGACGATGGGCGGTCCCTATGGGAGGCTGACCGAGGGGCGTGCGGATCTGGCGTTGGCGACGCTCGACGGCGTCGCGGTCGACGAGGTGGAGGCGAGAGCCATTGCCGAAGTCACCATCCTTCCGGTGGCGGCACCGCGCCTGGCGGCCAACCTGGCGGATGGCGTCCTGTCGATCGCCGGGCTGCAGGGGTATCCGCAGATCGTTGTCGCGGGCACAGGCGGGCCGCGCCATGAGCAGAGCCGGGACCTTCTGGCAGGAGCCCAGCGCTGGACCGTCTCGGATTTCGCGGCGAAGCGCGAGGTCATTCTGGATGGTCTCGGCTGGGGCGGCCTTCCCGACCATCTGATTGCCGAGGACCTCGCCGCCGGGCGCCTCGTGGTGCTGGCAATCGACGGGTTTCCGCCGCGGCGCTCGCTCATTCACGCGATCCGTCGGCGGGATGCGCCGCCGGGCCCGGTCGCGTCGGAGCTCTGGGCGCTGCTGACGTCAATGCCGCCGGGTTGATCGGCTGGCGCTCAGGGCCTCGGCGGGTTCAGCCCCTGCAGCCATTCGTAAACAACCGGGTTGTCGGGGCAGAGGCCGGCGCCGCATTCCAGCACTGTCGCGACGCCGTTGGCGAGAGCCAGCGCCGCCGCGAGGCCGACCATGGCCATTCCGAACGTCGTGGCGCGCGAGGGGACTGCGTCGGAACGCTCGAACTGGCGTTCGAAGAACAGCAGGGCCGTGACGCCCAGCACGATGGCGCCGAAGACCAGCAGCGCCCAGCTGTAGAAGTGCAGGCCGAGGATGGCGCTGCCATAGGTGCCGGTGCCCGGCACGATATGGCCGAGGATCTGGCGGATCGAGACCAGGCCGCCGAAGCAGGCGGAGAGGATCGTCACGGCGTAGTGCGCGGGGCGCGGGCCAAATCTGACGTTCAAGGCCAGCCCCAGCGCCGCCCCCATGAAACCGACGCGCTGCAGCAGGCACAGCGGGCACGGCAGTTCGCCGAGCAGGAACTGGTCGAGGAAGGCGGCGATCAGCACGAGGCTCACCGCGAGCAGACCGAGGGCATTGAGCGTGCGGGCCATCGACTCAGTCATTGGCACGGCCTCACAGCATGATCGTCAGCGCATCGGTGACGTGCAGCCGGAACAGCACGAGCATCACCACCATCGAGACCGCCCAGAGCAGCAGCGCGGCGCGGCGCTGCCCCGCCAGGACGCAGCCGAAGCCGGCCAGCAGGCCGAAAAAAGGAAGGCTCATCATCGCGCCGGTCCCTTGTCGCCGCCGGCCGCCGGGGCCGCGGGGCCGATCACTCCCACTCGATCGTGCCGGGCGGCTTGCTGGTGATGTCGTAGACGACGCGGTTGATGCCCTTGACCTCGTTGATGATGCGCGTCGCCGTGCGGCCGAGGAAGGCCATGTCGTAGGGGTAGAAATCCGCGGTCATGCCGTCGACCGAGGTCACGGCGCGCAGCGCGCAGACATGGTCGTAGGTGCGGTGGTCGCCCATCACGCCGACGGTGCGCACCGGCAGGAGCACGGCGAAGGCCTGCCAGATCACGTCGTAGAGGCCGGCCTTGCGGATCTCGTCGAGATAGATCGCATCCGCCTTGCGCAGGATGTCGAGCTTCTCCTTGGTGATCTCGCCGGGGCAGCGGATCGCCAGACCTGGTCCCGGGAAGGGATGGCGGCCGACAAAAGCCTCGGGCAGGCCGAGTTCGCGGCCGAGCACCCTCACCTCATCCTTGAACAGCTCGCGCAGCGGCTCGACGAGCTGCATCTTCATGCGCTCGGGCAGGCCGCCGACATTGTGGTGGCTCTTGATCGTGACGGACGGCCCGCCCGAGAAGGAGACGCTCTCGATCACGTCGGGGTAGAGCGTGCCCTGGGCGAGGAAGTCGGCGCCGCCGATCCTGGCGGCCTCGGCGTCGAAGACATCGATGAAGAGACGGCCGATGGTCTTGCGCTTGGCTTCCGGGTCGGCACCGCATGTGGCGAGCTCCGACAGGAAGAGCTCTTCCGCCTCAACATGCACGAGCGGGATGTTGTAGTGGTCGCGGAACAGGCGGACGACCTCCTCCGCCTCGTTCATTCGCATCAACCCGTGATCGACGAAGACGCAGGTGAGCTGGTCGCCGATCGCCTCGTGGATCAGGACCGCGGCCACCGCGGAGTCGACGCCGCCGGAGAGCCCGCAGATGACGCGGCCGCTGCCGACCTGCTCGCGGATCTTCTTCTGCATCTCGGCGCGATAGGCCGACATGCTCCAGTCCGGCGTGCAGCCACAGATGGTGACGACGAAGTTGCGCAGCAGCTTGCCGCCATCGGGCGTGTGCACGACCTCGGGGTGGAACATGGTCGAGTAGAAGCGCCTGGTCTCATCGCTCGCCACCGCATAGGGCGCGTTCTCGGAGGTCGCCTTGACGGTGAAGCCGGCGGGCAGCTGCGTGACGCGGTCGCCATGGCTCATCCAGACGGGGTAGCGACCGCCCTCCTCCCAGACGCCCTCGAACAGTGCCGACGGCGTGACGATCTCGACATCGGCGCGGCCGAATTCGGCGGCATGCCCGCTCTCGACGGTGCCGCCGAGCTGATGCGCCATCGTCTGCTGGCCATAGCAGATGCCCAGAACCGGAAGCCCGGTGGAGAACACCTCCTGCGGGGCGCGCGGCGAGCCTTCATCGGGCACGGAGGCCGGCCCGCCGGAGAAGATCACGCCCTTGGGCTTCAGGCGCTGGAACGCCTCGGAGGCCGACTGGAACGGCGCGATCTCGCAGTAGACGCCGATCTCGCGGATGCGCCGCGCGATCAGCTGCGTCACCTGCGAGCCGAAGTCGATGATCAGGATGGAGTCGTGGTGGGGCTGAGCGCTCGTCATCGCGCCCGGTTAAGCCATCGCGCGATGGCACGCAACGGCTGTCGCGCCCGTCAGTCCCCTCGCCGGACGCAGGCCAGATAGAAGCCGTCGGTGCCGGTGCGGCGGGGCGAGAGCTGGAGGCCCTGGCCCGTTGCAAACCGGGCCAGCAGGCTGAAATCGCCGTGTTCCGAGGCCAGCATCCCGGCTGGCGCCAGGGCGGCGAAGCCTGGGTTGCGGGCGAGGAAGACTTCGATCGCCGCGTCGTTCTCCTCGGGCAGGACCGAGCAGGTGATGTAGGCGATGCGCCCGCCCGGCTTCACCAGCCTTGCGGCCCGCGCCAGCACTTCGGCCTGGTCCTTGACGCGCTCGGCCAGTGCGCCGGGGCGAACGCGCCACTTCGCATCCGGATTGCGCCGCCAGGTGCCCGAGCCGGTGCAGGGGGCGTCGACCAGGACGAGGTCGGCCTGGCCTTCGATCTCGGCCAGTGGCTCGTGGCCGCGCGAGCGCGGGATGCGGATCTCGACGATGGAAGCGCCGGAGCGGGCGAGGCGCTCATGCAGCGGGGCGAGCCGGCGCGCATCGAGATCGGTCGCAAAGAGACGGCCGCGATTGGCCATCAGCGCCGCCAGAGCCAGCGTTTTGCCGCCGGCTCCGGCGCAGAGGTCGACCACCGTCTGGCCGGGCTTGGCCCCGGCGAGCAGGGTGACGAGTTGCGAGCCCTCGTCCTGGATCTCGAAGCCGCCGGCGAAGAAGGCCGGTTCGGCCTGGAGCGAGGGACCTCGCCCGTCCGCGCCGGGCTGGAAGCGCAGCGCATCGGGCGACCAGGCGCCGGTCTCGGGGGCGGCATGGGCAAGCTCGCCCGCCAGAGCCTCGCGCGTCGTCTTCAGCCGGTTGGCGCGGATGTCGATCGGCGCGCGCCCGGCCAGGGCCTCGCCTTCCGCGACAGCCTCGACCCCGAAGGCGCTGGAAAAGCCGGGCCAGAGCCATTCGGGCACGTCGGCCCGCACCCAGTCCGGCGCGCCCGCCAGCGACAGTGCCACGAGCCGGTCGACCTCCTCGCTTTCGAGCGGCGCGGGCGCGTGGTGCTCGCCGGTGCAGAGCGCGGCGATCTCCTCCAGATCCAGCCCGCGCTGGCGCGTCAGCATGCCGAGCATCAAAGCGCGCGGCGTGTCCGACCCCATCACATGCGTGCTCGAGGCCTTCCGGCGCAGCGCGTCATAGACCAGCGAGGCGATCGCGGCGCGGTCCTTCGAACCGGCGAAGCGGCGCGACAGGCCCCAGTCCTTGAGCGCGTCGGCCGCCGGCCGGCGCCGCTGGATGATGTCGTCCAGCACCTCGATGGCGGCGCTGATGCGGGCGGCGGGCGTCATGGCGTGAGCGATTCCGGAAACAGAGGTGGCGAAGCGCCGGCGCAGAGCGAGACTGGACCCATTCCATCATGACGCCCAGTCATGGCGCGCGCGACGAGATCCCCTTGACGCGCTCCTTCCACAGGCTGAAAGACGAGGCAACTGCCTCTCTCAACAAAAGGTGACCTCCATGCTGCGCGCCGGCCAGATCATTCTCGCCTCCGTCCTCGCCCTGGGGCTGGCGGCCTGCGCCACCCAGCCCGCGCCGGACCTGACGCCTCCGGCCAAGCGCCTGGACGCGAAGACGACCCTGGAGAGCGGGCGCCGCTGAGCCGGCCTTCGCCGGTCTGCCCCCGTCCCGCCATGCCCGCCGCCGGGCGGCGAAGACCGGGTTCAACGGCCTGTCATATCGCCCGATCATGGATGGCGTTCCCCCGAACGCGACGAGGATCGACGCCATGACGACGAAGCTGCTGATGAGCACGGGGCTGGCGATCGGCCTGGCCGTTGCCGCCCCTGCAACCGTGTTCGCACAGGCGGCCGCGCCGGCGCCGGTCAGCCAGAAGCCGCTGATCGTCGGCCATCGCGGCGCCAGCGGCTATCTGCCCGAGCACACGCTGGAAGCCTACCGGCTCGCCATCGCCCAGGGGGCCGATTTCATCGAGCCGGATCTGGTCGCGACCAAGGACGGTGTCCTGATCGCCCGCCACGAGCCGATGCTGGGCGGCACGACCGACGTCTCCGGCCGCCCCGAATTCGCCAGCCGCAAGACACTGCGCCGCGTCGACGGCGTCGAGACGAATGACTGGTTCGCCGGGGATTTCACCCTGGCTGAAATCAAGACGCTGCGCGCCAAGCAGGCTTTCGCCGATCGCGACCAGTCGCATAACGGCAGATACACGATCCCGACCTTCCAGGAGGTCATCGATCTCGCCAAGGCCGAGAGCGCGCGCCTGGGCCGGAACATCGGTGTCTATCCGGAAACCAAGCACCCGATCTTCCATGCCGCGATCGGGCTGCCGCTCGAGGACCGGCTGCTCGATGCGCTGAAGGCGGCGGGCTGGACCGAAAAGACCTCCCCCGTCATCATCCAGAGCTTCGAGACCGCGAATCTCAAATACCTGCGCGGCAAGACGCAGGTGCGGCTGTTCCAGCTCGTCGATGCCGACGATGTCGACAAGGATGGCGGCATCGTTCTCGCCGCCCCGTTCGACAAGCCCTATGATTTCGTCGTCACCGGCGACAAGCGCACCTTCAAGGACCTCGTTACCGCCGAGGGCCTGAAGGAGATCGCGACCTATGCCGACGGCGTCGCGCCCTGGAAGCCCTATCTTCTGCCCGGCAAGCAGGTGATCGGCCCGGATGGCAAGCCGCAGGATCTCAACAAGGACGGCGCGATCGACGAGCGCGACCGCGTGCTGCTGCCGCCGACCGACGTCATCCGCAATGCCAAGGCGGCCGGCCTGCAGGTTCACACCTGGACGTTCCGCAGCGAACCGAAGCGACTGGCCTCCGATTTCAAGGGCGACGCCGCGGCCGAGTACAAGGCCTTCTTCGCGCTCGGCATCGACGGGCTGTTTTCGGACTTCCCCGATGCGGCCGTGAAGGCGCGCGACGGAAAATAGGCCGGCAAACCGTTTGGCGCACCAGAAAGCCCCGCCGAACGGTCGGTTCGGCGGGGCTGTTTTTTCGATGGACCGGTTCCGCGCTCAGTCGCGGACTGGAACCCCGCCGGGGCCAATGGCGATGGATTGCGCTTAGGCGCCGCCCGTGGCGACCAGGGCGGCCAGCAGAACAGGAATGACGCGCCTCATGGTGGCCCTCCGATGGGGGAGGTCAACCTCGGCCAGCGGTCCTTTGTCCCCTGCGTCGCCGCCGCGACGGGCGCGGCAGCGGCGAAGACTGGGGTTCGCCTCAGTGCAGGATCTGGCTCAGGAAGAGCTTGGTGCGCTCGTGCTGCGGATTCTTGAAGAAGGCCTCGGGCTTGTTCATCTCGACGATCTGGCCGGCATCCATGAAAATGACGCGGTCGGCGACCTGACGGGCGAAACCCATTTCGTGGGTGACGCAGAGCATGGTCATGCCCTCCTCCGCCAGCGAGACCATGGTGTCGAGGACCTCCTTGACCATTTCGGGGTCGAGCGCCGAGGTCGGCTCGTCGAACAGCATGATCTTCGGGCTCATGCAGAGCGAGCGGGCGATGGCGACGCGCTGCTGCTGGCCGCCGGAGAGCTGGCCCGGGTATTTCAACGCCTGCTCGGGGATCTTGACGCGCTTGAGATAGTGCATCGCGATTTCCTCGGCGTCCTTCTTCGGCAGCTTCTTCACCCAGATCGGCGCCAGCGTCAGGTTCTCAAGGATCGTGAGATGCGGGAACAGGTTGAAGTGCTGGAAGACCATGCCGACGTCGCGGCGGATCTCGTCGATCTTCTTGAGGTCGTTGGTGAGTTCCGTGCCGTCCACGATGATCGAGCCCTTCTGGTGCTCCTCCAGCCGGTTGATGCAGCGGATCATCGTCGATTTGCCGGAGCCGGAGGGGCCGCAGATGACGAGCTTCTCGCCGCGCTCGACCTTGAGGTTGATGTCGCGCAGCACGTGGAACTCGCCATACCATTTGTTCACGCCGACCATCTCGACCGCTGTCGGGGTGTTGAGCGAGGTGGGCTTGAGAGCCGCCGGACGGGTGCTGGTGGTTTCTGCCATGGCCATGAGGCTGGTCCTTTCAACGCTTCTGGCCGGCGGCGAGCCGCTTCTCGACCGCGATCGAGTAGCGGGACATGCCCCAGCAACACAGGAAATAGAAGATCGCGGCGAAGGCATAGCCCGTCGCGCGGGTGGTCGGCGTCGCCCAGGTCGGATCGACCAGGGTCGCCTCGATGGTGCGCAGGAAGTCAAAGATGCCAACGACGGTGACCAGCGTCGTGTCCTTGAACAGCCCGATGAAGGTGTTGACGATGCCGGGGATCACGATCCGCAGCGCCTGCGGCAGGATGATCAGCCGCATCATCTGCCAGTAGCCGAGGCCGAGCGACATCGCGCCCTCGTACTGGCCCTTCGGGATCGCCTGCAGGCCGCCGCGGATCACCTCTGCCATATAGGCGGCGGCGAAGAGGGCGACACCGATCAGCGGGCGCAGCAGACGGTCGGGCGACCACTCCTGCGGCACGAAGAGCGGCAGCATGGTGTTGGCCATGAACAGCACGGTGATCAACGGCACGCCGCGCACGAACTCGATGAAGATCACCGAGAGAAGCTGGATGATCGGCAGCCGCGAGCGGCGCCCCAGCGCCAGCATGACGCCGAGCGGCAGCGAGAAGACGATGCCGACCGCCGCGATCAGGAAGGTCACCATGATGCCGCCCCAGAGGCCGGTATCGGCCCGCGGCAGGCCCGCCGTGTCCGCCAAGACCGCAATCAGGCCGAAGACGACGAGCGAGAGCAGGATCAGACGCTTGGGGCTCTGGAAGCGCTGCAGGGGCGTCGCCGCCATCTCGACCTCGAGCAGCGGCGCCGGGGTCCAGAAGCGGGCGAGGCCAGGGACGAAGGAGAGGACGAGATAGAGCACCGCCAGCGCCAGCGTGATCATGATCACGGTGCGCAGGACGCCCTCGGCGCCCGCGCCGCCGACCAGCAGCACATAGGCGCCGAGCGGCATCACGACGAAGAAGAAGAAGGCGCCGAGCTTCTTCAGCGGAGCGCGGTCCCAGAGCATCCAGACGACAGCCAGCGCGAACATCAGGAAGACGATGTTGACGCGCCAGCGCTGCGACACCGGATAGGAGCCGTAGATGAAGTACTGGAACCGGTCGGCGACATAGGCCCAGCAGGCGCCGACCGGGCGGCCGACCTTGTCGGCGAGGCAGGCGTCGCGGTTGGTACCGCTCCAGACCGCGTCGATGAAGTAGAAGCGGATCAGGTCAGGCAGGCTGGTGGCGACCACATAGAGGCAAATCAGCGTCAGCGCCGTATTCAGCGGACTCGAGAACAGGTTGTTGCGCACCCAGGCGACAGGCCCGGCCACGGAAAGTGGCGCGGCCTGCTGCTGCAGCGTCTCCGTGCGGACGAAGGCGTGCGGGGCGTTGTTGATCGTCGCATCGGTCATCGGCGCGCCCTCACCGTTCCACCAGCGCCATGCGCTGGTTGTAGATGTTCATGAACAGCGAGGTGACGAGCGAGATCGTCAGATAGACCGCCATGGTGATGGCGACGACCTCGACCGCCTGCCCCGTCTGGTTCAGGACGGTGCCGGTGAAGACCTGGACCAGGTCGGGATAGCCGATCGCCACGGCCAGCGATGAGTTCTTCGTGAGATTGAGATAGTTCGAGGTCAGCGGCGGGATGATGACCCGCATCGCCTGCGGGATCACGACCAGCTTCAGCGTCGGCCCCGGGCGCAGGCCCAGCGCATGGGCGGCCTCGGTCTGGCCCTTGGAGACGGCGAGAATGCCGGCGCGGACGACCTCGGCGATGAAGCCCGCGGTATAGGTGGTCAGGCCGATCAGCAGGGCGACGAATTCGGGAAAGATCTGCAGGCCGCCGGTCAGGTTGAAGCGGCCCTGCTGCGGCAGCTCGAAGGAGAGCGGGCTGCCGGCGAGGAGGAACACCAGCAGCGGCACGCCGAGGATCAGCGCGAGGGTGATCAGGCCGTTGGGATACTGGGTTCCGGTGCGGGCCTGCTGCGTCTTGGACCAGCGATAGAACACGAAGGCCACCACAACGGCGACGAAGAAGGCGATCACCACCGCCTGGAAGGCCGGTCCGAACTGCGGGTTCGGGAGGATCAGGCCGCGGTTGTTGAGGAAGATCGAGCCGGGCAGCGCGATCGAATTGCGCGCGTCGGGCAGCGGCTTGAGCACCGCATTGTACCAGAAGAACAGCTGCAGCAGCAGCGGCAGGTTGCGGATGACCTCGACATAGATCATCGCCAGCTTCGCCAGCACCCAATTGCTCGAGAGCCGTGCGACACCGACGAAAAACCCGAGAAAGGTCGACAGGACGATGCCGATCGAAGCGACCAGCAGCGTATTGAGCAGGCCGACCCAGAAGGCCTGGCCATAGGTCGAGGCGGCGGCGCTGAAGGGGATCAGCTTCTGGTTGACGTCGAAGCCGGCGGCGTTGTGCCAGAAGCCGAAGCCGGAGGCGATCTTCTGGGCGCGGAGGTTCTCGATCGCGTTCGACGCGGCGGACCAGATCAGGAAGGCCACGACCGCCAGCAGGACGATCTGATAGACATAGCCGCGGATCTTCGGATCGTAGAACAGCGAGGCCCTGCCGGGTTTGACCGCATCGGTCGGAATGCTCGACACCTGTTACGCCCTTTTTTGGTTTTTTGGTTGCGACAATCCGGTGGCGGCGTTGACGCCACCGGACCGTCCAGCCGGTTTGGACTAGACCTCGCGGCGTATCAGCGGATCGGCGGGGCGTACTGCAGCCCACCCTTGGTCCAGAGCGCATTCTGGCCGCGGGCGATCTTCAGCAGCGAGCCGGCGCCGACATTGCGCTCGAAGGACTCGCCGTAATTGCCGACATGCTTGATGATCCGGTAGGCCCAGTCATTGGTCAGGCCGATGGCCTCGCCGTACTTGCCCTCGGTGCCGAGCAGCCGCTTGATCTCTGGGTTGGGCGACTTCAGCATCTCATCGACATTGGCCTTGCCGACGCCGAGTTCCTCGGCGTTGAGCATCGCGAAATGCGTCCACTTGACGATGTCGAGCCAGAGATCGTCGCCATGGCGCACGACGGGCCCGAGCGGCTCCTTCGAGATGATCTCGGGGAGGACGATGTGATCGGCCGGAGCCGACAACGTCAGACGCTCGGCATAGAGTCCGGAGGCATCGGTGGTGAACGCGTCGCAGCGGCCCGATTCATAGGCTTTGACGGTCTCGGTGTTGGAGGCGAAGGCGACGACCTCGTATTTCAGGTTGTTGGCCCGGAAATAGTCGGCGAGGTTGAGCTCCGTCGTGGTGCCCTGCTGGGTGCAGATCGAGGCGCCGGCCAGCTTGAGCACGGAATCGACGCCGAGCTTCTTGCGGACCATGAAGCCCTGGCCGTCATAATAGTTGACGCCGGCAAAGTTGAGCCCGAGCGACGTGTCGCGAGACATCGTCCAGGTCGTGGTGCGCGAGAGCAGATCGACCTCGCCCGACTGCAGCGACGTGAACCGGTCCTTCGCCGACAGCGGGATGAACTTGACCTTGGCCGGATCGTTGAAGATCGCGGCGGCGACCGCACGGCACAGATCGACGTCGAGACCGGTCCAGTTGCCCTGAGCATCGGGGAGGCCGAAACCGGCGAGGCCGGTGCCGGAGCCGCAGTGCAGAATGCCGCGGTTCTTGACCTGGGCGAGGGTGTTGGTCTGGGCCTGGACGGAGCTTGCCGCAAAAACCGAGATCGCCGCAGCGATGGCTGCAGTGACGAATGACTTCATTGAACTTCCCCTGTTGGCGGAACGGGTTTGTCCCGTTCTCGACGATCCGACACGTGTCGTTGACTTAGCAAGTCCCGGACCAAGGCCGGCGACAATGCAAATCCTGTTGAGTCTGCTTGGAGGTGACGTCTGACAATGGGCGGGCGCCGGTTCACGCGGGCGCCCGCCCAGAGCTCTCAGCGGATCGGCGGTGCGTATTGCAGACCACCCTTGGTCCAGAGCGCGTTCTGGCCGCGCGCGATCTTCAGCAGCGAACCGGCGCCGACATTACGCTCGAAGGATTCGCCGTAATTGCCGACATGCTTGATGATCCGGTAGGCCCAGTCCGTGGTCAGCCCCAGGCCATCGCCGAACTTGCCCTCGGTGCCGAGCAGGCGCTTGATCTCGGGGTTGGGCGACTTCAGCATCTCGTCGACATTGGCCTTGGTGACGCCGAGCTCCTCGGCGTTCAGCATGGCGTTGTGCGTCCACTTCACGATGTTGAACCAGACCGTGTCGTTGTTGCGGGTCGAGGGGCCGAGCGGCTCCTTGGAGATGATCTCCGGCAGGATCATGTGGTCGGCCGGGGCCGTCAGCTTCAGGCGCTCGGCATAGAGTCCGGAGGCGTCGGTGGTGAACGCGTCGCAGCGGCCGGCGTCATAGGCCTTGATCGTCTCGTCGGAGGAGGCGAAGGCGACGACCTCGTATTTCAGATTGTTGGAGCGGAAGAAGTCCGCGAGGTTCAGTTCGGTGGTGGTGCCCTGCTGGGTGCAGATCGAGGCGCCCGACAGCTGCAGGGCGGACGTCACGCCCAGCTTCTTGCGGACCATGAAGCCCTGGCCGTCATAGTAGTTCACGCCGGCGAACAGGATGCCGAGCTGGGTGTCGCGCGACATCGTCCAGGTCGAATTGCGGACGAGCAGATCGACCTCGCCCGACTGCAGTGCGGTGAAGCGGTCCTTCGACGACAGCGGGATGAACTTGACCTTGTCCGGGTCGTTGAAGATCGCGGCCGACACGGCGCGGCAGAGATCGACGTCGAGGCCGCTCCACTTGCCCTGCCCGTCGGGAACGCCGAAGCCGGCCAGCCCGGTGTTGGACCCGCAGATCACCTGGTTGCGCTGCTTGACCTGAGCCAGCGTCGCGGGCGCCTGCGCCGACACCGTCGTCGCCACGAGCGCCAATCCGAGACCGCCGATGGCGGCTGTTAACATCTTTTTCATCGAACTCTCTCCCATTGAAATCTTCTGCCCGGACTCGGCCGGCGGGCGCCGTAGGTCCTGTCGCTGGCGGTGTGCACTCCGCTCGTTTGCTCAGAAATTAAGCGACTTCCCGTTTGTCGATTGCCAGAGCCCCGTATGAGCGTCAAGCCGAGGCGTCTCGCGACGCCGCCCCTTGTCTACTGCATGCATCACATGCGAGTTTGTGGGGGCGGTCAAGCCTGCCCGCCTGCTTCCCGACCGCTGCTCCGGCTATCGATTCGATGAAAAAGCTGTCCGAATCCGATTTCGCGCGCCTGCGCGAACGAACCCGCCTGGTGATGGCCGGGCGCGATCCCGACGACAGTTTCGGCTTCGTCAACCCGCCGATCCAGCGCGGTTCGACCGTCGTCTACCCCAATACCGAAGACTTCCTGGCGCGACGCGCCCGCTACACCTACGGCACCCAGGGCAATCCGACGATCGATGCGCTGGTTGCGGCCTGCAACACGATCGAGGGCGGCGCGGGCACGGTGGTGACGCCGTCCGGCCTGCTCGCCTGCACCCTGCCCTTTCTCGCCTTCCTGTCGGCCGGCGATCACGTCCTGGTGACCGACAGCGTCTACCGGCCGACGCGGAATTTCTGCGCGACGATGCTGAAGCGCATGGGCATCGAGGCGACCTATTACGATCCGGCGATCGGTGTGGGCATCGAGACGCTGTTCAAGCCGAACACGCGCGCGGTCTGGACCGAGGCCCCGGGCTCCCAGACCTTCGAGATGCAGGACATCCCGGCGATCGTGGCGGCAGCCCATGCCCGCGACATCCTGGTGATGATGGACAACACCTGGGCGACGCCCCTGTTCTTCGACAGCCACAGGGCCGGCGTCGACATCACCGTCCAGGCCGGGACGAAGTACTATGCCGGCCATTCCGACGTGCTGATCGGGACGATCTCGGCGCGCACGCCGGAGCTCTACCGCCAGCTGCGCGCGAGTTGGGAACAGCTCGGCGTCATCATTGCGCCGGAAGACGCGTTCCTGACCCTGCGCGGCATGCGCACCATGGCGATCCGGCTGAAGGAGCAGATGCCCGCCGGCATCGCCATGGCGCAGTGGCTGGCGGCGCGGCCCGAGGTCGCGCGGGTGATGCACCCGGCGCTGCCGGAAGACCCCGGCCACGGACTCTGGCAACGTCATTTCACCGGCGCCTCCTCGCTGTTTGGCTTCGAGCTCGCGCCGGTCTCGATGACAGCGGTCGCGGCCATGCTCGACGGGCTGACCCTGTTCGGGATGGGGGCGTCCTGGGGCGGCTATGAAAGCCTCGTCCTGCCCTTCGACTGTCGGGCCTACCGCACGGCGACGACACCTGCCTTCAAGGGCCCCACCATCCGCATCCATATCGGGCTGGAGGACCTCGACGACCTCAAGGCCGATCTCGACGCCGGCTTCGCCCGGCTGCGCGCGGCGGCGTGAGCGGGACGCCGGGATGGTTCAATCCGCGGAACGGCGCTCGCGGCGCTTGTTGCGGAAGATCAGCACCAGGTTGCGGGTGTAGATCACCATCGCCAGCGCCTGGCCCATGATGATGATCGGCTCGCGCCGGACGATGCCGTAGATCAGGGTCATCAGCCCGCCGGCCATCGAGAAGTACCAGAAGGAGAGCGGCATCACGGATTGGCCCTCCCGCTCGCTCGCCAGCCACTGGACCAGGAACCGGGCGGTGAAGAGCAGCTGCGCGACGATGCCGAAGGCGAGCCAGAAATCGAATTTCAGCACGAAGACGTCGTAGAGATAGTCCGAGACCGCATGGCCGATCGAGATGATCATGGCTGCGGCTCCGTCACGATCTGGGGCACGCGCCGGCGGCGGCGGATTAGCCACCAGACGCCGACGAGGTCGAGGATGCCGACCCAGAGCCGGTCGAAGAAGCCATAGTTCGAGACGCCGCTGAGGCGCGGCCGGTCGCGCACGTCGAGATGCACGACGCGGTAGCCCTCCCGCACCATCAGTGCCGGCATGAAGCGGTGCAGCGCGTCGAAATAGGGCAACGCCAGATAGGCCTCGCGCCGGAAGCATTTCAGCCCGCAGCCGGCGTCGCGCGTGCCGTCCTTCAGCAAGCGCCCGCGCACGCCGTTGGCGATGCGCGATTGCAGCTTCTTGAAGCCGGTGTCCTTGCGGCCGACGCGCTGGCCCTGGACGAGCCCGGCCTGCAACCCGGCCTGCTGGAGCGCCGCCAGCATGGCCGGCAGGAAGGCGGGATCGTTCTGGCCGTCGCCGTCCAGCGTCGCGACGATGGGCGCGCGGGCATGGCGCACGCCGCTCCTCACCGCGGCGCTCTGCCCGCAGGATTGCGCGTGGCTGACGATCCGCAGCCAGGGCCGCTGCTCCGCCAGCGCGGCGAGCGCCGCCGCCGTCCCGTCGGTCGAGCCGTCATTGACGTAGATCACCTCGAAGGCCGCGAGGCCGCGGCAGGCGGCCTCGATGTCGGCGACCAGCGGCCCGACATTGCCGACCTCGTTGCGGACGGGCACGACGACGCTGAGCAGCGGCGCGGGCGAAGCGGTTACAGGCGGCGGGAGTGGGTCGGTCAACAGACGATCATCCGGAAAAACGGCCCGCAACCTGCGTCAGGGCGGCCGACAGGGCAAGGAACTTTCAAGCGCGGCGCAACTGCCGGGTGGTCATGGCCGTGCCAGAACCGCGATCTCGAGGCGGCGGCCGCCATTGAGGTTGAAGCCGCGCAGCGTCGTCACCAGCCGGGGCGTGACGCCGGTGGCCGGCAGCGCGGCCTGGAAGCTGGCGGCGTGGCGGGCTTCCACGAGCGCGATGCGACAGCCGGGCTGGGCCAGGAAGGCGGCGGCGGCGGCGCCGTCCGGGCCCATGGCGAGATCGGTGCCGACGAGGAAGACGAGGCTCGGCTCGCGGTAGCCGACCGTGATCACCGCCGGATCGGTGCAGCCGACGGAACGCACCGCCTCGGCCAGGCGCGGCGAGAGCTTGAAGGCGCGCAGGCTTTCGACCGCGAAGCCGTAGACCCCCAGGCCGAGCAGCAAACTGGCGACGACCCCGCGCCAGAGCGCGCCTTCGAAGTCGCTGCGGCGGAAGGCGGCCACCACCGTGGCGGCGACGAGGAGCGCCAGCAGCAGGAACGGCAAGGCGAGAGCGGGAATGCTGCCGTCCAGCGACCAGTTGGCCACGACGATGACGCCGGTCAGGACCAGCGGCACGATCACCACCAGCAGCGCCGTGGCGACGGAGCCGCGCCGGAACCGGTCGATCCCGCCATTGACGAGCGCAAGCAGCAGCAGCCCGGTCACGGCCGGAAAGAGCGGCAGCACATAATGCGGCAGCTTGGTCGGTACGGCCTCGAAGACGAGCCAGGACGGCACGATCCAGGCCAGCAGGAACAGCACCTGCGGCTCGCGCCGACGGGCCCAGGCGAAAGGCACGGCCATGGCGGCGAAGGCGGCGGCCGGCCAGTAGGTGCCGAAGAAGATCAGGAGGTAGAGACCCGGTGGCCCCCAATGCTTCTCCTGCCCCTCGGCGACCTTGCCGAGCATGTCCTGCCCGACGCTCTCGGCGAAGAAGCTGCCGCCGGTCTTCCAGGCGATCGCCAGAAACCACGGCAGGACGACGACGAGGCACAGCAGCAGGCCGCGGCCGAAGCGCAGCGGTGCCAGCCAGCGGACGCTGCGCTCGCGCAGGCTGAGCACGAGAATGGCGAGCCCCCAGACCATGGGCACGATCGGGCCCTTGAGCAGCAGCCCCAGCGCCGTGGCGCCCCAGAACACCAGCCAGTTGCGCGAACTCGGGACGAAGGCGAGCGAGCGCGTCCAGTCGAGCCAGGCCCGCGCCAGCGCGCCCATGGTCGCGATCGCGCAGGCCGCCAGCAGCGCGTCGGTCTTGGCGATGCGGGCCTCGACGCCGAGCAGGACGCAGGCCGCCATCAGCGCGGCGCCGAGCAGCGCCATGCGCGCGCTGACGAAGGCGAGCAGCGCCCAATAGGTCAAAAGCACGGTGGCGATGGCGCCGATGAGCGAGGGAATGCGGTAGAGCCAGATCTGGGTGCGCGCCTGCGGCACGCCCAGCGCCTCGGCGGCGGCGACGGTCGCGCTCTGCAGCCAGTAGATCCCGACCGGCTTCTTGTGGCGGGCCTCGTCCTGGAAGCGGATGTCGACGAAGTCGCGCGTCTCGAGCATCTGCTTGCTCGCCTGGGCGAAGCGGGGTTCGTCCCGGTCGAGCGGCTGCAGCGTCTGGAAGCCGGGCAGGAAGGCGCCAAGCGAGAGCAGCACGAGGAACGCGCAGGCGCGGGCATGGCTGGCGCAGACCAGCGTCACGAGACGATCGAGCGCGGAGGTGAGCGACAGCATGGACATCCTCGCGACCGGTCGGATCGCAACTGGCTCTGGGCCGGAAAGGCCGGGCGGCCTCACCTGCGGGGCGGTGCGGCGATGACCGGTCTTTCGGGCATGATCAAGGCGAAGGCCGCCAGCGACGGCCGGCGCGGTTTACGCCGCATGTTGCGTCGCGGCAAGCGCATGGACCTCGAGCCCGCCCCGTGACAGCATCGCACGACCGCGCCAGCCAGGCGTCGCCGGGAGAAGCGACATGGGCCGGCTGTTCCTCAAGGCGCTTCGAACCGGCCTCTGGGGCCTGCTGATCGGCCCGCTCGCGGCCATCATGCTCGTCTTCGGCGCGATGATCTTCGATCCGAAATGCGGCGCCGGCGATTCCGGTGGCTGCGCCATGGGCGTCGTCACGGCACCGATCGCGGTGGCGCTGCCGAGCTTTGGCTTGTTCTTCCTCGGCGGGCTGCTGCACGGGCTGTGGCAGCGACGCCCGGCGGACCCCGCTGCTGCGATCCGGCGGCTCCGCATCTGGGGCCGAGAGGAGTGAGCTGCTCCTGCGGGCTGTGGCAACGCCCGCGCCGCCGCCGCGTTGAAACCGGCAAAAGAATGGCGAGCCCGGCTGGATTCGAACCAGCGACCAGCAGCTTAGAAGGCTGCTGCTCTATCCATCTGAGCTACGGGCCCGAAGACAAAGGCCATGGCCTTCGTCCGTCTCATCGGGAGCAAAGGCGGATGCCCTCCCTCCGTCAAACCGTCAATGCGTCCACTGTCCGCGGCGCGAGAACTTGAAATTGTCGGAATAGGCGACGGTGCGGCGCAGCGGCTCCTGCGGCTGCTCGACACGGAAGGGAATGCCGTTGCGCGTGGCGTAGGTCACGGCCTCGGCCTCGCTGTCGAACCAGAGCTTGACCTGGCTCTTCATGTCGCCCGACGAGGTCCAGCCCATCAGCGGCTCGATCTGGCGCGGCTGCTCCGGCTCGTATTCGAGGAGCCAGCGCTCGGTCTTGGCGGTGCCGGACTGCATGGCCGTCCGGGCGGGGCGATAAATGCGTGCGGTCATGGCTCTCGCTCGGCGCTCACCTGAAATCCTGGCCGTCTGTCACGGCTCACCACCGGAACCGGCCCGGCTGCGAGACGCCCGGAATGGTCGGGGCACCAGGATTCGAACCTGGGACCCTCTGCTCCCAAAGCAGATGCGCTACCGGGCTGCGCTATACCCCGACTTGGCCATTCCACGCGTGGCGGTTGGCTATCACGTCCCTTGCCTGCGCCGCAAGCGAAAGCGGCCGGCGATCAGCGCCTGAACAGGGGGTGTTCGACCCGGTCGCCCGGCTTGAGACCGAGCGTGCGGCTCACCCCGCCATTGACCTCGAGCACCGAAAGCACCGGCTCGCCGGAGGGAATCGTCCGCTGCGACAGGGGCTCGGTGTTCTCGGCGATGCGCGCGATCGTGCCGTCGGCGCGAATGAACAGCATGTCCAGGGGGATGTAGGTGTTCTCCATCCACATCGCGACCGGCTCGATGCGGCCGAAATCGAACAGCATGCCGCGGTCGGCGGGCAGGTAGCGGCGGTGCATCAGCCCCCTTGCCCGCTGCTCGGGCGTGCGCATCACCTCGACCTGGAAGGCATGGCGCTTGTCGCCGCTGACGATCGCGAGCGTCTCGAGCGCCGTCGCCTGGCCGGCCGGGGCGGCCTGGGCGATGCGCAGGAGCGGTGCCGCGCTCGCCGGCGGGACGGGCGCCCAGGCCGCGGTCAGCGCGAGACCGGCGGCGGCGAGACCGGCGAGAGACGAACGGGTTCGGGCCTGGATCGGCATGATGTCTCCGGGAGCGCCGGCTGCGGGGCGGTTCGGGTTGCGCATCCTGCAAAGCTATGACGGCGCAGATGGCAAATCTGCGACAGATGGCAGCCAAGCTCCCCATGTGGTCAAGCCTTTCGTCAGCATGTCGGCCGCGCTCGGCTTTTCTTCAACGGCGGCTTGGGGCAGGGTCGTTGCCACAGAACAGGAGACCGTCATGATCGCTCCGCGCCTGCGCCGCCCTCTTGGCGCCGCCCTCGCTCTCGCCACGCTGGCGATGTCGCAGCCGCTCGCCGCGGCCGATTTCCAGCTCGACAATGTCCGCATGGAGTTCGGCCTCGTCACCCTGTCGGCCCCGAAGCTCGAGGTGAAGGGCTCCCCCCTGGAGCGTGAGGCTTTTCGCAGCCTCCTCGACATCAGGAGTGGCGAAACGGCCCTGGCCCGCATCGACCGCCTGAGCGCGGCCGAGATTCGCGCACCGGAACTCGTCGTCGAGGTCGCGCAGGGCAAGCAGAAGCAGGTCACGACCTATCGCGATGTGCGCTTCTCGGACATCCGCGACGGCCAGATCGCGCGCGGCGAGTCGGCGGGCGGGACGCTCGCCGGCCAGAGCCCCGACGGCGGCAAGCTCAGCGGCACGCTGCTGGCGATGCGATTCGAGGGCTTCGACATCCGGCAGACCGCGCGGGTTCTTGTCGACCGCGTGCCCGCAGGCCAGACCGAGCCGGTGCGGCCCCTGCTGCGCCGCGCCGAGCAGGATGGCTACAGCATCGACATGGGGCCGGCCGGCAAGATGAGCGTCGGCCGCGCGATCAGCCGCGACATGGCGGCGGGCGTCGGCCCCGAGCCGCTCGGCGATCTGCTGACCCGGGCGATGGCGCTCTCCGAGCAGACCGCAGCCGGTGGTGCCAGGAAGGACGATCCGGTCCGGCGCGAGGCGGAGAAGCGCATGGGCATCGCCCTGCTCGGCTTCTACGACCGTGTCGAGATCGGCAGCGGCGAGATCCGCGACATGGTGATGACCGTGGTCGAGCCCGAGGCCGCAAAGCCAGGCGCCAAGCCTGGAGGCAAGCCTGCAGCGAACCCCGGACCGGTCGACATCAAGATCGCGCGCATCGCCTATGGCGAGGATGCGCCGGCGAAATCCGGTTTCGTGCTGGAGGGCCTGCAGTTTGCCGGCGGCGGCGCCAAGGGCCTGGTCGATGCGATCAGCTATTCCGGCTTCTCCTACGGCCCGGTGATCAAGGCGCTGCGCGAGGATCTCGCGAAGTCCGCCAGCGCCGATGCCGCCATCGACTGGCGTCGCTACATTCCCACGATCGGTACGATCCGCATGACCGGCCTGTCGGTCGATGCGCCGCCGATGGCGCCCGGGGGCCAGCCGGTCCGCATCGGCCTCGGCGTCTTCGAGGTGAAGGCCGGCGAGCAGCTCAACGGCATCCCGACCAGCCTCGTCCTGACGCTCGACAAGCTGGTCGCGCCGATCACCGAGGGGGCCGGCAATCCCGCCGCGCGCGACCTGATCGCGATGGGCATCCGTTCGCTCGACCTGAATGCGCGGATCGATCTCGCCTGGGAGGCGGCACGGAGCGAGCTCGCCATCCGGCAGATCGCGCTCGGCGGCGAAGGGCTGGCGCGGCTCAACCTGTCCGGCACCCTCGGCAATGTCACCAAAGATTTGTTCTCGAACGACATCGCGCTCGCTCAGGTCGCGGCGCTGGGCGCCACGGCCCGTGGCCTGACCGCGAAGCTGGAGAATTTCGGGCTGGTCGAGAAGCTGATCGCCAATGAGGCGCGCAAGGCCGGCCGCAAGCCCGAGGAGATGCGCCAGCAGTTCGCGATGATCGCGAGCCTGGGTCTGGCCTCGATCCTCGGGCCCTCCGACGCCGCCAAGGCGCTGACGGCGGCGGTGTCGCGCTTCGTCGCCCAGCCCGGCACGCTGATCCTCGATGCCCGCGCCCGCTCCGCCGGGGGCATCGGCCTCGCCGATGTGATCACCCTCACCGATCCGACCGAGATCCTCGACAAGATCGACCTCAAGGCCGAAGCGCGGTGACGACCGCGGGCGGTCCGGACGGCCTGCTGCCGCCGGAGGATGCACAATGGCGGCCCGGGCCGCTTGTCGCCTGGTGGGCCGGGCTCGCGCCTGCGGCCAGGGGGCTGCTGGGCAAGCGGGTCAATCCGCACAACCAGACGCGCCTGCACCTCGCCGCGCTCATCGCGAGGCGGCCTGGCCAGATCGCGGCCGGAGCCTGGACCTATGGCCGACCCAAGGTGCGCTTTCCCGAGAGCGGGGCCCGGCTGACGATCGGCCGCTACGGCTCGATCGCCGACGGCGTCGAAATCCTGCTCGGTGGCAACCACCGCACTGACTGGGCGACGACCTATCCGTTTCCGGCCCTGCCGGGGCTCTGGCCGGAGGCCGCCGGCATCGCCGGCAGCCACACGAGCCGGGGCGATGTCACGATCGGACACGACGTCTGGCTTGGCTCGCAGAGCCTGATCTTGTCGGGCGTGACCATCGGCACCGGCGCCGTCGTCGCGGCGCGGGCTTTGGTGACGCGGGACGTGCCGCCTTACGCGATCGTCGGCGGTAATCCGGCCCGAATCCTGCGGATGCGCTTCGAGGAAGCCGAGATCCTCTCGCTGCTGGCCAGCCGGTGGTGGCTGCTGCCGCGAGAGGATGTGGTGCAGCTTTTGCCCGTTCTCATGTCGAACCGGATCGCTGAACTGTTTTTGTCGGCTCATGAAAAAGAGCGTGCGGTGCGGGTGGGTTCACCATGACGAACTGACGCAGAGACATTTCAGTTGTACATTTAGAAACAAATGTCCATCTGGTCAGGGGCCTCGCGCAGGCGTTCTGACAGTGGCGTTGTTCATGCACTCTTCTGCCTTCGACAAGGCTTGCGTCTTCCGGGCTGCCTATCTCTCGGACTGTGAGAGCACCCCTCTGACCGTGCTGGATGTCGGTTCCGCCATGGTCGATGGGCAGAGCCTCGCCAACCGTGCCGCGATGGCCAATGACGCCTGGCGGATGATCGGGCTCGACATCGAGCCGGGGCTGAATGTCGATGTCGTGGTCGCCGACCCCTATGACTGGAGCGAGATCGCCAGCGGATCGGTCGATGTCGTCACCTGCTCGGAGGTCTTCGAGCACGCGGAGTATTTCTGGATCACGATCCTCGAAATCGCGCGGGTGCTGAAGCCCAACGGCCTCGCCTTCATCACCTCGCCCGGTGGCGGGCCGCGCCACCGCTTTCCGGTCGATTGCTGGCGCTTCTATGACGACGCCTTTCCCGCGCTGGCGCGCTATGCCGGGCTCAACCTGCTGGAGGCACAGGTCCAGTGGGTTCCCGCCTATCGCAAGGGCATCCAGTGGCGGGATTCGAGCGCCGTAATGCAGAAGCCGCTGCGGGATGCCGCCGAGGGCTTCGAAGAGGCCCTGCGCCAGACGATCGGCAAGAGCCTGCGGGGCGGAAAGCCGGCGATCGAGGAGATCCTGGTCGTGGCGGGCCGCAACATCGCTCCCGACGAGATTGGCGACATCAGCCCTCTGCCAGCGCAGCCGGGACGCAATGCCTTCGCGGCGCGGGAGGCGGCGTTGCTCGCGTCCGGCAACACGCTGCTGATGAAGACGCGGCTGGTGATGCGGCAGATCCGCGAAATCAAGCGCATCATCGCCACGCCCCTGAAGGACCTCCATCTCTGACGAGAGATCGTGGCCAGGCCGGCCGCAGCTAGCCAGCGGCGATCAGCCGGCGCTTGAGGCCGAGTGCGGGCTTCTCGACCAGATGCCAGGACAGCCAGGCGACGGCGAGCGTGACGAGCAGGCCCGGCCAGAACAGCGTCATCACGCCGGCGGCGGGGAACAGGGCGTGGCTCGCCTGCTGGATCGGCCAGCCATAGAGATAGACCCCGTAAGACAGGTCGGAGGGCGGCTCGCTGCGCCGCCGGGTCAGGGCGGGAGCGAGTGCGAGAACCAGCACGCCCCAGGCCGTGACCAGATAGAGGGCGCTCTTGTAGAGCGGCGTCGGCGAGAGCAGGACGAGCGTGGCGAGCCCCAGTGCCAGACCCGGCAGGGACAGGGGCACGCGGTCCCGGAACAGGTAGATCAGCCCGCCCGCGAGGAAGATCAGCGGCAGGCGCAGCGCGGTCTCGACGCCCTTGGGACCGTCAGGGTCGATGAGTTCGCGCAGCACCGTCGCGGCCAGCAACAGGCCGCCCATCGCCAGGGCCAGCTTTGGCCGGGCCAGCAGGCCCAGCAGCCCGCCGACGAGCACGCCGAGATAACAGATCGTCTCGTATTTCAGCGTCCAGACCGTTCCCATCGGGAAGGGCAGCGGGTTTTTATCGAAGACGCCGGGCAGGGCCGAAGCGCTCTTGAAGGTGGTGAGTGTGCCGGTGATGAAGCGGCGCAGCTGCGGATCGGCGAGATAGGCGCCGAGATCGAGGCGGGTCATCGCCGCGCCGAGGCCAAGCGCGACGACCAGCGTCGCGGCCACGAGGCCCGGCGCGATCCGCAGCGTGCGGGCGACCAGGTAGTCGCGCCAGCCGCGCCGGTCGTAGCTCATCGTCACGAGAAAGCCCGAGATCGCGAAGAAGCCATTCACAGCGTGCTCGCCGAGCGTGAAGCCCGTCGTCTGCGCCCAGGGCTCGTCCTCGACGCGCCCGGTCGCGACGCTGAAGGCGTGCGAGACGACGACGGCGAGCGCCAGCAAGAGCCGCAGCAGGCCGAAATTGTTGTACGGACCGGCCAGGGCCTGCGCCACGCTGACGCCGGGGAGCCTCGTCATGGCGAACCCTCCAACCCTTCTTGGGCGAGCGCGGAGCGGCCACGCAACCAGGCAAGCGCCCCGGCGGCGGAGCCGGCATGGGCGGCCATCTTGTCGCGCCGCAGGATCAGGCCGTAACCCACGGCCTTGGCGAGGCTTTCGAGGATCCGGCCGGCGGATGGCGGCGGCAACCCGTATTTGCGGGCGACATAGCCCTCCGACCAGGCGAGGTGCCAGCGCGCCCTAAACCGGCGCGCCGCCGAGGGCGCGCTCGAACGCCCGCGCCCATGGCCGGCTTCGGCGGCGTGGACATGGACCAGCGCATGGCCGGCGTCGCGCAGGCGGCGGCAGAGGTCGTCATCCTCGTAGAACAGGAAGATCGCCGGGTCGAAGCCGCCGAGCGCCAGATAGACTTCGCGACGGATCAGCAGGCAGGCGCCCGAGAGGAAGGGCAGGCAGGCGTCGCCCTCGGGGATCACTATGGCCCCGCTGCGGTTGAGGTGCGGCGGCGAGAGCAGCGAGCGCGGCTGCAGGAAGATGCGGCCCGATGGCTCGACGAGGCGCGGGGCGAGCAGGGCTGCGTCGGGATAGCGCTGCGCGGCTTCGAGCAGAGCCGCAACGGCGCCCGGCCTCATCTCGACGTCGGGGTTGACGATCAGCACGAAGGGCGTGGTGCTGGCGGCGACGCCGCGGTTGTTGGCGCGGCCATAGCCCTCGTTGCGCGGGCTTGCGATGACGGTGGCGCCCCGCTCGCGCCCGATCGCGGCGCTGGCATCGCTGCTGGCATTGTCGACGACGAGCGCCGGCACACCCTCGGCGGCCAGCGCCGCCAGGCAGGCCGGCAGGACCTCGGCACTGTCATGGCTGACGACGATGGCGGTGATCAGGCTCGCGGCGGGCATTGGCGCCTTGTGGCCGCGATGGCCGATCCGAGGCAAGCGAATTCAGCGCCGGGCCAGCGCCGTGACGTCGCGCTGCACCGAGGCGCGCTCGGTCACATCGCAGGCCCGTGGCGCCTTGTAGGATTTCACCGCATAAGCGGCGTTCGCCATGGCGAAGCGCCGCCGCTCCTCCTGCGGCATCCGGCGGACGATCCGCCCGCGGTCGACCCGCAGGCCGCAATCATAGGCGCGCGACACCTGCGCCGCCGCGAATTCCGGCGTGCCGGGCAGAGGCCCCGCCGTGGTGCAAGCGGACAGCCCCAGCGTCAGCGACAGGGCGGCGAGCCGTGGGGAAAGTCTCATGGCGCGGTCGCGGGACGTCAGAGGGCACTGAAATCGCCGGCGCGGATGCGCGTCATCTTCTCGCGGACCTCCGCACGCTCCCCGGCATCGCAGGCGCGCGGCTTGATGCCTTGGTTGATCGTCTCCGCCTCCGAGACCGTGACATAGGTCGAGCGCGCGCTGGCGAGCTGCTCGGGCGTGGCGCCACGGGCCTTCTCGGCCGCGATGAAGCCCTCGAGCGTGCTGCGGCTCGGCGCCCCGGCCCGGCAGGCGACCGAGCGCGAGACCAGGCTCGCCAGTTCCGAGGCGCGCGATGCGCTCGGATTGGCCGGGCCGGAGACGCAGGCCGAGAGCGGCAGCGCCGCGAGGCAAACGAGCGCGAGCGCGCGCGCCGGAGCGGAAGCGGTCATGTCGATCAGCCGTTCTTCTCTGGCGCGTTGATGCGCAGATGCGCCTCGCGCAGCTGCTTGGGAGAGGCCTCGGCCGGTGCGCCCATCAGCAGGTCGACCGCCTGCTGGTTCATCGGGAACAGCGCGACCTCGCGCAGGTTGGTGGCGCCGGCCAGCAGCATGATGATGCGGTCGACGCCGGCCGCCATGCCGCCATGGGGCGGCGCGCCGTACTGGAAGGCGCGATACATGCCGCCAAAACGCTCGATCACCGTCTCCTCGCCATAGCCGGCAATCTCGAAGGCCTTGACCATCGCTTCGGGCTTGTGGTTGCGGATGCCGCCCGAGGCGAGCTCGAAGCCGTTGCAGGCGATGTCGTACTGGAAGGCCTTGAGCGAGAGCGGGTCCTGGCTCTTCAGCGCCTCCAGACCGCCCTGGGGCATCGAGAAGGGGTTGTGCGAGAAATCGACCTTCTTCTCGTCCTCATTGTACTCGAACATCGGGAAATCGACGATCCAGGCGAAGGCAAACGCGTTCTCGTCGATCAGCCCAAGTTCCTGGCCGACCTTGTTGCGGGCAGCCCCGGCGAATTTGTAGAATTTGTCGGGGTTGCCGGCCGCAAAGAAGCAGGCGTCGCCGGGCTGCAGCCCCATCTGGGCGATGATCGCGGCGACGCGCTCCGGCCCGATGTTGTTGGCGACCGGCCCCTGCCCTTCGCCGTCTTCCTTGATCATCAGATAGCCGAGCCCCGGCTGGCCCTCGCCCTGCGCCCAGGAGTTCATCCGGTCGCAGAAGGCGCGCGAACCGCCCTTGGGGCCGGGAATGGCCCAGACGCGGTTCTTCTCGTCCTCGAGGATGCGCGCGAAGACCTTGAAGCCCGAGCCGCGGAAATGCTCCGAGACGTCCTGCATCACCAGCGGGTTGCGCAGGTCCGGCTTGTCGGAACCGTACTTCGCGATCGCCTCCGCATAGGGAATGCGCGGCCAGATCTTCGTGACCGACTTGCCGTTGCCGAACTCCTCGAAGATGCCGCCGATCACCGGCTCCATCGTCGCGAAGACGTCCTCCTGCTCGACGAAGCTCATCTCGACGTCGAGCTGATAGAACTCGCCCGGCAGGCGGTCGGCGCGCGGGTCCTCGTCGCGGAAACAGGGCGCGATCTGAAAGTAGCGGTCGAATCCGGCCATCATCAGCAGCTGCTTGTACTGCTGCGGCGCCTGCGGCAGGGCGTAGAATTTGCCGGGATGCAGTCGGCTCGGCACCAGGAAGTCGCGCGCGCCCTCCGGCGAGGAGGCGGTCAGGATCGGCGTCTGGAATTCGGAGAAGCCCGAATCCTTCATGCGCCGGCGCATCGAATCGATGACCTTGGTGCGCAGCATGATGTTGGCGTGCAGCTTCTCGCGGCGCAGATCGAGGAAGCGGTACTTCAGCCGGGTGTCCTCGGGGTATTCGAGATCGCCGAAGACCGGCAGCGGCAATTCGCCGGCCGCGCCCAGCACCTCAATGGCCGTCGCGAAGACCTCGACCGCGCCCGTCGGCAGGTTGGCGTTCTCGGTGCCGGCGAGGCGCGCCTTGACCTTGCCGTCGATGCGCACGACCCATTCCGAGCGCAGCGTCTCGGCGGTGGCGAAGGCCGGCGAATCCGGGTCGATCACGACCTGGGTCATGCCGTAATGGTCGCGCAGGTCGATGAAGAGCACGCCGCCATGGTCGCGGATGCGGTGGCACCAGCCGGAGAGACGGGCCTGCGAGCCGATGTCGCTCTCGCGAAGGGCGCCGCAGGTGTGGGAACGGTAGCGATGCAGGGTCACGGGGATGATCTCTTTCGGGGTCGCCAGAAGGCGCGCCGCGGGCGGTCGATTCTGCCGGCGTAAGCACACGCGGGCGCGCGGCTTGTCAAGGATTCAGGTGGGATTGTCGGCCTGCGGACTCGACGGGGCGCCCCCTGCTCCGCTAAGCCCGGAGCATGAAGCTGATCACGACCACGGCCGACCTCGCCGACGCCTGTGCGCGCCTCGCCAGCCACCCCTTCGTCACGGTCGATACCGAGTTCCTGCGGGAGACGACCTATTACCCGAAGCTCTGCCTGATCCAGCTGGCCTCGCCAGACGAAGCGGTGCTGGTCGATCCGCTGGCGCCCGAGCTCGATCTCGCCCCGTTCTTCGGGCTGATGGTCGATGAGGCGGTGGTCAAGGTCTTCCACGCGGCGCGGCAGGATCTCGAGATCGTCTGGATGCTCGGCCGGGTGCTGCCGAGCCCGCTCTTCGACACGCAGGTCGCGGCGATGGTCTGCGGCTATGGTGACTCGGTCGGCTACGAACAACTCGCCAATGATCTCGCCAAGGCGCGCATCGACAAGTCCTCGCGCTTCACCGACTGGTCGCGGCGTCCGCTGAACGAGGCGCAACTCGTCTATGCCGAGGCCGACGTCACCCATCTCAGAGACATCTATCTGGCGCTGAAGGCCGATCTGGAGACGACTGGCCGCGAGGGCTGGGTCGCCGAGGAGATGGCGGTCCTCAACTCGCCCGCGACCTATGAGGTCAAGCCCGAGAACGCCTGGCAGCGCCTGAAGGGCCGCATCCGCAAGCCCAAGGAACTCGCCGTGCTGATGGAGCTGGCGGCCTGGCGCGAGCGCGAGGCGCAGCACCGCGACGTGCCGCGCCAGCGCGTGCTCAAGGACGACGCGCTGATGGACATCGTCGCCCGCGCGCCGAGGTCGGTCGAGGCGCTGGCCGAGCTACGCTCCGTGCCCAATGGCTTCGAGCGTTCGCGCTCGGGCGGCGAGGTGCTGGCGGCGATCGAGCGCGGGCTGGCGCTCGATCCCAAAACCCTGCCCCGGCTGGAGCGCGAACGCGGCCGCGGCGGCAATGGCGCCGTGCTCGACCTGCTCAAAGTGCTGCTGAAGGCGGTCGCCGAGGCGGAGCGGGTCGCGCCCAAGATCATCGCGTCCTCAGACGATCTCGAGGCGATCGCCTCCGACGACGAGGCCGATGTTCCCGCGCTTCAGGGCTGGCGGCGCGAGGTCTTCGGCGACAAGGCGCTGGCGCTGAAGAGCGGTTCGCTCGGCCTGCGCGTCCTGCGCGGTCGCGTCGTCGTCGGGTGAGGCGGCCGGCTCAGAGGCGCGCGATCTCGACTTCGCGTCCCAGCAATTTCCCGAGCTGCTTCAGCCGACCGATCACGCGCTCGCTCGCTAGCGGACGCAGATCGTCGGGAAAGCGCAGCACCAGCCGTCCATCGACGCAGGTGGCGGGCATGCGCGGCAAGAGTCCGGCCATGCCGGCCGACAGCAGATAGGCGACGCGGAAGATCGCCGCCAGCAGCAGGGCCCGGTCGAGAATCGGCGGCGGCAGCAGCGCCCTCAGGGCGTAGGCGGCCGGGGAATCCGCCTTCAGCCCGGCATAACGATGGAAGATCGCGAGTGCCAGGAAGGCCCGTCCGACATGGTCGATGCCGGTGAAATAGGCATGGGCGATGACGTTCATGCTCTGCTCGCCCCGGTAGTCGGGATGGGCCCGCCAGCCGATATCAGAGAGCAGGCAGACCGACTCGATCAGCCGCGGCGAGGGCTCGTCACCCGCCAGCCCCGCCGTCTCGAGGATGGCGCGGCTCCAGGCGATGAGTTCGGCGGCGTGGCGCGGGTCGCGGGCGCGCAGATGGTTGTAGTCGCGGGCCGCGCGCAGCAGCGGATCGGCGGCGCGCTCCTGCTCCGAGAGCTGCTCGTGCAGCAGGCCCTCGCGGACGCCCTGGGCCGAGATGATGACGGAGCGGGGCTTGCCGCGCTTGATCAGTTCGTCCAGCACCAGCGCGCCATAGGCGAGCAGCGGCCGCCGCGCCGACGATACGGCTTCGATGGCATCGAGTCCCGCCAGATCGGCGCGTTCGACCAGCTTGACGAAGTCGGCGACATCCCTGGCGGGCAGCGTGTAGCCATGCATGACGTTGAGGGGGTAGCGCACCTGGTGCTGATGCAAAGTCGCCAGGGCCCGCCAGGTGCCGCCGACGGCATAGAAGTCGCGGCCCTGCATCGCGTCGAGCTGGGGCAATTTGTCGAGCTCGTCCTTGACGATCTTCTCAGCCAGCTTCAGCGAATTCTTCGAACGGTCGAGCAGGGCCAGGCCGCCGAGCGGGACGCTGGCACCCTCCCCGACCTCGCCGCCCGCAATCGAGATCAGTTCGAGGCTGCCGCCGCCGAGGTCGCCGACCACGCCGTCTGGGTTGTCGAAACCCGAAATGACGCCCAGCCCCGACAGGATTGCCTCGCGATCACCGGAGATCAGCTCGATGGGCTGCCCGATCGCTTCCTCGGCGCGTGCGATGAAAGCCTCGCCGTTGCTGGCATAGCGGGCCGCCGCCGTGGCGATGACGCGGATTTCGCCGACATGCATCGCCTCGCAGAGAATGCGGAAGCGCACCAGCGCCTCGAGCGCTTTGCGAATGGCCCCGGTCGAGAGCTTCCCGGTCGAGGCGACATTGCGCCCGAGACCGGCCATCTCCTTTTCGTTGAAGACCTGCGCGGGCGCGCGGGCCACCATCTCATAGACGACGAGACGGACCGAGTTCGAGCCGATATCGACGATGGCGAGCGTGCCGCTCCCCAGACCAAGGCGGCCCGGCGCGTTCAGGGCATCAGGCCTTGCGTCCCCCGCGCCGCGAAAGGGACCGGGGGCTGGAATTGGAAAGAGATTTGCCACGTCCTGACAGACTCGGGTTCGTCATGAAATACTTGTGCGCGTTGAACGACTCGTCGTTCGGCGCCGGGACAATGCGTCGGGAGCCGCCATCGGGCAAGATCGTCCAGCTCTGTTCGTTGTCGAGGAAGTTCGCCAGCATGATCTGCTCCAGCAGCTGCTGGTGGACCGTCGGGTTCAATATCGGGGTCAGCGCCTCGACGCGGCGGTCGAGATTACGCGGCATCAGGTCGGCCGAGGAGATGTAGAGCTTGGCCCTGGCCGAGGGCAGGCCGTGGCCGGCGCCGAAGGCGTAGACGCGGGTATGTTCGAGGAAGCGGCCGATGATCGATTTGACGCGGATGTTCTCCGACAGGCCGGGCACGCCCGGCCGCAGGCAGCAGATCCCGCGCACGACGAAGTCGATCTCCACCCCGGCCTGGCTGGCATCGTAGAGCGCATCGATGATGACGGGGTCGACCAGCGAGTTGCACTTGCCCCAGATCGCGCCCTTGCGGCCCGCCTTCACATGCGCGACCTCCGCGGCGATATCGTCGAGCAGACGCTGCTTGAGGCCCACGGGCGAGACCGACATCTTCTCCAGCTCGGCCGGCTCGGCATAGCCGGTGATGAAGTTGAAGACCCGCGCCACGTCCTGCGACATGACCGGATCGGCGGTGAAGAAGGAGACGTCGGTGTAGATGCGCGCGGTGATCGGATGGTAGTTGCCGGTCGCGATATGGCAGTAGGTGACGAGCTGGCCGGCCTCGCGCCGCACGACCAGGGACAGCTTGGCGTGCGTCTTCAGCTCGATGAAGCCGTAGACCACCTGAACGCCGGCCCGCTCCATCTCCTTGGCCCAGCGGATGTTGGCCTCCTCGTCGAAGCGCGCCTTGAGCTCGACGAGGGCCGTGACCGACTTGCCGGCCTCGGCAGCTTCGGTCAGCGCCTTGACGATCGGCGAGTTCGAGGAGGTGCGGTAGAGCGTCTGCTTGATCGCCACGACATTGGGATCGCGTGCCGCCTGTTCGAGGAACTGCACGACGACGTCGAAGCTCTCATAGGGGTGGTGGACGAGCAGGTCCTTCTGCCGGATGGCGGCGAAGCAGTCGCCGCCATGCTCGCGGATGCGCTCGGGGAAACGGGCGTTGTAGGGCTTGAACTTCAGGTCGGGCCGGTCGACGCCGACGAGCTGCGCGAGTTCGCTCAGCCCGATCATGCCCTCGACCTCGACGACCTCGTCCTCGTCGACCTTGAGCTCGCGGATGATCAGCCGGCGCAGATGCGGCGGCATCCCCGTACTGATCTCGAGGCGAATGACGACGCCGAGCCGGCGCAGCTTCAGCATCGTCTCGAAGACGCGGACCAGGTCCTCCGCCTCTTCCTCGACGTCGAGATCGGTATCGCGGATGACCCGGAAGGAGCCGGTGCCCTTGACGTCGTAGCCGGGGAACAGCTTGCCGATGAACAGCGAGACCGCGTCCTCCAGCGTGATGAAGCGCCGCAGTTCCTCGCGGGCGAGGTCCGGCAGCTCGATGAAGCGGTCCATCTTGATCGGCACACGGATCAGCGCGTCGAGCTGGCGTCCGTCGCTGACACGCTCCAGCGCCAGCGCGAGCGTGAAGCCGAGATTGGGAATGAACGGGAAGGGATGGGCCGGGTCGATCGCCAGCGGCGTCAGCACCGGGAAGACGTAGTTGAGGAAGTAATCCTCGAGCCAGACCCGCTCGGCGGGGCCGATGTCGCCCGGGCCGAGCAGATGGATGCGGTTCTCGTGCAGGTCCCGCTTCAGTTCGACCCAGCGCGCCTGCTGGTCACCGGTCAGGGCGGCGACCGCCTTGCCGAGTTCGGCGAGCTGCGCGGCCGGCGTCAGCCCGTCCTGGCTCGGCGTCACGACGCCCGCCTTCAGCTGCTCGCGCAGGCCGGAGACGCGGACCATGAAGAACTCGTCGAGATTGGCGGCCGAGATCGACAGGAAGCGCAGCTGCTCGAGCAGCGGGTGATTGCGGTTGGAGGCCTCCTCCATCACCCGCCGGTTGAACTGCAGCCAGGACAACTCGCGATTCATGAAGCGGGCCGGCGACTGGCGCAGCGGCGGTGTCTCCGCCGGCGGGCCGGCCAGCACAGCTTCGGCGTCTGCAGCCTCGGTGACGCTCTCCTGGGCATTCATGCGTCGGGCTCTCGTCCGCGTTGCTGTCCTGGCCACTATGATCTCCCTCTGTGTCTCAAGCCATCCCAACGTGACGTCTCAATGAAGAGTCGGCCAGCCCGCGCAAGGGGCTGCGTCGATTTTCGGCTGCGTCGAGTGGCCCCCTTGCACCGACCGGCCCGGTCCTGTCTTGTGCGACCAGGGGCAGACTCCCCGCGGCCGCAGCCACGGCCGCTCGATCCGACAGAGGCCGTTTTGAGCAGCAGCACCCAACGCGACGATGGCGACATCGTCTATCCGTCCGCCATCCCCTTCATTCTCGCCCATCTGGCCTGTTTCGGCGCCCTCTGGAGCGGAGTCACCGCGACCTCGGTCTGGCTCGCCATCGGCCTCTACTGGCTGCGGATGTTCGCCGTGACCGGCGGCTATCACCGCTATTTCTCGCATCGCACCTACAAGACCAGCCGAATCGGGCAGTTCGTTCTGGCGGTTCTGGCGCAGTCGACGGCGCAGAAAAGCGTGTTCTGGTGGGCGTCCAAGCATCGCCATCACCACCGCTATGCCGACACCGAGCACGACGTGCACTCGCCGATGCAGACCTCCTTCGCCTATTCGCATGTTGGCTGGATTTTCAGTCGCGACCACCACAGCTTCGATGATTCGACGATTTCCGACCTGACGAAGTTTCCGGAGCTGCGCTGGCTGCACCGTTTCGAGCTGACTCCGGCCGTGCTGCTGGCGGTGCTCTGCTTCGTCATCGACGGCTGGGCCGGGCTGTTCGTCGGCTTCTTCTGGTCGACGGTGGCGGTCTACCACGGCACCTTCTGCATCAACTCGCTCGCCCATGTCCATGGCGACAAGGACTATGTCACCGGCGACGAGAGCCGCAACAACTGGTGGCTGGCCATCATCACCATGGGCGAGGGCTGGCACAACAACCACCATGCCTACCAGTACAGCGTCCGCCAGGGCTTCCGCTGGTGGCAGATCGATCCGACCTATTACATCATCCTGGGCCTGTCGAAGCTGCGCCTGGTCTGGGATCTGAAGCAGCCGCCGCAGGCGGTGATCGAGCGCTCGCAGGCGCTGCCCCCGCGCGTGATCGAGCGCTCGGCCGAGCGGCTGGCGGCCTCCGTCCCGGTTGACCGGGTGGTCAGCGCCTTCCGCGAGGCCTATGCGGCGACGCCCGCCCTGCCCGAGCTGCACTGGCCGAGCCTGACTCTGGCCGAACTGCGGGCGGCGCTGGCCGATCTGCAGGAACGGGCCGGCGACCGCTTCGCCGAGATCCAGAGCCAGGCCGCCGAGGCCTGGGCCCAATGGGATGCCTCCAGCTGGCAGCTGCCCGTCTTGCCCAGCCGCGAGCAGCTCAACGCCAAGGCCGCCGCGATGTTCGTCAAGACGCCGTCGCTCGACGCCATCGCCAACAGGGCCCATGAGCTGCTGGTCGAGGCGATGCATGCGAGGCTCGTCGCCCTCCCGGTCGAAGCGGCCCCGCGCCGTCTCGGCTGAGGCGGCTTCAGTCCTCGGCGTAGAGGTCCAGCGCCTCGGCCGCGAGCGGCCGCGTGACGCGGCGCCCGCGCTCGAGCGACAGCTTGTCGAGCAGGTCGACCAGAGCGCGCGCCGCCGCGAAGGAGCGCTCCATCCGCAGGGCGAGCATCTCGATGATCATGGTGTCGACCACCAGCTGGCGGTCAATGAAGAGCTTGACCAGAACGGCGCGCAGGAGCGCGTCGTCAGGCGGCTCGATCCGGGCCGCCGGCGCCAGCCGCAGCCGCGACAGCAGGTCCGGCACGCGCAGCCCCCATTGATCGGGCGCGGTCCGGGCGGTCAGCAGGAGGTGCCCGCCCCTCGCCTTGACCGCGTTCATCAGGTGGAACAGCGCCGCCTCGTCCGCGAGCCCACGGTCGCAATCCTCGACCACCAGCGCCCCGCCGGAGACCAGATGGGGCACCTTTGCATCGACCACCTCCGCCGCCGACACGACCCAGGCATGGGCGCGCTTCGCCCAGATGGCGGCGAGATGGGTCTTGCCGGCGCCTTCCGGCCCGGTCAGGCGCAGCCAGGCCTCGGGCCAGTGCGGCCAGGCCTCCACCAGCCCGTAGGCCGCCTCGTTGGACGGCCCGATCAGGAAATCCTCGACACCGTGGCGGCTGTCGACCGGCAGGTCGAAGGCGAGCTGGCGGGGACGGGCGGGCTGCTCAGGCATCGGTCTCGAGGCGCGCCTGCACGGCCGCGGCCTTGGTCGCGTCGCCGCCGTGATAGATGTTGCTGGCGAGATACTGCCGCAGCGCGAAGCGGCAGAGCACGCCGATGACCGCCGCCAGCGGCACGGCCAGCAGCAGCCCGACGAAGCCGAACAGCGAGCCGAAGGCGAGCAGCGCGAACATCAGCCAGACCGGGTGGACGCCGATCGAGTCGCCAACGAATTTCGGCTGGAAGATATTGCCTTCGAGGAATTGCCCGGCGGCGAAGACGGCGAGCGTCGCCAGCGGCCAGGTCCAGTCCGGCCAGAACTGGACGATGGCGACGCCGACCGACAGCACGAGCCCGGTCAGCGAGCCGACATAGGGAATGAAGGACAAAAACCCGGAGATGATGCCGATCAGAGCGCCGAAATTGACGCCGAGCAAGGTCAGACCCACCGCATAGAAGAGGCCCAGAAGCAGGCAGACCAGGGCCTGGCCACGCAGGAAGCCGGCGATGGCGACGTCCATCTCGTGCAGCAGGCCGCGGATCGTCTCGCGGTGGTCGAGCGGCAGCCAGCTATCGACCGTCGCGGTCATCCGATCCCAATCGACCAGCAGGTAGAAGGCGATCACGGGCGTCAGCACGAGGAGCGAGAACACCCCGACGATGGCGGTGCCGCCGGTCCAGAGCGACTGCAGCACGCTGCCGACCCATTTGGTCGCCTCGCCGACGAGGTTGCCGAGCGAGTTCTTCGCCTCCTCGGTGAGCGCGGTGCCGCCGAAGCGCTCGAGCCAGGGGCCGCCCTGCTCCAGCACGAGCGTCTGGAGACGCTGCGCATCCGCCGGCAGCCGCGCCACCAGCCCCGCCAGCTGCTGGCCGAGCAGCGGCACCAGCAGCACCAGCGCGAGCACGAAGATAATGAGGAACACCACGAGGATGACGATCGTGGCGGCGAGCCGGCTCATCCCGATCCGCTCCAGGCGGTCGGCGAGCGGATCGAGCAGATAGGCCAGCGCCAGGGCTGCGATGAAGGGCAGCAGGACGTCGCGAAACACGACGAGGAACAGCACCAGCACCGCCAGTGACAGCAGCCAGAACCCGATTTGGCGTTGCAGTGTCATTCTCTGGCCTTTCGCGGATCCGGTGGTGCCGTCGAGACTTGGAACGGCGGGGTTGAAGGTTCCAAGACCCCGCGGAGAAACGCTGTGCCGGGGACGGCACCGTGGCGGGATCACGCCGCCATGTGGCGCAGCCAGAAGGCGAGATAGGCCGCCATCGAGGCGAGCGTCAACAGCGCCACCACGCCTGAGCCGATCCCGATCGCGAGCCCGGGCTCGAAGCCGAAGGCGCGCGAGCCCAGCAGCAGCGCCGCGAACAGGAGTTGCGCCAGGGTGTTGAGCTTGCTGACCGAAAACGGCGCGATCGGCAGCGGCCGCCCCAGCATCCAGGAGAGGACGACGGCAGTGACGATCATCACGTCCCGCGACACCACCAGGATGACGAGCCAGGACGGAACCGCGCCGACGAGCGCGAGCGTGACGTAGATCGAGACGATCAGCGCCTTGTCGGCAATCGGATCGAGATAGGCGCCGAGATCGCTCGCCATGGCGAAGCGGCGGGCGAGATAGCCGTCAACCGCGTCGGACAGGCCCGCTAGGGCAAAGACGAAGAAGGCCGGCAGCCAGAGCCCATCGAGGATCATCATGATCACGAGCGGCACCATCAGCAGCCGGGCGACGGTGATGAGGTTGGGCAGCGTCATGGGGCGGCTCCGCGACGGGTGCGGCAGGACGCTAGTCGATCGGGCCGGAAAGCGGAAATCGCCAGGCGACGCGTCGCGCTGCGGGGAAGCCCGCGCAGGACGCACCCGCCCGGCTCAGTCGATGTCCTCGACCTCGACTTCGGTCCCGTAGACGCGCTGCGCCAGCGAGGCCTCCATGAACGGGTCCAGCGCGCCGTCCAGCACCTCTGAAGGCGCCGTGGAGGCGACCCCGGTGCGCAGGTCCTTCACCAGCTGATAGGGCTGGAGCACATAGGAGCGGATCTGGTGGCCCCAGCCGATATCGGTCTTCGAGGCCTGCTCGGCATTGGCCTTCTCCTCGCGCTTCTTGAGCTCGACCTCGTAGAGTCGGGCGCGCAGCATGTCCCAGGCCTTGGCCTTGTTCTTGTGCTGGGACCGCTCCTGCTGGCACGACACCGCGATGCCCGACGGAATATGCGTGATGCGCACGGCCGAATCGGTCGTGTTGATGTGCTGCCCACCCGCTCCTTGAGCGCGATAGGTGTCGATCCGGCAATCGGATTCGTTGATCTCGATGACGATCCGGTCGTCGACGACGGGATAGACCCAGACCGAGGCGAAGGAGGTCTGGCGCCGCGCATTGGAGTCGAAGGGCGAGATCCGCACCAGCCGGTGTACGCCGCTCTCGGTCTTCAGCCAGCCATAGGCATTGTGGCCCTTGAACTGCAGTGTCGCCGACTTGATGCCCGCGGTGTCGCCGTCCTGGTATTCGAGCGTCTCGACCTTGAACTTCCGCCGCTCGCCCCAGCGCCGATACATGCGCAGCAGCATCTCGGCCCAGTCCTGGCTTTCGGTTCCACCGGCGCCGGGATGGATTTCGAGATAGGTGTCGAGCATGTCGGCCTCGCCCGAGAGCAGCGTCTCGACCTGCAGCCGCGCCGATTCGACCTCGACGGCCTTGATGCCGGCCTCACCCTCGGCGATCGAGGCCGCGTCGTCCTCCATCTCGCCGAGCTCGATGAAGGTCAGGGCGTCGTCGAGGTCGCGCTCGAGCTTGAGGATGCCCTCGATCTGGGTTTCGAGCGAGGTCCGCTCGCGCATCAGCTTCTGCGCGGCATCGGCGTCATTCCAGAAGTCGGGGCCCTCCGAGAGGGCGTTCAGTTCAGCGAGGCGGCGCTGGGCTTGATCCCAGTCAAAGATGCCTCCTCAGCAGTCCGATCGACTGCTTGGCGTTGTCGAGTTGCGTCTGGATTTCTGGGCGCATGCGGATCAGGGCCTTGGATGAAAACGTTGGCTGGTCGGGATAGGACCGAACGACGTCGCTGTAAACGGCCCCAACAGGCTCATCCGTCATGTTCGGCCTTGTGCCGAGCATCCACGTCTTTCCGCCTTCCTCGCCACGGGAAGAGGTGGATGGTCGGGACAAGCCCGACCATGACGCGAGAGGGAACTAGTACAGCCCGCCGGTGCCGGAGCCGACGGCGCGACCGCCGCCGGGGGCGACGCTGAACGGCGTCAGGCCGTCGCCGGCCGCGCCGATCACCGAATAGCTGTCAGGCGGCGCCGTGCCGGGCTTGAAGGCCTCGAGAATGCCGCCCTCGCCGCCCGAGCGCATGCCGGTCTTGGGGTCGACGCGGATCAGCTTGATGCCGGCGGGCACGCGGAACGGCGTCGCCGGCTTGTCCTTGAGCGCCGCCATCATGAAGTCGCGGAAGATCGGCGCGGCATACTGGCCGGCGGTGGCCGAGGTGCCGAGCGATTTCGGCTTGTCGAAGCCCATATAGACGCCGACCGCGAGGTCCGGCGAGAAGCCGACAAACCAGACATCCTTGGCGTCGTTGGTCGTACCGGTCTTGCCCGCGAGCGGCTTGCCGACAGACTTGACCACGGTCGCGGTGCCCGCATTGACGACGCTCTCCATGATCGAGACCATCTGGTAGGCGGTTAGCGGGTCGAGCACCTGGTCGCGGTTGTCGATCAGGCGCGGCTCGCGCTGGTCGGCCCATTTCTCCGCATTGCAGCCTTCGCAGATGCGCTGGTCGTGCCGGAAGATGGTGGCGCCCCAGCGGTCCTGGATGCGGTCGATCAGCGTTGGCCGGATCTTCCTGCCGCCGTTGACGAGCATGGCGTAGCCGGCGGTCATGCGCATGACCGTGGTCTCGCCGGCGCCGAGCGACATCGAGAGCACCGGCAGCATGTCGTCATAGACACCGAAGCGGCGGGCATATTCCGCGATCAGCGGCATGCCGACATCCTTGGCCAGGCGCACCGTCATCAGGTTCTTCGAGAACTGGATGCCGTAGCGCAGCGTGCGCGGGCCGGTCGACTTGCCGTCGTAATTGTCCGGCCGCCACATGCCCAGCCCGCCACCCTGGTCGATCTCGACGGGCGCGTCGAGGACGATCGAGGACGGCGTGTAGCCGTTGTCCAGAGCCGTGGCGTAGACGAAGGGCTTGAAGGAGGAGCCGGGCTGGCGCATCGCCTGTGTGGCCCGGTTGAACTCGGACTGGTCGTGGCTGAAGCCGCCGACCATGGCCAGAACGCGGCCCGAGAACGGGTCCATCACGGTGATAGCGCCGTTGACCTCCGGCAGCTGGCGCAGGCGCACCTGGCCGGGGCGATTCTCCATGGGCTCGACATAGACGACATCGCCGACCGCGACGGCCTGGGAGACGCGGGCGCGGCGCGTCCATTTGATGCCCTCGGCGCCGAGCGTGACGGTCTCGCGGTCGGTCTTGAGGTGGCCTGAGGTCTCGCGCAGCGGGTGCAGGCCGAGGCGGGCGCTGTCGCCGGTGACGTCGAGGACGACCGCCAGGCGCCAGGGCGCGACATCGCCCAGCACCGGCAGTTCGCCAATGGCGAGCCCCCAGTCGCGGGCGGAGAGCTCGAGCTTCTGGATCGCGCCGCGCCAGCCGCGGGCCTCGTCGAAGCGCACGAGGCCATCGACGAGCGCCTTGCGCGCCATCAGCTGCATCTTGGGGTCGACCGTGGCGCGCACCGAGAGGCCGCCCTCGAGCAGCTTCTTCTCGCCATAGCGGTCCTGCAGCTCGCGCCGGATCTCCTCGGCGAAATAGCCGGCGGCGATGTTATTGGGCGAGACGGTCCGCGGGTTGACGCCGAGCGGCTGCTTTTTCGCGGTCTCGCCGATCTCGCGCTTGACGAGCCCGTTCTCGATCATGCGATCGATCACATAGTTGCGGCGCTCGATGGCGCGCTCGCGGTTGCGGAACGGGTGCAGGTCGGTCGGCGCCTTCGGCAGGGCCGCGAGATAGGCGGCCTCGGGCAGATTCAGCTCATGGACCGACTTGCCGAAATAGTTGAGCGCAGCGGCGGCGATGCCATAGCTGCCCTGTCCCGGTGCCGGCGCGCCGAGATAAATCTCGTTCAGGTAGAGTTCGAGGATCTTGTCCTTGGAATAGGTCGCCTCGATTCGCAGCGCGACCAGGGCCTCGCGAATCTTGCGTTCGATGTTCTGCTCGGAGCCGACGAGGAAGTTCTTCGCGACCTGCTGGGTGATGGTCGAGGCGCCCTGCGGCCGCCGGCCGGCGGCGCGGTTGCGGAAGTTGGTGATCGCGGCGCGCACCAGGCCTTCCGGATCGACGCCGACATGCTTGTAGAAATTCTTGTCCTCAGCCGAGAGATAGGCGTCGATGACGAGCTTCGGAACCGCCTGGATCGGCAGATAGAGCCGCCGCTCGCGCGCGAATTCGGCGATCAGCGAGCCGTCGCCAGCATGGACGCGGGTCATCACCGGCGGCTCATAGTTCCGCAGCTGCGCCGAATCGGGCAGGTCCTTGGAGTAGTGCCAGAGCAGGCCGCCCGCGACCGCGGCGCCAATCACGAAGACGATGGCGCCGGCGGCGAACAACCAACCAAAAAGTCGCAGGATAAACCGCATCTCAGGCCCTGGCCCTTGCTTCGCGAACAGCCGGCATCGCAGCCGGACGGCCCGCTTCAAAACAGCTCTATAACATGACCCACATGGCCAAACCGTGGCCTCGCAATCACATGACACTTCGTCGCGACGCGCGCTGTCGGCGCCGCGCTCACCGGCGGTTGTCGGCCGCCTTGCCGGCCGGCGCCCGCGCGTTGAGGAAATAGCCGTCGACCGCGGCCGCGACTGCGGTCACCGCCTTGATGCGCCATTCGGCGGAATTGAGCAGCTCGGCGTCCTTCGGGCTCGACATGTAGCCGAGCTCGATCAGCACCGAGGGCACGTCGGGCGCGCTCAGGACGCGAAACCCGGCCGACCGCAGCGGAACCTTGTGCATCTTCACCGAGCCGCCGAGCGTCTCGACCAGATTGCGCGCGAACACCGAGGAGAAGGTCCGCGTCTCGCGTTTGGCGAGGTCCATCAGGATCCCGGCGACGTCCTGCGTGTCTTCGCTGGCATCCAGCCCCGCCACCGCGTCCGACTGGTTCTCCTTGGCGGCGAGGCGCGCGGCCTCGGCGTCGGTCGCGCGTTCCGAGCCGGTGTAGACCGTCGCGCCGCGGACCTCCTGGGCCTGCGTCAGCGAATCGGCATGGATCGAGATGAAGAGATCGGCGCTGGCCGCCCGGGCAATGCCGACACGCTCCGCCAGCGGGACGAAGCGGTCGTCCTCGCGGGTCATCAGCACGCGGTAGCGGCCACTGGCCTCGAGCTGCTCCTTCAGCTTCGCGCCAAAGGCGAGCACGACGTTCTTCTCGGCGATCGCGGCGACGACGGCGCCGGGGTCGATGCCGCCATGGCCGGGGTCGATCACGACTGTCTGGCGCGTCTCGCCCCTGGGCTTGGGCGGCACCGCAGCGGCCGTCGCGGGGACGGGTTCGGGGGGCGGCGCCTGCGCGACGGCCGCCGCGAAGTCGGCGCGGCTGGCGCGCCGCAATTCGATGACCAGTTCACCAAAGCCGCCGCGCACCGAGCGTGACTCCGCCCTGGCGACCACCGCCGGCTGGGTGAGCTCGATGATGATGCGGGCCCGGTCGGCGGTGAACAGCCCGAATCGGAAGGCGCCGACGACGCCCACGTTCTTGCGGGCGACGGCCGGCTGCACCTGGAAATTGGTCGACGGCAGATCGATCACGACGCGGTCGGGGCCCGAGAGAACCCAGGCCTTCACGTCGAGCGGGCGCGACAGCGCCATGGTCAGGCGAACGGTTTCGCCGATCTGCTCCAGCTTCGCGTCGGTCGCGACCGGAAAGTCGTTCTGCGGGCGGTTATTGGAGACGGCCGGTGCCAGGGCGGCGATTCCGGCGAGAATGCCGAGCCCAAGGCAGGCGGGGCGCAGGATCCGACGGATCCGCGCCGCAATTCCGGCCATGAGCAAAGGAGGCGTCAGGTCCATCTTCCCGAGCTGTCGTCACCAAGGCTTAACCATAGCGACGCGACTTCCTAACAGGCCGTTACCATGGGGCGACCTCGCGGTGAACCAGGCTGCGTGTCTGGCACGGCGGCTCGGACGCGATGTGACTTGCAAATCACGGTCACCTGTCTGTAATGGGGACGGTTGCCTTGCAAGGCCGCCCATGGTGCGCATCCGGGTCCGTCGACCCGTCGGCGTCCGGGGTCAGACTGCAAGAGGGCAGCCACAATGGATCGTCCGCAGACGGCCGGCGCCCGGTGCCCGTGTTCCACAGCATCAGGCCAGCGTCTCGCGAGCGTGCAAACGCGGTGCGCCTCGCCTTCCGAGGCAGGTGGGCCGCAGGTCAGGACAGATGTCGGGGCATACGACGCCGCATAATTCAACGGTGAATCGTCAATACCTGCGGGACTGCGCCGGGGCTTTCGCCCGGCCGGCTTTCCCGAGCCGCTCTTCTGTCTCGATCGGACACTTCCCCGTCTCAGATGCCGGCTTTCGCCGGCTTTTGCTCCTGCAACATGCCGGCTTTTGCCGGCTTCAGCGCGGCGCCCCTGCCCGCGGCCGCGGACCTGTGTCCGCAGCCCGGCGGGTATCGCTGGCGGCCGCGCCCATGGAACGTACCTATGGCCAACAAGATGCTCATCGACGCCACCCACCCGGAGGAGACCCGGGTCGTGGTGGTCCGCGGATCGCGGATCGAGGAATTTGATTTCGAGGCTGCCAGCCGCAAACCCCTTCGGGGCAACATTTATCTCGCCAAGGTGACGCGCGTGGAGCCCTCGCTCCAGGCGGCCTTCGTCGAGTATGGCGGCAACCGTCACGGCTTCCTCGCCTTCTCCGAGATCCATCCCGACTATTATCAGATCCCGGTCGCCGACCGGCAGGCTCTGCTGGCCGACGAGGCCCGCGCCGACCGCGAGGACGAGCGCGACGAGGAGAAGCGCGAGAAGCGAGGCCGCCGCGACCGTGGTCGCCGTAACGACCGTGACGGGCGTGCCAAAAAGGCCGCGACCGACGAGACCGTCAGTGCCGAAGCCGTCGAGACCGACGGCAAGGAAGCCGCGATGGTCAGCGAGGGCGCTCCCGCCTTCGGTGAGCAGTTCGCCCCGGCCATCGCCGAGTCGGCGTCCGAGGATTCGGTCGAGAATGCGGCGCCGCTGACCTTCGAGACCACCGGTGGCGAGGATGCGCCCGCAGCCGAGGCCCGGGACCGGGACGACGACAACGGCCAGGACGACGATGAGTCGGACGAATCGGGTGACGAGAACGGCCAGGACGACGGCGATCACGAGGAGCCCGAGCAGCTCGGTGGCGGCGATGCCCTCGACGACATGCCGGAGCGCCCGCAGCGCAGCTCGCGCCGCCAGTACAAGATCCAGGAGGTGATCAAGCGCCGCCAGATCATCCTGGTGCAGGTCGTCAAGGAAGAGCGCGGCAACAAGGGCGCGGCGCTGACCACCTATCTCTCGCTCGCCGGTCGCTATTCGGTGCTGATGCCGAACACCGGCAAGGGCGGCGGTATCTCGCGCAAGATCACCAATGCCGAGGACCGCAAGAGGCTGAAGGAAATCGCCCAGGAGCTGGAGGTTCCCGAGGGAATGGGCCTGATCCTGCGGACCGCGGGCGCCTCGCGCACCAAGGTCGAGATCCGGCGCGACTACGAGTATCTGATGCGGATGTGGGAAAGCGTGCGCGAGCTGACGCTCGCTTCGGTCGCGCCCGCGCTGGTCTATGAGGAGGGCAACCTCGTCAAGCGTTCGATCCGCGACCTCTACAACAAGGACATCGACGAGGTTCACGTCGCCGGCGACGAGGCCTATCGCGAGGCCAAGGACTTCATGCGCATGCTCATGCCGAGCCATGCCAAGAGCGTGAAGGCCTATCGCGAGCAGACGCCGCTCTTCGCCTCCTTCGGGATCGAGAGCCAGCTCGACGCGATGTTCTCCAACACCGTGACGCTGAAATCCGGCGGCTACATCGTCATCAACCAGACGGAAGCGCTGGTCGCCATCGACATCAACTCCGGGCGCTCGACCCGCGAGCACAATATCGAGGACACGGCGCTCAAGACCAATCTCGAAGCGGCGGAGGAAATCTCCCGCCAGCTCCGCCTGCGCGACCTCGCCGGTCTCATCGTGATCGATTTCATCGACATGGAGGAGAACCGCAACAATCGCGCGGTCGAGAAGAAGCTCAAGGAGTGCCTGAAGGACGACCGCGCCCGCATCCAGGTCGGCCGGATTTCCGCCTTCGGCCTGCTCGAGATGTCGCGCCAGCGCATCCGCACCGGCGTGCTCGAGAGCTCGTCCGTGCCTTGTCCACATTGCGCCGGCGCCGGCATGATGCGCTCGGCCTCCTCTGTGTCGCTGCAGATCTTGCGCGCGCTCGAGGAAACGCTGATCAAGAGCGCCTCGCACAACCTCAATGTCCGGACGCGGCCGGAGGTCGCGCTCTATGTCCTCAACCAGAAGCGCGCGCATCTCGCCGATCTGGAGGCGCGCTTCAACATCGCCGTGACCATCAACACCGATGCGACGCTGCTCGGCACCCGCTACTTCGAGGTCGAGCGCGGCGAGTTCGTCGGCAATGAGGGCCGGATCGTCCCGTCCGCGCTCAAGGCGGAAGCGGTGCTGTCCGATCTCGACGAGGACGCGCTCGACGCAGCCGCCGAAGCCGAGGCGCAGGATGCCGAAAACGACCTCGGCCCGACCGAGGCCGCTGCGACCGCCGGCCGTGAGGACCGTCCCGAGGGCGAGCGCGGCGAAGGCGGGCGCAAGCGCCGTCGTCGCCGGCGGCGCCGGCGTGGGGGCGAGCGTGACGCCAATGGCGTGCGTCTCGACGGCGGCAGCGACGAGGCCGATGGTGGCGACGACGAGGGTGACGAGGACGGTGAGGAAGCGTCCGCGGACGGCGTGGCCGAGGATCGCGTGACCGCGTCCGAGCCGGTTGCCGTCAGCGCCGAACCGGAAGCCGCGCCGGCCGAGCCCGTCGCTGATGAGAAGCCCAAGCGCGCCCGCCGCGGTCGCAAGCCCAAGGGCGAGGCGGAGCAGCCGCTCGAGGTCGCCGCGGAGACGGTCACCGCCGAGGCCCCTGCGGCCGAGGTCGAAGCCGCGCCGGTCGAGGCCGAGAAGCCCAAGCGCAGCCGTTCGCGCAAGAAGGTCGTGCCGATCACCGAAGCTGGCGAGGCTCCCGAGCCGGTCGCGGCTGTTGCCGCGCCCGAAGCGCCGGCGCCGGTGGAGGCCGCGCCCGTCGCGGAGCCCGAGCCTGTTCCGGCCCCCGCACCGCGGGTGATCGAGGAGCCGGTCGCGGTGGTGCTGACCCCGCCCGATCCGGACCGCCCGAAGCGCGGCGGCTGGTGGAACAAGCTGGCCGGCCGAGGCTGACGAAACAAGGGCCGCTGCGGAACACCGCAGCGGCCCTTTTTCTTGAGCGGAGCGGCGATCAGCCGCCCGCCGGCGCCAGCTGGCTCGGCGGCGGCAGGACGGATATCGCAGCGGCAGCGCCCGTGGATGCCGATCCGCCCTCCCCGCCGCGCACGGTGACCGCATTCGAGGCGAAGGGCACCTTGGCTTCGTTCAGGCCGCGGTAGACGCGCTTCAGTGCCTCGCGCTGCAGCATCGATGCCTGGGCCGGCTTGGCGGTGAACTTCAACCGGATCACGACGGCGCTGTCGGTGATGTCGGCGACGCCCTGCATCTTGAGCTGGGCGATGAAATGCGGCCCGAATTCGGGGTCCTGGAGCAGGGCGAGACCGACCTTCTTGATCGTCTTGCGCGCCTGTTCGATGTCGGCCGAGTGATCGAGCCGGACATTGAACTTGATCGTCGCCCAGTCGCGGCTGGCATTGGTCAACTGCTGGATCTGGCCGAAGGGGATGGTGTGGATCTGCCCGCTCTGATGGCGCAACTGCATCGAGCGCAGCGAGATTCTCTCGACCGTGCCCTTCAAGCGACCGGTGTCGACATATTCACCGACCCGGAAGGCGTCCTCCAGCATGAAGAAGACGCCGGAGACGATGTCGCGCACCAGCGCCTGCGAGCCGAAGGAGATCGCCAGGCCCAGGATGCCGAAGCCGGCGAGCAGCGGGCCGATGTCGACCCCCATACGCGACAGCACGATCAGGATGGTCAGTCCGAGCACCGCGCCCAGCACCACGCCCCGCAGCACCGGCAGCACCGTGGCGAGGCGCGACGGGACGTTGGCACCATGCCCGTCCTCCTCATCCGCCGGGCCCGACGCACTGTGCTTTGGGGTGCAGGCGTCGAAGAACACGCGGAGAAAGACGAGCGCGACCCATCCGGCGAAGGCGAAGATGGCCACGCCCGCCGCCTGCCGCGAGAAGGCGGTGAACTGCGCCGTGCTGAGACCGACGAGCAGCCCGGCCCAGAGCCGCGCCAGCACGAAGAAGCCGGCGGCCCAGAGGATGCCGACCGCGGCTGCCCGCAGCGCGGCGCCGGTCGCTTGCGAGAGCGGCGTCGCTCCCTCGGCCATGGCGCGGCGGGTGGCACGGCAATCGAGCCAGCTGCCGATGCCGACGGCGAGGATGGGGATGATCACAATCGCCGTCTGGGTCAGGGCCGCGGCTTCCGCCCAGCGCCCGCCACCGGACATCATCGCCGCGGCCCGTCCCACGGCCCAGAGCGCCACCGCCGTGGCCATGTAGAACCAGGGCGCCGAGCGCGCGATCAGGCGTCGCCAGGGTCCGGGCTCCGGTGATCCCTTCATGATCAGAGCGGCCAGGTCCCCGCGCATGTCGTGGAACCACCACAGCTTGAAGGTCACCCCGATGAGGCCGGTCACCATCAGCAGCCCCGCCAGCGGCTGCGACCCGGAGCCGACCCGGCCCGCCAGCAACACCGCGACGATGATGAGGGGCGTCAACACGGAATAGAACACGAGGAAGCCGAAATGCCGCTCCGCCCGCGGCAGTGGCATGATGCGTCTCTCCGGTACGCCGGGCGACAAGAGGAAGCGGCCGACGGCGAGATGCAGTGCGCCGATGGCTGCGCCGTTGACCGCCGTCGACAGCGCTATCGCCGCGATATCGGCCTCGGGCAGCCAGGCGTTGCGTGTCATCCTTGCGATCAGCAGCGCCAGAACGATCGTTCCGAGATCCTGGAGGAGGCCCCATGACGCCGCGATCAGGCGCGGCGTGAATTCGGGGCCTTGTGGCCGCATCCGGGCAGAGAAGAAGCCGGCACTCGTGAGGCGGAAGGTGCCGGCCGCGGCGAGCGCCAGAATCAGGATGAGGCCGATGCGCATCTCGGCCGAGAGGCCCGTCAGACCATTGCGCTTGGCCTGCCAGGCGCGCCTCCAATCATCGGCGAGATCGCGGATCCGAGGCAGGGAGGCCGTGCCGTACTCCACCCCTTCGATCAAATGATCGACGAAGGCTTCAACCTGGCCCGGCGCGGCAGCGGCCTCGGTCTTCATCGGCGCTTCGGATTTGGGCTGTGGGTCGGCCTTGGACGCGACCGTCTCGGGTTTGGCGGCGGTCGGAACGCCGCCAATCCGGATCTCGACCTGGCGCCCCTCGCGCGACAGCGCCTCGACCATGCGGCTGACGGTATCGGGTGGCTCCTGGCCTGTCAGCGTCAGGACCACGGGCGACTGTGCCGATGCCTGCGCCTGCGCCGTCGAGATCGACCCGCAGGCCATGAGCAGTCCCAGGCAGCCAGCTGCCGCGAGCCTGACCGCGCCGAATCCGAAAACCATCGCCACTCTCCCCAGCATCGCCAGCGATTTGGTGTCTCCGGGGCGGTGTTGGCAAGCCTTCTCTCTCGTCGTGGCCCGGCTTCCTAGATCCGCCGCCGCAGCCAGGCGCCCATCCGCGCCACCGCCTCCTCGCACTCTCCCAGCGATCCGGCGAAGGAAAGCCGGACGGTGCGGGCGCCACGGCCTTCGTCGAAATCCAGTCCGGGCGTGATCGCGACGCCGGCACCATTCAGAACATCGCGGCAGAAGCTCATGGAATCGTTGGAATATTGGCCGATGTCGCAATAGATGTAGAAGGCGCCGTCGACGGGCAGGAAATCGCCGAGCCCGATCCGGGGCAGCGCCTCCAGCAGATAGGCGCGGTTGTCCGCATAGCCGGCCTTGATCGCCTCGCATTCGGCGGTCGCCTCGAAAGCGGCCTCGCCCGCAACCTGGCTCAGATAGGGCACCGAGATCGAGAGGTTCTGCTGCAGCCGCTCGATGGTGCGCACGAGCCGCTGCGGCACGACCAGCCAGCCGACGCGCCAGCCGGTCATGCAGTAGTATTTCGAGAAGGAGTTGACGATGATCGCGTCGGGGTCGGCCGACAGCGCCGTCGTCGCTGGCTCGTCATAGGTCAGCCCGTGATAGATCTCGTCCGAGATGTACCAGAGGCCGAGCCGGCGGCACTCGGCTGCGACGGCGGCGATGGCGTCGGGCGCCATCACCACGCCGGTCGGATTGGCCGGGCTCATCGTCAGCACGCCGGCCAGCGGCTTGTCGCGATGGGCGCGGGCGACGAGATCCGGCGTCAGGGCAAAGCGCGTCTCGGGGCCGACCTCGATCGCCACCGGCTCGAGGCCCAGTGCGATCAGGATGTTGCGATAGGCTGGATAGCCAGGGGCGGTGATGGCGATGCGCGCGCCGGGCTGGAAGCAGGCGAGGAAGGCGAGGATGAAGCCGCCCGAGGAGCCTGTCGTGACAACGACGCGCTCGGCCGCCACAGCGACGCCATAGGTTTCGCCGTAATGTCGGGCGATGCGAGCCCTCAGCGAATCCGTGCCCAGCGCCTGGGTGTACCCGATCCGGCCATGCTCAAGCGCGCGCGCCGCGGCGGCGCGGATCGAGGCCGGCGTCGGCGCCGAGGGCTGGCCGACCTCCATGTGGACGACCGAGCCGCCGCCGCGCTCGATCGCCGCGGCCTGGTTCATCACGTCCATGACGATGAAAGGCTGGACGCGCGCGGCGCGGGCCGCCGGCTGCAGCTTCTCCTGCGGGCCGGGGGCAGATGGCGTGGCGGTGTCTGGCATCGTCTCGTCCCGAGCAGGTGGCGTGCGGGCGGGCGTAGCCGAGGCGTCCTCGCCCCGCAACCGGTGGCAAAGCTGTGAATTGACGCCCGCGCCGGGAGCGTCGAGAAGCGACCCAGCACCCGAACCGGTCATGCGCCGGAACCGAGAAGGAACACCCGATGGCCCTCTCCACCCTGCCCCGGCGGATCGCCCGCCTGCTGCCGGCTCTCGCGCTCGGCCTGGGCCTTGCCGCTGTCGCCGCGCCCGCGCTGGCACAGGGCACGACACCGGCGCAGGGTCTCACGGCTGAGCAGCGCAAGGCGGTCGTCGGGCTGATTCGCGAAACGCTGCTGCAGAACCCCGAACTGATCCAGGAAGCGCTGATCGAACTGGAGCGGCGCAACGCCATGGCGCAGGCCGATGCGCAGCGCAGTGCGGTCACCGCCGAGAAGGCCCGCCTGACTGATCCGGCCACGTCGGCGATCGTCGGCAACCCGCAGGGCGATGTCACCATCATCGAGTTCATGGATTACAACTGCGGCTTCTGCAAAAGGGCGGTGGAGGACGTCAGGGCCCTCGTGAAGGAGGATCCCAAGCTCAGAGTGGTGATCAAGGACTTCCCGATCCTGGGGCCCGATTCGGTCGAGGCGAGCCGTGTCGCCGTGGCGGCGATGACCCAGCTCCAGGGGCAGAAGTATTTCGATTTTCACAACAAGCTGATGGCCACGAAAGGCCGCATCAACGCCGCCAAGGCGCTCGAGGTCGCCAAGGAGGCCGGCGCCGACATCGAGCGGCTGAAGAAGGAGATGGAGTCGGCCCAGACCAAGGGCGTGATCGAGGACACGATCGCGCTGGGCGACCGGCTCGGGCTCACCGGAACGCCGGCCTTCATCCTCGGTGACGAGGTCGTGTTCGGGGCCATCGGCGCCCCGGCCCTCAAGCAGAAGATCGAGGCCGTCCGCAAATGCGGCAAGACCAGCTGCAGCGGCTGAGAGCCCTGTGCGCCTGACGCTCCGGCAGGCTTCCCCTGCCGGCCCGCAGCGTTTATGAGGGCGGCGTCCGCCGCCTTGGGCGGCGCCGGAAACAACCGCGCCATGGTCGCCGTCCACGTCCTCAACGGTCCCAATCTCAACCTGCTCGGCACCCGCGAACCCGCCACCTATGGCGCGGTGACGCTGGCGGGCGTCGAGGAGCGGCTGAAGGCCAGGGCGGATGCCGCCGACGTCGAACTCGTGTTCCGGCAGACCAATTACGAGGGCGAACTCGTCAGCCTCATCCAGCAGGCCGGCCTGGCCGGCGCGGGCGTCATCATCAATGCCGGCGCCTACACGCACACCTCAGTCGCGTTGCGCGATGCGATCAAGGGGACCGATGCGCTGGCGATCGAAGTCCATGTCTCGAACGTCCATGCCCGCGAAGAGTTTCGGCACCATTCCTACATGGCGCCGGTCTGCGTCGGCGTGATCTGCGGCTTCGGCGTGGCCAGCTACGACCTTGCTTTCGACGCGATCGTGCCGCTTCTGCAGAAGCGGGCGGCGAAGCCGGCGGCCTGATCCCCGCACCCCTCCATCCCCCGCGGGCGTCCGCGCCCGATCCAAGACCACGAAGACGGTGAAACCGCCATGGCGACCAAGAGCCCGATCGACCCCGAACTGGTCCGTGAACTCGCGCAGCTTCTGAACGAGACCGATCTCACCGAGATCGAGGTCGAAAAGGGCGATCTGCGCGTGCGCGTCGCCCGTACCCTCACGGCCACCGTCCAGGTGCCCGCGGCCGCCGCTCCGGTGCTCGCCGCGGCGCCGGCCGCCCCTGCCCCGGCTGTGCCCACCGATGCGAAGGCCGCAGCCGCGCATCCCGGCACCGTGCCGTCCCCGATGGTCGGCACCGCCTATCGCCGGCCTTCGCCGGACGCCAAGCCCTTTGTGGAGATCGGCTCCGTCGTGAAGGCGGGCGAGCGCGTGCTGCTGGTCGAGGCGATGAAGACCTTCAACGACATCGTCGCGCCCCGCGCCGGGACGGTCGTCGCGATCATGGTCGAGGATGGGCAGCCCGTCGAATATGGCGAGCCGCTTCTGGTGATCGAGTGAGCGGCCCGGCGAACGGCGAGCGCAAGATGTTCGACAAGATCCTGATCGCCAACCGCGGAGAGATCGCGCTGCGCGTGCTGCGCGCGGCCAAGGAGCTCGGCATCGCCACGGTCGCGGTCCATTCCACCGCCGACGCCAACGCCATGCATGTGCGCCTCGCCGACGAGAGCGTCTGCATCGGCCCGCCGAGCGCCCGCGAGAGCTATCTCAACATTCCAGCCCTGATCGCGGCCTGCGAGATCACCGGCGCCGATGCCGTGCATCCCGGCTATGGCTTTCTCTCCGAGAATGCCCGCTTCGCCGAGATTCTGGAGCGGCACAACATCACCTTCATCGGCCCCAAGGCCGAGCATATCCGCTCGATGGGCGACAAGATCGAGGCCAAGCGCACGGCCAAGGCGCTCGGCATCCCCTGCGTACCGGGCTCGGAAGGCGGCGTGACCGATGACGGCGAGGCGCTGAGGATCGCGGCCGAGATCGGCTTCCCGATCATCATCAAGGCGGCGTCGGGCGGCGGCGGCAAGGGCATGAAGGTCGTGCGCAGCGAGGACGAGATGTCCGTCGCGCTCTCGACCGCGCGCACCGAGGCCAAGGCCAATTTCGGCGACGACGCGGTCTATATCGAGAAATATCTCGAAAAGCCGCGCCATATCGAGATTCAGGTGCTGGGCGACGGCAAGGGCCATGCGATCCATCTCGGCGAGCGCGACTGCTCGCTGCAGCGCCGCCACCAGAAGGTCTGGGAGGAAGGCCCCTCGCCCGCGCTCAATGCCGGCGAGCGCGACCGGATCGGCGCGATCTGCGCGGCCGCGATGTCCAAGCTGCAGTACCGCGGCGCCGGGACGATCGAGTTCCTCTACGAGGATGGCGAGTTCTATTTCATCGAGATGAACACGCGGATCCAGGTCGAGCACCCGGTCACCGAGATGATCACCGGGATCGACCTCGTCAACGAGCAGATTCGGATCGCGGCGGGTCTGCCGCTCTCGATCCAGCAGAAGGACGTCGTCATCGAGGGCCATGCCATCGAATGCCGCGTCAATGCCGAGCACCACGCGACCTTCCGGCCCTCGCCGGGCAAGATCGTCTCCTTCCACACGCCGGGCGGTCTCGGCGTGCGCGTCGATTCGGCGGCCTATCAGGGTTACGTCATCCCGCCGCATTACGACTCGCTGGTCGGCAAGCTGATCGTCCATGGCCGCAACCGCGCCGAATGCCTGATGCGGCTGCGCCGTTCGCTCGACGAGTTCGTCGTCGACGGCGTCGACACGACGCTGCCGCTGTTTCGCACGCTGGTGCGCAACCCGGACATCCTGAACGGCGACTACAACATCCACTGGCTCGAGAAGTTTCTCGCCGCTGGCGGGATGGACGAGACCGGCGGCGCCTGAGGCGCCCTTCCCTTCTCCCCTCGCGGGAGAAGGTGGCTCGGCGAAGCCGAGACGGATGAGGGGGCGCCGAGCGTTATCCGGTTTGTAGAGCGTTACCGACAGAACGGACAGGTCACGGCGCCCCCTCACCCCAACCCTCTCCCGCGAGGGGAGAGGGGGCTGGTCGCGCCATCCCTGTTTGACTCCCGCGCCGGCCCGCGCTCCCCTGCCCTGATGAAGGCCCGCTCCATCCCCGTACGCACACCCGAGATCACGCCGGAGATCATGCTGCGCGCCTATGCGGCCGGCATTTTCCCGATGGCGGAGACGGCTGACGACCCGAACCTGTTCTGGGTCGAGCCGGATCTGCGCGGCGTCATTCCGCTCGAGGGGTTCCACCTGTCGTCACGGCTGGCGCGAACCGTTCGCTCGGAGCGGTTCGATGTCCGGGTCGACAGCGATTTCAATGCCGTCATCGCGGCCTGCGCCGAGCCGAGGGCCGACCGCCCCGACACCTGGATCAACCGCCGGATCCGCGACATCTTCGGTGCGCTGTTCCGCATCGGCCATGTCCATACGGTCGAGTGCTGGCGCGAGGGTCGGCTCGTCGGGGGGCTCTACGGTCTGGCGCTGGGCGGGGCCTTCTTCGGCGAGAGCATGTTCCACCGCGAGACCGATGCCTCGAAGGTTGCGCTGGTCCACCTCGTGGCGCGGCTGCGTCTGGGCGGCTACCGCCTGCTCGACGCGCAGTTCCAGACCGCGCATCTGGCGCAGTTCGGCACGCAGGAGGTGCCGCGCGCGGCCTATCAGCTGCTGCTCGAGCGGGCGCTGGCCGCGCCCGGCAACCCGGCCGTCTGGTCACCCGGCCAGCGCGTCTCGGGCGCGCAGGCCGCGGCGAACGTCACGGCCGCTTGAAGGGGTATCAGTTGCCGCCGGCCGGGTCGCGGCCGGGATTGGTCGGGAAGAAGCGCTGGGTCGGCGCCTGGCGTGGCGCGACCGGCACGCCCCGCGGCGGGGCCACGTCGACGCGCTGGCCGGGCGGCGTCAGGATGTCGCCCTGTCCGCCCGGAGGCGGCAGGCCGGGCTGCTGGTTGACGTCGCGGGCGGGGGTGCGCGGCCGGCGCGGCTCGTCGGGCAGCGGAGCCTCGGGCTCCTTGGGATCGACCACGAGTTCAGTGCCGCCTTTGCAGTCGGTCAGCCAGACGTCGTAGATCGCGTGCTCAACCCCGTGCAGGCCCGGGCTCGCGGCATACATCCAGCCCGTGAAGATGCGCCGGTACTCGTTGTTGAAGGTGACCTCGTCGACCTCGGTGAAGCTCGTCGTCTGCGGCGCTTCCGTGGGCGGGCGCGTCCAGCAGACCCGCGGCGTCAGCTGCAGCGCGCCGAACTGCACGGTCTCGTCGACGGCGACCTCGAAGGAGATGATCCGGCCGGTGATCTTGTCGAGCCCGGCGAAGACGGCAGTCGGGTTGCGGATGCGGTCGGCCGCGGC
>CALRYW010000022.1:0-55134 GCA_943372485.1 Allobosea thiooxidans
CCGGCGACGAGCTTCTGCATCTGCTCGTCGGCCTGGTCGATCTGCAGCCGCGCCGAGAAATCGCCCGCCGCCGCCGCCGCCACGACCTCGCCGACATCGCTGACGACCGCCTCCATCGACTGCGCCCGGGCCAGGCGCGCCGCCGCCGCCGCCTGCTCCTGCTGCTGCAGGATAGCGACCTGCTCGGAACTCTCGCGCAGTACGGAGACGGCCTTGGCCATGGTGCCGATCTCGTCGTGGCGGCCTAGATGCGGCACGGCCACCTTGAGATCGCCGCGCGTCAGCGCCTCCATAACGCCGCTGAGATCGAGGATCGGCCGGGTCAGGGAGCGCTGGGCGAAGAACAGCGCGATCAGCAGAGAGCTTAGCAGCGTGACGGCCAGCACGATCGGCAGGCCCGTCTGCGCCATCTGGGTGAAGCTCGTGGCCTCCTTCTGCAGAGCAGTGCTGGCCGCATCGGTGGTCTTGGTGAAGGCGACGAGCAGATCGTTGAGGGCCTTGCGGTTGTTGCGGTTGGCCTCGTTGTTGCCCTGCGTGTTGGCCGCAGAGGTCGAGACCTCGCGCGCCAGCCGGATCGTCTCCGTGCGGAAGGTGATGAAATCGGCGATGGCCTTCTCGATCGCTCGCGTCTGGGCCCGCTCCGATTCCGGAGCTGTCCGGGTCAGCTCGGCAGCCAGCGACCGCATCTGCGGGAAGCGCGCCTCCATGCCCTTGGCGAAGGGCTCGGCGGCCGCGGCGTCCTTCGACATGTAGATGCCGCGTGCGTCCATGACGACGCCGAGGACATGGCCGTTGATCTTGTCGGTGGCGAGCGTGACGTCGGAGAGGGTCGCGGAACGCTGGCTGAGGTCATTGGAGCGCGACAGGGCCCAGAGGCCCAGCGCCGACGAAACGATGGCGCCCAGCGAGATGATCGCCAGGATCGCGATGATTTTGGTGCGAATGGATTTCAACGACTTCGGGCCCCATGAAGCGGCGCAGCGCATGCGCCGGCGGGATGACGATCAGGTAGTCAGCGCAGGTGCCGCAGGGATCGATGAGGTTTCAAAACCCTGTCCTTGCGTTACAACCTCGCTCGATTTCGTCTCACGACATTTAAAATGCGATTAATTCAGAGCGAAAACTGCCTAAGTAATATGCAACTTTAGCGGGAAATTCGCCTCGAATCAGCCGCATCCAGCCATGACCGCCCGGCCTCCACGGCGCGTGCAGCGTCAGCCGCTCCCTGCCGCTGGGACGGGGACGGACTGCCTCTGCGTCGCGACTCAGGCGCGCCGGGCTCGCGCGGTCTCGAAACGGCACGAAACAGGGCAGCAGGGGCTCGCGTCCCCGGTATTCAACCCCGCCCGCGCGCGCTCGCCTGCGGCTTGACGCGGTGGTCCAGGAAGTTGCGCAGTTCGGTGACGCGGCGGGCGTCGTCCAGCACCTCGGCGTCGAGCCCATGCGCCCAGGCGAGATCCCGGCGGCTCTTGTCGGCGTCGAGCGCGCGCAGCTCGGCGAGCCAGGTTTCCGCGGCCGCCTCGTCCGAGCGGAACCCCTCCTCGATCAGCGCCGGCACCATCCGCCCGAGGATCGAGGCGACCTGGCGCAGCGGGAATTCGGGGTGGTACTGCACGCCCCAGAACACGCCGCCGTCATGGCGGATCTCGGCCGCCTGCACGTCGCTATGGGCGTTCGAGGCCAGGATGGTGGTGTCGCCGGGCGGCAGCACCACCGTGTCGAGATGGATCGCCGGCGCGTCGAAGGCCGCCGGCCGCCCGGCCAGCAGCGGATGGCTGCGGCCGGCCTCGTTGACCGTGATCCGGCGGGCGAAGCCGACCTCGCGCCCGCGTGGGTTGCGCGTCACGGTGCCACCGGCCGCGACCGCGCCCATCTGGATGCCCCAGCAGGAGCCGAAACAGGGCGTGCCGCTGGCATAGATCGCGCGCATCAATTCGATCTGGCGTGTCACCGCCGGCTCGAGCTCGTAGATGTGCAACGCCGAGCCGGTGAGCACGATGCCGTCATAGGATTGCAAGCCCGCTCCGTCCGGCAGATTGGCGCCGGCATCGGCCGGCAGGCAGATGTCGGTCACCACGCCGGGCTCGATCGCGGCCATCTCGGCGGCATAGGCCTCGGCCGGCTGGGCGCCGTAGCCGGCGGCATGAGCCTCGCGCTGGGCGCGGGTGTTGCCGTCCACGAAGAGCAGGCGGAGCGGGCGTCGGACGACATCGAGCATGGGGACAAGCCGCGGAGTGACTGGGGGAGAGGGATGCGCCGGGCGCCGGGCGCCACTGCGCCTCATCCCACATGACGCGAACCGCGCGCAAGGCTATTGCAGGAGCCCGTTTCCGGATCGGTTGACCGCTTGCCCGCGAACCTGACCCTCAAGCAGCGCCTCTGGGGCAATGCCTATCTGCTGCTGACCCTGACCACCCTGATGTGGGGCGGCAATGCCGTCGCCGGTCGCCTCGCGGTCGACGCCATCTCGCCGATGGCGCTGACCTCGCTGCGCTGGGTCGTGGTCTGCGCGGTGATGCCGATGCTGCTGCGCCACCAGATCAGGGCGCATTGGTCGGTGCTGCGGGCCCATTGGAAGTTCATCGTCGCGATGGGCACCGTCGGCTTCACCGCCTTCAACGCCCTGATGTACCTCGCCGCCTACTCGACCACCGCGATCAATATCGGCATTCTCCAGGGCTCGATCCCGGTCTTCGTGCTGATTGGCGCCTTCATCGCCTATCGCACGCCGATCGGCCCGGTGCAGGCGCTCGGCGTCCTCGTCACGCTGCTCGGCGTCGCCGTCGTCGCCAGCCGCGGCGACATCGCGGTGCTCCGGCAATTCGCCTTCGCCCCGGGCGATCTCTTCATGATCGTCGCCTGCACCTTCTATGCCGGCTACACGGTGGCGATCCGCTCGCGGCCACAGGTGCCCGGCCTCGTCTTCTTCTCGGCGCTGGCGATGGTCGCCTGCCTGGTCTCGCTGCCGCTGCTGGCGATCGAGGTCGCGCAGGGCGCCTTCACGGTGAAGGCGCCGCAGGGCTGGCTGATCCTGCTCTATGTCGCGATCGGCCCCTCGATCCTGTCGCAGCTCTTCTTCATGCGCGCGGTCGAGCTGATCGGCCCCGGCCGCGCCGGCGTCTTCGTCAATCTCGTGCCGGTCTTCGCGCCGATCCTCGCCGTGCTGATCCTCGGCGAGCAGCTCGCGCTCTATCACGGCGTCGCGCTGCTGCTCGTGCTGGGCGGCATCTTCATCGCCGAGCGGCTGGCCAAACGCGCCTGAGGCCGGAGCGGCCGGGACGGGCCTGCCCCGGCCCGATCGCAAACCCGCGCGCGCGCAAACGCCGGCGCAGAGGCTTCCGCGGCGCGCCGGTCAGCTCGCCTGCTTGACGGCGATGCCCTTCTCGGCAAGCAGCGCCTGCAGCTCGCCGGCCTGGAACATCTCGCGGGTGATGTCGCAGCCGCCGATGAACTCGCCCTTGACGTAGAGCTGCGGGATCGTCGGCCAGTTGGAATAGGCCTTGATGCCCTCGCGGATCTCCTGATCCTCCAGCACGTTTACACCTTTGAACGGCACGCCGACATAGGACAGGATCTGCACGACCTGCCCCGAGAAGCCGCACATCGGGAATTGCGGCGTGCCCTTCATGAAGAGCACCACATCGGCGGACTTCACCTCGGCATCGATGCGGGCGTTGACGTCGGTCATAATCGTATCTCCGGAGTTCAGTTCTGGCTCGCCAGAGCGTCCTGCTCGTTGAGGCGATGCACGATGCGAAGAATCTCGTTGGTCTGGGTCAGCATGCGGTTCTCGAGCAGAACGAGATCGCTCTTCACCTCGCCGAGGTCGCGCTCCAGCCGGCCGAGGCGGACATCATGCCGGCCCAGCGTCTCGATGACGTGATCGAGTTTCCGGTCCATGCCGCGCAGCAGAACGAGCGTGTGGCTGGCAACTGTCGGATCGGGCTCGGCCATGGCGGCTGCTCCAGGGTTCGCCTCAAATATCAGGCGTCACCGTCGTCAGCGCAAGGGCGTGCAGGACACCGCCCATGTTCCCCTTCAGCGCGGCATAGACCATCTGGTGCTGCTGCACCCGGGTCTTGCCCTTGAAGGCGGCCGAGGTCACGGTCGCAGCGTAATGGTCGCCGTCGCCGGCGAGATCCTTGATCTCGACGATCGCATCCGGCAGCGCCGCCTTGATCATCGCCTCGATGTCGTGGGCATCCATCGCCATGGCGGTTCTCCTCAGGCGGCCTTGCCGGCCATATAGGCCGGCAGCCAGGTCTCGTGGGCGTTCTTCAGATCGGAGACGGCCACAGCGGTCTCGCCGGCCAGCGCCAGCGTGGCGCCGCCCGTGCGGCCGAGCAGCGTCACCGGCACGCCCACCGCCGCGATCTCGGCCCGCACCGCCTCGGCCGAGCCGGCCGGCACGGTGACCAGATAGCGCGCCTGGTCCTCGCCGAAGAGCACGGCATGGGCCGGCCCCGCCGGCAGCGTCTCGATGGTGGCGCCGATGCCGCCGGCCATCGCCATCTCGGCCAGCGCGACGGCGAGCCCACCGTCGGACAGGTCGTGGCAGGCGCTGACGCGCCCGGCCGTGATCAGGCCGCGCACGACATCGCCGTTGCGGCGCTCGACGGCGAGATCGACCGGCGGCGGCGCCCCCTCCTCGCGGCCGCAGATGGTCGCGAGATAGGCGCTCTGGCCGAGCCAGCCGGTGGTTTCGCCGATCAGCAGGATCGCCTCGCCCTCCGCCTTGAAGTCGACGGTCGCGTGCTTCGTCACGTCGGCGAGAACGCCGACGCCGCCGATGGTCGGGGTCGGCAGGATCGAGACGCCGTTGGTCTCGTTGTAGAGCGAGACATTGCCGGAGACGACGGGGAAGTCGAGCGCGCGGCAGGCCTCGCCGATGCCCTTGATGCAGCCGACGAGCTGGCCCATCACCTCCGGCCGCTCGGGATTGCCGAAATTCAGATTGTCGGTGACGGCGAGCGGGGTCGCCCCGGTCGCGGTCAGGTTGCGCCAGGCCTCCGCCACCGCCTGCTTGCCGCCCTCGAAGGGATCGGCCTCGCAATAGCGCGGGGTCACGTCGGCGGTCATCGCCAGGCCCTTCGGCCCATCCTCGATGCGGATCAGCCCGGCATCGCCACCCGGCGTCACCACCGAATTGCCGAGGATCAGCGTGTCGTACTGCTCCCAGACCCAGCGCTTCGAGCACAGATCCGGCGAGCCGATCAGCTTGAGCAGGGCCTGCGCGTTGCTCAGCGGTGCCTCGACGCTCTCGGGGGCGAGGCGCTGCTGCGGCGGAGTCTCGATCCAGGGCCGATCATATTCGGGCGCCTCGTCGCCGAGCTCCTTGATCGGGAGATCGGCCATGGTCTCGCCCTGGTGCTTCACGACGAAGCGCAGATCATCGGTGGTGTGACCGACGATGGCGAAGTCCAGCCCCCACTTCTTGAAGATCGCCTCGGCCGGCTCCTCATGGCCCGGCTTGATCACCATAAGCATGCGCTCCTGGCTCTCCGAGAGCATCATTTCATAGGCGCTCATGCCCTCCTCGCGGCAGGGCACGGCGTCGAGGTTGAGCTCCACGCCGAGATCGCCCTTGGCGCCCATCTCGACGGCCGAGCAGGTCAGGCCCGCCGCGCCCATGTCCTGGATCGCATCGACATGGCCGGCCGCCATGATCTCGAGGCAGGCCTCGAGCAGGAGCTTCTCGGCGAAGGGATCGCCGACCTGCACGGTCGGGCGCTTCTCCTCGGCCCCCTCGCCGAAGGCGGCCGAGGCCATGGTCGCGCCATGGATACCGTCGCGGCCGGTCTTGGATCCCAGATAGACGATGGCTTTGCCGACGCCCGAGGCCTTGGCGTAGAAGATCTCGTCGGCCCGCGCGATGCCGACCGCCATGGCGTTGACGAGGATGTTGCCGTCATAGCGGCTGTGGAAGCCGGTCAGGCCACCGACATTGGGCACGCCGAAGGAATTGCCATAGCCGCCGACGCCGGCCACCACGCCCGAGACGAGGTGGCGCGTGCGCGGATGGTCCGGCGAGCCGAAGCGCAGCGCATCGAGCACCGCGATCGGCCGCGCACCCATCGTGAAGACGTCGCGCAGGATGCCGCCGACACCCGTCGTCGCGCCCTGATAGGGCTCGATGAAGGAGGGGTGGTTGTGACTCTCCATCTTGAAGACGATGGCGAGGCCGTCGCCGATGTCGATCACGCCGGCATTCTCGCCCGGGCCCTGGATGACCCAGGGCGCCTTGGTCGGCAGGGTCTTCAGATGGATCTTCGAGGACTTGTATGAGCAGTGCTCGTTCCACATCGCCGAGACGATGCCGAGTTCGGTGATCGTCGGCTCGCGGCCGATCAGATGCAGGAAGCGCTGATACTCGTCGGGCTTCAGGCCGTGTTCGGCGACGAGCTGCGGCGTGATTTTGATGTCGTTGGGAATCACGGGGCGAGGGTTCCTGCCGTTCCGGCCGCGCGGCCAGTCTTCGATGCGCGGGGCATAACCCGACTGACGGGCATAGACAACGCATTCCCGCCGCACCCACCTCTGCGCGGCCGGCTGGCACGCACCCTGCGCGTGTTCCGCCAGCACGGAGCGGACCGTGCCGCGGAGGAACAGTCGATGTCGCTTTTGTCCCGTTTCAGGAAAGATGCGTCCGGCAATGTCGCGATCCTGTTCGGAATCGTCGCTCTGCCGATGATCGGCATCGCCGGCGCGAGCGTGGATTATGCCCGCGCGAGTTCGGCTCGGGCGAGCCTCAACCTCGCCGTCGATTCGGCCGCGCTGATGGTGGCCCGCGAGGCCAGCAAGCTCACCGATGCCGAGCTCCGGAGCCGCGCCGAAGCCCTGATCCGCGCCAACCTCGCCGGCAACGCCGATGCGCGGCTGGGAACCTACACCGTCTCGGTCGACCGCGCGGCGCGCATCGTCAGCGTCACCGCCGACACGACGGTGGAGACCAGCATCACCCGCGTGATCGGCTTCGACCGCATCCCCGTTTCCTCCAGCGCCCAGGCCGCCTGGGGCACGAACACGGTCGAACTCGCGCTCGTGCTCGACAACACCGGCTCGATGGCCTCCTCCAGCAAGATGACCGAGCTGAAGAAGGCCTCGCTCGACCTGCTCAAGATCCTGAAGGACGCCGCGACCACGACCGACCAGATCCGCGTTTCGATCGTGCCCTTCGCGACGCAGGTGCGACTGCCGACGACCTACACGGACTCGCCCTGGCTGCGCTACGACCTGACCCGCACGATCGGCGGCGGCCGGCGCCGGACGACCGAGACCATCGCCAAGGCGACCTGGCAGGGCTGCGTCAGCGACCGCGACAAGGCCTATGACGTCAGCGATGCCAGCGCCGTCTCCGGCGTCAATGCCACGCTCTATCCCGCGGATTTCTGCGCCTATGCCTCGCTGACGCCGATCCGGCCGCTGACCAGCGACTGGACCGCGCTGGAAAGCACCGTCAACGCCATGACGCCGGTGGGCTACACCAATGTCACGATCGGCGCCGCTTGGGGCATGGCGAGCCTCAGCCAGGGCGCGCCGCTGCCGGAGGCCGCCGCCTCGACCACGCCGCGGCTGACGAAATACATGATCCTGCTGACCGACGGCGACAATACGCAGAACCGTTTCGGCGACAACCAGACCACGATGGACCAGCGCACAGAGGCCGCCTGCACGAACGCCAAGGCGACGGGCATCACGATCTATTCGATCCGCGTCATCAACGGGAACAGCAGCCTTCTGCGCGGCTGTGCCAGCGAGCCCTCGATGTTCTTCGAGGTCTCCAACGCATCCCAGCTCACCCCGATTTTCCAGCAGATCGCGCGCGAGATCAGCCAGATCCGCCTGACGATGTGAGGCCTTCGAGCGCTGCGCGCAGATCGGCCGGGATCGGCACGGGACGCTGCGTCGCGCGGTCGACATAGACATGGGTGAAGCGGCCCTGCGCCGCCGCCCGCTCCCCGCCCTGGCGGAAGACCCCGATCCGGTAAGTGACAGAGCTGGTGCCGAGCCGCTCGACGCCGAGCCCGAGCTCGACGGTCTCCGGAAAGGCGACGCTCTCGAAATAGCTGCAGGTCGTCTCGACGACGAGGCCGATCGTGGCGCTGCCGGCGATGTCGAGGAAGCCGCGCTCGATGAGCCAGGCGTTCACCGCCGTGTCGAACCATGAATAATAGACGACATTGTTGACGTGGCCGTAGACGTCATTGTCGTGCCAGCGCGTCGGAATCGCGCGGAAGACGCCGAAGGCTGCGCGCGGGAGGCGTTCTGGTCTGCCGCTCATGGCGCTACTCCAGTCCAACTGTTCGAGACCTCATCCTGAGCAGCGCCGCAGGCGCGTCTCGAAGGATGAAGGGTGCGGGAGCCCCTCTCGAACCATCATTGCCCCGCCTTGTCGCCCGTGCCGATCTCCGGCACACCGAGCGCATCGGCCAGCCGCGCCTTGGCCGAGCCCGGCCGCAGCGGCTTCTGCTGGCTCTCATGCGGCGCCCATCCCGACAGCCAGACGATCTCGAAGGTCGCCCGCAGCCGCCCGTCGGCATCGGCATGGCGCTCGGCATAGAGCGCCGCCGTCCGCATCAGCGTGTCCCTGCGCAAGCCCGTCCGGCGGCGGGCCTCGAGCGCATTGCCCCAGCCGAGCGCGCGCAGATCGCGCAGCAGCCCGAAGACGTCGCGATAGCGCACGGTCACGACCTCGCTGTCGACGACCGGCAGCGCAAACCCGGCCCGCTGCAGCAGGCTGCCGAGATCGCGCAGATCGGCAAAGGGCGCGATCCGCGGGCTGGCGCCGCCCGCGGTCTCGGCTTCCGCCTCCAGCAGCACCTGCCGCAATTCGGCGAGCGTGCGGCCGCCGAGCAGGCAGCCGATGAACAGCCCGTCCGGCCGCAGTGCCCGCCGGATCTGGATCAGCGCGCCCGGCAGGTCGTTGACGCCCTGCAAGGCCAGCAGCGACGCGGCGAGATCGAGGCTGGCCGCCGCGAGAGGCAGGCGTTCCAGATCGCCGACCAGATCCGTCGCGCCGCCCGGGGCCTCCGCCATGTGCAACACCGACTCCGCCTTGCCCGCGAGGACGGGCACCGCCAGCGGCAGGGGCGAGCCGAGATCGGCCGCCCGTTCGAAGCGGCGCAGCACCGCCGCCAGCCGCTCCTCGAGGTCCTCCGCCGCCCGGCGCAGCAGGACATCCGGATAGCCGGCCGCCAGCGCCCGCGTCAGCCGCCGCCGGCCCAGCGCCCGGTCGAAGACGCGGGCGGCGTCACTCACGCGTCGCGTCCCGGCTTGGGCCGTCTCACAGACGATCCAGCAGCCGCTCGAGTTCCTGGCGCAGCTGCGGCCCGAGGTCCTGGCGGTCGAGCGCATAGGCGATATTGGCCGCGAGGAAGCCCATCTTCGAGCCGGTGTCGTAGATGTCGCCGTCGAAGCGCATGGCGTGGAAGGGCTCCAGCCGCGACAGCGCGATCATCGAATCCGTCAGCTGGATCTCGCCGCCCGCGCCCGGCTCCTGGTTGGCGAGCAGGTTGAAGATCGTCGGCTGCAGGATGTAGCGGCCGGTGATGTGCAGGTTGGACGGCGCCGTGCCTCTCGCCGGCTTCTCGACCATCTTGGTCACCTTCGAGACCTTGGCGTCGCGCTTCTCGACGCCGACGATGCCGTATTGATGCGTCTGGTCATCGGGCACCGGCGCCACGGCGATGTGGTTGCCGCCATGCTTGTTGTAGGCGTCGATCAGCTCGGCCAGGCAGCCCTTGCCATGGGTGTGGTGCAGCATGTCCGGCAGCAGCAGGGCGAAGGGCTCGTCGTCGCCGATGATGTCGCGCGCGCACCAGACCGCGTGCCCCAGCCCCAGCGGCTGCTGCTGGCGGGTGAAGCTCGTCGCGCCGGCCAGCGGCAGATCGGCCGCCAGCGCCTCGATCTCGGCGACCTTGTTGCGCTTGCGCAGGGTGTCCTCAAGTTCGTAGGCGAAGTCGAAATGATCCTCGATCACCGATTTGTTGCGACCGGTGATGAAGACGAAATGCTCGATGCCGGCGGCGCGGGCCTCATCCACCACATGCTGGAGCGCGGGCCGGTCGACGATCGTCAGCATCTCCTTGGGGATCGCCTTGGTCGCAGGGAGAAAGCGAGTGCCGAGACCGGCGACGGGAAAGACGGCCTTGCGGATGCGTTTCGACATGGAAGGTCCATTTGGCGCCCCGGCCTGGCGTGGCTGCGGCGGTGCGGGTTGAAAAGCGGCCTGCTCACGGCTTGTGCGAAGCCGGTCGCATCGTAGTAGAAGCAGAATGTGCTTGCGAGACCGTGAACGCCTGTTGCATGGGGCGGTTCCTGCCAGCGGAAGGTGACGACGGGCGATGGCGGTACTTGTTTCGGGCGGAGCCGGCTATATCGGCAGCCACATGGTTCTGGAACTGCTCGACCGTGGCGAAAACGTGGTCGTTCTGGACAATCTCTCGACCGGCTTCTGGTGGGCCGTGCCGAAGGAGGTGCCGCTGATCCAGGGCGACATCGGCGACCAGGATCTCCTCGCGCGCCTCATCGCCGAGCACGGCATCACCGAGATCGCCCATTTCGCCGCCAAGATCGTTGTCCCTGAATCGGTCTCCGACCCGCTGGGCTACTATTTCAACAACACGGTGAAGACCCGCGCCCTGCTGGAGAGCGCGGTGCGCGGCGGCGTCCGCCGGATCATCTTTTCCTCCACCGCGGCGGTCTATGGCGAACCCGCGGTCAGCCCCGTGCCGGAGGAAATCGACCTCCACCCGATCAATCCCTATGGCCGATCGAAGCTGATGAGCGAGTGGATGCTCGCCGACGCGGCGAAGGCGCATGGGCTGGCCTATGTCGTCCTGCGCTATTTCAACGTCGCCGGCGCCGATCCGCGGGGCCGCTCCGGCCAGTCCTCGCCCAACGCGACGCATCTCATCAAGGTGGCGGGCCAGGCCGCCCTCGGGCAGCGCCCGGGCCTCGAGGTCTTCGGCACCGACTATCCCACACCGGACGGCACCTGCATCCGCGACTACATCCACGTCACCGACCTCGCCCGCGCCCATATCGCAGCGCTCGAGCATCTGCGCGGCGGCGGCAGCAACCTCACCTTGAATTGCGGCTATGGCCGCGGTTATTCGGTCAAGGAGGTGGTCGAGGTCGTCAAGAAGGTCTCGGGCGTCGATTTCCCGGTGACGCTCTCGGGCCGCCGCGCCGGCGATCCGGCCGCCCTCGTCGCCAGGGCCGACCGGATCCGCAACGAACTCGGCTGGACACCGGAGCATGACGACCTCGAGGAGATCGTGCGCCAGGCCCTGGCCTGGGAGGAGCAGCTGAAGACCCGCAACGCGATGTGAGGGCACCGGCGCGGCCGGCTGCGACACCACGCGCCCGCGATTGCCGCCGGGCTTAACCTTTGGTTAATCTTGTTCGGGCGCTCTGGAGCGGCCCCTCTCTCCAGCCGTCCGAGTGTTCCATGCGCCTGTCCGTCATCGCCACAACGGCCCTGATCAGCCTGGCGCCCGCCTTCGCCCAGACCACGGGCTCGATCGGCGGCCCGGCTGCCCGCACGCGCGAGGCCCCGCCGACTCCCGCGGCCCGCCCCGCCCAGGGCGACTTCGCCGCCTTCCTGCAGCGGCTCTGGCCGCTGGCCCAGGCCCGCGGCGTCTCGCGCACGACCTTCGACGCCGCCTTCCGCGGCGTGACCCCGGACCCCGCCATCGAGGCGCTGACCCGGAAGCAGTCCGAGTTCACCGCCCCGATCTGGGGTTATCTCAACAGCGCGGTGGGCGGCACGCGGATTCCGCGCGGCCGCGATGCGGCGGCCGACAATGCCGGGCTCCTGGCCCAGGTCGAGGCACGCTACGGCGTGCCGCGCGAGATCGTGCTCGGCGTCTGGGGCATGGAAACCAATTACGGCTCTTTCAAGGGCGACAAGGACACGATCCGCTCGCTCGCGACGCTCGCCCATCTGCGCTATCGCGGCGACTTCTTCCGCGACGAACTCCTGACCGCGCTCGAACTGATCGAGGAAGGCCATGTCGAGCGCCGCGAACTGCGCGGCTCCTGGGCCGGTGCCATGGGCCACACCCAATTCATGCCGTCGAGCTACCGCAAATACGCGGTGGACTTCACCGGCGACAGCCATGCCGACATCTGGACCTCGACCGCCGACGCGCTCGCCTCCACCGCCAACTATCTCAAGGGCCATGGCTGGGTGCCCGGCCTGCCCTGGGGTCTCGAGGTCACGCTGCCCGAGGGCTTCGACCACAAGCTCAACCGGGCGAGCTTTTCGCAATTCGCCTCGGCCGGCCTGCGCAAGGCCGATGGCGGGCGGCTGCCCTCCTCAGGCGAGGGCCGGCTGTTCTACCCCGCCGGCCATCGCGGCCCGGTGATGCTGCTCACCGCGAATTTCGACGTCATCAAGAAGTACAACTCGTCCGACGCCTATGCGCTCGCCGTCGGCCATCTCGGCGACCGCATCCTGGGCCGCCCGGCGATCCAGGCCGACTGGCCGGTGCAGGCGCCGCGCCTCGACAAATCCGGCATTCAGGACCTGCAGCGCCGCCTCAAGGCACTCGGCCTCTACGAGCACGACGCCGATGGGCGGATCGGCACCGGTACCCGCGAGGCCGTGCGCCAGTACCAGCTGCGCCAGGGCGAGATCGCCGATGGCTGGCCGACCCCGGCCCTGCTGGCGCGGCTGCGCACGGCCCGCTGACGGGCGCAGCGTCTTCCGCTATGATGGCGCCGCCCCGCACAGGGGCGCGGATCGAGAGCCCGATGCGTTTGCGCGCCCTCTTCACGATGCTGGCGGCCGCCGGCCTGCTGCTCCTGACCGGGGGGCCGCCGCCGCTCGCGCAGCAGGCGCGCCAGCCGCAGCCGCAACCGCAGCCGCAGCAGCGCAGCCTGTTCCAGCTCTTCTGGCAGCAGCCCCAGCAGCCCCAGGCTGTCCAGCCGCAGCGCCAGCGCGTTGCGCCGGTGGCCCGCCGCCGCCCGGCGGCGCCCGTCGTCGTCCGCGACGACCCCGTGATCCCCAAGGTCGACGTCGCCCACCACATCCTCGTCATCGGCGACTCGCTCGCCAGCCTGCTGGCCGACGGGCTGGAGGAAGCGCTGGAGGACCGACCCGATCTCGCCGTGATCGCGCGGGCGAAACCGGATTCGGGCCTCGTCCGCAGCGACTTCCACGACTGGCCGAGAGTCGCCGCCGAACTCGTCGCCGGCGATGCCAAGATCGGGCTCGGCGTCATGATGATCGGCCTCAACGACCGGCAGGCGATCCGCGAGGGCGACACCGTCCACGAGCCGCTCAGCCCGCGCTGGCTCGAACTCTATCGCGAGCGCATCAATGCCGTCACGCAGGCCTTCGCGGCACGGCGCGTCCCGCTGATCTGGGTGGGTGCACCGCCGGTGCAGAATGCGCGGCTCTCCGGCGATCTGGTGACCTTCAACGAGCAGTACCGCCAGCAGATCGAGCGCGCCGGCGGTCAATATGTCGATCTCTGGGGCGCCTTTGTCGATGCGGAGAACCGCTACGCCGCGATGGGCCCCGACGTCTCCGGCCAGCCCGCGCGGCTGCGCCTCGGCGACGGCATCCACTTCACCGCAGTCGGGGCCCGCAAGGCCGCCCATTTCGTCGATGTGCTGGTGCGCCGGATGTTTGAGCCGGGAACCCAGGGCAGCGTGATCGCCCTGCCCGTCTCGCCCGAGACCGGAGCGCCGATCAATCCCGAACTGCAGCCCGGCGGCATCGAGCGCCTGATCGACCAGATGGTCGCCGGCCTGCCCGTGATCAGCCTTCCCGCCGCGCTCCAGGCCAAGCCCGCGGCCGGGCCGATCCTGCCGCTGACTGGCACGGCGGGGCCCGGCGATCAGGCGCTGCTGGTCTCGATCCCCGAGGCGCGCGGCCGCGGCGAGATCGCCGGCCAGCTCGACCGCATCTTCGGCGAGGGCATCCTGCCCGAGCCGAAGCCGGGGCGGATGGACGACCACCGCTGGCCGCGGTGAGGCCCTGGGCCAGCCGTCATTCTCGGGCGAAGCGAAGCGCAGACCCGAGAATCTCGTGACGAAAAGCCACTGGTTTCCGAGATGGTCGGGTCAAGCCCAACCATGACGCCCTGCCCTCACCTCGGCAAAACGGTCTCGCCCATCAGGTGCTTGTCAATGGCGTGGGCCATCTGGCGGCCTTCGCGGATCGCCCAGACCACGAGCGACTGGCCGCGGCGCATGTCGCCGGCGGCAAAGACCTTCTCGACCGTGGTCTTGTAGGCCAGCGTGTTGGCCTCGACATTGCCGCGCTTGTCGATGGCGACGCCAAGCTTCTGGATCAGCCCCTCATGCACGGGGGAAACGAAGCCCATCGCCAGCAGCACGAGATCGGCCTTGAGGTCGAACTCGGTGCCCTCGATCGGCTTGAACGAGGCGTCGACCCGGGCGCAGCGCAGCTTGCGGACATGGCCGTTCTCGCCGGTGAACCTCACCGTCCCGATGGCGAAGTCGCGCTCGGCACCCTCCTCATGGCTCGACGAGGTCCGCAGCTTCAGCGGCCAGTTGGGCCAGGTGAGCTGCTTGTTCTCCTTCTCGGGCGGCTGCGGCATGATCTCGATCTGCGTCACCGAGAGCGCCCCCTGGCGCACCGAGGTGCCGATGCAGTCCGAGCCCGTGTCGCCGCCGCCGATGACGACGACATGCTTGCCCGACGCCAGGATCGGCTGCGAGTTGGCCAGCGTGGCCGGCTCGCCGCCGTTGCGTCGGTTCTGCTGCGGCAGGAAGTCCATCGCGAAATGGATGCCGGCGAGGTCGCGGCCTTCGATCGGCAGGTCGCGCGGCTTCTCGGCGCCGCCGGTCAGGCCGACCGCGTCGTGCCTGGCGAGCAGCTCGGCCGGGTCGATGTCGACCCCGACATTGACGCCGTAATGGAAGACGACGCCTTCGGCCTCCATCTGCTTGACCCGGCGCTCAACATGCGACTTCTCCATCTTGAAGTCGGGAATGCCGTAGCGCAGCAGGCCGCCGGCGCGCGCCTGGCGCTCATAGACATGGACCTCGTGGCCGGCGCGCGCGAGTTGCTGCGCAGCCGCCAGCCCAGCCGGGCCCGAGCCGATAATGCCGATCGACTTGCCGGTCCTGGCCTTGGGCAATTCGGGCGTGATCCAGCCCTCGGCCCAGCCCTTGTCGACGATGGCGCATTCGATCGACTTGATCGTGACCGGCGTGTCCTCGAGGTTCAGCGTGCAGGAGGCCTCGCAGGGGGCGGGGCAGACGCGGCCGGTGAACTCGGGGAAGTTGTTGGTCGAGTGCAGATTGGTCAGCGCCTCGCGCCACTTGTCGTTGTAGACGAGGTCATTCCAGTCCGGGATCTGGTTGTTCACCGGACAGCCATTGTGACAATACGGGATGCCGCAGTTCATGCAGCGCGCCGCCTGGTCGCGCGTCGCTTCGGCGCCGAGCGGGATCACGAACTCCTTGTAGTTCCTGATCCGGTCCGATGCGGGGAGATATTTGCGGTCGCGCCGGTCGATCTCGAGGAAGCCTGTTACCTTGCCCATCAGCCCTTACTCCGCCGCGACCGACAGGCCGGCCTGCGCCTGCTCGATTTCCTGAAGCGCCCGCCGATACTCGACCGGCATGACCTTGACGAATTTGGGCAGATACTCCGCCCAGTTGTCGAGGATGTCCTTGGCCCGCAGCGACCCGGTGTAGCCGTGATGGTCGCTGATCAGCTGGTGCAGGCGTTCGGCGTCATAGCCCGACATGTTGGCCATGACGTCAATGCGTCCCTTGAACTCGAGATCGCCGCCATGGTGGTGGATGCGCTGCATCAGCTCCTCCTCCTCGGTGACCGGCTCGAGATCGACCATGGAGAGGTTGCAGCGCTTGGCGAAGCTCTTGTCCTCGTCGAGCACATAGGCGACGCCGCCCGACATGCCGGCCGCGAAGTTTCGCCCGGTCTGGCCGAGCACGACGACGACGCCGCCGGTCATGTATTCGCAACCATGGTCGCCGGTGCCCTCGACCACCGCGATCGCGCCGGAATTGCGCACCGCGAAGCGCTCGCCCGCGACGCCGCGGAAATAGCATTCCCCGGAAATCGCGCCGTAGAGCACGGTGTTGCCGACGATGATCGACTGCTCGGCCAGCGGCCTGGCATCCGGCGAGGGCTTGATCACCAGCTTGCCGCCCGACAGGCCCTTGCCGACATAGTCGTTGGCCTGGCCGGTGAGCTCCAGCGTCACGCCGTTGACCACCCAGGCGCCAAAACTCTGGCCGGCGGTTCCGGTCAGCTTCACCGTGATGGTGTCGTCGGGCAGGCCGGCATAGCCGTAGCGCTTGGCGACCTGGCCCGACAGCATCGCGCCTGTCGAACGGTCAACGTTGTTGATCGCGCTCTCGATCACGACGGGCTCGCCGCGCTCGATGGCGCCTTGCGCCTTCGCGATCAGCGTGCGGTCGAGCACGGTGTCGATCGGGTGCTGCTGCAGCTCGACATGACGGATCGCCACCTCGGGGCCCATGTCGGGCTTGTAGAAGATCCGCGAGAAGTCGAGCCCCTTGGCCTTCCAGTGGTCGATCGCCTGCTTCTTGTCGAGCCAGTCCGAGCGGCCGACGAGATCGTCGAAGCGCGCCACGCCCAGCGCAGCCATGATCTCGCGCACGTCCTCGGCGAGGAAGAAGAAGAAGTTGATGACGTGCTCGGGCGCGCCCTTGAATCGCTTGCGCAATACCGGATCCTGCGTCGCGACGCCGACCGGGCAGGTGTTGAGATGGCACTTGCGCATCATGATGCAGCCGGCCGCGATCAGCGGCGCCGTGGCGAAGCCGAACTCGTCTGCCCCCAGCAGCGCACCGATGACGATGTCGCGCCCCGTGCGCAGGCCACCGTCGACCTGCAGCGCGATCCGCCCGCGCAGCTTGTTCATCACCAGGATCTGGTGGGTCTCGGCCAGGCCGATCTCCCAGGGCGAACCGGCGTGTTTGATCGAGGTCAGCGGCGAGGCGCCGGTGCCGCCCTCATAGCCCGAGATGGTGATGTGGTCGGCGCGCGCCTTGGCGACGCCGGCCGCAACCGTGCCGACCCCAAGCTCGGAGACCAGTTTCACCGAGACGTCGGCCGCCGGGTTGACGTTCTTCAGGTCGAAGATGAGCTGGGCGATGTCCTCGATCGAGTAGATGTCGTGATGCGGCGGCGGCGAGATCAGGCCGACGCCCGGGGTCGAATGGCGCACCTTGGCGATGCGCGCATCGACCTTGTGGCCGGGCAGCTGGCCGCCTTCGCCGGGCTTGGCGCCCTGCGAGATCTTGATCTGCATCATCGCCGAGTTGACGAGATACTCGGTCGTGACGCCGAAGCGCCCCGAGGCGATCTGCTTGATCGCCGAGCGCATCGAGCGCCCGTCGGCCATCGGCACGAAGCGCTCGGGCTCCTCGCCGCCTTCGCCGGTGTTGGACTTGCCGCCGATCTGGTTCATCGCGATGGCAAGGGTCGAATGCGCCTCGTGGCTGATCGAGCCGAAGGACATCGCGCCCGTGGCGAAGCGCTTGACGATGTCGACGGCGGGCTCGACCTCCTCGATCGGGATCGGCTTGCGGCCGATGCCGTCGGCGTCCTTGATCGCAAACAGGCCGCGGATCGTCGAGAAGCGCGAGCTCTGGTCATTCACCAGTTCGGCATAGGCCTTGTACTTGTCGAGCGCATTGCCGCGCACCGCATGCTGCAGCAGCGCGATGTTCTCTGGCGTCCAGGCATGGTCCTCGCCGCGCAGGCGGAAGGCGTACTCGCCGCCGATGTCGAGCGAATCGCGATAGATTGGCGAGTCGCCGAAAGCGTCGCGATGGCGGCGCACCGTCTCCTCGGCGATCTCGGCGAGGCCGACGCCCTCGATCGAGGAGATCGTGCCGGTGAAATAGGTCTCGATCAGGTCGCTGCGCAGGCCGACCGCGTCGAAGATCTGCGCGCCGCAATAGGACTGGTAGGTCGAGATGCCCATCTTGGACATGACCTTGAGCATGCCCTTGCCGACCGACTTGATGAAGCGCTTCACCACCTCGTAGCGGTCGACTTCCTTGGGGAATTCGCCGGCGTCGAGCAGCGCCTCGAGCGTCTCGAAGGCAAGATAGGGGTTGATCGCCTCGGCGCCGAAGCCCGCCAGGCAGGCGAAGTGATGGATTTCGCGCGGCTCGCCCGATTCCACGACCAGGCCGACCGAGGTGCGCAGGCCCTTGCGGATCAGGTGATGGTGCACGGCCGCCGTCGCCAGCAGCGCCGGGATCGGCACCCGCTCGGCCGAGACCTGCCGGTCTGACAGGATGATGATGTTGTAGCCGCCATGCACGGCAGCCTCGGCCCGCTCGCACAGCCGCGCGATCGCACCCTCCATGCCGGCCGCGCCCTCGCGCGCCGGATAGGTGATGTCGATCGTCTTGGTGTCGAAGCGATCCTCGTAATGGCCGATGCAGCGAATCTTCTCAAGATCGTCATTGGTCAGGATCGGCTGGCGCACCTCGAGGCGCTTGCGCCGCGAGGTCCCCTCCAGGTCGAGGATGTTCGGCCGCGGCCCGATGAAGGAGAGCAGGCTCATCACCAGCTCCTCGCGGATCGGGTCGATCGGCGGGTTGGTGACCTGGGCGAAGTTCTGCTTGAAATAGGTGTAGAGCAGCTTCGACTTCGACGAAAGCGCTGAGATCGGCGTGTCCGTGCCCATCGAGCCGACGGCTTCCTGCCCCGTCACCGCCATCGGCGCCATCAGGATCTTGGTGTCTTCCTGGGTGTAGCCGAAGGCCTGTTGGCGATCGAGCAGCGGCACGTCGGTGCGCTGGGCCCGCGCCTCGACCGGCGGCAACTCCTCGAGCACGATCTGGGTGCGCTTGAGCCACTCCTGGTAGGGATTGGCCAGGCACAGGCTCTTCTTGATCTCGTCGTCGGAGATGATCCGGCCCTCTTCGAGATCGATCAGCAGCATCTTGCCGGGCTGCAGCCGCCACTTCTGGACGATCTTCTCCTCCGGGATCGGCAGCACGCCGAACTCCGAGGCGAGCACCACGAGCCCGTCATCGGTGACGAGATAGCGCGCCGGCCGCAGGCCGTTGCGATCCAGCGTCGCGCCGATCTGCCTGCCGTCGGTGAAGGCGATCGCCGCCGGCCCGTCCCAGGGCTCCATCAGAGCGGCATGATACTCGTAGAAGGCGCGCCGCTCCTCGTTCATCAGCGGGTTGCCGGCCCAGGCCTCGGGCACGAGCATCATCATGGCATGGGCGAGCGAATAGCCGCCCTGGACCAGGAATTCGAGCGCGTTGTCGAAGCAGGCCGTGTCGGACTGGCCCTCATAGGAGATCGGCCAGAGCTTCGAGATGTCGGCCCCGAACAGCTCGGAATCGACCGAAGCCTGGCGCGCCGCCATCCAGTTGACGTTGCCGCGCAGCGTGTTGATCTCGCCGTTATGGGCGACCATCCGGTAGGGATGGGCCAGCCGCCAGGACGGGAAGGTGTTGGTGGCGAAGCGCTGATGCACGAGCGCAATCGCGCTCTCGAAGCGCTCGTCGGTCAGGTCCTTGAAATAGGAACCGAGCTGCGTGACCAGCACCATGCCCTTGTAGACGATGGTGCGAGCCGACATCGAGACCGGGTAATAGGTCGCGGTCGAGCGATCCTGCTGCTTGTAGACCTTGTTGGAGACGGACTTGCGCAGCACGAAGACCTTGCGCTCGAAATCGTCGGCGTCGCTGACGCCGGGCCCGCGCCCGATGAAGAGCTGGCGATGGCGCGGCTCGCTCTCGCGCACCGCCTCGCCGAGATCGGAGGAGTCGACCGGAACGTCGCGCCAGCCGAGGAAGACCTGCCCCTCCTCCTCGATCGTCTGAGCCACGATCTCCTCGCAGACCGCGCGCGCGGCGTCGTCCTGCGGCATGAAGAACTGGCCGATGGCGTAGTCGCCGGGCGCCGGCAGGGCGATGCCGATCCGGGCGCATTCCTCGGCGAAGAAGCGATGCGGGATCTGGGTGAGGATGCCGCAGCCATCGCCGAGCTTGGGATCGGCGCCGACAGCGCCGCGGTGGTCGAGATTGTGAAGGATCTGCAGGCCCTGCGCGACAATGGCGTGGGTCTTGCGGTTCTTCATGTCGGCGATGAAGCCGACGCCGCAGGAATCCTTCTCGAAGGACGGATCATAGAGACCCTGGCGTTCCGGCATGGCCGGGTCACGCACGGCCGGGAAGTTCGCTGCAGCCGCCGCCACGCTCGCCTTGCTGATCTCGCCCATCGTCAAACCCCGCTTGCCACCGCCCACCCAGCTTCCGCCAGGGGACCTCCTTGAGTCCATATCACCCTTCGCCCACCCTGGGCCGCCGATCCCGCGCCGGCTTTTTCAAGCCGCAGCAAGGACGGGGCCAGCATGGCCGGGGGCTCGTTCGTCGGAGGTGGCTTGCGCTGGTCTCGGGGCGCCCGCGTCCTCCGCAGGCGCTGAGGGCTTGTCGCCCTGCCGCGCCTGTCAGGCTGCCGCTTTGCGGGCGGCACGCGTACGAGTGGTTTTGGCGTGTTTGACCGTACCCTTCGTCATCGATCCGCTCCGTTGCGATGGCACGACCGCACCCTTTGCAGGGCCAGTCGCCGCGGTTAAAAATGGGACAGCAACACTGTCCTATAAACGTGAAGTTGCCAGAATTCCAATCTTCGCACAAGCGGTGATTCGGCGCAGCCGCGAAATTTTATGTTCATTTCAGAGGCAGCCTCGACATTTCCGGGATGACGGCGTCAACCCGACGCACACTTCCTGTCGGATCGCCGCAAACGGCGCACTGGCGGCGAAGGCGTCCGCAGCCTAGAACGGAGCCCTGCAATCCGCCGGCGGACCCCGTCATGCCCCTCGTCATCGTCCCCATCTATGCCGCGCTCCTGGCGCTCCTCTTCGTGATGCTGTCGCTGGCCGTGGTCCGGCAGCGGCGCAGCGGCCGCGTCGCCATCGGCACCGCCGGCGACCGCGAGCTCGAGCGGCGCGTCCGGGTCCACGGCAATTTCGCCGAATACACGCCGCTCGCCCTGCTGCTGCTGGCGATGGCCGAGTTTCGTGGCGCACCTGGCCTGCTGCTGCACGGGCTCTGCCTGCTCCTCCTCGTCGGCCGGGTGAGCCATGCCTGGGGCGTCTCGCATCTCGACGAGGATCTGCGCTTCCGCGTCGCCGGCATGGTCGCGACCTTCGCGGCCCTGATCGCGGCGGCGCTGACGCTGCTCGTGCAGGCGCTGGTCAGGTAGGCGCCGCGAGCTCTTGGCGCCGGCGCCGCCGGGCTCTATCGCAGACGGCATGAACTTCATCAGCGACAACATCGCGGGCGCGAGCCCGAAGGTCATGGCCGCGATCGCCGCCGCCAATGACGGGGCGGCCTCGGCCTATGGCACGGATGGCTGGACGCAGGCCGCCGAGCGACGCATCGCCGAGATCTTCGAGCGGGAGGTCGCGGTCTTCCTCGTCACCAGCGGCACGGCGGCCAATGCCCTGGCACTGGCGAGCCTGACCCGCCCCTGGGGCGCCGTGATCACCCATGACGAGAGCCATGTCGCCGACGACGAATGCGGCGCGCCGGAATTCTTCAGCGACGGCGCCAAGCTGATCGGCCTGCCCGGCGCCGGCAACAAGCTCGCGCCCGCGGACGTCACGCAGACGCTGGCGCGCTTCCGCGAGGGCGCGCTGCACCAGGTCCAGCCGCAGGCGCTCTCGATCACCCAAGCGACCGAGTGCGGCACGATCTACACCCCCGACGAGATCCGGGCGCTCAAGGCCGCCGCCGCGCCGCGCGGCCTGGCCCTGCACATGGACGGTGCCCGCTTCGCCAATGCGCTGGTGACGCTGGGCTGCAGCCCGGCGGACACCACCTGGAAGGCGGGCGTCGACGTGCTCACCTTCGGCGGCACCAAGAACGGCGCCTGGGCGGCCGAGGCGGTCGTCTTCTTCGACCCCGCCCGCGCGGCCGAGATGAAATGGCGCCGCAAGCGCGCCGGCCAGACGCTCTCCAAGGGCCGGCTGATCGGCGCCCAGTTCGAAGGGCTGCTGGCCGACGGGCACTGGCTCGATCTGGCCCACCACGCCAATGCGCTGGCGCAACGCCTCGCACAGGCCGTCGTGGCGAGCGATCAGGCCCGCCTCGCCTGGCCCTGCCAGGCCAATGAAGTGTTTCCGATCTTGTCCCCCGCCCTCCAGGCACGGTTGAAGGCGGCCGGCGTCGGCTATCTCGACTGGTCGGCGCGCGCCCTTCCGGAGGGCGAGGCTTTGGCCGAAGGCGAGGTCGTCGGCCGCTTCGTCATGTCCTTCGCGACGCCGGAGGCCGAGGTGGAACGCCTCGTCGCCCTGTTCGCGGCGCGAGCCGGCTGACATCGCTCCCGGATTCAGCCCCACGCCCGCCGCAATCCCTAAGGAAGACTGAAGATCTGTCAGTTCGTCCTTGGAAAGGGATGCCCCCAATGGCCATTCGATCGACCGCGGCGCGGCGTAGCACGTTGATGGGGGTGGCCGTCGCCGGTGCCCTCGCCGGCGCGACCGGCTCCGCATCGGCCCAATACTATCTCTATGACGATGCGCCCTATCTCGAGCAGCGCTTTGGCTATCGCTACCTCGCCCCACGCCCTCCGGCGCCGATCCCGCAGCGGGCCCTGGGCCGCATCGTCGCGCGTGACTACGGCCTCACGCGCGTCGACCGCACCATCGCGACGGGCTCGGCCTATGTCGTCGATGGCCGCACCCGCTCGGGCGCCCGCGTCAGGCTGATCCTCGACCCCTATAGCGGGCAGATTCTCGACGAGATCGTCCTCCAGACCCCGCCGCGCGCGGCGCCTCGCGTCGCCCGGACCGATCCGCGCGACGAGGCCAGGCCGCGCGCGCCGCGCCTGGCGCCACAGCCGCCCGAGCGGCCCGCCCCGCTCAAGCCTCCCGGCCAGGCGACCGCGCCCGCCACGGCGATCCCGCCTTCGCCCGCCGCGCCGCCCAAGGCAGAGCCGGCCCCGGCGCAGGAGCGCAAGGCGCCAGCCTCGGCCAGCGCGCCGGCGACACAGACCCCGCCGCCCCCCGCCGCAGCGCCACGGGCCGAGCCGGCCCCGCCCGCTCCCAAGCCACCGGCAGAGGCTGCAGCTCCCGCCACGAGCCTGCCACCCGCCCCCGCTGCACCCGCGGCGCCGACGCCGGGCACGACCGACCCGGCCACGGGTGCGGAGAAGCCCCGCCTGGTCAACCCGACCGATGTCCGCGGCAGCGAGACCGGCGAGCGCACGCCGCCGCTCGCCCGCTCCGACAATCCCGGCATCCCGGCGCAGCTTCCACCGGTCCAGCCGCAGGATTCGACCTCCGCCCAACCCCGGCCCGAGACCCCCGCCGTTCCCGTCGTGCCGATGGATTGAGACGGCGGCGATGGCTTCGGCCCTTGCCAGTGGCCTCCGCCGCGCGAAAAAGGCGCCCCCGGTTCCCCGGGGACGCCCTGCCGAACAGAAGTCCGAGAGCGGCCTGGTCAGGCGGCCTTGGCAGCCTCGACCTTGGCTTCGATCACCTTGGCGCTGCCGGTGCCGATCGCGATCTGGCGCGGCTTCTTCGCCTCGGGGATCTCGCGCACGAGATCGATGTGGAGCAGCCCGTTCTCGAGGCTCGCGCCCGTCACCTGGACGTAGTCGGCGAGCTGGAAGCGGCGCTCGAAGGCACGCGCGGCGATGCCCTGATGCAGGATCTCGCGCTTCTCGCCATTGTCGTTGGCCTGCTTCTCGCCGCGCACCGTCAGCGCGTTCTCCTTGCTCTCGATCGAGAGGTCGGACTCGCCGAAGCCGGCGACCGCAATGGTGATGCGGTAGGCGTTCTCGGCCGTACGCTCGATGTTGTAGGGCGGGTAGCTCGGGGCCGTCTCGGCGCTGCCGACCTGGTCGAGCAGCGAGAACAGACGATCGAAGCCGACGGTCGAGCGATAGAGCGGGGAAAGATCGAATTGACGCATGATGTCCTCCAAAGAAGCGACGTTCGTATCCGGCCTGCCTCGTCATGAGCGCGGGCCTGGTCTGGGGTCGCGCAGCCGTTCCGGCCTGCGCCGAGCTGATCTGGGATAGCGTTTTCGGCTTTTCAAGAGCCCTCCCGGACGGGCATAAGCGGTACAGCGGATCAGGGCTGCGTCACCGCCGGGATCGCGCCAGCCGCCGGGAAGCCGCCATGGCCGACACCGAACTCTTCGCTCATCCCGACTATCCGCCGCCGGGCCATGGCCGCGCCTGGACCGCCCGGACGCGCGATGGGGCGCAGCTGCGCTTCGCGAGCTGGCGCCCGACGGTGAAGCCGATCCACGGCACCATCCTGCTCGTGCAGGGCCGGGCCGAGTTCATCGAGCGCTATGGCGAGACGGTGGGGGAGCTGCGCCGCCGCGGCTTCCATGTGCTGGCCTTCGACTGGCGCGGCCAGGGCGGCTCGCAGCGCTTCGTCCGCCGTGCGCGCAAGGGCCATGTCGGCCGGCTGCGCCATTACGAGGCCGATCTCGCCTTGGCCACGGCACAGATGCAGGAGCGCTTGCCCGGCCCCTATTTCGCCCTCGCCCATTCGATGGGCGCGGCGCTGTGTCTCGACGCCGCGCGCAACGACCGGCTGCCCGTCGCGAGGCTCGTCGCGCTCGCGCCGATGCTGGAGCTGACCATCATCGAGAAGCCGCGCCGGGCCAGCCGGCTCGCCGGCGCGCTGTTCTGGCTCGGCTTCGGCAAGAACTTCGTGCCCGGCGGCGGCGACACAGCCATCGCCACCAAGCCCTTCGAGGGCAACCGCCTCACCGGCGACCCGGTCCGCTATGCGCGCAACAGCGCGCTCTCGGCGGCGGCGCGCCATCTCAGCATCGGCGACCCCACCATCGCCTGGGTCAGGACCGCCTTTCGCCTGATGGCCCGGCTCGCCGCCCCCCATGCCGCCCGCGAGGTCCGGGTGCCGACCCTCGTCATCGCCGCCGGGCGCGACCGGATCGTCTCGACACCGGCGATCGAGCGCTTTGCCGCGCGGCTCAAGACCGGCCAGGCGCTCATCCTGCGCGAGGCGCGGCACGAGATCCTGATGGAGAGCGACGCGATCCGGGCGCAGTTCTGGGCCGCCTTCGACGCCTTCATCCCGGGCGAGGACGCAGAGCTCGCGGCCGGCGCCGATTCAGCCGGCGAGCAACGCCAGCGCGGCCTCATGCAGCGCCTTGTTGGCGGCGGCGAGGATGCGCCCGCCGCAGGCAGCGCTGCCTCCACCCCATGAGGTGACGATACCGCCCGCCCCCTCGATGATCGGAATCAGGGCGACGATGTCGTAGGGCTTCAGCCCGCTCTCGATGACGAGATCGACATGGCCGGCGGCCAGCATGCAGTAGGCATAGCAGTCGCAGCCATAGCGGGCGAGGCGCACCGCGCTCTCGACTCGGCCATAGGCCTGCGCCTCGTCGCCCTTGAACAGGGCGGGCGAGGTCGTCATCAGCGTCGCGCCGGCCAGGCTGGACACCGCCCGCGTGCGCAGGATGCGCGGCCCGCCTGGCCCCTCATAGCGCGCCGCGCCGCCATCGCCGGAGTAGCGCTCGCCCGTGAAGGGCTGATGCATCATGCCGTAGACCGGGACCCCGCCGCGCGTCAGGCCGATCAGCGTGCCCCAGACCGGAATTCCGGAGATGAAGGCCCGGGTGCCGTCGATCGGATCGAGAACCCAGACATATTCGGCCTCGGTGTTCTCGCTGCCGAACTCCTCGCCGAGCACGCCATGGGCCGGGAACTGGCGCCGGATCATCTGGCGCATCACCGTCTCGCCCGCCCGGTCGGCCTCGGTCACGGGGTCGAAGACGCCACCGCCCGACTTGTCCTCGAGCCCGTGATGGGCCCGGAAGAAGGGCAGGATCGCCCGGCCCGACTGGGTGGCGAGATCCGCCACGAAGGCCCCGAAATCGACAGCACTCATCCCATCCCCCCTGTGCGGCCGATGCAGGCGCCGCGTCGCAGCGCCCCGGTGATGGGCGGCCGGCCGCCGGAAGGCAAGCGCCGGAGGCCGGGTGTTTCACCGCGACCTCGCCGGCCCTGCGTTTGGCGCATGCCCCGTCCGCCCTTCGCACGCGCAAAAATTTGGTCAGGCCACTTGCTTTTTTGCGTTGCAGCGTCATATTGTGCACTGCGAAGGGGCGATGACCTCAAGCCTTCGTTGCCCTCCTTGGGCGTTTCCTCCCTAGACTTGGGCCGCCACGAAAGTGTGCGGCCCTTTTTTCTGTTGCGACGGCAACAACTGTCGCGCGCCGCTACTCGGCCGCCTGGCGGTAGTCGTCGAGCCAGCCGCTCCAGCGCGCGAAACACTCCGCCATCGCCCCGGTGATCGCCTGCTCCAGCTCTGCGAAGCCGGCATGGGGCAAGAGCGTCGCCTCGTCCATGTAGAGGGCGCGGTTGATCTCGATCTGCAGCGTGTGCACGCCGGTGCTCGGCGCGCCGTAATGCTCGGTGATGAAGCCGCCGGCATAGGGACGGTTGCGGGTGACGCGCAGGCCGAGACGGGCGAAGGCGGCTTCCGCGATATCGGTGACATAGCCCGCCGCGCTGGTGCCGAAGCGGTCTCCCAGGATGATATCGGGCTTGGCCGGCCCATCGCGGTCGAGCCCGGTCGAGGGCATCGAATGCGCATCGACCAGGATGCAGGTGCCGAAGGCGCGCTGCGTGCGCTGCACGAGGTCGCGCAGCCCGGCATGATAGGGCCGGTAGAGCCCATCGATGCGCGACAGCGCCTCCTCGACCGGAATCCGCCCGAAATAGATCTCGTGCGCGTCGCCGACGATGCGGGGAATCGTGCCGAGCCCGCCGGCGACCCGCAGCGAGCGGGTGTTGGCGAAGGGCGGCAGCCGCCCGTCGAACATCCGCGGGTCGAGCTCATAGGGCTCGCGGTTGACGTCGAGATAGGCGCGCGGGAACTCGGCGACGAGGAGCGGCGCCCCCAGCGCCACGCTGCGGCCGAACAGCCGGTCGACATAGGCGTCCTCGGAGCGGCGCAGCGAGCGCAGCGGCAGCCGCGCCCGCTCGACGAAGGCCCGCGGATAGCGCCGGCCGGCATGGGGCACGTCCACCACGACCGGGACGATGTGCAGCGCCGGCTGATACAGCGTGTAGGGCCGCTCGATCTCGCGGACGACGTCGTCGGGACCGGGCGGAAACGGGGCGGAGGGATCGCTCATCGACCCGAACACAAGCACACAACGCCGCGCGGTTGAAGGGCTGCGCCCGCAGGGCCGGCATCGGTCACGGATTCACCCGTTGTTTACCATGCTGATGCCTTATAGAAACCGTGGGTTCCCACTGCGGGGGCGGGCCGATAACCCTGCCGCCGCAGGCGCGCAGGGTTGGGGCGCGAAAACCAGACGAGAACGGGACCGGGGTGCCTCGCCGGCTTCCGCTGCACCAGAACACAGGCCTTACGGGACGGACAGATCAGGCCCATGACCAAGATACTCCTCGCCGAAGATGACAACGACATGCGCCGGTTCCTGGTCAAGGCCCTGCAGAATGCGGGCTATGACGTGGCCTCCTTCGACAACGGGCTGTCGGCCTACAACCGGCTGCGCGAAGAGCCCTTCGAGCTGCTCCTGACCGACATCGTCATGCCCGAGATGGACGGCATCGAGCTGGCGCGCCGCGCCACCGAGCTCGACCCCGACATCAAGGTGATGTTCATCACCGGCTTCGCGGCCGTGGCGCTCAACCCCGATTCGCAGACGCCCAAGGATGCCAAGGTGCTCTCCAAGCCCTTCCACCTGCGCGAGCTGGTGAACGAGGTCGAGAAGCTCCTGGCGGCCTGACGGCACGGGCGCCGGAAGCCTGCGAGGCTTTCTCCACAAAGCGCCTTGCCAGCCTCGAGACGAGCGGCTATAGCCGCACACCTCGTAACATGGTCGCCCGGCAACGGAGGGGCCTGTTCCGGCCGCCGCGACGGTTTCCCGACGCGGCAGACGGGCGCGTAGCTCAGCGGGAGAGCACTACGTTGACATCGTAGGGGTCACAGGTTCGATCCCTGTCGCGCCCACCATATTAGGCCTGTACATACAGGCACTTACGGCCACCCTTCGGGGTGGCCGTTTTGCTTTGGGAATGAAACCTGGAATGATTGAACGCTGAGGGCCCGGCGAGTGGGGTATCCTAGGCGGTCCAGCCCCAGGAGAGCACGGCCAGCGTCGCCCGTTCTATGCGACCTGCTGTCAAATGACCTTGCTGGCGCAAGGGTGATTCTGCACCGAAATGTGAGCCAACCTCACATGCCGTCGAAACCATTCACGTCATGAGGTGATCTTCTTCGGCCCAGGGGGGGTAACGACCGGCGCAGTTCGTGCCCCCTCTGCGAACGGCAATATGCCATGAACATCAACGGGGTATCGGCAGAATTCGGAGGGTCGATCTTCGGCGCTTACGCCCAGGGTCGCGTTGGCGAGGGACGAGGAAGGGGAGGATGATCCGCCTGTCGCGGGCCGCTTGCGACCCGCGCCTGTCATAGCAGCCGCTGACGGAACCGCGCACTGTCATGACGCCTCGCCCCCGAGGGCGAGGCGCCAAGGCTATCGTCAGATCTTCAGCTTCAGGAAGGCGCCGATGGTGCCGTTCCAGGTCGTGACGCACTCCGCGCCGCAGCGGCTGGCGAAGGCGGGCAGGATGACCTTGGTCAGCGCATCCTTGCGCAGCGCCTCGTCCTCCGGCGTCACCGGCACGAGCTTCATGGCGGCGGGCGCCCCCTCGCTGCAGGCTTTGCCGGTGTTGCAGTCGAGGCCGGTCTGGGTCTCCGTCTTGGCCTGATCGAAGATCGAATCCTCGAGCTTGCGCAGATGGGTGGTCAGGAAGCCCTGCACCTTCGGATCGAGCGTGTTCCACCATTTCAGATTGGCGAGCTGGGCGGAGAGGCCGAAATTGATTGGCATCGGCGAGATGAACTTCGCGCTCTCATGCCATTTCGATTTGTAGCCCGAGAGCGCGCCGGTGATGGCGCAGTCGATCACGCCGCTGGCCAGCGCCGGCTGGACCTCGGCGAAGGCGAGGTTGATCGGCGAGCCGCCGATATGGCTGACGAAGGCCTGCTGCGAGGCGCCGGACGCGCGGACCTTGCGACCCTTGAGGTCGGCGACCTTGGTGAAGGCATCGCGGCAATAGATCACCTGGGCCTGATAGGTGCCGAAGCCGAGCAGCTTGAGGCCATGTTTCTCCTCGAGGAACTTGGCATAGGTCGGGCGGAAGACGTCGACGACCTTCTGCAACTCCTCGACCGAGCCGACGAGGCCGACGAGGTCGGTCGCCTCGTTCATCGGGACCTCGCCCGAATTGTAATTCAGCACCGTGGTGGCGAATTGCAGCGTGCCGGCCGAGACGAGGCGGAAGATCTCCGGCCCCTTGAAGCCGAGCTCGGTGAAGGGCTTGACCTGCACCTTGATGGCCCCGCCGGATTCCTTCGGCACCGTCTCGTTCCAGAACGGCAGCTCGCGGTTGGTGTACATCGACAGATTGCCGATGCTGCCGACGGCGTTGAAGCTCGTCGCGGGCAGCCCCTGGGCGTGGGCAGCGCCCCCGAGGAGGGTGGTGGCAAGGGCGGCGATCGGGACCAGGCGTTTCATCGCAAGCTTCTCCTCTGTGGGGCGGGTCATGGTCGGGCGGGGCATGGCGGCTTCAGCCGCCGGCTTTCGGGTTGAGCAGGGTCGGGAGCCACAGCGCGAGCTGCGGGAAGGCGATCAGCAGTGCGATCATCACCAGCATCGCCAGCACGAAGGGCAGCGCGCCGATGCACAGATCCATGAAGTTGCCCTTTCCGCGCACGGCCTGGACGACATAGAGGTTGAGGCCGACCGGGGGCGTGATCAGCGCCGCCTCCATCAGAATGACGAAGATGATGCCCCACCAGACCGGGCTATAGCCCAGCGCCGTGATGACGGGCAGGACGACCGGCGTCGTCGCGATCATCATCGACAGCGTCTCCATGAAGCAGCCGAGGATCAGGTAGAACACCACGATCGCCAGCAGCATGCCCAGCGGCGGCCAGCCCAGCGACAGGACGAGATCGGTGATCGCCTTCACCAGCCCGATCGAGACCATCACGAAATTGAGGAAGAAGGCGGCGATGACGATCAGCATGACCATGCAGGTCGTCCGCACGGTCCCCTCGAAGGCCCGCAGCAGCACCGGCATAGTGAGCTGGCGGTTGGCCGCGACGAGGCCGAGCGTCGCCATCAGCCCGAGCGCGGCGGCCTCCGTCGGCGTCGCGATGCCGGCATAGATCGAGCCGACGACGACGAGGAACAGCCCCAGCGGCGGGATGAGATGGCGCAGGCCCGCGACGCGCTGGCGCCAGAGATCGCCGGTGTCGACCTTCGGGCCGGCCCAGTCCGGCCGGTAGAGCGCCAGGCCCAGCACCATCAGCGAGAACAGCCCGGCCAGCAGGAAGCCGGGGATGAAGCCTGCCGCATAGAGATCGGCCACCGAGGTGTCGGTCAGCACGGCGTAGATGATCATGTTGATCGAGGGCGGGATCAGGATGCCGAGCGTGCCGCCGGCCGCGATCGAGCCCAGGAAGAGCGGCCGGTTGTAGCCGCCCTTGTCCATGTTGGGGATCGCGACCGTGCCGATCGTCGCCGCCGTCGCCACCGACGAGCCCGAGGTCGCCGCGAAGATCGCGCTCGCGGCGATGTTGGTGTGGATCAGCCGGCCGGGAACGCGCGCGAACCAGGGCGAGAGCGCGCTGAACAGTCGCTCGCTCAGGCCCGAGCGGTGCATCAGTTCGCCCATCATGATGAACATCGGAGCGGCGATCAGGATGAAGTCGTTCGACGAATTCCACGCCAGCTCGCCGACGGCCCCGGTCATCGGGAAGAAGGCGTAGTTGGCCTGCAGCACATAGGCCATCAGCGCGAGCGCGGCCGCGACCGGAATGCTCAGCCCGACCAGGGCGACGAGCAGGGTCAGCGCGGTCCCGATCACGAGCGGGCCTCCGCGCCGGCGGCCGGGTTCTCGACGCCGGACTGCTCGATCTCTTCGGTCACCCGCAGCGAGCCGATCAGCGCGTCGAAGCCGGGCCGGTCATGCGCGATCAGCCGGGCGATCGCCTGGATCGGGATCAGCACGGCCATGCAGGCGAACCAGACCAGGCCGACGCACCAGATCCCCTGCGGCAGCACCATCGGGACCTGCAGCTGCGACACCGATTTCGCGTTCAGGGCCCAGGATTGCGCCAGCGTGCCCCAGGCGAACCAGGCCAGCGCCACGGCGATCAAAGCGAGCGCCAGCGAAGCGAGGATGTCGCAGACGATGCGGGCCTTGCCGGGCAGCGCGCCAAGCAGGATGTCGACGCGGATATTGGCCTTGGAGGTCACGGTGAAGGCCAGCCCCAGCCCGATGCAGGCCGCCAGCGCATAGCCCGAGATCTCGAAGCTCTCGACCATGCCGCGCTTGAACAGGAAGCGCGTGATCACGTCGATGGTGATGAGAAAGCTGCAGCCGACCAGCACGATCGCGCCCGCGGCCCAGGCCAGGATGCGCGAGATGCGCTGCGGCAGCGGCTCGTCGGGGAGAAGGCGGGAGATGTCGCTCATGGACGCGCCGGGCTGCGCGGGCGGGTGGTCGTCGTCATCAAGGCCGGTCTCCTGGCGCCCGCTGCGCGTCACGTCGCATGTGACCACGCGTCAGGGCCGTGATGCAATAGTCCCGCCAGCCCGGTGCGCCGGCCACGAGACGTAGCCATCGGCCCTGTCGGCAGCGATCGCCGCGGGGTCGCGCTCGCGGGGGTCGCCATGGCCGCCGCCGCCCGGCGTCTCCATGCGGATGATGTCGCCGGCCTTCAGCACGCAGCCGATGGTCTTGGCCGACAGTGCCGTGACCTGTCCGTCGCGGATCAGGCTGAGGCGCCCGCCGCGCCCGGGCTCGCCGCCGGCCAGCCCGTAAGGCTGCGAGGCGAAGGCGTCGAAGGAGGCGTTGAGCAGGCCATGCTCGGCGATGAAGCGCCATTCGCGCACCAGCCCGAGGCCACCGCGCATCTTCCCCGCACCGCCTGATCCAGGCAGGAAGCCGTAATGCGTGAAGCGCAGCGGGAAGATCGCCTCGATCATCTCGATCGGCGTGTTCTGGCCGTTGTGGAAGCCGGCCGAGAGGCCCGAGGGACCGTCTGCCTCGGGATGGCCACCCCAGCCGCCGATCTCGGCGTCGAAATAGACCTGCCGGCGGCCATCCGCATGGCGGATATTGACCGCGTGGTTGAAGGTCACGCCGTAATAGGAAGCGGGAATGCGCTCGGGGATCGCCTCGGCAAAGGCCTTCAGCACCGCCGTCGCGATCCGGTGGCCGGTCAGCATCCGCATCGAAACCGGCGCGGGGAACTGGGCGCTGACGAGCAGCCCGTCCGGCGCGCTGACGGTGATCGGGCGGTAGCAGCCGGAATTGGCGGTTGCCTCGATGCCCGACGCCGCGATCACGGCATAGTAGACCGCCGAGCGGGTCGTCGCCATCGTCGCATTGATCGGCCCGCGCGCCTGCGGCGAGGAGTCCTTGAAGTCGACCATCAGACTGTCACCCGCGATCGTCAGCGTCACCACGATGCGCTTGTGGCCTTCGTCCATGCCGTCGCCGTCGACGAAATCCTCCGCCTGGTAGACGCCGTCGGGCAGCGCGGTCAGCGCGGCGCGCATCGCCGTCTCGGAATGGTCGAGCAGGGCCTGCCCGACCTCGCGCAGCGTCTCGACGCCATAGCGCGCCGCGAGCTGCCGCATCGCCCTGGCGCCGACCTCGAGCGCCGCGATCTGGCTGAGGAAATCGCCGCGGAAGGTCTCCGGCTCGCGGACATTCTGCAGGATGGTGGCGAAGAGATCGTCCTGCATCTCGCCCTCGCGGACGATCTTCACCGGCGGCAGCCGCAGGCCCTCCTGGAAGATCTCGACCGCATGGGCGTTGTAGCCGCCGGCCGCGCCGCCGCCGACATCGACATGGTGGATCAGGACGCAGGTGATGGCGATGCGCCGGCCCTCGACGAAGACCGGCTTGAAGGCGAGGAAATCCGGCAGATGCTGGCCGCCGCAATAGGGATCGTTGGTGACGACGACGTCACCCTCGCGCCAGCGCTCCAGCGGCAGATGCCGGGCGATGATCTCCTGCAGGCAGAGCTCCATCGAATTGAGATGGACCGGCATGCGCGCCGCCTGGGCAATGTTGCGGCCTTCGCCGTCGAACACCGCCGTCGAATAGTCGAGCAGCTCGCGCACCGTGGTCGAGCGGCTGGTGCGCCAGACCGTGATCGACATCTCCTCGGCGGCCGAAACCAGCGCATGCGAGACGATTTCGAGGAGGACGGGATCGACCCTGGACATGACCTGGCTCATGACTGCGCCTCCCGGGTCGCGACGAGATCGCCGGAGGGCCTCACGGCGAGCCGCCAGCCCGCGGGGATGATCAGCGTGGTGTAGGCCTGCTCGACGATCGCGGGCCCCGCGACGATCGCGCCCGCTCCCAGCCCGGCCTGCTCGTAGACCGGAGCGCTCGTCCAGGCGCCGCCGAGATGGACCGCGCGCTCGCGCCGGGCGGCCGGTGCGCCGGCCGCCGGCGCCTGGGCGCTCGCCGTGCCGCCGAGAAGGCCGACCGCCGCCAGGCGCAGCGTCACGAGCTCCACCGTCTCGTCGGGATCGTCGAAGGAGAAGCGCTGGCGATGCGCCTCGTGGAAGCGCACACACAGCGCAGCAAGCGCCGCATCGTCCTGCGGGACCTGGTCCAGCGGCACCAGCAGCTCGAAGGCCTGGCCGCGATAGCGCAGATCGGCCGCGAGTTCGAGACGGCGCTGCTCGGCCGGCAGCCCGTCGGCCGCCAGCAGCGCCTCGCCCTCGGCCAGCAGCTCGCCGGCGAGCGCGGCGAAAGCCGGCGCCGCACCGGCCTTCAGCGGCAGGACGCGGGTGCGGGCGAGATCATGGACGATGTCGGATTGCAGGATGCCATGGGCCGAGAAGGTCGAGGGGTCCTTGGGGAAGATCACCGTGGTCATGCCGAGTTCGTCGGCGACCTCGACCGCATGGAGCCCGCCGGCCCCGCCGAAGGACATCAGCGCGAAATCGCGCGGATCGAGCCCGCGCTCGAACAGCGAGAGCTTGATCGCCCCGGCGAGCTTGGCGACGACGACGGCGAGGATGCCCGAGGCGGCCCGATCGCGGTCGAGCCCGAGCGGGCCGGCGATGCGGGTGTCCAGCGCCGCGCGCGCGCCGTCGAGATCCAGCGCGAATTCGCCGCCGAGGAAGGTCACGGGGTCGAGCCGCCCGAGGATCAGGTTGACGTCGGTGACGGTCGGCTCGGTGCCGCCGCGGCCATAGCAGACCGGGCCGGGCCTCGCGCCGGCGCTGCGCGGGCCGACCTGGAGGCGCCCCGACGCGTCGAGCGAGGCGATCGAGCCACCCCCGGCGCCGATCGTGCGCATGTCGACCATCGGCACACGCACCGGCAGGCCGTCGATGTCGCCCTGCGCGACGACGGCGCGGCGGCCCTCGCGGATGACGGCGACGTCATAGCTCGTGCCGCCCATGTCGACGCCGACGACATTCGGGAATCCGAGCTGGCGCGCGACACCCTCGGCCGCCAGCACGCCGCCGGACGGCCCCGAGAGCAGGAGCTTGACCGGCGCCTCGCCGGCCGCGCGCGGCGTGGTCGCCCCGCCATTGGATTGCACCAGATAGAGCGGCGCGGTCAGCCCCTCGGCCGCGATCCGCGCCAGCAGCGCGTCGATATAGCGCCGCACCACCGGGATCAGCAGGGCGTTGAGCACCGTCGTCGAAGTGCGCTCGAACTCGCGGATCTCGGGCGAGACCTCATGCGAGCACGACACCGCCAGATCCGGCAGGCGCGCCTGCAGCCGCCGGGCGATGGCGATCTCATGGGCTGGGTTGGTGAAGCCGTTGAGCAGCGCGATGGCGCAGACGCTCGCGCCCGAGGCCGCGACGCGGTCGATCGCCGCCGCGACGCTGGCCTCATCGAGAGCGGTCAGCACCTCGCCGGCGGGTCCGATGCGCTCGACCACGCCAAAGCGCCGCCGCCGCGGCACCAGCACGGCCGGTGGCTCGGGCTTCAGGCGGTAGATTTCCTTGCGGGCATGACGGCCGATCTCCAGCACGTCCTCGAAGCCGGCCGTGGTGATCAGCGCGCCTTCGGGCAGGTTGCGCGTCAGCACCGCATTGGTCGCGATCGTGGTGCCGTGCATCAGAAGCCCGACATCGGCCAGCGCGAAGCCGAAGCGCGCGGCCGCGCCCTTGATGGCGTTCATCAGCCCGAGCGAGGGATCGTCCGGCGTCGTCGGGGATTTGAAGCTCTGCGTCGTGCCGTCGGCCTCGTCGACGCATTCGAGGTCCGTGAAGGTTCCACCGATGTCGACGGCGATGCGGATCCGTTTGGCCTGCATGACAATCCGGGATCCGAGTTTGGGCGTGGCGGAGGCGTGCCCGTCACGATGCGTCGACGAGCAGTCGGAAGTCTACAGGGGCGCGATGCAATCCTCATGCTGACGCGACAGACCCTGCCTGCGCAGGGTGCCGTGCCGCGACGACCTCAAACTGCGAACGGAACGGGCTGGCGAACCCGCCGGCGAGCGTCTGCGTCATCGGCGGGCTCCGCACCTAGCGCCATGGCACGGCCCCGGCCGCGCGCGGCTCCGGCCACGGCAGCACGGGATTTGCTTCGTCGATGGCGGGCGCGATTCGAGCGCCTTTCTGACCCCAGGCCATTGCCCCGGTGGCTGGCGCCCGCCGATAGTCGGGCAAGGCGCCGGAACCTCAACCGAACGAAGACGACAGCCATGGACATGACCGCCCCCGCCCGCATCGACATGGACCGCTTCTGGGCGACGATCGAGCGCTCGGGCGAGATCGGGCCCGGCCGGCCCGGCGGCCTCTCGCGCCTCGCCGCCTCCGATTCGGACAGGGCGGTTCGCGACCAGTTCGTCGCCTGGTGCCGCGCGGCCGGGCTCTCCGTCCGCATCGACGGCATCGGCAACATCTTCGCGCGCCGCGCCGGCACGGACGACACGCTGCCGCCGGTGGTGATGGGCAGCCATCTCGACACCCAGTTCAATGGCGGCCGCTTCGACGGCATCCTCGGCGTTCTCGGCGGACTCGAGGTCTGCCGGGCGCTCGACACGATCGGCCATCGCACGCGCCGCCCGATCGAACTGGTCAACTGGACCAATGAGGAAGGCGCCCGCTTCTCCCCGCCCATGGTCGGCTCGGGGACCTTCACCGGCGCCTACACGCTCGACTGGGCCCGCGGCCGCGTCGACGAGGAGGGCCGCACGCTCGGCGACGAGCTCGCCCGCATCGGCTATCGCGGCGAGATGGAGGCCCAGCCCCATGCCTTCGACGCCTATTTCGAGTTGCATATCGAACAGGGGCCGATCCTGGACCGCGAGGGCATGCAGGTCGGCATCGTCACCGGCGGCTTCCCCTCGACCGGCATGCTGATCGAGTTCAAGGGCGAGACCGCCCATACCGGCCCCTGGCCGATGGAACGGCGCAAGAACGCGCTCATCGCTGGCGCGCGCTTTCTCGTCGCGATCGACGATCTCGGCTGGGTCCATGCCGGCACGGGCGGCAAGGCCACCGCCGCCCGCCTCGTCGCCTGGCCGAACAAGCCCGGCATCCTCTCCGACTGGGCCCAGGCTGTCGGCGATGTCCGCCATCCCGACCCGACGACCTCGGCCGTCATGGCCGAGGCGATGCGCCGAGCCGCCTTCGAATCGGCCGCGAAGGCCGATTGCAGCGTCGAGATCCTCGATGTCTGGCGCTGGGGCGGAAACATCTTCGCGCCCGACCTCGTCGCGCAGGTCCGCGCCATCGCCAGCGCGCGGGGCTATCGCCACCGCGACATTCTGAGCCAGGCCGGCCACGACGCCTACTTCGTCGCCCGTCACGCGCCGACGACGATGATCTTCACGCCCTGCCAGGGCGGCATCACCCACAACAACGGCGAGCGTTGCACGCGAGAGGATCTCGAGCCGGGCCTGGATGTGCTGCTGCGGGCCGTGCTGGGCCGGGCCGATCGCCCCTCCTGACAGTTTGCGTCGGCAAAGCAGCGCCGCTGCCGGCGGGTCAGTGCAGCCAAGAAAGCGGCCGACCCGCAATAAATTACGTCCCCCCCGATGACGGCACGCGTTACTTGCGTTAGATTGCCGTCTCCCGCTCACTCATCCTCGAAGCTCCATGTTCGATCGTCGTAAGCCTCCGTCTGCCCAGCCTTTCGTCACCCACGAAAACATCGAAGCCAAGATCAAATGGTTCGACCCCGAGAAGGGGTTCGGTTTCGCGTCGCCCTCCGATGGTTCGGGCGACGTTTTCCTGCACATTTCTGCGATCGGTCCGCTCGATCAGCAGGACCTGCAGCCCGGCGCCACGATCATTGCCGATCTCGGCGAGGGCCGGCGCGGCCTGCAGGTCGTCGCGGTCCACGAGATCGACGCCTCGACCGCGACGCCGTCCGCGCCCAAAGCGCCGCGCGCGCCCCGTGATGATTTCGGCGGCGGCGGTTATGGCGGCGGCGGTTACGCCGACCGTGGCGGCTACGGCGGTGGCGATCGCGGCGGCTATGGTGGCGGCGGGGATCGTGGCGGCTATGGCGGTGGCGGCGGTTATGCCGATCGCGGCGACCGTGGCGGCTTCGGCAACCGCGACAGCGCCCCGATGGAAGGCCCCTTCGACGGCGCCGTGAAGTTCTTCAACGCGGAGCGCGGCTTCGGCTTCATCGCCCCAGACCAGGGCGGCGCCGACGTGTTCCTGCATATCTCCTCGCTCAGCCGCAGCGGCCTGCAGCCGCCGATGGACGGGCAGCGCGTGCGCTTCTCGATCCGCGCCGGCAAGAAGGGCCCGGAAGCGGCGAACGTCAGCTACATCTGACGTCGTCGCCCCGACAGGCGATCAGACCCGCCGGCTCGCGCCGGCGGGTTTTTTCATGGCCGGCAGCAGGGCCGATTCGACCGTGATCTCCCGCCCTGTTCCCCCCGGAACAGCGCACCGGTCAGCCCGCCTCTAGGGTCAATTCATCGGCGAACGGATCGCCGCCAGCCCCAAGGGAGAGCGTCATGACCAAGAGCTTCACCAAGATCGTCGCCGCCGCCCTGACCGTCGCCATGATCAGCGGTTCCTTCGTCACCAGCGCCTCGGCCACCGATCGCGGCTTCGAGGTGAAGCCGGTCAAGCAGCACAGCCGCAAGACGGCCGTCGCCGGGGCTCTGCTCGGCCTCACCGGCGCCCTCATCGGCGCGGCGATCGTCAGCAGCCAGGCCCGTGCCGCCGAGCCGCGCCACCGCAGCTTCCATGACCGCGACCTGCGTGAGGCTGGCTACGGCCACCAGCGCCCGGTGCGTTTCGTCGAGGCCGAAGAGGATTGCTTCGAGAAGCCGATCAAGCGCTTCGACCGCTACTCCGGCGAGACCATCATCATCGGCTACAAGACCATCTGCCGCTGATCGCGTGACGCAGCATCGAGCCCCTGGCGAGCAGGCCAGGGGCTTTGCCTTTCGGGCCGTTGTCGCATGTCCGCAGCCCAACAGCCGGCAACCCGAACGATGCCCCTGTCGTGCCTCGGCGAACCGAGGGGCCAGAGACGAGTCTTGGCCGGTTGAGCCAACGCGGTCGGTTGGAACACGGTGGCGAGCCGAGCATCGGGACGAAGCCCAAGCGCTTCGAGAGCCACGGGCATCGGCATCGTGGCGCAGCCGTGCCGGTCACAGATCGAGCCGTCGAGAAGTCCCGGCCCGATCCTGTATTCAACTGTTTTATTTGATAATTCGGGCGCCTGGAACCGCGCTTCGCAGCTTCGGAGGGACCTGCTCCCTCGGCAAACTGCCTCGGAGCACCGGTCTTCTCTGGACCGTGAAGAGCCTGCTGACGATGTCGGTTGGCAACCCGGGCGGGAACTCCGAGGCGTCGCTGCCGGGCCCGCCCGAGATATATCATACAGGTTCGATCGCGCGGCGCGGCGCAGCTGTCGATCCGCGCTTTAGGATGCTGGGTGTCAGCATGACGCGGCAGGGGCGTCCGGTCTTGAAGTCCGAGCCTGTCTTGCGAAACAGAAAATCCGTTGCAGTCATCGCCAGTTCCCGCACGGGCAGCGCGATGGTGGTGAGACCGGCCCCGCACCAGCGTAAGGTCGGACTGTCGCTGAAGCCGACGAACGATAACGCCGACGGGATGGCCACGCCAGAGGCCCGCGCGCAATCATAGGCGCCGATGCTCATCCGGGCGCCGGCGGTGACGACCGCGCTCGGCGGCTGCGGCTCGGCCAGGATCGCCTGCATGGCGGCGAAGCCGAATTCGGTGTCGCAACTGCCGGCCTTGACCAGCCGCTCGTCGATGGCGATGCCGGCGTCCTGCAGGGTCCGGCGGAAGCCCTCGAGACGGTCGCGCCCGGTCGAGATCGCGACCGTCGAGCCGATATAGGCGATGCGCCGGTGGCCGAGATCGATCAGATGCCGGGCCGCCAGGCGCATGGCCTCGCCATCCTCGATGCCGAACCAGTCCGACTCCACCTTGGAGCAGTTGCGCACGAACTGGACATGCGGCGTCGCCCGCATCAGGCGCAGCGTCTCCTGCGCCGGCGTGACGCTGGGAATGATGATGAAGCCCAGCGCCCGGGCCGAGCGCAGATTGCGCAGATGCTCGAGTTCGAGCTTGGGGTCGTCGTCGGTAACCGCGAGCACGAGCTGGTGGCCGCGCTCCTGGCAGCAATCGGCGATGGCCTTCGCCGCCGTCGAATAGAAATCATTGCGAATATCGGGAACGATCAGCCCGACGATCGAACTCGTGCCGCTGCGCATCGCCCGGGCCGCGAGGTCGATGACGTAACCGAGCCGCTCGGCCGCCGAAACCACCCGTGCCCGCGTCTCGCGGCTGATCCGCGGCGAATCCGCCAGCGACCGGGCGACCGTCGAGACAGACAGCTCCAGCTCGGCCGCGATGTCCTTCATGGTCGGCGGGCGCTTCATCGGCCATGCCTCCTCGGAGCGCACCGGGGATTGCGCAATCGATTGCGCGCTCTGTTGCATAGATGATTGCGGCGAGCCTGCAAAGCAAGCGGTTTACAGTGAAATCGATTGCGCATAGCGTCCGGTTCAGAAGGAGCGGTCCGAGCCTTGGCGCGAGCAGCGTCGGCGAGGCCGGGATGAGTGTTCGCGACCTCGCGGCGCAACGCAAGAGCAGACCCAGAAACCAGCCCGGGGCGGGCATGCGTCCCACCAAGGCCGGAGCATGCCGGCCGTACACAACGGCACCAGGAGAGGAAACACCATGGCTTCATCATCGGATGGCAGGTTCACACGTCGCGCCCTCGGCCGGCTCGGCCTCGCGGCGATCGCCGCGCCCGCCGTGCTGACCTCGGCACGCGCCCAGCAGAAGTTCACCTGCCGCATCGCCCATACCGAAGGGATCGGCACGCCGATCACGCTCGGCTTCGAGAAGTGGACGGGCATCCTCAAGGAACGCAGCGGCGGGCGCATCGACGCGCAGCACTTCCCCGCAGCCCAGCTCGGCGGGCTGGCGCAGGCGCTCGAGGGCAGCCGCATCGGCACCATCCAGGTCACCACCGCCGGCCCCGACAGCGAGGAGGCGATCGCGCCGGAAATCGCCGCCTTCGGGGGCGCGCCGGGCTTCATCTACAAGGACGAAGCCCATGTCGACCGCGTGCTGCAGGGCCCGCTCGGCCAGGAGGTCTCCGACATCGCCCGCAAGAAGACAGGGGTGGAATTCGTCGCCTATGGCGAGACCGGCTTCCGCCACATCCTCTCGAAGCGGCCGGTCAACTCGCTGGAGACGCTGAAGGGCCTGAAGATCCGGGTGCCGGAGCTGAGGATCTGGGTCGACTTCTGGAAGACGCTCGGCGCCAACCCGACTCCGCTGCCCTATTCGGAGCAGTATTCGGCGCTCTCGACCGGCGTCATCGACGGGCTCGATTCGGACTATTTCTCGATCCTCGGCTTCAAATGGCACGAGCAGGCGAAGGAGGTGACCCCCACCGCGCACTGGTTCCTGCCGAAGGCCGTGCGCGTCAATGCGCGCTGGCTGGACAGCCTGCCGGCCGATCTGCGCGACATGGTCCGCGCCTCTGCCAAGGAGGTCTTCGCCGAACAGCGCGCGACGAACCGAGCCAATGCCGACAAGGCGCTGGCCGATCTCGAGAAGGTCGGCTGCAAGGTCAATCGCATCAGCGAGGCCGAGCGGGCGAAATGGGCCGAGATGACGGCGCCGCTCTTCGATCAGTTCGGATCCAAGAGCCCCGAAACCAAGGCGATGATCGACAAGATCCGCAAGCTGGCCTGAGGTCGGCCCAGAATGCCCTGCGCCGGCCCTCCCGCGAGGGCCGGCTCTCTCCTGCCCAGCGAGCGACGACTGCATCATGGTTGAACAGGCCCCGACGGTGACGTCCCGAGCCCCGGATGCGTCCGCCCGCCTCCTGCTCGGCTTCGACCGGGCGTTCGAGGCGCTCTGCGTCGCGCTGATGCTCGGCTCGGCGTCGGTCGCGGTGCTGCAGGTGTTCTGTCGTTATGTTCTGGATGCAGCCCTGCCCTGGCCGGAAGAGGTCTCGATCTGGCTCTTCACCTGGGCGGTGTTCCTGGGCATGGCGCTCGCCGTCGGCCGCCAAGCCCATATCGCCATCGACCTCGTCAGCCGCTATCTGCCGGCGCCGCTGCAGCGCCTCCATGCCGGATTCGTCGCGGCGATGATCGCCGCCACCAGCATCATGATGATCGTCCACGGCATCGACTTCGCCGGGCGCGCCATCCAGGTCTCGCCGGCGATGCAGTGGCCGCTCTCTTATCTGTTCATCGCCATCGCCGTCGGGGGCGCGCTGAACCTCGTCTATCTGATCCGCCCGGCCGGGGGCTTGCCGCAGCTGTCGGGCCTGCTTTCGGTCGTGGCGGGCGGCGCGATCTATCTCGCGGTGCGCCATGGCGCGGCCTTGGTCTGGCAGGAGGCCGGCAGCCCGACCGCGCTGATGCTGGTGGCGGGGCTGCTCGTGCTGTTCGAGGTGCCGATCGCCTTTGCGCTCGCCTTCGGCGCCTTCGCCGCCTTCGCGCCGCTGGGCGACATCATGCTGGTGATCGTGCCGCAGAACATGGCGTCCTCGCTGAATTCCTTCACGCTTCTGGCGATCCCGTTCTTCATCATGGCGGCCGCCGTGATGAATGTCGGTGGCATCACCACGCGGCTGGTGGCGCTGGCGACGAGCCTGGTCGGGCATTTCCGCGGCGGGCTCGGGCAGGCCAATGTCGTCACCAACACGCTGCTCGCCGGCGTCTCCGGCTCTTCCACCGCCGATGCTTCCGCCATCGCCAAGCTGATGGTCCCGGAGATGGAGAAGCACGGCTACCACCGCGCCTTCAGCTGCGCCCTCACCAGCGCCTCCTCGACGCTGGCCAATCTCATCCCGCCAAGTCTCGGGCTGATCATCTATGCGGCGCTGGCCTCGGTTTCGGTCGGTGCGCTCTTCGTCGCCACCATCATCCCGGGGCTGATGGCGGCGGCTTCGCTGATCGTCGTCGTCTACATCGTCTCGCGGGTGAAGGGCTATGGCGGCGACATCGCGCCGGCCTCCTGGGGCGCGCGCGGGCGGGCGCTCGGTACGGCCGTTCCAGCCCTGCTGCTGCCGCTGCTGATCGTCGGCGGCGTACGCTTCGGTGTCTTCACCGCCACCGAGGCCGGCGCCATCGCGCTGGTCTACGCCATCCTCTGCGGCCTGTTCTTCTATCGCTGCCTGACCGGCCACGGCTTCTACGACGCCGTGCGCGAGTCGACGTTCGACACCGTGTCGATCGTCGTCATCATCGCCGCCGCCTCACCCTTCGCCTGGGTGCTGGCGGCCGAGCAGGTGCCGCAGAAGATCGCCGCGGCGATGAGCGCCTATATCGACAGCCCGATCGTGCTGATGCTGCTGATCAACCTGCTGCTGCTCGTCGTCGGGCTGTTCATGGAGATGATCGCGGCGATGGTCATTCTCGTCCCGATCCTGGTGCCGCTCGTGGTGGCGGCGGGCATCGACCCCGTCCAGTTCGGCATCGTTCTGGTCATGAACCTCGTCATCGGCGCGCTGACGCCGCCGCTCGGCGTGCTGGTCTTCACCACCGCCCGCGTGGGGCGGGCCAATGTGGTAGACGTTTTCCGGGCGATCCTTCCCTTCATCCTGGCGCTGGTGGCCGTGCTGATGCTGGTGACCTATGTGCCCTCGCTGACGCTGGCGCCGCTGCGCTGGCTCGGCCCCTGAGCCGCGGAGTTGAGAGCATGACCAGACTGCGCATCGGGATCGTCGGGCTCGGCATGGCCGTGACGCCCCATGCCCGGGGCCTCGTCGACCTCGCGGAGCAGGTCGAGGTCGTCGGCGCCTGCAGCCCCAGCGCCGAACGGCGGGCAGCCTTCGGCGCGCGCTTCCCCTTCCCGCTCTGCGACGATCTCGACGCCCTGCTGGCGGACGAGACCATCGAGGCGGTGCTGGTGCTGACGCCGGCCAACACGCATCTCGACATCGCCCGGCGCTGCGCCCGGGCCGGCAAGCACATCCTGCTGGAAAAGCCGCTCGACATCACCACCGCGCGGTCGCAGGAGCTGGTCGCGACCTGTCGCGCCGCCGGGGTGACGCTCGGCATCGTGCTGCAGCATCGCTTCAAGCCGGCGGCGATCGCGCTGGCGGAGCATCTCACGTCCGGCCGCATGGGCGAGATCGTCGGCTGCTCGACCGTGATCCGGCTCTGGCGGCCGCAATCCTATTACGACGAGCCCGGCCGCGGCAGCTTCGCGCGCGATGGCGGCGGCGTGCTGCTCTCGCAGGGCATCCACACGCTCGACCTGATGCTGAGCCTCGCCGGCCCCATCGCGGAAGTCGGCGGCTACGCCCTGACCAGTCCGATCCACCGCATGGAGACCGAGGACATGGTCTGCGCGGCCGTTCGCTTCGCCAATGGCGCAGTCGGCACCATCGACGCGACGACGGCCGCCTATCCGGGCTTCCCGGAGCGCATCGAGCTGATCTGCCGCCATGCGACGGCCTCGCTCGTCGGCACCGCGCTCGACATCGCCTGGCATGACGGCATACGCACCACCATCGAGGCCGACCGGAGCGCCGGTGGCACCGGCGCCGACCCGATGGCCTTCCCGCATGATTATCACCGGGCGGTGATGGCCGATTTCGTCGAGGCCATCCGGCAGAAGCGCCCGCCCCGGATCACCGGCGAGGATGCGCTCCAGGTCCACCGCCTGATCGATGCGCTGATCGCCGCAGGCCAGAGCCCGGGCCGGGTTGCGGTCGAGACGGGCTGAGGGGGGAGACATGCTGCGTTTCGCCGCCATCGGCCTCGACCACCGGCACATCTACCACATGGTCGCCGAGCTGATCGCAGCCGGGGCGCAGTGCGTCGGCTACTGCCCGCAGACCTCCGATCCGCGCGTGCTCGACGGCTTCCGGGAGCGCTTTCCCGATCTGCGCGCGCTGGAGCGCGAGCGCCTGCTCGACGACCCCGCGATCGACATCATCTGCTGCGCGGCGATCCCGCGCGACCGGGCCGGCATCGCCCTGCGCGCCATGGCCAACGGCAAGGACGTGATGGTCGACAAGCCCGGGCTGACCACGCCCGAGCAGCTCGCCGCGGTCATGGAATGTGTCGCGCGGACCGGACGGATCTTCTCGATCTGCTTTTCAGAGCGCTTCATCGTGCGCGCCTCGGAGATTGCAGCGAAGCTGGTGGCGGAGGGGGCCATCGGCGAAGTCGTCAACACCGTCGGCCTGGGACCGCACCGGCTGAACCGCGCGATCCGCCCGGCCTGGTTCTTCGATCGCGCGGCCTATGGCGGCATCCTGATCGACATCGCCTCGCACCAGATCGACCAATTCCTGTTCTACACCGGCGCCACTGACGCACAGATCGTCGCCAGCAGCACGGCCAATCATGCGCTCCCCGATGTCCCCGACTTTTCCGATTTCGGCGAGATCCTGCTGCGCAGCGAGAAGGCGACCGGCTATATCCGTGTCGACTGGTTCACCCCCGACAGCCTGCCGAGCTGGGGCGACGGGCGGCTGACGCTGCTCGGCACGAAAGGCTTCATCGAGCTGCGCAAATATCTCGACATCGCCGGCCGCCCCGGCACCGACCATGTCTTCCTCTCCAACCATGAAGGCACGCGCCATATCGACGCCAGCGCCGAGCCGCTGATCTATTTCAGCCGGTTCCTGGCTGATGTCCGCGACCGGACGCAGACCGCCGCAAGCCAGGCCCATGTCTTCGCCGTGACCCGGCTTTCCCTTGAAGCCGAAGCCGCGGCCGCGCGGCTGACTCCGTCAACCAACTCCTAGGCCTGTCTTCAGGCCCGAGGTCGCGAGCCCGTCAGGTTAGCCCCGAACGGTCGTCAGTCGCGGCCGAACTTCGAGCGGCCGCGCCGCGCCTGGAATGACGCATCGTGAAGCCACAGTCCGCCCGGACCGTGAGGCTTCTTTCGGCGCGTTCCTGCTGAGCCAATCGCGCCTCTGGGAGATCTCGCGCTCCTGGTCCTTGATGATCTCGACGGCGAGCGTCGTGGTCGTCTCGTCATTGGCGAGAGCCAGTGCGACCTTGGTCATGTCGATCGCCCCCTGCTGATGCGTGATCATTTTGGTGCGGAAGCCGACGTCGGCTTTGCCGGCTTAAGGCAGGGCTATGTCGTGCATTATCTTCCTGTCGGCGCGCGTGAAGGCCTTCGCCGAGGCGATGTCCCCAGATGCGGGCATCATCGGCTTCATCCCGGCCTGCCTGGGACTCCATGCTCATCGTGCCTGCGCCCATCTCGCCCATCCCCATCTGGCCCAAGGGCGCTCAGGCGCCAGGAACGGGGGTGGTGCCGTGCGCAGCGCACGACGCGCTCAATGGTGGGGATGGGCACCGCGCGCGATCATCAGGTGGTGGTCCTGGTGGTGCATGCCGCGCGTCATGACCCCGATGAACCCCAGCCCCTTCAGCTTGGCGAGGTCCGCGGCTGGGGCCTTTACCGCCATGGTCGCCCCCCCCTCGATCTGGGCCGCAGCAAGCTGCCAGCCGCCGACGTGGTTCATTGTGGCAGCGTGGGCGAGCGCCATGCGGCGAATGGCGTCCCTTACCGGTGGCGCGCCGGTCACGGTGAACATCATCCCGCCATCGATGGGCTCGGCCTTGACGTCGGAGAGCAGCGTGACGGCGCTCATATCTGCCAGATGCTGCCGCAGCGCCTCGATATTGACCTTCGACCAATCGGTCTTCGGATCGGCTTCCAGGATTTCGACGATCTCCTGGATGGCCGCGAATGCCCCCTGTCCTGCCTGAACCGGCGCTGCGGCTGGAGCGCCATGCTGGTGACCCATCTGCTGCGCCGGGGGCGAAGTATGACCCGCATGGGAATGACCGGCATGAGATTGCGCCAGCGCAGCGGCTGGAAGGAGCGAGGCGACGAGAGCGAGTGCGCGGATCATGATGGTTTCTCCTGTGCGAGAGACCTTTTTGCATGTCGCGCCCTGATCGAACATGATCGCGATCATGTCCGCCACACTCACCCCCATCCTCGCCCGGTTGCCGCTGCATGACTGCGCGTTTTCGGCCGGGGCGGCCCTGTTCCACCGGGGCGACAGCGTGGTTGGCCTGCACATTATCCGCGACGGGACGGCTCACCTGATCCGCCACCAGGACGACGGTGCCGCCCTCATCCTGCAGCGCGCGCGGCCCGGCGCGGTGCTCGCCGAGGCATCGCTCTATTCCGCCCGCTATCATTGCGATGCCCGCGCCGAGACACCCGTCAGGACAGGGATGGTGCTCAAGCCGGACCTGTTGCGGGCGCTGGAGACGGATGCCACCGTCGCCTCCGCCTGGGCCAGCCATCTGGCGCATGAGGTCCAGCGCGCACGGCTCCTGTCGGAGATCCTCTCGCTGAAGACGGTGAAGGCGCGGCTCAAGGCCTGGATCGCCTGGAACGGCGCTCTGCCGCCCCGGGGGCAGTGGCACATGATCGCCACCGAAATCGGCGTGAGCGCGGAGGCGTTCTACCGCGAGATCGCCCGCGCGCGACGGGCCGACGACACCGCCGGCGCCTGCTAGGGTCTCACGCCTTCCGTCAGCGGGCCTCAAGCTGCGCCGCGAAGACGTCATGTGCGTAGGCGCCGAGGATTTCCTGCCTGAGCCTCGATGCGCGCTGCGCCATATCAATCGAGCTTCTGGATCTTCGGGATTTTCGTCTTGAACGTGGTCAGTTCCTGCTCGTTTTCCTCGAGGTCGGCGAAGGCGAAGTGCTGGACGGGGTTTTCCTCGGCGATCTCCGCCTCGCAGGCGATGCACTCCTTGCACTCGTCGTTTCGGTCGGAGTTGACAGGTGAGGTGATCTTGTCCTGCTGCCTCTGGTCGAGCCCGACCGTCGCCAGCAGCGGCGCCTCGCCCTCCGCCTCGGATGCTCTCGCTGAGCACAGCATGATTGTCTCGCCGGTGATTGACGAAACGCAATGCAGATGCGGCCGAGGTGATACAGACTGGCAGCAGAGTCATTCCGGCAAGTTGCGCCCTTCCGAGATCGGACCTGTCCATGTCCAAGCGCCTCGCGCTGCCGGCCGTTCTGATCCTCGTCGCGATGGCGGTGGCCGGCATCGTCTATGTCCGCAAGGTGAGCCCTGTCACCGTCGACGTCGCGCGGGTCGAGCGCGATCTCGAAATCCGGGTCTTCGGACTGGGCAGCGTCGAAGCGCAGGTGCTGTCCCGGATCGGCTTCCAGGTCGGGGGCAGGATCGTGCAGCTCTCGGCCGACCAGGGCGAGATCGTCCCTGCGGGCACGGTGCTGGCCACCCTCGAGGACAGTTCGCAGCGCGCCCGTGTCGCCAAGGCGCAAGTGGCGACGCTCCAGGCACAGGCGGCCCTCGCCAAGGCGCAGGCACTGTTGCAGCGGTCGGAGGCCAACCTCCAGCAACGGGTGCAGGTGAACCAGCGCCGCCAGTCGCTCGTCGATCGCGGCAGCGTCTCGCGCGAGCAGGCCGACGAAGCCCAGACCAACGAGACGCTCGCCCAGGCCGATCTCGCCGTCGCCAAGGCGGAGGTCCGCGTGGCCGAGGCGGCCCGTGACGATGTCGCCGCGGCGCTGACGATCGAACAGGTGCTGCTCGACCAGCACCGCCTCGTCGCGCCTTATCGCGCCCGCATTCTGTCGCGCCTGAAGGAGGCCGGCGCCGTTGCCGGCGTCGGCGAAGTCGTCTTCACGATCATCGAACCCCATTCGGTCTGGGTGCGTGCCTTCATCGACGAGGCCGTGTCCGGCGGTCTCGCGATCGGGCAGAAGGCGCTGGTCCGGCTGCGCTCCGAGATGAACACCGTCGTCGAGGCGCAGATCGTCCGGATCGACCAGGAGAACGACCGCGTCACCGAGGAGCGCCGGGTCTATGTGCGCTGCCTGACCTGCGAGCCGGAACATCAGGGCCGCTATCTCGGCGAGCAGGCCGAGATCGAGATCATCAAGCGGGTCGTCCCGGAGGGTCTGTTCGTTCCCTTACGTGCCGTAAGCGGCTTCGATGGTCGTGCGGGCATGATCTGGACGGTCGAGGATGGCAAGCTCCATCGGCGTCTCGTCGCTCTCGGAGACCGGCTGCTCGACGGCCGCGTGCTGATCGCCGGGGGCCTTCCCACCGGCGCGCGCGCGGTGGTCTCTGTGCCGGCGGACGGATTCACGGTCGGGCGCAGGGCGGTGGCCACCGAGAGCCCCCGATGAACCTCGCCTGGCGCGATGTCCAGCATGGTCTTGGACGGTTCATCCTCACCTGCGTCGGCCTCAGCCTGTTGCTGGGCGTCGTCATGGGCATGGTCGGCATCTATCGCGGGCTGGTTGCCGAGGCGCTCGGCCTGGTCCGGAGTGCCGGGGCCGATGCCTGGGTCGTCGAAGCGGGCAAGCGGGGCCCTTTCGCCGAGAGTTCGCGCCTGCCGCGCGACACGCGCGATGCCATCGCCGTCCATGCCGGCGTGGCGGCGGCTGGCGCGGTCGTCTACCAGACCGTCGAGTTTCCCTATCGCGGCACGAACCTGCGCGTCTTCATCGTCGGCGCCCAGATCGGGCGGCCCGGCAGCGAGGTCGCAATCGAGGAAGGCCGCGCCATCCTGAAGTCGCGCTCCGAAGTGATGGCCGATCGCAAGACCGGCCTCGCACTCGGCGAACGAATCCGCATCGGCCGCGACGATTTCACCGTCGTCGGCCTGACCGCGAACGCCACCAGTTCGGGAGGCGATCCGGTGCTGATGATGACCCTGCGCGACGCCCAGATCGTCCAGTGGCAGTTCGATCCCTCGGCGGTCAGGCGGGAGACGGCCCGCGACGCGCCGGCCGGTGGTTCGAGCGACCTGGTCAGCGCCATCATCGTGCGCATGCGCCCCGATGCCTCGTCGGACGGCGTCATCGGCTCGATCGCCCGCTGGAAACATCTGACCGCGATGACGGCCGCCCAGCAGGAGGAGATTCTGACGCGCTCGGTGATCGAGCGCGCAAGGCGGCAACTGGGCCTGTTCGCAGTGATCCTGCTGGTCGTCTCGACGGTGGTGATCGGACTGATCGTCTACACGATGACCATGGACAAGAAGAAGGCGATCGCGACGCTCAAGCTCATCGGTGCGCCCGATCGCGTCATCGTCTCGCTGATCCTGCAGCAGGCGCTGGCGATGGGGCTGGTGGGCTTCGCCATCGGCGCGACCCTGATCCGCCTAGCCAAGGACTACTTTCCGCGACGCGTGGTGCTGGAGACCTCCGACACGGCGATCCTGCTCGGCATCATCATCATGGTTTGTCTCATCGCCAGCATCTTCGGGGTGCGCTCGGCGCTGAAGATCGATCCAGCCTCGGCGCTCGGAGGCTAATATGACCACCGCGCCAACACCCGCCGTCGCGCCGAGACCCGTCGTCGAAATCGCCCGCCTCTCGAAGACCTTCGGCACTGGGGCGACGAAGGTGCCAGCACTGATCGACATCGATCTGACGATCGGGACCGGCGAGGTGGTGGGCCTGATAGGCCCCTCCGGGTCCGGCAAGAGCACGCTGCTCAACTGCATCGGCTGCATCACGGAGCCCGATTCCGGCGCCATCCGTCTCGATGGTCGCGCGATCTTCGACGGCAAATGGCTGATCGGCGATCTCAGGCGGCTGAGGCTGGAGACGATCGGTTTCATCTTCCAGTTCCACAACCTGCTGCCGTTCCTCTCGGCCTGGGAGAACGTGGCGATCGTTCGCACCCTGATGGGCGAGAGCCCCGAGCGGGCCAAGGCGCGCGCCATGGAACTGCTCGGCTATCTGCAGGTCGACCACCGCGCCGATGCGCTTCCCTCCAAGCTGTCGGGCGGCGAAGCCCAGCGCGTGGCCATCGCACGCGCGCTCGCCAACGAGCCCCGCATCATCCTCGCTGATGAGCCGACCGCAGCGCTCGACTCAGAAAGGGCGGCCATCGTCATCGATCTGATGAAGCAGGTCGCGATCGAGCGTAACGCTGCGGTCATCGTCGTGACGCATGACGAGAAAATCTTCTCGCGCCTCGACCGCATGGTCCATCTGCGCGATGGCCGGATCGTCGAGGTGGTTTCATCGCGAGCGTGATGACGTCGCTCGCACCGCTCCTAATGGATGCGATATCGGGTGGTCGCGCATAGTGAGCGCCAGCATTGCCGCGCGGCCGATCGGTTCTATCAACGCCCTCGGGCTCTGTGCGTGGATCGCCCGCGCGGCTGACGGCGTCTCACGAAGCGGCCAGCCGGATCGATTAATCCGGCGGGCCACCCTATGGTCTCCGCAAGACAGGGAGCCGGCGATGACCAGCCCACGACGAAGCCACTGGGACGACGTCTACACTACCAAGCCGGCCGACACGGTCAGTTGGTTCCAAGACGACCCGACGCCGTCACTCGACATGATCGCGCAGACCGGTCTGGGCATGGGCGACCCCATCGTCGACATCGGTGGCGGCGCCTCGCTGCTGATCGACCGGTTGCTGGATCGCGGCCATTCGGCCGTGACCGTGCTCGACATCGCCGACGCCGGCCTCGCCGTCGCACGTAAACGCCTGGGCGAGCGCGCCGCGCTTGTGAGTTGGATCGCGCAGGACGTCACCGCCTGGCAGCCTCCGAAGGACGCCTTCTCGATCTGGCATGATCGCGCCGTGTTCCACTTCCTCGTCGAGGAGGCCGACCGGGTGGCCTATGTTCGCGCGCTTGATCGAGGCGTCAGCGTCGGCGGCTACGTCATCCTCGCGCCCTTCGCACTCAGCGGCCCCGAACGATGCAGCGGGCTCCCCGTCAGGCGCTACTCGGCGGACATGCTTCAGGCGGAGCTTGGACCGGCTTATCACCTGATCGATCAGCAGGTGCAGACTCATGTGACGCCAACCGGGAACCATCAGAACTTCATCTGGTGTCTGTTCAGAAAGACGCCGACGTCGGCGGCAGCGGAACCATGACCGAACCCCGCGACCGCTCGGCGCCCATTCTGGCCAACAAGCACTACGCCGAAGAATCCGCCTTCCAGCCGGGAAACCTGCTGCGCGAAGCGCGTCGCCAGAAAGGGCTGGCCGCGAGCGACGTTCCGGCGATCTGCGTGCTCGACCCCGACGGCGATCTCGTCCGACGCTTGCGCCGGGACGGACGCGCAACGGCTGATCGAGACTGGGCCTGCTATCACAGCGAGCTCGATCGCTTCGTCGAAGGCGACGTCGATTTTGGAATCGTCGGCTGCGTCGTTGGCGCCTCCTATGCCGTGCTGGTGGCGGAACAGCTCTTCGCCGCCGGCTGCAGGCTCCTGATCAGCATGACCTCGTCCGGGCAACTGCAGCCGGTGCGGCAGCCTCCTTATTTCATCCTGATCGAACAGGCCCTGCGCGACGAGGGCACGAGCTACCACTACCTTTCGCCATCGGACTTCGCCCAGGCCGACACCGGTGTAATAGCGGCGCTGGAGGGCGCCTTCGATGAATTGCGCGAGCCGGTGCTGCGCGGCGCGACTTGGACGACCGACGCGCCTTTCCGGGAGACGGAGCGCGCCATTGCCGCCATGACCGCACGCGGCCTGCTCGCCGTCGAGATGGAAGCCGCCGCGCTCTATGCCTTCGCGCAGGCGTGCGGCAAGCGCGTCGTCTGCTTCGCCCACGTCACCAACCAGATGGGCCAGGAGGGCGATTTCGAGAAGGGCGAGGCAGACGGCACCATTGATGCGCTGGCCGTTATCCTCGCGGCCGCGCGTCGTCTGGAATGACACATCGTTAGGCCACTGGCCCAGCGCCCTGTCGGTCACTTCGGTGCGTCCAAAGCGGTCATTTCCAAATCCGTTGAGATCTGAGCTGCGACTCGTGGAGCTGCCGTTGTTCAAGGTCAATTTCGCAGACCATGAACTGCTTTGCCGCCCTATCCCGTGAAGTCGAGGTGCGATTTTGCTGGCCGTGCTGGCTGAATGCACCGTTGACACTGGCATGGGGCCAACTCGCGCGTCTGAGGTTGGGACACTCGTCTACGCCTGCTGCCGAGGTCCAGTCAGGACGCGCCAATACGAGGCTGCGAACAGGGCGAAGGCCCCAATCCAGCCGAGCCACGCCAGCGGAAGAAGAGCCGTGAGGCTGGGGTCGAGAGCTGCGCATATGCGCAGGATCGCAGCTCCGATCAGCATCCCGTAGACGGACTGGACCCAACGCGAAGCGACCAGGGGCCGACCCGTATGCCCGAGGCTCGCACGCGACATGATGGCGAGGACCATGAGACCAGCCGCGCCGGCGGCCCAGGCGTGGTTGCCGGTCGAAGCCGCGAGCCAGCCGAAAGCGGCGGCGGCCGCGAGGAAGAAGCCCAGTGGGATGAAAGCGTAGGCGATGTGCAGAACCAGCACGAGACGGTCACGCCATGTCCTGTAACCTGCCCAGCGGAGCAGCCGGACTGTCTGAAGGCCTCCGGCCAGGGTCAGGAGCAGGCCCGTGGCGGCACCTTCCGGGATGGCCGTCCACAGCAGCAGGGCGCATGCGCTGACGACGAGGGTCGCGATGTCAAACCTGTCGAAAGGCGAGGGCAGGCGCCCCGGATTCTCCCGGGCCAGCCAGTTACGTGTGAAGCTCGGGACCACGCGCCCGCCGACGAGGGCGATCAGGAAGATCGTGGCGGCGATTCCGAGGCGGCTCCCGATGTCCGCGGCGCCGCTGTGAAGAACCTCAGCGTGAAAGACGACATTCCCCGCCAGCAGCAGCCCGGCGACGGCGATGATCCTCAGATTGCGCCAGTTCTTGCCGGCGACCACCTCACGGATTGTCACGGCAGCGACCAGCGCCAGGAAGGCGAGGTCGACGACCGCCGCAAATGTCAGGGAGGTCGCCGCCGAAGTTGAGATCGCCAAACGCCCGGCGAGCCAGACGAGCACGAGGCCGATGAGGGGCCTCCCCTGCAGCGGCAATCGGCCGGTCCAGTTGGGGATGGCGGTCAGTAGGAACCCGGTCACCACAGCCGGCAGGAAGCCGAAGATCATCTCATGGGCATGCCAGTCCCGCGGCGCCATCGCCGTCGGGATCGTGATCTCGCCATAATATGCAGGGAGCCAGACGAGCATGGCTGCGGTCGCAAACAGCGAGCCGAGCAGGAAGAATGGGCGAAAGCCATAAGACCAGAAGGGGTGTCCGCTCGCGTCGCGCAGCCGGGCTATCGGAGCCATGGGAAATCCTCAACAGGGCGTCGATCCGCTCGTCCGCCTCCGACACGGGTGCTGCGCGCCTCGCCAGCGGCTGCTTGACCCAATTCCCCCGAGAGATTGTCCACGAAACGGCGGCAGCCTGCGGCGATATCGAACCGGATCACGCGAGCCTCCCTGTCGCGGCCCTCGGGGTCGCAGACTCGTCATAGCTCCCTCTGGGAGGGGGCTGTTTGTCGGATCGCAAACAGGGAGCGCACGGCTTCCCGATGGCGGGTTCGGCGGGATTGCGTTAGCACCGCGTAACGGCGAGGCCTTTAAGCGGCCTGCCGGCGAAAGGCATCCATGAACGCGCTTGATCGGTCCATCCTCGACGCGGTCCCCGCCTTCGCGGCGCTGACGGGCGAGGAGATCGACCTCGTGCTCGCGCATGCGAGGTCGCTGCGGTATCCAAAAGGCAGCACGGTGTTCGAGCAGGGGGGAGCGGCGGACAGCTTCTTCGTGCTGTTGCACGGCCATCTCCAGGTCGTGAAGCTCACCCCTGCCGGCCAGCAGGTCGTTATCCGCTATGTCGTGCCAGGGGAGATGTTCGGCATCGCCGTCCAGATGGGACGTCGGAGCTATCCGGCCACGGCCCAAGCGATAATGGACAGCCTCGCGCTCGTCTGGCCGTCCTCGGCCTGGCCGACCCTCGTCGCCCGCTACCCTGCCCTGGCGGAGAGCGCGTTGCACATAGTTGGCACGCGATTGGACGAGGCCCATGTCCGGGTGGTCGAGTTGGCCACCGAAGAGGTCGAACGCCGCGTGGCGCACGCCCTCTTGCGGCTTCTCAAGCAGGCGGGCCGAAAGGTCGATGACGGCATCGAAGTGGCATTCCCGATCACGCGAGAGGACGTCGCACAGATGACCGGCACGACGTTGCACACGGTCAGCAGGATCCTGAGCGCCTGGGAAGCCCGGGGTCTTGTCGAAGGTGGACGCCAGCGCATCGTGGTGCGCGATCCGCACGGGCTCTTCGCCATTGCCGAAACCCCCAAGGCGTAGTCGCTCATCTCATCTCTCGATCGGCATCCGCTTGTCCGACCGCCGCCTTTTCGAGGCATGTCATGAACGACGCCAGGTCGTGGCTGTGCTCCCGGCAGGCGTCCTCGACCGAATGGAAAGCGCCGACCGGACATCCCACGCAGAGAAAGCCGTGCTCGAGGAAGATGCGGATCGTCTCGGGCCACGTCCGCATGACGTCGTCGACCGGACAGTGGGGCTGGATGGTCGCCATGGGGAGAAAGCCTCCTCGCTTCCAACTAAGGCCTTGGGCGAGGCGCGTCTTTGCGCCGGGACAAGGACCTGTCGTCCGGATCGCCTAGGGTGAGCCCGTCCAGGTCGCCGGCAGCGCGTGGCCGACGCCACAAGGGGCGGGTTGCCATGCCTTCGTTTCTGACCGCGCTCTCGGCCTTCCTGCTGTTCCATCTCTTGCCGGCCGCCCCGGCGATCCGCGGTCGACTCGTCGCGAAGATGGGCCGCAGCGGCTACCTCACGACC
>CALRYW010000023.1:0-53180 GCA_943372485.1 Allobosea thiooxidans
CCGGCGTCGATTTCGAGGCGCCGCGCCGCGACGAGCTGCCGGCCGCCCCGCCACGGCCCCAACCCAGCAAGGCGGCGCCCAGCGGTGAGGACCGCCCGCGCCGGCGCGAGAGTGGCGACCGCGACGGCAAGCCCGAGCGCTGGCAGAGCGACGCCGTGCGCACGCCCTCGCTCGACGATCGCAGCGACAAGCCGTGGAAACGGACCGTCTGGCGCGATGCCGAAGCCGAGCCGCAGCGCGAGCGCAAGGCTCCGCCGCGCCGCGGCGCCGATCCCAAGTCCGAGCGCCAGACGCGCGAGGCCAGCGGCGAGGTGGTGCGCCGCCGCGACAAGGCGATCGCCGATCCCAAGGGCCGGCGTGTGCTGGTCGAGCGTGTCGGCGCCCCGCCCCGCGAGGCGCGTGCGGAACGGCCGGCGCGCGCGGAAAGACCGGCTCGAGACGGCATGAACCCCAAGCGCAGGCCCGACCGGCTGCCGCGCAGCGAGCGCGGCGCGGCGGCTGCCGAGGCGCGCAGCCCCCGTGTGCCGGAGCGCGCGAGCGGCGGTGACCGCCCCGCCCGTCGTCCCCGCAGCGAAGGCGGCGAGCGCGACCGCACGCAGGAGCGGCCGTGGCAGGATGCCGGGCCGCGCACGGAGCGTCCCGCGCGGGCGCCGAGGCCCGAGAGCGCCGGCGGCGACAGGCCTTATGGCGAGCGGCCCGAGCGCGCGCCGCGTGAGGGCGGCGAGCGGCCTCCGCGCCGGTTCGACAATGCTCCGGGCGGCGCCAAGCGCAGCTATGCGGCCCGCTCCAGCGAGCGGCCCGCAGATCGCAGCGGCGAGCGCAGCGGGGGCAAGTCCTTCGGCGCCAAGCCCGGCGGCGGCAAATCGTTCGGCGGCAAACCCTCTGGTGGCAAGCCGGGCGGCGGCCGGCCCTTCGGCGGCAAGCCGGGCGGTGGCGGACGTCCGGGCGGCGGCCGCCCCAGCGGCGGGGCCAAGGGACCGCGCTCCGGCGGCAAGCGGGATTGACGGCTAGCCGATGCGGATCGTCGGCGGACGTTTGCGCGGGCGGGCGCTGGCCGGCCCCAAGCCGGGGATCGGGACCATCCGCCCGACCTCGGACCGACTGCGCGAATCCCTCTTCAATGTGCTCGCCCATGCCTATGACGACCCGCTCGACGGCGCCCGTGTGCTCGACCTCTTCGCCGGGACCGGGGCGCTCGGCTTCGAGGCGCTGTCGCGGGGGGCCGTCTTCGCGCTGCTGGTCGATGACGGCACCGAGGCGCGTGGACTGATCCGCGAGAACCAGATGGCGCTCGGGCTCGCCGGCCACAGCCGCGTCTTCCGGCGCGATGCGAGCAAGCTCGGTCCGATCAGCGCGATGGACCCCTTCGCGGTCGTGTTCTGCGATCCGCCCTATCGCAAAGGCCTCGGCGAAAAGGCGCTTGCCTCGGCGCGCGATGGCGGCTGGCTGGCACCCGGCGCGCTGGTGATCCTTGAGGAGGCTAGCGATGTCGACATCGCCCTGCCCGACGGGTTCGCGCTGCTGGAGCGGCGCGACTATGGCGAGACGCAGGTTCTGATCCTGCAGGCGGCTTGAGCACGACGCGGCCCGTTGGGTGGCTCGCGCCTCTGTGATACGCTGTCATACAGCGAGGAGCCGATCATGAGCAGTCCCGACCTGTCCGAGCCGATTTCGCTGCGTCTGCCCAGCAGCATCCTGAGCGAGATCGAGACGATCGCCGCCGCATCCGAGCGCACGCGCAGCTGGGTCATCGTGCGGGCCCTGAAGCGTTACCTCGCAACGGAGGGCGCCGAAATCCTCGCGGCCATCGAAAGGCGCGGCGCCCTGGCGGCCGGCGAAGGCCATGACCTCGACGACGTGATCGGCGAGATCGAACGCATCATCCGCTCGGGCCAAGCGGCGTGAAACGGGTGCTGCTGGCGCCCGCCGCCAGAGCCTTCCTCCTGTCAGAAGCCAGCTATCTCCGCCAGCACGGCCCGCGGGCCGCCGAGCGCTTTCTGGAGCGGCTGCGCGAAGCCCGCCGGTCTCTCGGCCGGTTCGACCAGCTCGGCTTCAGTCATGACGCGCTGCCGATCCCCGGTATCCGGCGGCTGATCGTCGGCGATTACATCCTCGATTACTTTCCGGGCGAGACGATCATGATCGTCGCCATCCGCCACGCACGTCAGCGCGACCCGGATCTGGACGACGACCGCAACGAGGATTTCGAGGTCCCTCCTCCGCCACGCGGCGCAGCCGACTGATGGCTGGTATGGAGTGGGCGTCCGATGCCGATCGCGCATCGGGCCGCAGCCGAAATCGCATGACGCCGCGCGCGCCGGCCCGCGCATAGTCGCACGATGTCGCAACCGCCCGGTCGTTCGCTGCTGCTCGTCCCGCTGCTCGGTCTGCTCTGGGGCTTCAACTGGCCGGCGGTGCGGATCGCGCTCACCGAGATCGCGCCCTGGACGCTGCGGACGAGCGGCATGACCTTCGCCGGGTTGTTCCTCGTCGCGGTGGCGCTGGGGCGCGGCGTGAAGCTGGCGGTGCCGCGGGCGCAATGGCTGCGGCTGGCGGTGGCCGGGCTGTTGTCGATCGCGGCCTTCAACATCCTGCTCGCCTTCGCGCAGCTCGCCGCGCCGACCTCGCGCGCTGCGATCCTGACCTTCACCATGCCGATCTGGGCGACGCTGCTCGCCCGGTTCATCCTGGCCGAGCCGATCGACCGGCGGCGGCTGGTCGGGCTCGGGCTCGGCATCGCCGGGCTGGCCTGCCTCGGCCTGCCGCTGATCGCCAGCGGCGGCCTCTCCTTCGGCCTGCTGCTGGCGCTGGTCGCGAGCGTGAGCTGGGCGCTGGGCACCATCGTCAGCAAGCGCTGGCCGGTGAGCGCACCGGCGCTGACCATCGCCGCCTGGCAGCTCCTCATCGGCGGGGCGGCCGGCGGGCTCGGCATGCTCGTCTTCGAGGGCGTGCCGGTGCCCAAGATGCTGGAGGCGCGGACGGTCGCGGCGCTCGCCTTCCACATCCTCGGCGCGCAGGCGCTGGCCTATGTGCTCTGGTTCACGGTGATCGCAAGGCTGCCGGCCGGCATCGCCAGCCTGGGCACGCTGATGGTGCCGGCGGTCGGCGTGCTCGGCTCAGTGCTGCTGCTCGGCGAGCGCCCGACGCCGAGCGACTGGCTCGGCCTCGCGCTGGTGATCGCGGCGTCGGGCTCGATCCTGATCCCGGGACGGGCGAAGGCGGGAGGCGTCACCGAAGCCGGCTGAGCCACGGAACCGCCGTCTGCCGCGGGGATAAGCGGCCCATCTTATCCCCGGTAGGCTCCGCGTGCCTGATCTTCGCATCCGTCGCGGAGGTCAGACGCACGGATGCCCCTTCCCTATCCAGATCACTGGCGTTCCCGAAGCGCCGCGCTGCAGCGCAGGCGGCTTGCGAGCCAGATCGCCGGCGACCGCATGATGCGGGCCCTGGCGCGGCTGCAGGCGCTCGTCGAGAAAGCCGGCTTCCGCGAGGATCAGCCGCGCATTCCCGCCGGCAATGGCCGCGAAAGCGGCCAGTGGCGATATGTCGAGGGCTATGCGCAGGGCCGGCAGCCGGGCATCGGCGACAATGGCGGGCCGTCGCTCGACCCGCCCGACCCTCCGAAAGAGCCGGCCAAGGACAAGGTCTCGAAGACCCAGGCCGCCAAGGCCCTGGCCAAGCAGATTGCCCTCGTGGCGCTGCGGCGGGCTGGCCCGATCGGCGCGGTCATCACCGTCCTCGAGGCTGGCCACTGGCTGTACTCCGAATGGCCGTCGATCCGGTCCTATCAGGACCCGCCCCAATCGCTCACCGAACTCCAGCAGCAGGCGGGGCAGCGGCGGCCGGGTTACGAGGACCACCACATCGTCGAGCGGGGTGCGGGAGGGCGTGAGGGATTTTCGCGCTCGATGCTCGACAGTGTCGATAATGTCGTCAGCGTGCCGACTTACAAGCACCATCAGATCACAGGATGGTACAACAAGCCAAACCCCGATTTTGGCATGCAATCACCGCGTGTCTATCTTCGTGGCCGCGACTGGTCCGAGCACGTTCGCGTCGGGCAGATGGCCATGCGCCGATTTGGAGTTCTCAAATGAAGCGCCCAGAAGATTTGAGAACTCTGTCGAGCGGCGAGGTTATCCGTCGCTTCGAGCAGCTCTGCATCGAACAGTATGATGCGATGGAGCGGGATGAACTTGCCCGCGTCAACCGGCTCGTCTGGCGAGTTCACGCTCTCGAAATGGAGCTGAAATCCCGCCCGGGCGATCAACGGCGCCTTCTAATGAGGCTATTCGGTCACCCCAACATGCAGGTCCGGCTGTCCGCGGCTCGCGCCAATCTCGCTGTCGATTATCCCGCAGCACGCCGTGAGATGCAGGCCATTGTCGATTCAAAATGGTATCCTCAGGCTGGCGACGCAGGAATTTCGCTGGATAACATCGACAGTGGTTTTTATCGCCCGAGCTGAACCCCCTCACCGCCGCCCGAACAGCCGCTCGATATCGGCGAGCTTGAGTTCGACATAGGTCGGGCGGCCGTGGTTGCACTGGCCTGAATTGGGCGTGATCTCCATTTCGCGCAGCAGCGCGTCCATCTCCTCGGGGCGCAGGCGGCGGCCGGCGCGGACCGAGTTGTGGCAGGCCATCGTCGCCAGGACATGGTCGAGCCGGCGTTCCAGCGAGCCGGCGGTTCCATGCTCGGCCAGCGCGTCGGCGACGTCGCGGACGAGCTTCTGGAGATTGCCGCCGGCGAGCTGCTGGGGCGCCTCGCGGACCAGCACCGCGCCCGGCCCGAAGGGCTCCAGCCGCAAGCCGAGCGTCGCGAGATCGTCCGAAGCCGCGTTCAGCCGGTCGGCGTCGACGGGGTCGAGTTCGACGACCTCGGGCAGGAGCAGAGGCTGCGTCGCGATCCCGCTGCGGGCGCGCTCGACCTTGAGGCGCTCATAGACGAGACGCTCATGGGCGGCGTGCTGGTCGACGATAACCACGCCTTCTCGCGTCTGGGCGACGATATAGGTCTCGTGGAGCTGGGCCCGGGCCGCGCCGAGCGGCCGGTCGAGCGCGTCGGGCGAGGGCTCGGCGAGATGGGCGCGGGCATCGGCCGAGGCGACGGCGAACCCCGCAAAGCCCTGCTGCGGGCGAGCGTCGAAGCCGGGGGGGGCACCCCAGGTCGGGGTCTCGGGCAGGATCGGGCGCAAAGGCGAGGTGCTGCTGCCGGTGCCGGCGAAGACCGCGCGGAAGGCCTCCAGCGTGCGCGCCCCGCCGGTCGTGGTGGCGCGATGGCCGGCCTGCGCCAGCGCCGCTTTCAGCCCGGAAACGACGAGGCCGCGGACCAGGGTGGGATCGCGGAAGCGGACCTCGCTCTTGGCCGGGTGGACGTTGACGTCGACGAGGCGCGGATCGCAGGCGACGTTGAGGAAGAGCACAGGGTGGCGGTCGGAGGGCACGACATCGGCATAGGCGCCGCGCACCGCGGAGAGCAGCAGCTTGTCGCGCACCGGACGGCCGTTGACGGCCAGATGCACGCCGGCCGAGGTGCCGCGGTGGAAGGTCGGCAGCCCGGCGAAGCCGGTGACATGGACGCCCTCGCGCGCCGCATCGAGCCGCAGGGCGTTTTCGGGGAAGTCGCGGCCGAGCGCCCGGCCGAGCCGGCGCAGGCGGCCGTCGTCGCCGAGCGCCTCCGCCGGCCAGTCGAAGGGCGAGACCTGTTCGCCCTCCAGCGAGAACCGGATCTCCGGATGGGCGATGGCGAGGCGGCGCAGCATCTCCGAGACGGCCTGCGCCTCGGCCCGGTCGCTCTTGAGGAATTTCAGCCGGGCCGGCGTGAAGGCGAAGAGATCGCTGACCTCGATGCGGGTGCCGGGTGCCGCCGCGACGGGGCGGACCACCCCCTTCTCGCCGGCCTCGACGACGAGGCCGACGCCCTGGGGCGCATCGTGGCGGCGGGTCGCGATGGACAACCGCGCGACCGAGCCGATCGAGGGCAGCGCCTCGCCGCGGAAGCCGAGCGAGCGGATCGCGAAGAGGTCGCCATCGGGGAGTTTCGAGGTGGCGTGGCGCTCGACGGCGAGCGCCAGATCCTCGGGCGTCATGCCCGCTCCGTCATCGACGACGCGAATGAGTTCGCGCCCGCCGGCCGCGATGGTGACGGCGATGGCGCGCGCGCCGGCGTCGATGGCGTTCTCGACCAGTTCCTTCACCGCAGCCGCCGGCCGCTCGATCACCTCGCCGGCGGCGATGCGGTCGACCAGGACGGGATCGAGACGGCGGACGGGCATGCGGGTTCCGAGGCGAGGTGCGGAGGCGGCGAATCGGGTGAAGCCGCGAGGCGCAGGGTAACGGGTGGGTGCGGCGTGTGCGCCTCTCTCTCAGCCCTCATCGCGAGGAGCAAGCCGAAAGGCTCAAGTCGACCCCAGCCTGTTCCCTGCGGAACTGCCCACCTCCGACGCGGAGCCTATCGTCTGGCCATGGCAAATGCCAACCGAGGAGAACGCACATGGCCGGGCTTCACGTCATCACGCTTCGCGGCAGTGTCGGCTGGAAGGCCAGAAACGACGCAAACGACGTCCGCGCGATCCAGTTGCGGCTGAACGTGCTCATGATGCCACCACGCGCTCCGCTGGTGGTCGATGGTCGCAGCGGTCCGAAAACCGAGAAGATGATCCTCGACTTCCAGCAGAATGCGATGGGCATCGCTCGGCCGGATGCAAAGGTCGATGCGGGTGGAGCCACCCTCAAGGCGCTGAACGACGTTGCCTCCATGGTCAAATGGTCGGGTGCTGCCAAAAAACCGGGGGCCACACCGACACCAGGAATGCCCGGAGCCAGGGGCGCCAGCTATCCCCAGGGAGCGTCCAGCCATGAGAGGCTGGTGATCGACACACTGCGCCAGTCCGCCGCGAACGCCGGTTCGCCTGTCGCGTCCGATCTCATCGAGAACTACCTTCTTGGCGATGATTTCAAGTTCGTCAAGAACGTCATGAACGGTATGGGTTCAGTGCAGTGGGCTATCGAGTTCGGTTACGCGATCAAGACCTTGAGTGCCGCAGGTGCCGATGCTCAACTTATCTTTCGCGTGTTCAAGGAATATACAACGTCAGGGCTCGCCAATGTCCATCTTCTTGCGAAACTGTTGAAGGCTACAAAGGACAATCCGGCGTTTGCGGTCGCGATCAAGAGGCTGGGCACAGCGGGCACGACCCTGAACGTTCTCGGCGTTGCGGCCTGCGCGGTCGAAGTCGCAAACCATGCCCGAAATGGGCGCTATGGCCCGGCTCTGGCTGAAGTCTATGGCACAGTGATGGGCATGCTGCTGCCCTGGACCGCCGTCGTCGATACCATTCAGGGCCTTGCTTTCGATTATGCACCGGGCCTGAGGGGAAGCCCGGTCGTGGTCATCCTGTTCCGCTATCTCAACGCGGTGAACCCGATTGGGGCCGGCAAGAATGCGGTCGATTCCCTCGTGACCGTCGGCGAGACGATCTTCATCTCGCACAAGAAGGGGGAACTGGATGTGAGCAAGCTGAATGCACTGGTCGGTCGCATGCGGCAAACGCCGCTCAACGTCTTCGTCGAGTGGAGCGACACGATCGATGCCTATGCCGGCGCAAGGATCGGCGACTTCATCTGGGAGAACTTCATGAGCTGAACCGCGGGCAAGGCCGGCCGAAAGCCGGCTCGCGGCTCCAGCGGACAAGGAGCAATCGGCTGCCTGCCGGGATCGCGGCAGATGTGACAGACCGTTAGATCACACCAGATCGACCGGCCGGCCTACCGCCTGGACCAGCAGGCGCGGGTCGCCGAAGAGGCGTTCCGCGACGCGCTTGACGTCGGCCAGCGTCACCGCGGCAAAGAGCCGGTTGCGCTCGGCGAGGAACTCCGGCTCGAAGCCGTTGACGGCCAGGCCGAGCAGCTCCGAGGCGATCTTCGGCGAGGTGTCGAAGCGCAGCGGATAGGAGCCGATGATGTAGCGCTTGGCCTCCTCGACCTCATGCTCGCTCGGACCTTCATTGGCCAGCTTCGCCATCTCCTCGCGGATCACGCTCATCGATTCCGCGGCGCGCTCGTTCTTGGTGGCCGTGCCACCGACCAGCATGGCGCCCTGGCGCAGCGGCATCAGGCTGGAGGAGACGCCATAGGCGAGGCCGCGCTTCTCGCGAACCTCCATGAAGAGCCGCGAGGTGAAGGCCGAGCCGCCGAGGATGTGGTTGAGCACGCTGCCGGCGATGAAATCGGGGTCGTGCCGCATCAGGCCGGGGCCGACGAAGCGCAGCACGGTCTGCGGCACGTCGAGATCGATGGTGTGGGTCTGGCCGAGGCCCTGGATCGGCAGGGCCTCGCCCGGCTGCGCGCGCGGCAGGCCTTCCGGCAGCGCGCCGAAGACCTGATCGAGCCGGCGGGCGAGTTCGTCGGCGGTGATGTCGCCGACGACGACGACCTTCAGCCCGGCGCGAGCGAGCAGATCGCGCGAAAGCCGCTTCAGCGCCTCGGCCTCCAGCCGCGAGACGCTGTCGACATCGCCCTTCTCGGGCCGGCCATAGGGATGGCCGGGAAAGGCGGCGGCGTAGAGCGCGTTGCGGCAGAGGGTCTCGGGGTTCTGTGCCTGGCGCTGCAGCCCGGAAATGACCTGGCCCTTGACCCGCTCGACGGCGTCGGCATCGAAGCGCGGGGCGTTCAGCGCCAGCGCCAGCAGTTCGAAGGCGGTGTCGCGGTGGCTCGACAGCGTCTGGAGATGGCCGTGGAAATCGTCGCGGCGCGCATCGAAGCCAAGGCTGATGGCATGGTCGGCAAGCCGGCCCTGGAAGGCTTCGGCATCGAGATCGCCAGCGCCTTCGTCGAGCAGGCCGGAGACGAGATAGGCGCTGCCGGCGGCGTTGTCGGGATCGCGCGTCGCGCCGCCGTCGAAGGCGAAATCGACCGCGATCAGCGGCAGGCTGTGTTCCTCGACCAGCCAGGCCGCGACGCCGGCAGGCGAGCGGACCTTCTGGACCGGGACCGAGGGGCCGGCGAGGCTGGTGATGGCGGCGGGAATCGGAGCGTTCATGTCATGTCCTGGCTCGGGCCGGGCAGCGGCCCCGTGCGGAAGGAGGCCGGATCAGGCGGAGGGCAGGAGCAGGCCGGTGACGCCACGGTCGGGCCGCAGATAGCGCCGCGCTGCCTCCAGAACGGCCTCGCGCGAGACGGCCTCGATGCGCGCCGGCCAGGCCAGCACGTCCTCCACCGTCTCGCCAACGGCCAACGACGCCCCGAAGATGCGGGCGAGCGAGGACTGGCTGTCGCGGGCGAAGATGGTCTCGGCGACGAGGCGGGTGCGGGCGCGGGCGAGTTCGAGCTCGCTCGGCCCCTCGCTCAGGAACACGGCGAGCGCCGCATCCAGTCCAGCTTCCAGCGCCGCCATCTCGACGCCGGGGCGCGGGCTGACCGAGAGCTGGAAGGCGGCGCGGTCGACCATCGAACCCATGAAATAGGCGCTGGCGCCGGAGGCCAGATCGGCCTCGACGCAGAGGCGGCGATAGAGCCGCGAGGTGGTGCCGCCGCCGAGGATCTCGGCCAGGAGCTCGAGCGCGAAGACCTCGCCGGCATCGCCGCTGAGATAGGTCGGCGTCAGCCAGCCGCGCCGCAGCGAGGGCTGGCGCACACGCGGGTCGCTCAGCGAGACGCGTCGCGCCGCACGCGGATCGGGCTCCGCCGGGCGCTTGCGGACCGGGGCCTCGCCGCGGGCGGGAATGGCGCCATAGGTCTCTTCCGCGAGGCGGCGGACGGTGGCGACGTCGGTGTCGCCGGCGACGACGAGGATCGCGTTCTCCGGCGTGTAGAAGCGCTGGTAATAGGCGAAGGCATCGTCCCGGTTCAGGCCCTCGATCTCGTGCTCCCAGCCGATGATCGGGGTGCCGTAGGGATGATGCACGAAGAGCGCGGCCGAGAACTCCTCGCCGAGTTGGGCAGCGGGGTCGGCATCGACGCGCATCTTGCGCTCTTCCAGCACGACGTCGCGCTCGGGCCCGACGACGCTTTCGTCGAAAGCCAGACCGGTCATCCGGTCGGCCTCATAATCCATCATCGCGCGCAGATGCTCTTTCGGCACGCGCTGGAAATAGGCGGTGTAGTCGAAGGAGGTGAAGGCGTTCTCCTGGCCCCCGAGCCCGGCGACGATCTTGGAGAACTCGCCCGCCGGCCATTTCGCCGTGCCCTTGAACATCAGATGCTCGAGGAAATGGGCGATGCCGGACTTGCCGGCCGGATCGTCGGCCGAACCGTTGCGGTACCAGACCATATGGGTGACGACGGGGGCGCGCCGATCCGGCACCACCACGACGTCGAGACCATTGGCCAGGCGGAAGGATTCCACCGGCTGGGCGGCCTTCAGCGGCTGCGCATGCATGTTCACCCGGGCCATCTCCATGATGCGGCGCGCATCGGCGCCGCGTGCAGCGGTCAACGCGGCGGCGCGGCCGTCCACCGGCGCACCGCCTCTTCCGGCACTTAGGCGCTGAAGGCGCGGAACGCCAGTGCGCAGGCGCAGTCCCAAAGCCGCAGCGACGCGCGCTCACGGCTTCGGCATCGCGCCTCACTGCAACGGGATCTGGCCGGTGAGGAATTCGCGCTGGCCGACCGCCTGCCGATCCTCGACCGGGCCGCCCTGGCCGGGGCCGATCGGCGCCGAACCGGCGGGGCGGCGATAACCGACCGGCGGATCGGCGAGCGTCCGGCGCGGCGGCTCGGAGCCATAGGTGAGCTGGTCGAGCGCGGCCTGGTTCCGGCGGCCGGCGAGTTCGCGTCCGACCAGGATCGGAGCGATCTGGTTGTTGAAATTGCTCTGCTCCTCGGCCACTGCCGGACGCCCCGTGTCGCGCGAGGTCCGTCCCCGACGCAACTCGGCCTGGCTCAGTCCGGGGCTGCTGCCCAAGTTGGGATCCGAACGGAATGGAGAGCGAGCGCCTTCCGCCGCGGCGCGGCGGGCGGCGACGTCGGGATCGTTGGGCCAGGCGGCATTGCGGGTGCTCGCCGGCGCCTGCGGGCGCGGCAGGGTCGAATTCGGGGGCACGACCAGCGGCGGGCGCTGGCGGTACTCGATGTCCTCGCCCGGGCGGCCGCCGATGACACCTTCCATGAGGTTCTTGAAGAGCATGCCTTCCTGGGCCAGCGCCGGCTGGGCCGCCAGGACGAGGCCTCCGGCCAGCAGCAGATGTGTCACGCGGATGCGATGCGCCATGTCAAACCTCCCTCGGGGATATTGCTTCCCCGTCTCAAACCGCAGACGAACGGCAAAACGATGGCGGGGCCGGGTTCAGGCCGCATTTTCGGCCGCCGGCCGGAAGGACTCATACAGCAGCCCGACCACCCCGACAACGATGGCGGCATCGGCGACGTTGAAGATGTACCAGCTGAAGCTGCCCCAGTGCAGATGGACGAAGTCCACGACCGCCCCATAGACCGCGCGGTCGAGCCCGTTGCCGAGCGCCCCGCCGACGATGAGGGCGAGGCTGGCGACCGTCAGCGGCCGCGGCTCGCGCCACATCCAGCGGCCGAGCCAGATCGCGGCCGCGATCGAGATGACGACAAGCCCCCAGCGGCCGATGTCGCTGTGCTGTTGAAACAGCCCGTAGGAAATGCCGCGGTTCCAGGCGAGCACGATGTCCATGAAGGGCGTGACCGCGAAAGGCCCTGTCTCGGCCAGCCGCAGGCCGAAGAGCAGCCAGAGCTTCAGCGCCTGGTCGACGACGAAGACGACCAGGACAATGGCGAGACCGAGGCGGCGAACAGGGCTCACGCGGCGCCCCGGCCCAGTTCGCGCAGCGCCTTGGCGTCACGCGGGGTGACGGCAGGATAGGCCGGATCGGCCGTCGCGGGATCGAAATACCGCCAGGAGCGGGCGCATTTGACGCCGTCGGCGCGGTGCGGGACCACCGCGACGCCGGGCACCTCGGGCAGGCGGACCGCCTCATTGGGGCCATCCCTGCTTTCGACGCGGATGGCGGAGGTGATGCTGATCTCGGCGAGATCGGCCCCCGACAGGGCCGCGAGCAGGTCCGGATCGGAGACGAAGACCTGCGGGGCGGCTTCCAGCGAGGAGCCGAGACGCTTGGCCGCGCGCTCCAGCTCGAGCGCGCCGGTGACGACGCGGCGGACCTTGCGGATCTTGCTCCAGCGCTCGGCCAGTTCCGGATCGAGCCAGGCGGCCGGGGCCTGCGCGAAGAGCTCGAGATGGACCGAGCCGTCGAGCGTCTTCTGCTCGGGATAACGCTCCAGCCAGGCTTCCTCGGCGGTGAAGACGAGGATCGGCGCGAGCCAGGTCGTCAGGCAGCGGAAGAGATGGTCGACGACGGTGAGCGCGCTCTTGCGAACATGGCTCGACAGCGGATCGCAGTAGAGCGCGTCCTTGCGGACGTCGAAATAGAAGGCCGAGAGCTCGGTGTTCATGAACTGCGAGAGCAGCGTCACGACCTTCTTATAGTCATAGGTCCGGTAGGCCTCCTCGACCTGCGGGCCGATCTCGGCCAGCCGATGCAGCATCAGCCGCTCCAGCTCGGGCATGGTCTGGATGTCGGCGACGCGGATGTCCTCGCTGAAATGGGCGAGCGTGCCGAGCATCCAGCGCATCGTGTTGCGCAGCTTGCGATAGGTCTCGACGAAGGTCTTCAGGATCTCCTTTCCGATGCGCAGATCGTCGGAATAGTCGGCCGCCGCGACCCAGAGGCGCAGGATGTCGGCGCCCGAGTCCTTGATGATGTCCTGCGGCGCGGTGACGTTGCCCTTGGACTTCGACATCTTCTCGCCCTTCTCGTCGAGGCAGAAGCCGTGCGTCAGCACGATGTCGTAGGGCGCGCGGCCGCGCGTGCCGCAGCTTTCCAGCAGCGAGGAGTGGAACCAGCCGCGATGCTGGTCCGAGCCTTCGAGATACATCACCCGGTCATTGCCGCCATCGCCGCGGCGCCTGGCGCGCAGATCGGCCCGCTTCTCCAGGGTGAAGGCGTGGGTGGAGCCTGAATCGAACCAGACGTCGAGCACGTCGGTGACGCGCTCGTATTGCGCCGGGTCATAGCCGAAGGGCGTCAGGAAGCGGGCGCCGTCGGTGTCGGTGAACCAGGCGTCGGCGCCCTCAAGCTCGAAGGCCTCGGCGATGGCCGCGTTGACCCTGGCATCGACCAGGATCTCCTTGCTCTCCTTCGCGACGAAGACGGTGATCGGCACGCCCCAGGCGCGCTGGCGCGAGACCACCCAGTCGGGCCGGTTGGCGATCATGCCGTTGATGCGGTTTTCACCCGCGGCGGGCACCCATTGGGTGTCCTTGATCGCCTTCAACGCGCGATTGCGCAGCGTATCGACATTGCCGCCGAGGGATGCGGGAACCTCCCCTTCTCCCCTAGCGGGAGAAGGGGAGATCGCCTTGTCCATCGCGATGAACCATTGCGGCGTGTTGCGGAAGATGACCGGCTTCTTCGAGCGCCAGCTATGCGGATACTGGTGCTTGAGGCGGCCGCGCGCGACGAGGTTGCCAGACGCCGCGAGCGCCTTGATGACGACCTCGTTGGCGTTGCCCTTCTCGCCGGTGTCGGTGATAACCTGCGCGCCCTCGAAGCCCGGCGCGTCCCTGGTGAAGCGGCCATCGGCATCGACGGTGTAGGGGATGCGGGTCTCGATGCCGCGCTCGGCCAGCTGGCGGCCATTGCTCATCCAGACGTCGAAGTCCTCGCGGCCATGGCCGGGCGCCGTGTGGACGAAGCCGGTGCCGGCATCGTCGGTGACATGGTCGCCATCGAGCAGGGGCACGTCGAAGTCGTAGCCGTGGCCGCGGAGGGGGTGGGCTGCGGTGAGGCCGGCGAGTTGGTCGGCTGGGACGTCCATGACGAGTTCGAAGGCTTCGACCTTCGCGGCCTTGAAGACGCCTTCGGCGAGGTTCTTGGCGAGAATGTAGGTCGCGCCAACCTTTGCCCAGTTGTTCTCCGCAGCGGCTGTGACCCGGTACAGGCCGTAGGTGATCTTGTGACTATACGAGATCGCGCGGTTGCCCGGCATGGTCCACGGTGTAGTGGTCCAGATGACGATCGAAGAAGCTAGTGTCAAATTCGAAAATTCTGCATGGAGTGCTTTGCCCGCAGACACATCAGTATCGTTTTCAGCATATAGAATTCCGATTTTGTCCTCATACGAAGGAAGGCTAACAACCGGAAACGCCACGAACACCGTGTCGCTGACATGCTCCTCGTACTCGACCTCGGCCTCGGCGAGCGCGGTCTTCTCGACGACCGACCACATCACCGGCTTGGAGCCGCGATAGAGCTGGCCGGTCTCGGCGAATTTCATGATCTCGCGGGCGATCTGCGCTTCCGCGGGATAGGCCATGGTCAGGTAGGGATCGTCCCAGTCGCCCTCGACGCCGAGCCGCTTGAACTCCTCGCGCTGGACCGAGACCCAATGCTCGGCGAAGCTGCGGCATTCCTTGCGGAACTCGACGACATCGACGTCGTCCTTGTTCAGCCCCTTGGCGCGGTACTGCTCCTCGATCTTCCACTCGATCGGCAGGCCATGGCAGTCCCAGCCCGGGACGTAGTTGGAGTCGAAGCCCAGCATCTGCTGCGAGCGCGTGACGAGGTCCTTCAGGACCTTGTTGAGCGCGTGGCCGATATGGATGTTGCCGTTGGCGTAGGGCGGGCCGTCATGCAGGACGAAGCGGTCGCGCCCCTTACCGGCCTCGCGCAGCTTGCGGTAGAGGTCCATCTTCGCCCAGCGGGCGAGCAGCTCCGGCTCGCGCTGCGGCAGACCGGCCCGCATCGGAAACTCGGTCTGGGGCAGGAAGAGGGTCTGGGAATAGTCGACGGCGGCGGTCTGTTCGGTGGTCTTGTCGGTCATGGTCCGGCTCGGGCAAGGCGGGCTGGCCTGCCATCATTCTCTGGCGTGGCGCTATCCGCGGTGAAACTGAATAGAAAAGCGACGGCCACCCGGCTTGCGCGCACGCCCGCGCCTCTAGCGCGGGGCGGCAGCCGGGCCCGTAATTCGCCGGAACCTGATGAAGCGGGAGATGCGCAACATGAACATGATCGGCTTCTAGAGCAAAAATCTCGTCGCAGGAACCACCACGGTCATCCCGGCCGGAGCGAAGCGCAGAGCCGGGATCCATTCCGGAACGGTTCAGGAATGGATCCCGGGTCTCCCTGCGGTCGCCCGGGATCACGGCGCTCCGTTCGGGGGCGCAGGTGCTCTAGCAAAGCCCCCTTACGGAAGGAAGGGCGGCGTCGCGCTCAGGATCGCGCGGGCGCGGGCGCTGTCATCGTCCATCTGCGCGATCAGGGCCGGAAGCGAGTCGAACTTCGCCTCGCCGCGCAGCCAGTCGACGAGCGCGACATCGACCTGCTTGCCATAAAGATCGCCCGCGAAGTCGAAGACGAAGGTTTCCAGCCGCGGCGCGCCGTCGTCGAAGGTCGGGCGGCTGCCGAAGCTCGCGACGCCGTCACGCCAGATGCCGTCGATCTTCATGCGCACGGCATAAATGCCGTATTTCAGCCGGCAGTCGCGGGGCAGATGCAGGTTGGCGGTGGGGTAGCCGAGCTCGCGGCCGCGCTTGTCGCCATGCGCGACCACGCCGCGCACGAACCAGGGCCGGCCGATCAGCTCCGCGGCGCGGGCGACGTCGCCCTGCTCCAGCGCGGTGCGGATCAGCGTCGACGACACGGCCTCGCCCGCCCAGGCGAAGGGCGGCACGACGACGACGGGGATGCCCTCCTTCTCGCAGCGCTCCTGCAGCATCGCGGGCGAGCCGGCCCGTCCCTGGCCGAAATGGAAATCATAACCGCAGACGAGGCCGGCGGCGCCGAGCCGACCGAGCAGGAGATCGTCGATGAAAGCCTCGGCCCGGATCGCCGCCACGGCGCGGTCGAAAGGCAGGACGAAGGTCATGGGCAGACCGAGCCCGCCCAGCAACTCCGCCTTCACGCTCGGCGAGGTCAGGCGGAAAACGGGCTCGTCCGGCTTGAAGACGCTGCGCGGATGGGGCTCGAAGGTCAGCGCGGCCGGCCGCCTGCCCAGCTGCTGCGCCAGCTCCACCGCCTCCCAAGCCAGCTCGGCATGACCGCGGTGGACGCCGTCGAAATTGCCGAGCGCCAGCACGGCCCCGCGCAGGGCCGCGGGGACGGGCTTGGCGGGGTCGATCACGAAACTGGACGGGGCTTGGGCGGAATCGGTCATCAGGTCGGCCATCCGGGCAGCCGGCACGCGCCGGTCCGGCCCGTCATTGGCCAGAGGCGGCGAGGCGTCAAGCCGGCTGCGCCGATGGGGAGCCGTCCTGCCGGGGCCGGCTCAGTCCCGCGGGCGGGCCGGCGGCAAGGCGACCCAGGCCTCACCCTCGAGCACGGCCTTGCCGTCGACGAGGCATTCGCAGAACAGCCGCGCGCGGCGACGCTCCGGGACCAGTTCCATCACCTCGACGCGGGCGGTGACGACGTCGCCGATCTTGACGGGGGCGAGGAAGGTCAGCGTCTGCGACAGATAGACCGCGCCCGGCCCCGGCAGTCTTGTGCCGAGCAGGGCGGACACCAGGCTCGCGGTGAGCATGCCATGGGCGATGCGCTGGCCGAACTTGGTGTTGGCGGCGTAGCGGTCGCAGAGATGGATCGGGTTGGCATCGCCGGAGAGGTCGGCGAAGAGCGAGATGTCGCGCTCCATCACTGTCCGCATGAGGCTCTGGCTCATGCCGATGGTCAGGTCCTCGAAAGCGTGGACGGTGTAGAGGGCGCTCGTCATCGGTGCGGATGCCTCGGCCCGGTCGCGGAAGCGGGCCTGCCGCCGGACCGATCTGTGCTGCACCGCAACCTCTCACAGCAGCGGAAAGCCGGCCATTGGACTTTCGTGGCTGGTGGCAAACGCCGGTGACCAAGGGTCACTCCGGCATTGGATTAACGGCTTTGAAACAAGGCCGCGCTAACGCTGGGTCCACTATCTGGCGCCGCGCTTGCAGCGGCCCGGCGCGGCATGATCCGCGCCGTCACCGTTTGCTTGGAGCACCGCAATGGCTCTAGACCCGTCCATGCCCATTCTGGTGGTCGATGACTATCAGACGATGGTCCGGATCATCCGCAACCTCTTGAAACAGCTCGGTTTCGAGAATGTCGACGATGCCTCCGACGGGCAGGCCGCGATCGCCAAGATGCGGGACAAGCGCTACGGGCTCGTGATCTCCGACTGGAACATGGAGCCGATGACCGGCTTCGAGCTGTTGCAGCGGGTACGCGAGGAAGACGCGCTGGCCGCGACCCCCTTCATCATGGTGACGGCGGAGTCGCGCACCGAGAACGTCATCGCCGCCAAAAAGGCGGGCGTGAACAATTATATCGTGAAGCCGTTCAACGCGCAGACGCTGCGCTCGAAGATCGAGTCCGTCTGCACCGGCTGAGCCAGCCGGCGCCTCACCAGACCAGATGCGGCAGCGCATAGGCCGGGCGGTGGCTCTGCCGCCCGAACCAGCCATGGCGCTCGTCCCAGGACGCCTCCATCAGATCCTGCGCGTGGATGCCGGCCAGCACCATGATGCCGGTGATGCCGAAGGCCTCGGCGCCGGCGATGTCGGTGCGGATCGCATCGCCGATGCCGCAGATCCGCTCTCGCGGAATCGACCGGCCGAGGCGGGCCTCAGCGAGCGCCAGCGCGGCGGCGTAGATCGGCGCATGCGGCTTGCCGGCATAGATCGCCCGCCCGCCCATTTCCTCATAGGCGAGCGCGACCGAGCCGGCGCAGGGCACGATCCGGCCGCCGCGCTCGACGACGAGGTCGGGATTGGCGCAGATCATCTCGAGGCCGCGTGCGGCGAAGCCGGCGAGCAGCCCGGCATAGGTCGCCGCCGTATCCGTCTCGTCGTCGAGGAGCCCGGTGCAGAGGACGTAGTCCGCGTTTTCGGGCGCGACCTCGGGCGCGTCGAGCCCCGCGACCAGCGGCCGGTCGCGTTCCGGCCCGAGCCTGAACATGGGACGGCCGGCCCGCGCCGCGATCAGGCTGCGGCAGACATCGCCGGAGGTAACGATCGCGTCCCAGGCGGAGCGGGGCACGCCGAAGCCATCCAGTTGCTGCGCGATCACCGCGGCCGGGCGCGGGGCATTGGTGACAAGGACCACGACGATCCCGCGTTCGCGCATCGCGACCAGCGCCGCCACCGCCTCGCGAAAGGCGGCGACACCGTTATGGACCACGCCCCAGACGTCGCAGAGGCAGAGATCGAAACGATCCGCGATGCGGGAAAAGCCCGGCAGTTCGAGCGTCGAGGCGGTCTGGGTCGGCTGCACGTCGGGTCACTCCCTGTCAGAGCGGCTGCTCTACAGCATCGCAGCGTGGCCCGCACCCCCGGGGCTGCGGGATAGGTGTCTGTCGAAATCGGGAGAGCGCCTGGACTCGCCGCCCGATCAGGCGGTCGCGCGGCGCAGGACGGAGCGGAAGGACTGCCGCTCCGGAGGCGCCCCCGGAGGCGGCGCCGGCGCGGGAGTGGGATAGCCGACCACCTCCGCCGTCCGCGGCTCGGCGACGGGCACGGGCGGCGGCTCGGGAGCGGCGGAGGCCGGCGCCGGCTCGGCGAAGACGTCCGGCTTCACCGGCCGGGGCGGCGAGAACACCAGGCCCTGCCCCATGGTGACGCCGAGATCGATCATGTCCGCAACCGTCGGGTCGTCCGCGACCTGGTCTGCGATCAGCACCACCGAGGCGCGCGCCAGCAGCGCGGCGAGATCGGAGGAGGCGATGTCGGCCGTCTGGCTGTCGGCCTGCTCCATCAGCAGCGCCGCCGGCGCCTTCACGAAGCGGATGCCGCGATCGAAGAGCGCGACGGGATCGACCCTCAGATCAGCCAGTTCGTCGAGCGCGAAGCGCACACCATTGGCCGACATCGCGCCGAGCAGGCCGAGGCTGGTCGGATCGAGCCCGCGGAACACCTTCTGCGGCATCTCGACGACGAGATGGCCGGTGTGCTCCCGGTATTTCTCGAGGATGCGCGACAGCGTCGCCAACGCCTTCGAGGAGTTCCAGGTCGCGGTGCTGAAGTTGCAGGAGACGAAGAGTTCGCCGGGCTTGGAGCCGAGATGGCGGGCGATGGCCAGCGCCCGCGTCAGCACCAGCGCATCGAGCGTGGGGCCGAAGCCGCGCTCCTCGATGACCGGAATGAATTCATGCGGCAGCAGCAGCGTGTTCTCGTCGAGCCGCAGGCGCACCAGCGCCTCGTAGCCGCGGGTGCGGCGCTGCGGCAGCTGCACGATCGGCTGCAGGTGAACCTCGACCCGTCCCTCCGAGAGCGCCGTGCTGATGACGGAGGCCTGTTCGGCGGCAGCGTGCTCCTCGGCCTGTCTTGCCGCTTCGGCGCGTTCGGCGGCGAGCACCCGCAGCCGCTCCTGACGCGCGGCTTCCGGATCGACGACCACCGGCGGCGCAGCGAAGGGGTGATTCTCCGGCGCGGCCGCTGGCAATGCGCGCGACTGCAACGTCGCCAGGGTCGTGTCGTGATCGGCGAGCGTGGTCGCGACCTGGTGGATGAGATCGCCGAGCAGACCGACCTCCGCGGTCAATTCGTTGATCGCGGCCCGGGCGGGCGCAGCATCGGCATCGCGCATCGGCATCTGCTCGACACGCTTCGACAGGGCGTCAAGCCGGATCGCATTGGTGGCGAGGCGGACCTTCACCTCGCCGACAGCAGCCAGGACCTGCTCCCGCTGCGCGAGCGACCGCCGCTCGGCCTGCCAGATCGTGCCCATCACGCCGGCTCCGGCCAGCACGAGACCGAGCGCGGCACCCAGGGGGGCCGGCCACAGCAGCGTCATGACCGCGCCCGCGGCCAGTCCGGTGACGGCACTGGCAAGGGGATGAAGGGCGTTCGGTCGGAAACGGGCCAAGGCAGCGATCGCGCAAGGGGTTGGTCGGGACGGACGGCGAATCACACCACTGCCACGACTCTACCCTTCCACCCGCCTGCAAGCGAGCTTCAGCCTGTTTCGGCGAACTCACGGGCCGTTTGCGGCCGATCACTGCCGGGCCGGCTGTCTCAACGCCCGGCGACGCCGATATCCTGGACGATGCGGTCGGCCACCTCTGGCCCGAAGCCGCGGCGCATCAGCCAGAGGCGCGGCTGCGAATGGAACATCGGGAACAGCTCACACAGCGTCGCGACCGCCTGGACTCGTTGCTCCTCATTACCGGTCTGGACGGCCCTGATGGCGCGGCCGAGCAGGACGAAGGGGTGTGTCCCGCCGCCGAGGAACTCGCCATGAGCGCGCGACATCTGGCGCGCACCGAGCAGATGGGCGCCCAGAAGCGCGAAGAAATCATAGGATGGCGGGCGGCCGGCGCTGAGTGCGATCGCCTTCTCCATCAGGGGCAGCCCCTCGGCCGGGCGGTTGAGCTGGATGTAGCGGGCGCCGAGCGTCGCCATGATGTCGGGGTCATAGGGGTTGCGGGCCATCGAGACGAGCCCAACCTTGATCGCCTCGTCGATGGCGCCGCGCTTGAACAGCACCGTCATCAGCGCCTGCTGCGCCCGCGCGCTCGAAGGCGCCAGCCGGACGGCGGTGAGCGCGGCCGTGAGGGCCCGTTCCAGGGGGTCGGGCTTTGCATTGAAGCCGAGGCTGTACTCGAAGGTGTAGAGAAAGGTGAGCTGGGCCCAGGCCGGATAGAAGGTCGGATCGCGCGCGACCAGATCCTCCAGGCAGCGCCGCGCCGCGAGATGCGCCTGCGGAACCATGGTCCGGCGCACGTCGATGGCCTCGTAGATGCAACGGATCGGCTCCGGGGCTCCGTGCTGACGGATATCAGCGTGAATGATGCCAAAGGGCTCCGCCAGCCGTGTTGCCAGCCGCCGGGCGCTCTCGGGGAGATCGGCCTGATCGGCATCGATCGGGCGCGTCGACGAGACGGACCAGACGATGCGCCCGTCGCGGACGGAGCGCAGCCGGCCGAAACCCTCGGTCCCGCCCAGAACCGGCTGCGCCATCAGTTCGAAAACGTAGTCGGCTCCGCCCGGGACAGACTGGCCCGCCGCGGGCAGCTTGACCATCAACAAATCATCGAAACGGGACAGGGCATCGACCAGAAAGGTCGCGAAACGGCGTGCGCTCGCCGCCAGTGCCGGATTCTCGGACAGCTCCGGAACGGTGACCGCCAGGACGAGCGTCTCCATCTGCGCCGGGCGCGCGGGGGGGATGACGTCGGAGGGCGACGCCGCGAGGGACGGAGCCGCCGGGGCCTGGACCCTCGCGACGACAGCGTCCGGCTCGCGCCCGACCATGCCACCATGCCAGGCGACCAGCGCGAGCAGCGCAACGCAGAGGGCGAGGCCGGCAACGAGCGGCCAACGCCGCGCCCTGCGCCGCTCGAGCGCCTCCTCCTCCGCAAACGAGCCCAGGAGCGCGTGCGGTGCAAGCCGTCCTGGAGGTCCTTCCCCCGCCGGTGGCAACGAGCCAGGCCGCAAGCGAGCCTGTCCCGCCGAGCCGAACTCCACCCGCTCGAAGGCCGGGACATAGGCGCCCACGGGAATCGTGATCCGAACCGGATCGCCGATGCCCTCGCCTGCATAATACTGCGCAAGGGCGCGGCGCAGGCGCCCCGCCTCGACGCGCACGATCGGATCGGACTGGGGGTCGAAATCGGCCGAGCGTCCGAACGCCTCGACCGCAATCGTATAGCCCTTCAGCTCGTGGCCGCGCCCCGCGACGGCCCGCTCGACGATGAACCCCAGAAACGCCGAGAGCTGTGGCGCCGCGCGAAAGGCATCGGACGCGAGGATTCGGACGAGTCCGGCGCGGATTTCCGCGGCGGTCTCGCCGTCCAAAGGCTCCGATCCTGCGCCAGAATCAGTCATGGGGGTCCGATTCAGTTTACGCCCCTTCGTCTGGATACAGTAAAAGCGACGTTAGGTCACTTGGTTCCACGGTGAGCCCCCGCTCTCCCGGCAGCGCAGCCATGCCGCGTCTCGCTTGCAATTTACAGCCCGGATCGTGCTGTTAGGTTGAGTTATTGTTAATCACAGGATCCTCCGATGACCGCAGCGCCCTCCCCCATCGCGAGCCCCAACGATCTCGATGCCTTCTGGATGCCGTTTACGGCCAACCGGGCGTTCAAGCAGCGCCCCCGCATGATCTCCCGGGCGGAGGGGATGTACTACTACACCCCCGAGGGCAAGCCGGTGATGGACGGCACGGCGGGCCTGTGGTGCTGCAATGCCGGTCACAAGCGCCGGCCGATCATCGAGGCGATCCAGGCCCAGGCCGAGGAGCTCGATTTCGCCCCGAATTTCCAGTTCGGCCATCCCAAAGTCTTCGCCGCGGCCGCGCGCATCGCAGCGCTGGCGCCGGGCGATCTCGACCATGTCTTCTTCGCCGGCTCCGGTTCCGAGGCCGCCGACACGGCTCTCAAGATCGCGATCGCCTATTGGAACGTGACCGGCAAGGGCTCGAAGACCCGGCTGATCGGGCGCGAGCGCGGCTACCACGGCGTCGGCTTCGGCGGCATCTCGGTCGGCGGCATCGTCTCCAACCGCAAATTCTTCGGCTCGCTGCTGGCAGGCTCCGATCACATGCCCGCAACCTATGACCGCGAGAAGCAACGCTTCACCAAGGGCGAGCCGGATTACGGCGCGCATTTCGCCGACGAGCTCGAGCGGATCGTTACCCTGCACGACGCCTCGACCATCGCCGCCGTGATGGTCGAGCCGATGGCGGGCTCGACCGGCGTGCTGCCGCCGCCCAAGGGCTACCTCCAGCGCCTGCGCGAGATCTGCACCAAGCACGGCATCCTGCTGATCTTCGACGAGGTGATCTCGGGCTTCGGCCGGCTGGGCTTCGCCTTCGCGGCCGAGCGCTACGGCGTCATCCCCGACATGATCACCTTCGCCAAGGGCGTGACCTCGGGCACGGTGCCGATGGGCGGCGTGATCGTGCGCAAGCCGATCTTCGACGCCTTCATGAACGGCCCGGAGAACGCGATCGAGCTGTTCCACGGCTACACTTATTCGGGCCATCCGCTGGCGGCGGCGGCCTCTCTGGCGACGCTCGACATCTATCGCGACGAGGGGCTGTTCGAGCGGGCGAAGACGCTGGAGCCGCTCTGGGCCGATGCGATCATGGAGCTGAAGGAGGAGCCCAACGTGCTCGACATCCGCACGCTCGGGCTCGTCGCCGGCATCGACCTCGCCTCCCGGCCCGAGGGCGTCGGCAAGCGTGGCTATGCGGCGATGGAGCACGCCTTCCACGAGGAAGGGCTGATGATCCGCATCACCGGCGACACGATCGCGCTAACCCCGCCGCTGATCGTGACCGAAGACCAGATCGGCGAGATCGTCGAGAAGACGCGCCGGGTGATAAGGGCTGTGGCGGGGTAAATCATTGGCCCTCGCCTCCCCCAGGGGGCGAGGCCATCACATTTGATAATGACCGCGACACTGCGCGATTTCCAACCGGTTCTCGATGACACGGTAGACCAGACGGTGCTCGGCGCTGATGCGGCGGGACCACCAGCCTGCTTTGTCATGGCGAAGCGGCTCTGGCTTGCCGGTGCCGGCGAACGGAGTCCGCGCAGCCTCGTTGATCAGCTTGTTCAACCTGTCCAGCGTCTTGCGGTCGCCCGCCTGCCATTCTTGGTAATGAGACCAGCCTCGACCGCTGAAGCTGACATCGAGCGCCACGAACTTATTCCGCAGCCTGCCTTTGAATTTTCACGGGCTTGAATACACCAGCCGCCTCATCGAATTCGACATCGATGCGCTCGCCCCGGTCCAGCTCCGCCATCGCCGCCTCCAGTGCCGCTCGCTTCTCAGAGGTCCCCATGAGGTCGCGCGTGGTCTGATAGCTGTCGAAATCCTCGAGCGAGAGCAGCACCATAGGCTCGCCGCCGCGCCGGATCACCAACACCGGGTCATGGTCATCCGCGGCCTGATCCAAGGTCCGGGCGAGATTGGCGCGCAGATGGGAGTAGGTCACGACCTTCATACGTGTTCTTTTACCAGAAACGAACGCCGTCTGCCACGGTCATGGCCTACCCCCGCCCCAGCTTCCCATACCGCGCGATCACCCGGTCGCGCTTCAATCGCGACAGGCGCTGGAGCCAGAACACCCCGTCGAGCTGGTCGATTTCGTGCTGGTGGCAGGTGGCGAGGAAGCCTTCGGCCTCCTCCTCATGGGCGGTGCCGTCGAGATCGCGCCAGCTCACGCGGATTGTCGCCGGCCGCTCGACCTCCTCGGTAACGCCGGGCATCGAGACGCTGCCTTCGGTGGCGCGGCTCGTCTCCGGAGAGGCCCAGAGGATCTGCGGATTGGCATAGGTCCGCACCTCGCCGGGCATCAGCTCCAGCACGACGAGGCGCAGGGGCACGCCGACATGTGGCGCGGTGATGCCGACGCCGGGCGCGGCGCGCATCGTCTCCAGCAGGTCGGCGGCGAGCTGCCGCAGATCCGCATCGAAGCGCTCGACCGGCTCCGCGACCGCGCGCAGGCGCGGATCGGGGAAGCGGAGGATCGGCCGGATCGCCAAGGCGGCCTCAGGCGGCGGCTTTGGCCGCCGCCGCGCCGTAGTAGCTCTCGCCGGTCTTGGCCATGCGCTTGAGCTGCCTGTTCGGCTTGAAGCGCTCGCCGTGCTTCTTCGCCAGGCTTTCGCAGAGCTTCACGAAGGCGGCCACGCCCATGTTGTCGATGAAGGAGAGCGTGCCGCCCGAATAGGGCGCGAAGCCGAAGCCGATGATCGAGCCGACATCGGCCTCGCGCGGATCGGTGACGACGCCTTCCTCATAGGTGCGCGCCGCCTCCAGCGCCTGCGTCACCAGCAGGCGGTGCTGCAGTTCCTCCATGTCGACCTGTTCCGGCGCCAGACGCTTGCCGACGAGATCGGCCAGCCCCGGCCAGAGGCGCTTGGGCCCGGCTTCCGGATAGTCGTAGAAGCCCTTCTTGTTCTTGCGGCCGAGGCGCCCGTGCTTCTCGACCATGTCGGACAGCAGCTTCTCCTGCGCGGGATCGACGGCACCCTCGCCGAGCTGGGCCTTGGTGGCTTTGAGCACCTTGAAGGCGAGATCGACCGCGACCTCGTCATTGAGCGAGAGCGGACCGACCGGCATGCCGGCCTGCTTGCCGGCCGCCTCGATCATCGCCGGCGGCACGCCCTCCATCAGCATGAGATGGCCTTCGCGCAGATAATTGCCGACGCAGCGGTTGGCATAGAAGCCGCGCGTGTCGTTGACGACGATCGGCGTCTTCTTGATGGCGCGGACGAAGTCGAGCGCCATGGCGAGCGCCTTCTTGCCGGTTTTCTTGGCCATGATGACCTCGACCAGCAGCATTTTCTCGACCGGCGAGAAGAAATGGATGCCGATGAAGTTCTGCGGCCGCTGGCTGGTGGTGGCCAGCCCTGTGATCGGCAGGGTCGAGGTGTTGGAGCCGAAGATGGTCTTCGGACCCACGGCGGCCTCGACCTTGGCGATGACCTCGGCCTTGACCTTGGGATCCTCGAAGACGGCTTCGACGACGAGGTCGCAGCCCTTCAGCGCGGCATAGTCGGCGGTCGCCGTGATGCGGCCGAGCAGCGCGTCGCGGTCGGCGGTCTTGGCGCGGCCCTTCATGATCTGGTCGGAGACCAGCTTGTGCGAATAGGCCTTGCCCTTGTCGGCGGCCTCCTGGTCGCGGTCGACCAGAACGACCTCGAGCCCCGCCTGCGCCGTGACATAGGCGATGCCGGCGCCCATGAAGCCGGCGCCGACGACACCGACCTTCTTCAGCTTGCTCGCCGGCATATCGGCGGGGCGGCGGGCGCCCTTGTTGAGCTCCTGCATCGAGACGAAGAGCGAGCGGATCATCGAGGCCGCCTCCTTCGTCCGCAGGATCCTGGCGAAGTAGCGGCTCTCGACCTTGAGGCCGAGGTCGATCGGCAGCTGCAGGCCCTCATAGACCGCCGAGAGGATGGCGCGGGCGGCCGGGTAGTTGTCGTTGGTCTCGCGGCGATAGATCGCGTTGGCGGGCGGCCAGATCTGCATGCCGGCCGGCGAATGGACCTTGTTGGAGGGCAGCTTGAAGCCCTTCTGGTCCCAGGGCGCGGTCGCGGCCGGGTTGGCCTTGAGCCACTCCTTGGCGTTGGCCACGAGCTGGTCACGCGGGACGACCGCATGGACGAGGCCGGTGTTGCGCGCCGGCAGCGCCTTCACCTGCTCACCCTTGAACATCATCTGCAGGGCGTCGCCGGTCTGCATCAGCCGGGCGACGCGCTGGGTTCCGCCGGCGCCGGGGAAGAGCCCGACCTTGATCTCGGGCAGGCCGACGCGGGTCGACGCATCATCCGAGACGACGCGGTACTGGCAGGCGAGGGCCAGTTCGAAGGCGCCACCGAGGCAGACGCCGTGGATCGCGGCGGCGAAGGGTTTTCCGCAGGTCTCGAGCTTGCGGTAGAGCAGCGAAAGCTTGCGGCTCTCGTCGAAGAAGGACTGCATCGCGATCTGCTCGCCCTTCTCCTTCGTCAGGCGGATGTAGAGGTCGCGCAGGCCCTGCAGCATGGTCAGGTCGGCGCCGCCGGAGAAGGCCTCCTTGCCGGAGGTGATGACGCAGCCCTTGATCGCCTCGGTCGAAGCGACCGTGTCGATGATCTGGTCGAGCTCGGCCATCAGCTCGGGCGTGATGACGTTCATCGAGCGGCCCGGCATGTCCCAGGTCGCGGTACTGATGCCGTCGGAATCGGTCTCGAAGCGGAAATTGGTGAGGTTCATGGCGGCTCTCCTCAAACCCGTTCGATGATGGTGGCGACGCCCATGCCGGCGGCGACGCAGAGCGTCACCAGGGCGGTGTTCTTGTCCGTCCGCTCCAGCTCGTCGAGCACGGTGCCGAGGATCATCGCCCCCGTCGCGCCGAGCGGGTGGCCCATGGCGATGGCGCCGCCATTCACGTTCAGGATGGCGTCGTCGATGTCGAAGGCCTGCTGGAAGCGCAGCACGACCGAGGAAAAGGCCTCGTTCAGCTCGAAGAGATCGATATCCCTGGTGGTCATGCCGGCCTTGCGCAGCACGAGTTCGGTGACGTCGACCGGGCCGGTCAGCATCAGCGCGAGATCCGAACCAACGGTGGCGAAGGCGCGGATGCGGGCCCGCGGCTTCAGCCCTGCGGCCTTGCCACCCTTCTTCGAGCCGACGAGCACGGCGGCCGCGCCATCGACGATGCCCGAGGAGTTGCCGGCATGGTGGACGTGGTTGACGAACTCGACATCCGGGTGGGCGGCGGTTGCGACCGCGTCGAACCCGCCCATCTCGCCCATCTGGACGAAGGAGGCCTTCAGCGCGGCGAGCGCCTGCATGTCGGTGCCCGGCCGGATCGTCTCGTCGCGGGCGAGGATGGTCAGGCCGTTGACATCGGTGACCGGGATCACCGAGTTCTTGAAGCGCCCGGCCTCCCAGGCGGCGTGGGCGCGCTTGTGCGAGCGCACGGCATAGGCGTCGACGTCGTCGCGCGAGAAGCCGTATTTCGTCGCGATCAGATCGGCCGAGATGCCCTGCGGCATGAAATAGGTGTCGATGGCGACGGAAGGGTCGACCGCGATGCCGAAGCCCGAGGCGCCCATGCCGACGCGGCTCATGCTCTCGACGCCGCCGCCGATCGCCAGCTCCTTCTGGCCCGACATCACCTGCGCGGCGGCGAGGTTCACCGCATCCAGCCCCGAGGCACAGAAGCGGTTGATCTGGATGCCCGGCACCTCCTTGCCGTAGCCGGCCTTGAGGGCGACCGTGCGGGCGATGTCGGCACCGGCCTCGCCGACCGGATCGACGCAGCCGAAGACGACGTCCTCGACGAGCTTGGTGTCGAGGTCATTGCGGTCCCGGAGCGCGCGCAACGTCGTGGTGCCGAGCTCGATCGCGGTGACCTCGTGCAGCGAGCCGTCGGCCTTGCCCTTGCCGCGCGGCGTGCGGACATGGTCGTAGATGAATGCGTCTGCCATCAGGGGCCTCCCGGGCTGGCCGCAGCGAGGCGGCTCGTTGTTTGGGCTCACCCAGCCCTCATCCTGAGGAGCGACCCGGAGGGTCGCGTCTCGAAGGATGCTCCAGAAGGCGGTTCCATCGCAAACTGGATCATCCTTCGAGACGCCGCTTCGCGGCTCCTCAGGATGAGGGCTGAGGATACAATCAGAACTGCTCGGCGCTCAGCGCCATCGTCGAATCGGCGCCGCTGGTGATCCGCGCCAGATGCGCCGCCGTCTCGGGCAGGCTGCGCTCCATGAAGAAGCGGGCCGTGACGAGCTTGGTGTTCATGCGCTGCGTCGCGCCATTGGCGCCGGCCTTGAGCTTGTCCTGCGCGACCTTGGCCATCTTCGCCCACATATAGCCGAGCGAGACGAGGCCGAGCAGGTGCATGTAGTCGGTCGCGCCGGCGCCGGCATTGTCGGGCTTGGCGAGCGCGTTGTTCATGAACCACATCGTCGCCTGCTGGAGATGGCCGAGCGAGGCGGCGAGCGGCGCGAGCAGGGGCTTCAGCACCTCGTCCTCGCCGTTCTCCTTGATGAAGCCGCCGACCTCGTTGAAGAAGGCCATGATGGCGCGGCCGCCGTCACGGCCGAGCTTGCGGCCGACGAGGTCCATCGCCTGCACGCCGTTGGCGCCCTCATAGATCATGGCGATGCGGGCATCGCGGACGAACTGCTCCATGCCCCATTCGGCGATGTAGCCATGGCCGCCGAACATCTGCTGCGCCTTCACCGTGTTGTCGAAGCCGACATCGGTGAGCACGCCCTTGAGCACCGGGGTCATCAGGCCGAGCTGGTCGTCGGCGGCCTGGCGCTCGGCTTCGTCGCCGGAGCGGTGGGCGATGTCCGACTTCAGCGCGTTCCAGAGCACGAAGGCGCGCGCCGCCTCGTTGAAGGCCTTGATCGACATCAGCGTACGGCGGACATCGGGATGGACGATGATCGGGTCGGCGGCCTTGTCGGGGCTCTTGGCGCCGGTCAGCGAGCGGCCCTGGATGCGGTCCTTCGCATAGGCGACGGCGTTCTGATAGGCGACCTCGGACTGGGCCAGCCCCTGAATGGCGACGCCGAGCCTGGCCTCGTTCATCATCACGAACATGGCGTTGAGGCCCTTGTTCTCTGTGCCGATGAGCCAGCCCTTCGCACCGTCATAGTTCATCACGCAGGTGGCGTTGCCGTGGATGCCCATCTTGTGCTCGATCGAGCCGCAGGAGACCTGATTGTTCTCGCCCACCGACCCGTCTGCCGCGATCGTGTTGCGCGGCACGACGAAGAGCGAGATGCCCTTGACGCCGGCCGGCGCGCCCTCGATGCGGGCGAGCACGAGGTGGATGATGTTCTCGGTGATGTCCTGCTCGCCGGCCGAGATGAAGATCTTGGTGCCGGTGAGGGAATAGGAGCCGTCGCCATTGGGCACGGCCTTGGTCTTGATCAGGCCGAGATCGGTGCCGCAATGCGGCTCGGTCAGGTTCATCGTGCCCGACCAAACGCCCTCGATCATCTTGGGCAGATAGGTGCGCTTCTGCTCGTCCGAGCCATGGACGTTGAGCGCGGCGATCGCGCCCATGGTCAGGCCGGGATACATGGCGAAGGCCATGTTCGCGGAGGAGGAGAATTCGTTCATGACGGCGCCCAGCGTGTAGGGCAGGCCCTGGCCGCCATACTCCGGATCCATGGCGAGGCCGATCCAGCCGCCCTGGGCATAGGCTTCGTGGGCCGCCTTGAAGCCCTTCGGCGTGGTGACGCGGCCATCGGCGTGGCGGGTGCAACCCTCCTGGTCGCCCGACAGGTTCAGCGGCTGGAGGACCTCTTCGCAGAGCTTGGCGCCCTCGCCGAGAACGGCCTCGATCACGTCAGGCGTCGCGTCGGCGAAACCCGGGAGGTTGTTGTAGCGCTCGATGGCGAAAACGTCATTCAGCAGAAACAGCGTGTCTTCGACGGGTGCCTTGTAAACCGGCATGGCGTGCCTCCCTCGCATCGCGCGGCCGCCAGCTCGGGCGGCTTGATTGTTTACATATAAACTATCTCCTCCTGCTTGGCAACGCGGGCGCGCGTTTTTGTGCGCGGGAGCGTGCCCGCCACATGACGAAAAACGCCCCGACCGCAGGTCGGGGCGTCCAGACGATCAGGTACCGGATGGCGTGCTGTCGGGAGCCTCGCCCCGGATCGCGGTTCAGGCCTTGGCGAAGCGGGCGGCGGAGGCTTCCAGTTCCGCGATCGCATCGTCGATCTCGGCGCGCTGGGTCCGCAGCAGTTCGAGCTGCTCGAGAACCTGCTCGCGGCTGAGCTGGAGGCCGCCGACCGAGGCCGCACCGGTCTCACCGCCCTTCTTGTCCTCATTGGCCAGCATGGCCCGGATCTCGACCAGGGTGAAGCCGAGCTGCTTGCCCTTGAGGATCAGCGCCAGCCGGGCACGGTCGCGGCTGGAATAGATGCGCGTCATGCCTGAGCGGGCCGGGGCGATCAGGCCGCGCGATTCGTAGAAGCGCAGCGTGCGCAGCGTGACGCCGAAGTCGCGGGCGAGATCGCTGATGGTGAAGCCACCGGACTGGTCGGTGTCGGTCGCGGTCGGGGCAGTGCGGCCATCGGCCAAGGCGGTAGCAGCCAGAGCTGAGCTGTGGCGAGACATCGGGTTCAATCCTTGAATGAAGGGAGCGTCACCGGCCGAGTCGGCGGCAATCATTGACTGAGGCCTGATATAGCCAATGAGCTGTCCTTGCGTCAGGTAATGAGCCGCTTCCCTCAGGTAAGTTACCGTTAGCCGGCCGCAACGGCGCCCGACCCACGCGGCGGTGTTCGCAGATAATTAACCGATGGAGCCCGAATCTTAACCCGCTGTTTACCACGCCGGCGAAAAGGTCGGGCTTGTGGATCGGCGCCCGATTTGCGGCAACGTAATCTTCAGGTGTCGCCGAACCGCAGGAAGCCGTGGCAGTTCAGGGGCCTGCGCCTTCCGATCGAGGACAGAGAGCCCCTTAGGCGAGCGTCATCATGGCCACTAGCTTGCCCTGGAGCGTGAAGGGCGTCGATCCCCGCACCCGCGACGCCGCGAAGGCAGCGGCCCGGCGCGCCGGCATGACACTGGGCGAGTGGCTGGACCACAAGCTGCGCGAAGAGACCCCCTCGGAGCCGAGCCCGCCGGAGCAACTCGACATCGCCGCCCTGTCCGAGCGCCTCGCGCGCCTGTCCCAGGGCCAGATGGACACCGCCCCGCAGCAGGCCGCTCACGGCCATCGCGAGGCCGACCAACCGTCCCGCAGCGAGATCGAGGCTCTGATCGCCCAGGCGTCTCAGGTCGAGAGGATGACCCGCGAATCGAGCGCCAAGACGGTCGGCGCGCTGGATTCGATCGCGCGCTGGATCGAGACGGCCGAGAAACGCATGAGTTCGGGCGAGCGTGCCGCCGCCGAGCGCCAGGATCGCGCGACCAGCGTCATCGCCGAAGCGATCAAGACGATGGGCGACCGCCTGGCCGAATTCGAACGGCGGGCCGCCGAGCCGGCGCGCAGCGGCGCCCGGACGGACCCCGCCCCGCGCCTCGCCTTCAGCCGGGAGGGCCTCGCCGCCGCCGTCACCGATATCCGCACGCGCCAGCGCATGCTCGATCAGGACGAAGCGGCCCCGATCCAGCCCGCCGGCGGCCCCGAGAGCCGGATTTCGGCGCTGCGCAACGATCTGCGCGAACTCAGTGCGCGCCTGGCGCCGGTCACCGCCCGGACCGAGCGTCCGACGGCACCCGTGCGGATGCCCGAGCCCGCCCGCGAAGCGCATTTCAACCAGATCGAGACGATGATCGCCGCACTGGGATCGCGCCTCGACCGCCTCGACCCCCGTGACCGGCTCGAGCCGATCCTGAAGCCGCTGGCGCGGATCGAATCCGAAGTCCAGCGCCTGGCTCAGGACCGCTCGGGCGAGAGCTTCCAGCGTTTCGAGCTGGAGATCGCCCATCTCGCCGCCAAGGTCGATGCGCTGACGGCCCGCGGCGGAGACCGCACCCTGCTCGTCCCGCTGCAGCGGGACATCGCCGAACTGCGCGACATCCTCTCGACCAGCGGCAACGAGGCCCGGCTCGGGGAACTCTCGCACCAGGTCTCGGCCCTGTCGCACGAGATCGGCCGGCTGCGCGACAGCCGCTCCGACGGCCGCGACCTGCAGGGGCTGACGGCGGCGATCGACGACATTCGCGACGCGATGCTGAGCGATCGCGATCAGGCACGGGGACAGGATCTGGAGCCGCTCGCGGCGCTGTCGCGGCAGATCGACAGCCTCGCGAGCAAGATCGAGGCGCGCTCCCCCGACCCCCGCTCCGATCGCCAGATCGAGGACCGGATCGACGCGCTGCAGGCCCGGATCGAAGCACTGGCAGAAAAGGGACCGGCCGCGGTCACCCGCCAGATCGAAGCGCTGGCCGGCCGCATCGAGAACCTCGCCGCCTCGAGCAGCCTCGCCCATCTCGTCGCCGACGGACAAGCCGTCCAGATGGCACCGGTCGATCTGAGGCCGGTCGAGGAGATGCTGCGCAACCTCGCCGACAAGATCGACGAGGCCGGGCGCCCCGGCGCCGATAGCGGCTCCTTCGACGCGCTCGAACAGCAGATCTCCGGCCTGGCCCAGCGGCTCGACGCCGCCGCCGCGACCCGCTCCGCCGAAACCGGCATGGAGCGGACGCTGCAGGATCTCGTCACGCATTTGCGCTCGCTGCGCGAGGAGACGACGGAAGCCGCCGAGCGCGCCGCGCGCGCCGCGATGTCGGATCATCTCGGCAAGGTGGCGCCGGCGCAGAGCGGCATTGCCGAACTGGGGACGCTGCTTTCCGGCCTGCGGGAGAGCCACGCCTCGACCGGACGCGAGACCCAGGACGCGATCGGAGCGGTCCACCAGACCCTTGAGACGATCATCGCCCGGCTCTCCAGCCTGGAGGCCGAGCTGGTCGCCGACCGGCAGGCCGCGGCCGCCGCGCCCCAGCCCGCGCGCACGCCAATGCCGCCCCGCATCGCCGCGGCCGAGCGGGCCGCCGACAAGGCACCCGCCATGCCCGTCGCCGCCATGCCCGCCGGCATGAGCGTCGCCCTGGAAGACCGGATCGCCGCGCCCGAACGCGCCCCCCAGCCGAAGAGCGAGGCGCCGGCTGCAGCCGCTGCCGCGGCCAACCCGCTGAGCGCGGCGCTCGACGTGCCGCTCGAGCCGGGCTCAGGCCGTCCGCGTCCGGAGGCTCCGCCGGCCGGCGGTCACGACACGCAGTCGATCCGGCAGAACCTGATCGCGGCGGCGCGCCGCTCGGCCAAAGCGGCGACCGAAGCCGCCGCGGCCGCGCCCGCCACCGCGCCCGAGACCGCCAAGGGCGGCGGCCGGCTCAAGGAGATCATGGAGAAGCGCAAGCGCCCGCTCCTGCTGGGCCTGGCCGCGCTCGTCCTGGCCCTCGGCACGGCCCATCTCGTCACCAACGCCCTGAAGGGTCCGCGCACGGCCGCGACGGGCGAAGCCGTCCAGACCCCGATCGCGCCCCGCGAGGAAGCCGCGCCTCCGGCCAAGGACCAGTCCTCCGCCCTGCCGCCGACGTCCACCGCCGCGCAGCCGGCCGCGCTCGCCGCTGCCACACCGCCGGCCGCCGAAGTGACGGGGTCGACCACCCAGCCCGCGGCGCCTGAAGCCAAGGCCCCGGTCCCGGCAGAGCCCGTGCAGGCCGCGACCGGTGTCGGCGACCTGCCGCCGACGCTGGGAACCGCCGGCATGCGCAAGGCCGCCCTCGGTGGCGATGCCCGCGCCGTCTACGAGCTCGCCAGCCGTGCGGCCGATGGTCCCGCCGCTTCGCGCGACCCCAAGCTGGCGCTGCGCCTTTTCGAGCGGGCAGCGGTCGCCGGCCTCGCCCCGGCACAGTTCCGCCTCGGCAACATGTTCGAGAAGGGCATCGGGACGGCCCGGGACCTCTCGCTCGCCCGGGTCTGGTACACGCGGGCCGCCGAACGCGGCAACGCCAAGGCGATGCACAATCTCGCGGTGCTTCATGCCGAGGGCGTCTCCGGCAAGCCGGACTATGCCACGGCGACCGAATGGTTCCGGCGTGCGGCCGAGTTCGGCGTGCGTGACAGCCAGTACAACCTCGCCGTCCTGCTGGGCCGCGGCCTCGGCGCGCCGACCGACCTCGCCCAGTCCTATCTCTGGTTCGCAGTGGCCGCCGGCCAGGGCGACGAGGACGCCGGCCGCAAGCGCGACGAAGTCGGCCAGCGGCTGAGCCCCTCCGATCTTGCCGCAGCCAAGGCCGAGGCCGTCGCCTGGCGCCCGCGTCCCGCCGCGAGCGGCGCCAACGACGTGACGCCGCCGGCCAAGGGCTGGGACGAGGCGCCGACGGCTGCGGTCAAGCCGGCCAAGCCGGCGCGCAGCTGAGGGCCGGCACGAGGCAAGCCCCGCGGCAGCGGAGGCCGTCATGGTTTCGACGCGTTGGCACGGCATCACCGCCGGCAACGGGCCGTTCCTTGCCTCTTGCGATTGCCGTCTCGGCTTCCCGTCGGGATCGGTGCATCATCGGCACCGTCGGCTCCGGATCTTCAGCCGGCCTGGCGGCGCGTGAGGAGTCGAGGTGCAGATCTATCTCCCGATCGCCGAGCTGCCGATCAGCGTCCTGATGGTGCTGGGGCTGAGCGGAGCGGTCGGCTTCGTCTCCGGCCTGTTCGGCGTCGGCGGCGGCTTCCTGCTGACCCCGCTGCTGATCTTCCTCGATATCCCGCCGGCGGTCGCCGTCGCGACCGTGGCCGCGCAGGTCGCCGGGTCCTCGACCACGGGCGTCCTGACCTATTGGCGCCGGCGCGCGCTCGACTTTAAGCTCGGCGGCATCCTGGTGGCGGGCGGCATCGCCGGCACGCTGCTCGGCGTGCTGTTCTTCAATTCGATGCGGCGCCTCGGCCAGCTCGAGCTCGTCATCACCGTGTCCTATGTCACGCTGTTCACGGTGATCGGCGGGCTCATGCTGTATGACGCGCTGCGCGCCCTGCTGCGTGTACGGGCGGGCAAGCCGGCACGGCTGAAGCGGCGGGCGGGCACGCATCCCTGGTGGATGGGCCTGCCGCTGCGCATGCGCTTCCCGGATTCGCAGCTCTATTGCAGCGTCATCCCGATCGCCGTGCTCGCCATCGTGATCGGCTTCATCGGCGCGGTGCTGGGCGTCGGCGGCGGCTTCATCCTGGTACCGGCGTTGATCTATTTCTTCCGCATCCCCACCGCCGTCGTGGTCGGCACCTCGCTGTTCCAGATCCTGATGACGATGACCGGCGCGACGCTGCTGCATGCGCTCACCAACCAGTCGGTCGACATCATCCTGGCCGTCCTGCTGCTGCTCGGCGGCGTGATCGGCGCGCAGTTCGGGGGACGGGCGGCGCGAAATCTCAACGTCGAATCCTTCCGCCTGCTGCTGGCCTTGCTGATCCTCTCGGTCGGGCTGCGCTTCGCGATCGAGCTGTTCATCCCGCCGAGCGAACCGTTCTCGGTCGTGATCTCGGAGGGTTCGCGATGAGCCTGCTCGCGCGCATCGCGGCCGTCCTGACGCTGCTCGCAGGCGGCATGGGCGCGGCGCGCGCGGAGACGCTGATCGCGGCCATGTCGAGCCACCAGATCCTGATCACCTCCAATTACACGGGCAGCCAGCTCACGGTGTTCGGCGTGGTCGAGCGCGACGGGAGGACGGTGGCGCGCGGCGACCCCTATGACGTCGTCGTCACCGCACGCGGCCCCCAGCGGATGCTGCTGGTGCGCGAGAAGGAGCAGCTCGGCCCGATCTGGATCAACCGCACGCAGCGGCGCTTCCCCGACAGTTCGCTGTTCCTGACGGTGGCGAGCAACCGACCCCTGAGCGAGATCATCAGCCCCGAGACCGCGCGACGGGAGCGGATCGGGCTCGAAAACGCCCAGCGGTCTTGGGATGCGGCGCTCGACCTCGACGTGACCACGGCCCGTTTCCAGGAGGGCCTGATCCGGATTCTCGCCGCGAAGGATCTCTACACGGCCAGGGAAAGGGGCGTCACCTTCCTCTCCTCGACCGTCTTCAGCGCACCGATCGAGGTTCCGGCCACTGCCCCGACCGGCTCCTACGAGATCGAGATCGTGCTCTATGCCGGCGGCGTGCCGCTGGCGCGCCAGACGACCAATTTCGAGGTGGTGAAGCGCGGCATGGAGCAAAACCTCGCCACCGCCGCCCACGATCTGCCGCTGGTCTACGGGCTGGTCACGGTCCTGATGGCGCTGCTGCTCGGCTGGCTCGCGAGCGTCGTCTTCCGTCGGGACTGAGGCCGGCGTCTCAGCCGAAGAGCAGGCCATAGGCCAGGAAGGGCACAACCGTGCCCTCGGCGATCCGGGTCGTGTCCTCGGCCAGTTCGACCAGCCCGTCGGTGCGCGTCAGCGAGGTCAGAACGCCAGCACCGTCCTGCGGGTGCTTGCGGGCGATCATGATCCCGTCAGCACCGGGTTCGAGCGAGACGCGCACATATTCGCGGCGGCCTTCCTTCTTGCGATAGGGGAAGCCAAGCCGCACCGGCAGGGCGACCGGCCGCACGGGAACCGTGCCGGCCAGCCGGGCGATGAGGGCGCGCGCCACGAAGGCGAAGGTGACGAAGACGGCGACCGGATTGCCCGGCAAACCGATGAACGGCACCGCCCCGATGCGCCCCAGCGCCACCGGCCGGCCCGGCTTGATGCCGATGCGCCAGAAGGCGAGATCACCGACCTGCTCGAGCGCCGCCTTGACGTGGTCTTCCTCGCCGGTGGAGACGCCGCCCGAGGTCAGCACCAGATCGCAGGAGGCAGCCGCTTCGGCCAGCGAGCGGGCGAGGCCGGCGGCCTCGTCCCTGAGGATGCCGAGATCGACCACCTCGGCCCCGGCGCGCGTCACCATCGCCCGCAGCAGGGCGCGGTTGGCGTCGTAGATCGCGGCAGGCCCGAGCGGGTTTCCGGGCTCGGTCAATTCATCGCCTGTGGAAAAGATCGCGACCCGCGGGCGGCGGCGCACGGCGACGTCGGTCAGGCCCAAAGCCGAGAGCAAAGCGAGATCCTGCGGGCGCAGGCGCTGGCCGGCCGCAACGGCCGGCTGTCCCCTGGCGATGTCTTCGCCTGCGGGGCGGGCATTGGCGCCCTTCGCCAGACCGGGTGGCAGCACCGCGACGGCGCCGTCCAGAACGACATCCTCCTGCATGAAGACGGTGTCGGCTCCCTGTGGCATCGGCGCGCCGGTGAAGACGCGCACGGCGATGCCCTGAACCGCCACGCCCGCTGCATCGGTACCGGCCGCGACGCGACCGCCCACCGGGAGGCGGCTGGCGCCGACGGAGGCCAGATCGGCATGGCGAACGGCATAGCCATCGACGGCGGAGTTGGCGAAGGGCGGCAGATCGAGCGGCGCCGCGATATCCCGCGCGAGCACGCGGCCGTCGGCTTGCGCCAGGGAAACCGTCTCGATCTCGGCGACGGGCGAGGCGAGCGTCGCCACGCGCATGGCGGCCTCCTCGAGCGTCATCAGGGCGCCGAAGGCCTCGTCGTCGCGACTCAGCTGTGCCATGGCGCCCTCACCGTCCGCTGCCACAGCGGGCCAGAACCTCGGCGAGCGGCTGGGCCTGCGCCAGCATCAGCGCGGCGATGCCCTCGATGTCGTCGAGGTCGATGACCGGACGGCCGGCGTCGGGGAAAGCGGTATCGCTCGCCACCGCGACGATGGTGGGATCGCCGGGATGCAGCGGCGGTTTGCCGTTGGCCGCCCGGTGGATCTCGATCTTGGCGTGAGCCTGCCGCTTAAAGCCCTCGACGATGACGAGATCGACCGGCGAGAGCCTCGCCAGCAGGTCCGGCAGCTCAGCCTCCGGCTCGTCACGCAGCTCCCGCATCAGGGCCCAGCGCCGTTCCGAGGAGATCAGCACCTCGCGCGCGCCGGCCTCGCGATGGGCATGGGAATCCTTGCCGGGCGTATCGAGATCGAAGGCGTGGTGGGCGTGCTTGAGCGTCGAGACCGAGACACCACGACGCCCCAGTTCCGGAATCAGACGGGTGACCACAGTGGTCTTGCCTGCTCCGCTCCACCCCGCCAGGCCGATCACACGCATCGATTGTCTTCACCCCAAACGAAAACCGGGCGCCGAGGCGCCCGGTCGTCATCCGTCAGGAGCCCCCGACGGTCAAGCGGATCATTCAGCCGGCTGGAGCCGGTTGTCGGAACCGGCACGGGCCTTCTGCATCTCTTCCTCGACCCAGAGCGAGTGATGCGCCTTGGCCCAGTTCAGATCGACCTCGCCGGAGCCCATCGCGTCGAAGGCGCCTTCCATGCCGATCGAGCCGATATAGATGTGGCCGAGCATCAGCGCGATCATCAGCACCGAGACGATGCCGTGGACGACGTTCCAGAACTGGAGATTGAGCACGCCGCCGGCATAGAACGGGAACAGCAGGTAGAAGCCCGATACCGACAGCGCCGTACCGCCGAGCACGACGCTCCAGAACACGATCTTCTGGCCGGCGTTGAAGCGGCGCGCTTCCGGATGCCCCTTGCCGATGATGCCGCCGCCGGCTGCGAACCAGCGCAGGTCCGCCGGCGTCGGGATGTTGTCCTTGATCCAGATGACGAACATCAGCGCCACGCCCAGCATGAAGGGCCAAGCCAGGAAGTTATGGGCCCATTTGGCGACGATCGAGAGGTTCGTGAACGCCTGCGGGCCGACCAGCGGCAGCAGGACGAGCTTTCCGAAAGTGACGTTCAGGCCCGACAGCGTCAGGATGATGAAGCAGCCCGCCGTCAGCCAGTGCACGAAACGCTCGAAGGCGTTGAAGCGTGTGATGGTGGTGCCCGCCGGCCCGGCCTCGTTCATAACCCGCCCGCGGATCAGGTAGAAGGCCGTCAGCGCCAGCAGGGTGCCCAGCACCGCGATGGCGGCGATACGCAGCATTGTGCCCTGGTGGAAGGCGCGCCAGTCGCGGCCCGCGGGACGCTCCAGCGTCGCGGCCTTCTGGTCGGGAATCGAGATGCGGCCCTGCAGTTCCGCCTGGGGATTGCCCTTCAGGGCATCCAGGAACTGCCGCTCGCGAACGGCATCGGCCGTCGGATTGACCTGCTGGGCACTCACGGGAACGGCCAAGGCGACCGCGAAGGTCAGCAGCAGGCCGGTCACCAGCAGGCGGATATGGGCGCCAAAACGCATGGCTGTCTTTCCTTGTTCTCGACTCTCGCGGCGAGCCGCCGACCTGTCCCTATGCGGTGCCCCGAGGAGCCGGCCGGGCCGGCTCGCCCTCGGAACACCCTGTCGTGGGCTCCTCGCGAGGAGGGCCCGATCCGTTGCCGGACAGACGCCTAGATGGCGATGTTTTCCTTATAGGCCGTCTGCCAGCCCCAGGCGCCCGAGCCATAGCCGCGCTTCACCACCCGCTCCTTGTAGATCTGGGCGATGATCTCGCCGTCACCGGCCAGCAGCGACTTGGTCGAGCACATCTCGGCGCAAAGCGGCAGCTTGCCTTCGGCAAGACGGTTCGAGCCGTATTTCTGGAACTCGACCGGCGAGAGGTCGGCCTCGGGGCCGCCGGCGCAGAAGGTGCACTTGTCCATCTTGCCGCGCGAACCGAAGTTGCCGACCTTCGGATACTGCGGCGCGCCGAAGGGGCAGGCGTAGAAGCAGTAGCCGCAGCCGATGCAGAGGTCCTTGCTGTGCAGCACCACGGCATCTGCCGTGGTGTAGAAGCAGTCGACCGGGCACACCGCCGCGCAGGGCGCGTCGGTGCAGTGCATGCAGGCCATCGAGACCGAGCGCTCGCCGGGCTTGCCGTCATTGATCGTGACGACACGGCGGCGGTTGATGCCCCAGGGCACCTCGTTCTCGTTCTTGCAGGCGGTAACGCAGGCGTTGCACTCGATGCAGCGATCCGCGTCGCAGAGGAATTTCATCCGGGCCATGGTTCAGTTTCCCCCTTACGCCGCTGCGATCTGGCAGAGCGTGACCTTGCCTTCGTGCATCGCCGTGACCGGGTCGTAACCATAGGTCGTGACGACGTTGACCGACTCGCCCAGCACGATCGGATCCGTGCCCTTCGGGTAGTTCCCGCGCTGGTCCTGGCCCTGGTAGAAGCCGCCAAAGTGGAACGGCATGAAGGCCACGCCCTTGCCGACACGCTCCGTCACCAGCGCTTTGACGCGGGCCTTGGAGTTGTTCTCGGGGCCCGACACCCAGACGAAAGCACCGTCCTTGATGCCACGCGCCGCCGCGTCCGCAGGATTGATCTCGACGAACATGTCCTGCTGCAACTCGGCCAGCCATTTGTTCGAGCGGGTTTCCTCGCCGCCGCCCTCGTACTCCACGAGACGACCCGAGGTGAGGACGATCGGGAAGGACTTGGCGATGCCCTTCTCGACCGCGGCCTTCTGGACCGAGGTGTGGAGGTTGGGGATGCGCAGGGTCCGCTCGTCGGGACGGGCCGGCCACTTCGCGACCAGATCGACGCGCGGCGAGTAGATCGGCTCGCGATGGGTCGGCACAGGATCGGGCAGGTTCCAGGCGTTGGCGCGGGCCTTGCCGTTGCCGTAGGGCACGCAGCCATGCTTGAGCGCGACGCGCTGGATGCCGCCGGACAGGTCGTTCGCCCAGCTCACCGAGTCGATGTTGTTGCCACCGATCCAGGTGATGGTCTCGAGCTCCTTGGGCGTCAGATCGGCATCCCAGCCGAGCTTCTTCAGCACGCCCATGGTGAACTCGGGATAGCCGTCCTTGATGTCCGAGTTCAGCGAGTAGGAGCCGTTCTCCGCCAGCAGCGTGTCGTTGACCTTGCTGCCGTCGGCGAGCGTGCGCTCGCGGGTGAGGCCGAAGCGCGGACGGAAGGTGCCGCCGCCGTTACCCGCCTCGAGCGAGGTGTTGTAGAGGATATGGGTGCCGGGGTGCTTGAGCTCCGGCGTGCCCCAGCATGGCCAGGGCAGGCCGTAGAAGTCGTTCTCGACGGGGGAGCCCTTGGCGCCGCGCAGGGTGACCAGGTCGAACTTGTCCTGATGCTCCATGTGCAGCTTGAGTCGCTCCGGAGACTGTCCGGTATAGCCCGTCGACCAGCCGCCGCGGTTGATCTCGCGCAGGATCGACTCCGCCGACGGCTCGGGGCCGTACTTGCCCTGCACCATCTCGTAGTTCTTGTGCATCTGCTCGGCGAAGCCGAGCTTCTGCGCCAGCTTGTAGATCACGAAGTAGTCGCTGGCGGACTCGAAGATCGGCTCCACCACCTTGTCGCCCCACTGCACCGAGCGGTTCGAGCAGGTGCGCGAGCCGGCGCATTCGAACTGCGTGCCGATCGGCAGGATATAGGTGCCGTTCTTGCGCCCGCCGAGCGAGACGAAGTTGGTCGGGTGCGGGTCGGCGACGACGAGCAACTCGAGCTTCTCGAGGCCCTTCACCGCATCGGGCATGCGGGGAATCGTGTTGCCGCCATGGCCCATCACGAACATGGCCTTGAGGTTGTCCATCTGGTCGACCTGCTCGGTCGGCAGATTGGCGGCGTCGAACCAGCGGGTCGAGGTGTGGCCCGAGGTCTCCATATTGGCCTTGCGGGTCCGCGCCGGACGGCCGCCCTTGGCCGGCACTTCGTCGAAGCGGGTGACGAAGTAGTCGTAAGGCACGTCCCAGACGCGGGCCCAGTGGCGCCAGGCGCCCTCGACCAACCCGTAATAGCAAGGCAGATTCGCGATATCGAGGCCGAAGTCGGTCGCGCCCTGCACGTTGCAGTGGCCGCGGAAGATGTTGGCGCCATTGCCCATGCCGCCGACATTGCCGGTGGCCAGCAGCAGGTTGCAGATGGCGCGGACATTGGCGGTGCCGACCGAGTGCTGGGTCACGCCCATGCACCAGATGAACGTCGCCGGCTTGACCTTGGCGAAGGTCTCGGCCGCGCGCTTGAGCTGCGCCTCGGGCACGCCGGTGATGTCCTCGACGGTCTTGGGATCGTATTTCTCGACCTCCTTGCGGACGTCGTCCATGCCGTGCACGCGGGCGGCGAGGAAGGCCTTGTCCTCCCAGCCGTTCTTGAAGATGTGCCACATCATGCCCCAGATCACCGGAATGTCGGTGCCCGAGCGGATGCGGATGTAGTCCGTCGCATGAGCCGCGGTGCGGGTCAGGCGCGGATCGAAGACGATGACGTTGGCGCGGTTCTGTTCCTTGCCGACCAGGATGTGCTGCATCGAGACCGGATGGGCCTCGGCCGCATTCGAGCCCATGAACAGGATCGTCTTGGCATTGCGGATGTCGTTGTAGGAGTTCGTCATCGCGCCGTAGCCCCAGGTGTTGGCAACACCCGCGACCGTGGTGGAGTGACAGATGCGCGCCTGGTGGTCGACGTTGTTCGTGCCCCAGAAGGCGGCGAACTTGCGGAACAGATACGCGCCCTCGTTCGAGAACTTGGCCGAGCCGAGCATGTAGACGGAGTCAGCGCCGGACTTCGCCCGGATCTGCATCATCTTGTCGCCGATCTCGTTGATCGCGACATCCCAGGAGATGCGCTGCCACTGGCCGTCGACCAGCTTCATCGGATACTTGATACGGCGATCGCCATGAACCAGTTCGCGCACCGCCGCGCCCTTGGCGCAATGCGAGCCGCGGTTGATCGGGCTCTCCCAGGCCGGCTCCTGGCCGACCCAGACGCCATTGACCACCTCGGCCTTGACGGTGCAGCCCACCGAGCAGTGAGTGCAGATGTTCTTGACGACTTTCGTGCCCGTCGCCGGACCGAGGCCGGCGGCCTCCGCCTTGCGGACCGACCCGATCTGGAGGGCGCCGACAGCGGCGACGCCGCCAGCAACCAGACCGGAACGGCGGAGGAAGGCACGGCGGTCCATCACGCCGGAGGACAGGCCGGCAATCGCCGCCTGGAGCCTGCCGCGCTGGACGTCTGCGGTTTTGCGCTTGATCAGCATGGTTTGCCGCCTCTCAGAAACGGTTGACGCGATAGAAGGCCTTGACGTGCTCCGACTCGCGGTAGCGCGCCTTGGTCTCTTCCTTGCCGGGATCGACGGCCGCGGCGGGCGTCACCATCGCCGGCGTCGCCGCCAGAGTGGCGCCCGCGCCGAGCGCCTTGAAGAAGCTGCGGCGATCGACGGCCGGTTCGCCGGTTTCTTTGGTTTTCGACATCGTCGTCTCCCACGCGTCGGGTTGTGCGGTGTGTCTGGACTGGATCATGCAGGCAGCCTCGCGGCCTGTGCCTCGATCGAGAGGAACAGGCTGCCGAGCCGGCCCACGGCCTTGTAGAATTTCGCCGCCTTCGCGACCTCGAGGTCGGCGAAGAAGCGCTCGCCCCAAGGCTCGATGTGACGGGCGTAGAAGCGGTCGGCATCGACGCCCTCGGCCTCGACCTCGCCACGAAGCAGCTTCGCCATGATGTCGAGCAGCACGGCGATATGGTCCTCGGGCTCGCCGGCCCGGGCGTCCCGCGCCAGGCCGAGCGCGCCCATGTCCTCCCGCACCAGGGCCAGCGGCCTCTCGTGCAGGAAACCGGTCAGGTAATAGGAGGCATAGGGCAGGAGCTCGCCGCGCCCGACGCCGATGAAGAGCTCGAAGAACTCGTCGCGCAGGCTTTCGGGTGTCGCCGCATCGGCAGCCTCGGCCAGAGCGAGATGCGCCATGCCCAGCGGCGAGGCGTCGCCCTGCAGGGCGCGCAGCGCCGCGAGCGTCTCCGCCGTCGGCGCCCGCCAGAGCAGCGCGCCGACCAGCTCGCATTCATGGGCGCGGGCGGCATCGATCTCGTCGATCGGATGCGAGATCATGATCTCCGACTGCATCGCCGCGGCGGGATCGGGGCGGGGGTAGAGATCGGGCCGCAGCTCGGAGCGCGGAATGCCCGTCGTCGCCTCGACCGAGAGGACGCGGTCGGCAGGAACTCGCCTCCAGCTCGAGATGGCGGGCTGCGAGATGCCGAGGCTGCGCGCCAGAGCCCTGACGCCACCAACGCTACCGATCGCTTTTTCGAGTGCCGGATCGCGCATTTGATTCAGGTCAAGGTCCTCGAGGCGCGGGGCATTCACATTGCCGCGCCAACTGCGGGTGATAACGACCGGTTATTGCCCAAAAATAAAACGATTCCAATCTCCTTTCAGATTGGAATTGCGCCACCTCCACGCTTGCGCAGGCGCGGCGCGGCGGCCTCCTGAGACGCTTCTTGTTGCGCTGCAGCATAGACAGAGAGAGGCGGCATCTCCGACGGCGCCTCGTCTGCGGGGGGCTTTTCGACCGCTTCCGACAAACGCAGCGACACGGGCACAGGCTCCGGACGGACGCCTTCTTGCACTGCAGCATGAGCCGCATCGCTTTCATCCTTAGACGAAAGTTGGTGCGACAAGCCGTCGCTCCCTGCCTCCTGATCGACGAACGAGGCCTCGGCAGGGGCCGGCTGCTCCCCGAAGATGCCGCGGACCAGCTCGGCGACGTCATCCGATTCCGTCAGCGGCCCATAACCAGGCGCGCCGCCGGGCGTGTTCCAGTCGAGCGCGTAATCGCGCGCCGGGTTCTCGAAGTTCGCGATGGCGGGGTCGTTCTCCCAGGCGCGGCGCATCGCCGCCAGCTTCCAGGCTTCCGGCACATTCTGCTTCAGCCAGGAGGCGAGATCGAAATCCTTGTCGATCAGGTCGAGAGATGGCGGCTCGACCAGCTCGGGCTCGGGTTCCGCCATCGCAGCCTCGGCCGACACCTCGCTCGCGGGCAGCTCAGCGGGCAGCGTGTCGACGCCCTTGTCGTCATCCGGCTCCGCCCCGCGCTTGCGGCGCGACCAGCGGCTGAGGAAACCTTCGTCCTGTGGCCCGCTGGTGCTCACCGCCGCTCTCCCGGTTCGGCTTCGCCCCGCTGCAGGCCCGGCCCGGGTCGCGGAGCGCCACCCTTGCGCGGGTCGTGCTCGCTGCGCTTGCGCTTGATGAATTCGCGCTCGACATGATGAGCCTCGAAGAAGGCCAGCACCGCCTCGGCCACCGCGAGCGGCATCGGCAGCGCCTCGACGACGTCGCCGACATTCTCGCAATAGACCTCGCCCTCGAAGGGATCGGCGGTCACGCCGACGAACTCGATCTCGGGCTCGATCCCGGTCGGGCGGATCGCGACCCAGAGCTTGGCGCGGCCGGCCTGGAAGTTCTCGCGGAAATGGGCGGTGTCGACCGAGTGCAGGGTCAGCGTCGCAGGGCCGAGATAGAACTGGTGCCGGCCCGGCTCGGCCGACAGTTCTGTCCAGGGCGCCAGCGGCGGCGGTTCCGGCAGCACGGCGAGCGGCGCCCAGGCGTGGTCGGCCCAGGGCGAATCGATCGCGCGCCGCTCGATGACAATTCCGACCTCGATGTGCTGCTGCGTCATCGCCGTCTCCTCAGTTCGCCATTTCGCGCCGGGCGAGCGGCAGGCCGGCGACGAGGTTCTGCGGCTTCAGCCGCAGAACCCGGTCGGCCGACATCGCCATGATCAGATAGATCGGCTTGCCCTTGGCTGCGGGCAAGACCGGAACCTCGGCGGGCAGGTTCAATGTGAAGAGGGCAAGCACGCGCGCCATGTCATCGGCGGCGACCGTCTTGCCCTGCCAGAGCGCATTGCCGATCGCCGTCGCCTCCGCGTCGAGCCCGACAAACCAGCGCCAGTCCGCGTCCGTCACCGTCTCCAGCGGCTCGACGGCGACATCGAAACCATGGATCTGGCGGATCCAGTGGCGCAGCGCCTGGCCGAGCGCCGCCCGGCCGGAGGGCGAGCCGCCGAGGTCGAGCACCATGTCGAACCCGTCGGAGCGCTGCCAGTAGTGGTCGGCATTGGCAGGCTTCAGGATGTCGAGCGCGGTCGCCGCCGGCCCGCCGAGCATGGCGAGCAACGGCGAGGCGTGCCGGTCGGCCTCGTGCCCCTCGATCATCTCGGCATCGGCGAGCAGGATCGTGTTCTCGTGATGGGTGACACGCTGCGGGCGGAACAGGCATTCGGCGGCACGGGTGACGAAGGGATCGTCCGCCTCGTCGAGCGCGGCGCGCATGATCACGTGGACCAGCTGATCGAGGAAGAGCGGCGGGATGCTGCCGGCGCCGTTGCGGATGATCCCGGCATAGGCCGCCTCCAGCGTCGGCGCGGCCAGCAGGCGGTCGCGCCAGCCGAGCATGAAGCGCCAGTTCTCGCGGGCGTCCTCGTCGATGATCGCCTCGATCGCGGCGGCCGGAATCTCCGCCTGCGGCGTCTCCATCAGCCTGGCGTGAAGCGCGCGCTCGGCCTCGCAGGCCTCCTCAGGCGGCAGCAGTTCCGGCCGGGCGAGATAGGCTTTGAGGAAATCGTCGGTCACGCGCAGCCCGCCACCGGGTTCGCGGTCGAGCAGGAGATGGCCGGAACTGGCCCAGAAATGCGTCATGTCAGCCTGGTCTTTTCGAGATTGAGAAGATCGACATGCTCGACCGGCCCGTCCTCCTCGCCCGCCACCTCGAGAAACTCGAAGGCGCGGAAGCCTTCGCTCTGGCTGGCGTCGCGCGGGGTCAGGGTGCGGAAGCGCTCGCGAATCTCGCCGTCTTCAATCGTCCGATGCAAAGCGAGCAGGGTCTGCGGAGGATGATCGCAGAGGGAGGCAGCGAAGGCGATCTCCTCGGCCGCGGCGGTGCGCGCGGTGGCGAGATCGGGCGCGCCGAGCTTGTCGACGAGATGGCCGGCGAGGCTTTCGACCGCCGCCTCGCGCTCGGCCTCGGTCGCCTCCTGCACCACGGCGAGCGTGCTCCAGCCGAAGCTCGCCACGCCCAGGAAACCGGAGCGAAAGGCGGCCTTACCCTTCGAATCCAGCGCCGAGGGATCGGCCTGGCCGAAGAGGAAGGAGCCGGTCACCAGCCATTCCCCCGACTCGGCCGCCTTGCGGAAGACGAAGGTGTCGGACGGGTCGAGCCGGATGGCGCGGGGCAGTTTCAGAGCGTTCACAGCTTCGGCCCGCCGCTGTCGCGATCGAGCCAGTCGACCCGCGCCAGCGCCTCGACGAGGCTGCGGCGCTGCGTTCCCGCCTGAGTGGTGGCGACGAGATCGCCATTCGGCTCGATGCCGTGACGGGTGCCCACGACCTTGTCGAGCCGGTCGAGCCAGCGCAGCGCAGCGGCCTTGGGCCCGGCGCTCTGCCAACGGGTGACCGCGAGCATGAGATGGCGGGCGAAGGCCTCGATCAGGTCGACGGCATCGATCTCCTCGAACCCCTCCTCGGCCATGCCGACGCCGATCTGGCCGAAAGCGAAGGGCGCCATCGTGGTGGCGCGCAGCATGCCACCGAAGACGACCCATTCAGGCACTTCGTCCTCGCCGCAGCCCTCGGGCCAGGCCAGCCGGCCGCCGCCGATCAGGCCGAGATCGTAGATCAGCGCATCGGGCCAGCGGAACAGGATCGGCCGCTCCGGCGGGCTGTAGACCGCGAGCGCATCCGCCAGCGCCGTCATCGCGAGGTAGTGGGCCAGCCGCGCCTCGCGCAGCGGGTTGTCGGGCTCGAGCACCACGGCGAATTCGATCACGTCGAAGCGACGGGTCCAGACCAGCGTCGCGGCCCCCGCCTCGGCCGCGATCGTGCAGGCATGGGCGAAGGCGTCGCCCGATTCCCGCAGCGTAACGAGCGAGAATCCCGGTGGCAGCACCGGCTCGCGACGCAGATCGTCTGGGCGCAGAGCACCGGCTGCCATATCCGACCATCCTCCTTGGCGACTGCGACGAAACACGCCGGCTTCGTTTCTTTTGAACCGCTCCAATTCCATATAAGCATGGACGATCGCAAGAGAGGCGACACAACGCCGCCGGCCCGAGGATGAAGCACACCATGCCTGACACCACCCATACGCTGATGGTGTGCTCGTGCGAGGACACGATGCCGCTCGATGCGGCAGCGCTCGCCCGCGGCTGCAAGGGCGCCGACATCCGCACCGCGCGCCATCTCTGCCGGACCCAGACCGAGCTGTTCACCCGCGCGCTCGGCGAGAGCACCGCCGTCACCGTCGCCTGCACGCAGGAGGCGCCGCTGTTCGAGGAGATCGCGGCCGATCTCGACTATGCCGGGGACCTGGTCTTCGCCAACATCCGCGAGACGGGCGGGTGGTCGCGCGAGGCCAAGGCGGCGGGCCCGAAGATGGCCGCGCTGCTGGCCGCCGCCGCCGAGCCGATGCCGCCGATCTCGTTCACGACGCTGACCAGCAAGGGCGTTGCCCTGATCTATGGCCGCGACGAGACGGCGCTCTCGGTCGGCCAGCGCCTGGCGGAGCATCTCGACGTCACCATCCTGATCAGCCGGCCGGGCGAGATCACGCCACCGCGCGTGGTCGAGACGCCGGTGCTGAAGGGCACCATCGTGTCGGCGACCGGCTGGCTCGGCGCCTTCGAGCTGCGCATCGACGACTATGCCGCGCCGGCCCCCTCCTCCCGCGCAAGGCTCGTCTTCGGCGAGCCGCGCAACGGCGCGACCTCGCATTGCGACCTCGTCATCGACGTCTCGGGCGGCACGCCTTTGTTTCCCGCCGGCGAGCTGAGGGCGGGCTATCTGCGCGCCGACCCGGCGAGCCCCGCCGCCATCGAAAAGCTGATCGCGGAGGCCGGCCATCTCGTCGGCGAGTTCGACAAGCCGACCTATGTCCGGCTGAACGAGGACCTCTGCGCCCATTCGCGCTCGAAGAAGACCGGCTGTACGCGCTGCCTTGAGCTTTGCCCGACCGGAGCCATCACGCCCAACGGCGACCATGTCGCGATCTCGGCCGAGATCTGCGCCGGCTGCGGCGCCTGCGCGGCGGTCTGCCCGACCGGGGCGGTGACCTATGCGCTGCCGCCGGCCGACGCGCTGCTGCGCCGGCTGCGCACGCTGCTTGCGACCTACGCCGAGGCCGGCGGGCGCGAGCCGGTCGTGCTGCTGCATGACGAGGCGCATGGCGAGCCGCTGATCGATGCGCTCGCCCGCTTCGGCGAGGGGCTGCCGGCCCGCGTGCTGCCACTCCGCGTCAACGAGATCACCCAGATCGGGCTCGATGCCTTCGCGGCGGCGCTCGCCTTCGGCGCGGCCTCCGTACAGGTCCTCGGCCGCGCCCGCCCGAAGCACGATCTGTCCGGGCTGCAGCGCAACCTCGCCTATGCCGAGACGCTCGCCGCCGCGCTCGGCTATGGCGCCGGCAGCGCCGGGCTGATCGAGACCGACGACCCCGAGCAGCTGGCGGCGGCGCTGGCGCGGGTCGTGCCGGGCACGGTCTCCCCCAAGCCGGCGCGCTTCCGCCCGATGGGCGAAGGCCGGCCGCTGCTGCGCCAGACGATCGGCGAGTTGCACGCCGCGGCGCCGATGCCCGTGGCCACAGTGGCGCTGCCGCCGCGCGCGCCCTTCGGCACCGTCCATGTCGACACGGAGGGGTGCACGCTCTGTCTCGCCTGCGTCTCGGCCTGCCCGGTGCAGGCGCTGTCTGATGATCCCGAGCGGCCGACGCTCGCCTTCCAGGAGGATCTCTGCGTGCAGTGCGGGCTGTGTGCCGCCACCTGCCCGGAGAAGGTGATCACGCTGGAACCGCGCATCGATTTCGAGGCCTGGAAGGGCGGCAAGCGCGTGCTGAAGCAGGAAGAGCCGTTCCACTGCATCGCTTGCGCCAAGCCCTTCGGCGTGCGCAGCACGATCGAGAAGATCACCGCCAAGCTCGAGAACAAGCACTGGATGTTCTCGGGCGACGCGGCCAAGCGCATCTCCGTCCTGAAGATGTGCGAGGATTGCCGCGTCGAGGTCGTGGTCAACGAGAGCTTCGACCCGCATCTCTCGCCGCAGCGCCCGCCGGTTCGCACAACGGAGGATTACCTGCGCGAGCGGGCGGAGCGCGGGGAAGATCCGCTGCAGTAGGCCAACTCTGTCATTCCGGGGTGCGGCAAAGCCGCGAACCCGGAACCCACGACCGGGTGGGAGGCTGCTGGCCTGTGTCGATAACCGCTCACCCCGTCATGGGTTCCGGGTTCATCGCTGCGCGATGCCCCGGAAAGACAGACGGTCAGCGCGTCACCTTCTCCAGCCAGTCGACCAGCGCCTGCCGGTCTTCAGCCGAACCGATCGTCTGCTCGGGCATCTTGGTGCCGGGCGTATAGGCGTTGGGGCCGATCTCGAAGAGCTTCGCCACCGTCTCCTTGGTCCAGACGATGTCCATCGTCTTGAAGGCCTCGGAATAGGCGTAGCCCGGCGCGCTGGCGATGCGGCGGCCGAGGATGCCGTGCAGCGTCGGCCCGGCGCGGTTGCCGTCCGACGGGGTCAGGGTGTGGCAGGCGGCGCAGGCGCGGAAGACCTGGGCGCCACGCTCGCCGTTGAAGGCAGCCAGCACATCGGCCCCGGCACGCGGCACCACCGTGCCGATATGCTCGCCCGTGACGGCGTTCCAGCGGCGCACGAGACGATCGGCACCGCCGGAGAGGATCTGGCGGCCATCCGGCAGAAAGGCCAGCGACCAGACCGGCAGGCCCGGCCCGACCAGCGTCGCGCGGATGCGGCGTGCGGCCCGGTCAACCAGCGCGACCTGGCCGCGCAGGCCCCCGGCGGCGAGGGTCATGCCGTCGGCCGAGAGCGCCAGCGCGATCAGCGGCGTCTCGCCCACGGCCACCTCCCCGCGCACCTGCCCATCCGGCCCGAAGAGACGCAGCCGCCCATCGGCCGCGGCGACGGCGATCTCGCCATCGGCGGCCACAATGACCCCGTTGAGCGGCGCCGGCAGCGTGACGATCCGGGGCGCGCCGGCGTCGCTCGGCCAGATCCGCAGCGTCGCGTCGTAGCCGGCGGTGACGAGACCGCCGCCGGGCAGGAAGGCGACGCCGTTGACCGGCCCCTGATGGCCCTCGAAGGCAACCGCTGCGCCGCCCTCGCGCGTCGTCACCCGTGCCGTCCCGTCCCAGGAGGCGGAGGCGATGCGGCGCCCATCGGCCGAGACCGCCAGCGCGGCCACGGGCCCCTTGTGGCCCTCGATGACCTCGGCCGGCGCGGCCGCCGCCCCACGCCAGAGCGCGATGCGCCCATCCTCGGCACCGGTGGCGAAGCCGAGGCCCGGCACGGCCGCGACCGCGTTGACCGCGCCTTCATGGAAGCGCAGCACGGCCTCCGCCGTGCCGCCCGACAGGCTCCAGAGGATGGCCGACTGGTCGAAGGAGCCGGTCATGGCGGTCGCGCCGTCGGGCGCGACCGCGATGGCGCGCACCGGCCCGCCATGGCCGCGCAGTTCCTGGGCGGAGGCGGGGTGGGCGAGGCAGAGAAGAAGAACGAGAGGCTTCAGGACAGATCGCATTGTTCCATCATGCCGCGTCCCCGGCGCCGTGACAAAGCGGCCAGTTGCCCCGGTGCGACCGGGCATCCTATGAAGCTGCGCTCCTGCAGCGGGTTCCCAACCATGACCGCCACGCCTCTCAATCTCCGCGGCCTGAAATGCCCCCTGCCGGCGCTGCGGGTCCGCAAGGCGCTGAAGGGGGCTGCGCCCGGCACGCTGTTCCTGGTCGAATGCACCGATCCGATGGCGGCCATCGACATTCCCAACCTGATGCGCGAAACCGGGGATGCGATCGAGGAGAGCCGCAGCGACGGCGATCTGCTCGTCTTCCACATCCGCAAGGCGTCGGCCTGAACCGCGCCGATAGGAGTTCAACCTTTGGCCCTCACCCAAGCCGACATCCTGCGCGCGCTCGAACTGGTGAAGCTGCCGGCCAGTGGCCAGTCGCTCTCCGCGTCCGGCCGCGTCGCCGACATCCTGATCGACGGCGGCAAGGTGATCTTCGCCATCGGCATCGACCCGACCGAAGCCGCGGCCATGGAGCCGGTGCGCAAGGCGGCCGAAAGCGCGGTGTCGGGCCTGCCCGGTGTGAGCCAGGTCCTTGTCGGGCTGACCGCCGACAAGGCACCCTCTTCGGCCGCCGCCCAAGCACGCCAGCAGGCGCAGCGCCCGGCTCCCGGCGCGGGCCCCGGCGGCCCGACGCCCAAGGCGGCCGGGGTGCCCGGCGTGAAGCAGATCATCGCGGTCGCCTCCGGCAAGGGCGGCGTCGGCAAGTCGACCACCACCGCCAACCTCTCGGTGGCCCTGGCGACGCTCGGCCTCAAGGTCGGCGTGCTCGACGCCGACATCTACGGCCCCTCGGTGCCCAAGATCTTCGGCATCACCGGCAAGCCGCGGCTGGTCTCCGGACGGACACTGGCGCCGATGGAGGCCTATGGGCTGAAGATCATGTCGATCGGCTTCCTGATCGACGAGGAGACGCCGATGATCTGGCGCGGGCCGATGGTGATCTCGGCGATCACCCAGATGCTGCGCGAGGTCGCCTGGGGCGAGCTCGACGTGCTCGTCGTCGACATGCCGCCCGGCACCGGCGATGCGCAGCTCACCATGGCGCAGCAGACGCCGCTGGCCGGCGCCGTGATCGTCTCGACGCCGCAGGATCTGGCGCTGCTCGATGCACGCCGCGGCGTCGCGATGTTCAAGAAGGTCGAGGTGCCGATCCTCGGCATCGTCGAGAATATGAGCTATTTCATCTGCCCGGAATGCGGCACGCGTTCGGACATCTTCGCCCATGGCGGGGCGCGGCATGAGGCGGAGCGCCTCGGCGTGCCCTTCCTCGGCGAGGTGCCGCTGGCCATGCCAATCCGCGAGACGTCCGATTCGGGCCGGCCGATCGTCGCGAGCGACCCGGATTCGGCCCATGCGAAGGCCTATCTCGGCATCGCAAGGCAGGTGATGGCGTCGATGGCCGGAGGGGCGGCCCGGGCCGCGCCGCGCATCGTCATCGAGTGAGGGCGGCCCTCGTCAGAACCCTACGCCGGTCATCCCGGGCGCAGCGAAGCGGAGACCCGGGATCCATTCCGGAACGGTTCAGGCACGGATCCCGGATCGGCGCCGCTGACGCGGCTTGTCCGGGATGACCCTGCGAAGATCCGATAGGTGGCCGCTCAGAGCCTGACGCCGCCCGTCGAGAAAGCGACGTCGACCGGCTTCTGGAAATGGTCGTTCAGCACAAGGCTGGCGCCGAAGGCGAGGATGGCGGAGACGGCGATGGCGGCGACGAACGACTTCATGATCTTCCCCCGGAGCTCGGCAGCGATAAGCGGCTCTTATCTGGACAGATAGCGAAGGACGGCGGGGGGTTCAAGCCGGCGGCAAAGTGGCGAAAAGCCGCTCGGCCTCGTCCAGATCCTCGGGCCGGTTGGCGTTGAAGAAGGGATCGACCGGCGCCACCGGCCACTCGGCGCTCGCGCAGCCATGGCGGGCGGTCCAGCGGTCGATCTTGCGCTCGTCCTCGACCGTCAGCGCGTGGC
>CALRYW010000024.1:0-52516 GCA_943372485.1 Allobosea thiooxidans
TGCAGCCCGCCGACAATGAGGACCGCATCGGGCGAAGGCTCTGCGCCCTGCTGCGCGAGCACGAGGTGCTGCTCGACGTGCATTCCTTCCGCGGCGAGGGCGAGCCCTTCGTCTTCTTCGGGCCGGAGGACAACACCGGCCCGCTCGAGCACTTCCGGCACGGCGCGGCGGAACTTTCGCTCGCCGCCTGCCTCGGCGTGCCCGTCGCGATCCATGGCTGGCTCGACAACTACGTCCAGATCATCGCCGCGCGCGAGCGGCTGAACCTGCCGCCGCTGTCCGTCACCGAGGGCTTCGGCACGACCGAGTTCATGCGCTTTGCCGGCGGCTATGGCGTGACGCTGGAATGCGGGCAGCATGACGACCCGGCCGCCGTCGCGATCGGCTCTGCCGCCATCCGCAACACGCTCGCCCATCTCGGCCTGATCGACGCGCCCGCCCCGGCGCCGGCGCTCGCCTGCGTGATCCAGATGACCGAGGTGATGATCTGCGAGGCGGAGGGCGACCGGGTGGCGGAGGGCTGGAAGACCGGCGACCGCGTCCCGGCAGGGGCCCTGCTGGCGACGCGCGCCGACGGCCGCGCCGTGACAGCGCCCAGCGACGGCTTCGTCATCTTTCCGAGCGCCACGGCCAGACCCGGCGAGCCGATCTGCCATTTCGGCGTGGCGAGTCCCCGCCGGCCGCTCTGAGTGCGCCTTTAGAGGCAGTTAACCCAGAGAACCCGCGTCGCGCCCGCCGCCGCATTGGCAAAGCGGTGCGGCCGGAAGGACAGGCAGCGGAAGCTGTCGCCCTCCTGCAGCGTCCAGCTCTCCTGCTCGACGCTGCGGTCGCCGCCGGCGCCGATCTCTCAGACGCAGCGCCCGCCATCGACCGCCAGCACGCTGCCGGTGACCATCTCGGATTCGTCGCAGCACAGGAACAGCGCGGCATTGGCGATGTCCTGCGGCGTCGAGAACCGGCCCCAGGGAATCGTCGCGGTGAAGGCCTTGCGCTTCTCAGGCGTATCCTCCCCCATGAAGGTCGCCAGCAGCGGCGTCTCGCCCGCGACGGGCGCGATCGCGTTGACGCGGATGCGGTCCGGCGCCAGTTCCACCGCCATCGACTTCGACAGCAGGTTCACCGCCCCCTTGGAACCATTGTACCAGATCAGGCCCGGCCGGGGCCTCACGCCGGCGGTGGAGCCGATGTTCAGGATCACGCCGCCGCCCTGCTCGCGGAAATGCGGCACGGTCGCCTTCGTCATCAGGTAGATCGACTTCACATTGACGGCGAAGACCCGGTCGAACTCTTCCTCCGTCACCTCGGTCATCGGCATGTTGCGATGCGTCGTGCCGGCGTTGTTGACGACGATGTCGAGCCGCCCGAGCTTGGCGATGACGCGCGCCACCGCCTTCTCGACGCTTTTGGCCTTGGCCACGTCGCAGGTCACGGCGAAGGCCCGGCGGCCGATCGTCTGGGCGGCCTCCTTGGCCTTGTCGCCGTTGAGGTCGAGCAGCGCCACGCGCGCGCCCTCGCGCACGAAAGTCTCGGCGATGCCGAAGCCGAACCCCTGCGCCGCGCCGGTGATCAGCGCCGTCTTGCCCTTCAGTCTCATGGTGTTTCCTCGGTCTTCTTGGGAACGCCATCTTTGGCCGGGCCCGATGCCCGCGACCAATGCGATTTGGCGATCTCGCTCAGACGGAAATGATATGGCCGGGCGCGCGGCCGACCGCATGCCACCCGCTTATGCCAGGGATCGCGAAACGATCTTTGACAGGCCCCGCCATTTGCGGCCCGATGGCGGCAACGACACAAGCCTGCCGAGGAACGCCTTCATGAAATGCCGCGCCGCCGTCCTGCACGCCAGCCCCGTCTCCGCCCCTTACGCGCAGAGCCGGCCGCTCTCGATCGAGGAGATCGAGCTCGCTCCTCCGGGTCCGGGCGAGGTGCTGGTTCGGGTCCGCGCCGCCGGTCTCTGCCATTCCGACCTCTCGGTGATCGACGGCAACCGCCCGCGCCCCGTGCCGATGGTGCTCGGCCATGAGGCGGCGGGCGAGGTCGTCGAACCCGGCCCCGGCGTTCACGATCTGAAGACGGGCGACCGCGTCATCATGGTCTTCGTGCCCTCCTGCGGGCATTGCTCGCCCTGCAGCGAGGGCCGCCCGGCGCTGTGCGAGCCCGGCAATGCCGCCAACGGCATCGGCGAGCTGATCGGCGGCGGGCGCCGGCTCTCGGCCCATGGCAAGCCGCTGCATCACCATGTCGGCGTCTCCGCCTTCGCCGAATACGCCGTGATATCGCGCCACTCGCTGGTGAAGCTCGAGGCCGACATCCCCCATGAGATCGCGGCGCTCTTCGGCTGCGCGGTGCTGACCGGCGTCGGCGCGGCGGTGAACACGGCGAAGGTCCGGGCCGGCGAGACGGTCGCCGTCGTCGGCCTCGGCGGCGTCGGCCTGAGCGCACTGCTGGGCGCGGCCGCCTGTGGCGCCTCGCGGGTCATCGCGGTCGATCTCTCCGAGGAAAAGCTCGCCATCGCCCGCGATCTCGGCGCGACCGACACCTTCAACGCGGGCGACCCCGGTGTCGTCGAGGCAATCCGTGTCGCGACCAAAGGCGGCGTCGATCACGGGCTGGAAATGGCCGGATCCGTCAAGGCGCTCGACCTCGCCTACCAGATCACCCGGCGCGGCGGCACCACCACGACCGCAGGCCTCGCCAACCCCGCCCATACGCTGTCGCTGGCCCCGGTGCGCCTCGTCGGCGAGGAGCGCACGCTGAAGGGCTCTTACGTGGGCTCCTGCATCCCGATGCGCGACATCCCCCGCTTCGTCGACCTCTACCAGCGCGGCAAGCTGCCGGTGGACAGGCTGATGACCAGCCAGAGCGGGCTCGACGGCATCAATGAGGGCTTCGACGCGTTGAATGAAGGCCGCACGATCCGGCACGTCATCATGATGTGAATCGGCCTGTCATTCCGGGGCAGCGCGTAGCGCTGAACCCGGAATGACAACAACACCCCTCACCCGTGCTTGTGCACGATCGTCTTGGTCACCGCGAACTCCTCCAGCGCGGCAAACCCCTTCTCGCGGCCATGGCCGGATTTGCCGGTGCCGCCGAAGGGCAGTTCGATGCCGCCGCCGGCACCGTAGCCGTTGATGAAGACCTGGCCGGCCCGGACCTTCTTGGCGACGCGCTGCTGGCGCCCGCCATCCTTCGTCCAGACCGCCGCAACAAGGCCGTATTCGGTCGAGTTCGCCAGCTTGATCGCATCCGCCTCGTCGCTGAAGGGGAAGGCGGCGAGCACCGGGCCGAACACCTCCTCCTGCTCCAGCCGGTTGCCGCGCGGCACCGTCCCGAACAGCGTCGGCGTCACGTAGAAACCGCCATTGGGCACGCCCTGCGCGATCTGGCCCTCGGCGATCACCGGGATGCCGGCCTCGCGCGCCTGGTCGATGAAGCTCTGCACGCGGCCGCGCTGCCTGGCATTGATCACCGGGCCGCAATCGAGGTCCATCTCCGGCGTGCCGGCACGCAGCTTGGTGAACTCCTTGGCGACGGCGCCCATGAACTCGTCATAGACTCGCTCCTGCACCAGCACGCGCGAGCCAGCCGAGCAGGTCTGTCCGGTGTTCTGGACGATCGCCTTGCAGACCACCGGCACGGCCGCGTCGAAATCGGCATCGTCGAACACGATCTGGGGCGACTTGCCGCCGAGCTCCAGCGTGCAGGGGATCAGATGCTCGGCGCAGGCATGCTGCACCAACTTGCCGACCTCGGGCGAGCCGGTGAAGGACATGAAATCGACCCCGTGATGGGCCGAGAGCGCCGCCCCCGCCTCATGCCCGCGACCGGTGACGATGTTGATCGCGCCATCGGGGAAGCCGACCTCGGAGGCCAGCACCGCCAGCCGCAGCGCCGTCTGGCAGGCCTCTTCCGCCGGCTTCAGCACGACCGCATTGCCCATGGCGAGCGCCGCCGTCAGCGATCGCCCGAACATCTGTGCCGGGTAGTTCCAGGGCAGGATATGGCCGGTGACGCCATGCGGCTCATGGATGACGTTGACGCTGTAGCCGTTGAGGAAGGGCACGATATGCCCGTGCACCTTGTCCGCCGCGCCGCCATAGAACTCGAAATAGCGGGCGGTGGCCTCGATATCGGCCCGGGCCTGCGCCATTGGCTTGCCCGTGTCCTGCGCCTCGGTGCGGGCGAGTTCGTCGAAGTTGTCGAGCACCTTGAGCCCGAGCTTGGCGATCAGCCGGCCGCGCTCGGCCGCCGTCAGCTTGCCCCAGGCGCCCTCATAGGCGGCCCGCGCCGCCTTGACGGCGTCGTCGATATCCTCGGCCGTGCCGCAGGCGATGCGGGTGAATTCCTCGCCGGTGGCAGGCGCCAGCACGGCCATGGTCTCGCCGCTGCGGCCGGCCACATGGCGGCCGTTGATGAAGTGCTGGGTCATGTCGTTGCTCCTGTACTCGCCCTGCATCGAGGGCAGATTTTCGTTCCGGACCCGCCGCCGCGGGCGCAAGGCCGACTGGGTTCAGCTCGAACCGGCGACGAAGGGGTTGCGGATCGTCAGGCGTCCCTCCACGACCAGCCCGTCCTGCAGATCCTCCGACCAGAAGGTCGTGCAGCGGAGGCGCAGGGCCGCCGCGATCATCATCGCGTCATGGACTGAGAGCCGGTGGCGCTCGGCGATCTCGATGCCGGCGAGATGCACTGCGAGATCGAGGGGTGCGACCGAAGCGAGCAGCGCCCGAATCGCGTCGAGAGCCTCCCGCACCTCCCGCCACTCCATCGCGAGCTTGCGCCGCGCGACATTGGCGAACTCGTTGAGCGCCTGCACACCGCTCACACAGCCCTTGGCCAGCAGAGCCTCGGCGCGGGCTGAACGAGGATCATCGGAAAACGCATAGACCAGCACATTCGTATCCAGAAACTCGCGCGCGGCCGTCACCGCGCATTGGCCTCGTCACGATCGAAACGCCAGCCGGGCGGCAGCGGCTTGCGCAGCGCCCGGACCCGTTCGAGCGCCCGTTCTCGGCTGCGGTCGAGGGCGATGTCGAAGGCGCGCTCGCCGGCGACGCGGATCTCGATGGCGTCGCCCTCCTTGAGGCCGAGCGCCTCGACGACGGATGCGGGCAGACGCACGGCCAGACTGTTACCCCAACGCGCGACCTGCATGACGACCTCCTGATATACTCAAAAATGTATATCTCACATCATCCGATGTCTATTGCGAGCCGACGCCGAGCCCCTCCCGGACCTAATGCAGCCCCGCCGCCTCGAGCGAACTCGCCGCCAGGCCGCCGACCACCTCGGTGACCTCGCCGCGCTCGATCGCATAGGCGCGCTCGGCGAAGCTGCGCAGCAGGCTGGGATTGGATTCGGTGATGAGCAACGCGATCTCGGGATGGCTGTCGCGCAGCGCGCGCAGGGCGGTCGCGTAACGCTGCGCCAGCACCGGCGCGAGCCCCTGGAACGGCTCGTCGAGCAGGATGATGCGCTGCCCCACCATCAGCGCCCGGGCCAGCGCCGCCATCTTGCCCTGACCACCCGAAAGTCCCGCTGCCGCGCGGTGGCGCAGTTCGGCCAGCTCCGGCAGCACCTGATAGATCCCTTCAAGCCGCCTGGCGATCTCGGCGCCCGGCACCTTCATCACCTCGGCCGGCAGGCGGATGTTTTCCTCGATCGAAAAGCTCGAGAACAGCCGCCGGTCCTCCGGCGCGTAGCCGATGCCGAGTCGCGGCCGCTCATGCGGCGGAATCGTCAGGATCGGTCGACCGTCGAAGGCGATGGTGCCCTCGGTCACCGTCATGAAGCCCATGATCGCGCGCAGCAGGCTGGTCTTGCCGGCGCCGTTGCGCCCGATCAGCGCCACAGTCGCGCCCTCGGCCAGCGCGAAATCGACCTTTCGCAGCACCTGCACGCCCTCGATGACGGCCGACAATCCCGTGATCTCCAGCATGGCTAGACTCCCACCCCGATCACGGTTTCGCGGACTTCGGGATGATTGAGGATCTCCTCGGGCGTGCCCTCCAGCGCGATGCGCCCGCCCGACCAGACCGCGACGCGGCTGGCGTAGCGGGCGACCACGTCCATGTCGTGCTCGACGAAGATCGCGGTGGTGGCGCGGGCGTCGAGCGCGCGCGTCAGCGTGTCCATCACCTGAAATTTCTCGGAGCTGGAGACGCCCGAGGTCGGCTCGTCCATGAAGATCAGCTTCGGTTCGAGCGCCAGCGCCACCGCGATGTCGATCAGCTTGCGCATGCCTTCGGGCAGTTCCCGCACCGGCCGCTCGGCGGTGTCGCGCAAGCCCACGCTGTCGAGCAGCGCGACCATCTCCTCGCGCCTGGGGTGGCGGTCGAGCCGCAGGAAGGGCGACCAGGTCCCTTCGCGCGCGCTCAGCGCCAGCAGCAGATTCTCCATCACCGTGTTGTCGGTGAAGAGTTGCGGGATCTGGAAGGAGCGGCCGATGCCGCGCCGCGTGATCGTGCGCGGCGACAGCCCCGTCACATCCTGCCCCGCGAAGACGACGCGTCCCGATTGCGGCTTCAGATAGCCCGTGCAGAGGTTGATGAAAGTGGTCTTGCCGGCGCCATTGGGGCCGATGATGGCGATGCGCTCATTCGCCCGCACGCTCAGCGAAGCGCCGTTGGCCGCCAAAACGCCGCCGAAGCGCAATTCGAGATCGCGCGCCTCGAGGATGATCTCGCTCATCGCCCGCCCTCCCCGCCGGCGCCGGGGGCGGCCGCGCGCTTGCGGCCTGCGATCAGCCCGTAGAGCCCGCTCGGCGCGAAGAAGATGATGACGAGCAGCATCACACCGAGCACCGCATGCCAGGTCTCGGGCGCATGGACAGCCGCATAGCCGCGGATGATCTGGAACATCAGCGCGCCCAGGAAGGGGCCCGCCACGCCGCCGACGCCGCCCAGGATCGCGATGAACACGAACTCGCCCGAGCGCACCCAATAGGCCAGCTCCGGCGTGACATGGCCCGAGACCAGGGCGATGATCGCGCCCCCTAAGCCCGCCAGCAGGCCGGAGAGCAGATAGGCGCCGTAGAGCACCTTGCGGCTGGAGACGCCGAGATATTCCAGCCGCGTCTCGTTGGACTTGATCGCCTCCAGCGCCTTGCCGCCGGGCGAGACGAGATAGCGCGCGACCCCGAGCGCCGCGACCAGCGCCAGCGCCAGGGTGATGTAGAACATCCAGAACTCGAAGGTCTCGCGATCGAGCGTCAGGCCCGCCAGCGTCGGCCGCGGCACGCGCTTGCCGTCGGCGCCGCCGGTCACCGAGAACAGCTTCTCGAGCAGCGAGAAGAACACCATCGAGATGGCCAAGTTGAGCATGCCGAAGAAGATCGCGCGGTAGCGCACGATGAAGAGCCCGACGACCGCCGCGACGAGCCCCGACGCCGCAGTGGCGATCGGCACCAGCAGCAAAACCTCGTGGCCGAATTTCGCCGCCGCCATGAAGGCGACGACATAGGCCGAGAAGGCGAAGAACAGCCCGTGGCCGAAGGACACCTGCCCCGCCCGCAGCAGGACGAGGATGCCGAGCGCCGCCAGCCCCTCGCACAGCGCGACGGTGAGAATGACCGTGGCCCAGGGCGAGATCAGCGGAAAGACGATGAGCGCGATCAGCAGCGCCGCGCCGATGAGATACTGGCGCGCCATCAGACTTTCCTCGTCTGCAGCGTGGTGAACAGGCCTTCCGGCTTGATCAGCAGCACCGCGACCATGATCAGATAGGGGATCAGCACGTCGAATTCCGGCGCGAAATAGACCGCCGCCGATCGCCCCAACCCGATCATCAGGGCGGCCACCGCCGCGCCCTCGATCCGGCCAAGCCCGGCCGTGGCCGCCACCGCGAAGGACAGCACAATCATCCCCGAGCCGATACCCGGCGTCAGCGAGGTCGTCGCCGAGGAGAGCGCCCCGCCCAGCGCCGCCAGTGACGCCCCGATCATGAAGGTGAAGAGATAGATCCGCGTCGCGTTGATGCCCATCGCCATCGCCGCCTCGCGATCCTGCGTAACCGCGACGATCGCGCGCCCGAAGGCGGTCCGGCGCAGGAACAGCCGCAGGCCCACCAGGACGACCAGCGCCACCAGCGGGATCAGGATGAGCTGGTAATTCGTGTAGAAGATGCCGAAGACCTCGACCGTGCCGAGCCAGTTCATCGGCGCATTGGCGAAGAGCGGCTGCGTGCCGAAGACGACCTTCTGCGCGTCCTCCAGGATCATGAAGACCGCGAAGGTAACCAGCAGCTGCAGCACCTCCTCCTTGCCATAGATCCGCCGCAGCAGCAGCGACTCGACCAGCCCGCCGACGACGACGCCGACGAGGATGGCCGAGATCAGGAACAGCGGGAAGGCGAGCCAGGTCGGCAGGCCCATCCCGGCCGCCGCCAACACGGCGCTCGCCGCGACATAGGCGCCGATCGCATAGAACGAGCCATGCGCAACGTTGAGCACGCCGAGCACGCCGAAGATCAGCGACAGCCCAACCGCCACCAAAAACAGCAGCGAGCCATAGGCGAGGCCGTCGAGCGCGGCGAGGAAGAGCATTTCAGGAGGCATCGGGTTTCCGCGACCTGTCCCCTCCCCCTGGTGGGGAGGGGTTAGGGGTGGGGGGCGTCCCGCTCGGCGAGCGGTTGCGTAACGAGACAGAACGGCAGCACCGTCACCGCTTACTGCGGACTTCGATTGTTCGGGCTTCCCGCCCCCCACCCCTTCCCCTCCCCACAAGGGCAGGGGTGAGGGCAGGAGGCTCCCGCGCCCTACTTCGAATAGTCGAAGGTCTCGATCGACTTGTCGTTGACCAGATCCGGCTTGACCTTGGCGAACCAGTCGAGCGACTTCTCGCCGACCGGCGTGGTCACCAGCTTGCCGGGATAGAGCGCCATCTTGTCATAGACGGCGAAGGGGTACTCCGGCACGCGCTTGGTGGTGCCGAGCAGCTGGTCCTCGAGGCCCTGATGGTCCGAGCGGATGGTGATCGTCCCGGTCAGCGACTTGAACTCCAGCCCCTCGAAGGCGGCGATCACCTGCTCCTTGGTCGGCCATTTGCCGCCACTGGCGGCGGAAGCCTTCTCATAGGCCTTGGTGAGGCCGGTGACGGCCTGGTTCATGTGGAAGGTCGGGTAGATCGGATAGACATTGGTCTTCTCGCGGTACTTCTTCACGAAGTTCTGCATCTCGGCCGAGTTCTTGTACTTGGGATGCAGGAAGTAATGGTCGCCGCGCCCGCCGACGATCACGCCTTCGGGCATGACGGCGCCCAGGCGCTCCATCGAGCTTTCGGCGAGCGGCAGCACGAAGGTCGACTGCTTCAGGAGCCCACGCGCGGCGGCCTGCTGCACGAAGGTGTCGAGATCGCCGCCCCAGGAGGTCGAGAGCACGACATCGGGCCGCAGCGCCGAGAGGCGCGTGATCTCGGTCGAGAAATCGGGCGCGCCGAATTTCGGGAACAGCTCGGCGACGATCCTGACATCCGGCTTCAGCGCCTTCAGCCCGGACTGGAACAGCGCCCAGGACTCACGGCCCCAGGCATAGTCCTGGTTGACCACCGCAATCGTCTTGAAGTCCGGCTTGACCTTCATCAGGTAGAGCAGCGTCGCCATCATCTCGGCGCCGGCATGGCCCTGGGTGCGGACCGAATACTTCCACTTGCCCTCCTCGAAGATGGTCTGCGTGCCGCAATCCCACATCACATTGACGACCTTGAGGTCCTCGGCGACGGGGGCGAGCGCGTTGCAGGAACCCGACGAAATCGCGCCGAACATCACCTGCGCGCCCTGGTCCTGGACGACGCGGCGATACTCAGAGATCAGCTGGTTGGTGCCCGCGCCCTCGTCGACATAGACCGGCTTCACCGGCACGCCGAGGATGCCGCCCTTGGCGTTGAGCTCCTCGATGAACAGGTCGGCGGCATTGCGGCCGGGCACGCCGAAGACCGAAGCGGGTCCCGACAGGAAGGTCGCGATTCCCACGACGAGTTCCTTCGGCTTGTCCTGCGCCTGCGCCGGCAGCGCCATCAGCGCTCCCAGGGCGAATGCGGCTACGGCTGATCTCTTGATGCCCATCGTGACCTCTCCCTGAATGGTTTCTGGAGCGCGCTCTTGGGTGGCACGCTGCCTGGTGCACAGAGGGGTGCATGGGCGATCCGGCAGGACAAGTAGGATAAAACGATGAGGGCCATAGCGATAATCTATGGAGATCGCGGCACAGCGAGGATTTCGCTATGGCCCTCATCGCAAAACCCTATTTGACTTAGGTTCGGCTTCGACGGCCCGTCTGCGAGGGTGGATGGGACAGCGGCTCGCCGGAACGACGATGAATGCGCTCGAAGGAATTCTGGTGGTGGCGCTGGAGCAGGCGGTGGCCGTGCCGACCGCGACCTGCAAGCTCGCCGACGCCGGCGCGCGCGTCATCAAGTTGGAGCGCGCCGAGGGCGACTTCGCCCGCGGCTATGACGACTACGCGAAGGGCCTGTCCTCCTATTTCGTCTGGCTCAACCGGGGCAAGGAATCCTGCCGCGTCGATCTCAAGCAGGCCGATGACCGCGCCATGGTCGAGGCCATGCTGGCCCAGGCCGATGTCTTCATCCAGAATCTCGCGCCCGGCGCCACCGGCAGGCTTGGCCTCGGCGCGGCCGACCTGCGCGCGCGCTATCCCAGGCTGATCACCTGCGACGTCTCGGGCTATGCGCCGGGCACGCCGCACCACACCCGCAAGGCCTATGACCTGCTGGTCCAGGCCGAATCCGGCCTCGCCGCGATCACCGGCACGCAGGCCTCCGGCCCGTCGCGGATCGGCGTCTCGATCGCCGACATCGCCACCGGCCAGGCGGCCTATGCCGCGATCCTCGAGGCCCTGCTGCGTCGCGCGAAGACCGGCGAGGGCTCCGCGATCCAGCTCTCGTTGTTCGACACGCTCGGCGACCTGATGAACGTGCCTTATCTGACGCGGCGCTATGGCGGCATCGAGCCGCCGCGGCTGGGGCTCGCCCACCCCTCGATCGCCCCCTATGGCGTCTTCTCCACCGCCGACGGCGACGTGCTGATCTCGATCCAGAGCGAGCGCGAATGGCAGATCCTCGCCCGCGAGGTGCTGGGCAGCGCGGCCCTCGCCGAGGACGCCCGCTTCGCCACCAATGTCCTGCGGGTGCGGCAGCGCGACACCGTCGACCGGGAGGTTCAGGCCCTGCTCGCGACGCGGTCCTTCGCCGAGGTCACCGCCGCGCTCGATCGCTACGCCATCGCCTATGGCACCGTCTCCAGCGTCGGCGACCTGATCACGCATCCCGCCGCGACCGCCCTGGTCACGCCGACGCCGTCGGGCCCCGTCGAGGTCCTCGCCCCGCCCGCCATCGTCGACGGGCAGCGCGTCACGATGCGCCCCGTGCCGGCGCTCGGCCAGCATGACGAGGCACTGCGGGCGGAATTCGGCCGCTCTCCGGGCCCTTGAAGACAGCGACCATGCAGCACCCATCCGACCATGCCGAGATCCGCGACGCCGTCGCCCGCCTCTGCGCCGGCTTCCCCGGCAAGTACTGGCGCAAGCTCGACCGCGAAATGGCCTATCCGACCGAGTTCGTCGCGGCGCTCACCGACAGCGGCTTCCTCTCGGCGCTGATCCCGGAAGCCTATGGCGGCGCCGGCCTGACGCTGTCGGCGGCGAGCGTCATCATGGAGGAGATTCAGCGCCAGGGCTGCAATGGCGGCGCCTGCCATGCGCAGATGTATGTCATGGGAACGGTTCTCCGGCACGGCTCGGAGGCGCAGAAGCAGGCCTGGCTGCCGCGCGTCGCCTCGGGCGAACTGCGCCTGCAGGCCTTCGGCGTCACCGAGCCGACCAGCGGCACCGACACCACCGCGCTCCGGACCACGGCACGTCGCGAGGGCAACCATTACATCGTCAACGGCCAGAAGATCTGGACCAGCCGCGCCGCGCAGTCGGACCTGATGCTGCTGCTGGCGCGCACCACCCCGCGCGACCAGGTCGCCAAGCGCACCGACGGGCTCTCGGTCTTCCTGCTCGACATGCGCGAGGCGCTCAAAAGCGGGCTCACCATCCGGCCGATCCGGACGATGATGAACCATGCCACCACCGAGGTCTTTTTCGACAATGTCCGCATCCCCGCTGACAACCTCGTCGGCGAGGAGGGCAAGGGCTTCCGCTACATCCTCTCGGGGATGAACGCCGAGCGCATCCTGATCGCCGCCGAATGCGTCGGCGACGCGAAATGGTTCATCGAGAAGGCCTCGGCCTATGCCCGGGAGCGTCAGGTTTTCGGCCGCCCGATCGGCCAGAACCAGGGCATCCAGTTCCCGATCGCGCGGGCCTACGCCAATATGCGCGCCGCCGAACTGATGGTACGCGAGGCGGTCCGACTCTACGAGGCCGGCGAGACTGCCGGCGCAGAGGCCAACATGGCGAAGATGCTGGCGGCGGATGCCTCCTTCGAGGCGGCCAATGCCTGCATCCAGACCCATGGCGGCTTCGGCTTCGCCGAGGAATACGACATCGAGCGCAAGTTCAGGGAGACCCGGCTCTACCAGGTGGCGCCGATCTCGACCAATCTGATCCTGTCCTATCTCGCGGAGCATGTGCTGGGCATGCCGCGGTCCTACTAAAGGCACTCGGATCCATGGACATCGACCATCTCCGCGGCTGGATCGGCAGGACGGAGGAGGCCTCGGATCTCGTCACGCCCCGCCTGATCGAGAGCTATGCGGCCACCTTCGCACCCCATCTCGCGCCCCGCGCACAGGGCGACGCGCCGCTGGCGCTGCACTGGTGCCTGGCCCCGCCGATCGCGCCGATGAGCGCACTTGGGCCCGATGGCCACCCGGCCAAGGGCGATTTCCTGCCACCGGTGCCGCTGCCGCGCCGGATGTGGGCGGGCGGGCGCCTCGAGGCGCTGGCGCCGCTGCGCGCGGGCGATCTCGTCACGCGCCGCTCGACCATCGGCGACGTCACCGCCAAGGAGGGCCGCACCGGCGCGCTCTGCTTCGTCGCCGTCCATCACGCGATCTCGACCCCGCGCGGGCTCGCGCTCCGCGAGCGCCACGACATCGTCTACCGCGAGGCCTCGAGCCTGCCGGCGGCCACCCCCGTCGCTAACGCCGCGCCGGAGCCGGCCGATCTCGTCTGGGCGGTCGAAGCCAGCCCGACCCTGCTCTTCCGCTACTCGGCCCTGACCTTCAACGGCCACCGGATCCATTACGACCAGCCCTATGCGACGGCCGAGGAAGGCTATGCCGGGCTCGTCGTCCATGGCCCGATCCAGGCGACGCTGATGCTCAACATCGCCGCGACGCTGGCGGGGACGACGACGCTCGCGCTCGACTATCGCGGCCTGAGCCCGTTGATCGCCGGCGGCCGCTTTCTCGTCAAAGCCCGGCGCCGTCCCGACGGCACGATCCGGGCCTGGACGGAAGGCGACGACGGGCGCCTTCGAATGGAAGGCTCGGCGCGTCCGCTGTAACCGGAGGGCCGCCAGCCTCACCCGTACAGCGTCGGCGGTCCGCCATCCTGGCCCAGCGTCGCGGTCCAGGTCTCGTCGGTAACGAGGCCGCGCAGGATCTCCCAGGACAATTGCCCGATGGCGCGCGCCGCCGCCGGCATCGGCCGCTCGGTCGAATAGGCGAGATAGACCTTGCGGTAGAGCGTCGGGCGCTCCAGCGGCCAGGTCCGGAACAGCCCGGCCTTTTCCTGCGCCGCCACGGCCATGCGCGGCAGGATGCTGTAGCCGAAGCCCTGCTCCACCAGCCGCTTGATCTGGCTGTAGGATTCGATCTCGATCGCCGGCTGGATGGTCGTCCCGGCCGAGGCCGCCGCCTCGTCGATCTGGTCGCGCAGGCCGTGCCCGATGCCGGGCAGGATCAGGTCCAGCGCCGCCGCATCGGCCATCGCCACCGCCTGCCCGGGAGCCGCAGGCGCCGCCGCCCCCGCCGCCGAGAACAGGCAGAGTTCCTCTGTGAGGACATGGTGGATGCCGAGTCCCTTGGGATCGGAGGTCGAGTAGATCATCGCGAGATCAACCTCGCCGCGGCGCAGCCAGTCGAGCACGAAGCCACTCATCGCCTCGGCGATGCGGATGCGGATGGCCGGATAGCGCTCGCGCGCCGCCTGGATCAGCGGCACGCTGAACTGCTCGCTCACCGTGCCGGGCAGGCCGATGCGGACCTCGCCGCCCGGCAGCTCGGCCTCGCCGCGCACCGCCTCGCGCAGCGCCCCGAACTCGGCCAGGATGATGTGGGCGCGGGCCAGCAGGCGCTCGCCGGCTTCCGTCGGCAGCACGCCGCGCGTGCCGCGATGCAGCAGCGCGACGCCGAGCTCGTCCTCCATATGCCGCAGATGCTGGCTCAGCGCCGGCTGCGCCACGCGCAGCTTGGTAGCGGCCTTCGAGAAGGAACCCTGCTCGACGATGGCCGCGAAATACCGGAGCTGCCGTAGATCCATGGCCGACTTGGTCTCCTTCAGGCCTGCGGCGAGCCGCATGCTTGCATAACGGCGCAGGGCGGCCGTGACCAGCGATGCCCCATGCGCCCGCCAGCTTTGCCTTATGGCCGCTAGAGCGAACCGGTATTGGCCCGGCCGCCGACGCAGGTGCATCGTCCTGCCCGGAGCCGAGGCGAGGCCGAATGCCCCCTCGTGCAAACCCAAGAGCACAGGCCGCAAAGCCGGCCCCCACCGCCATCAGGAGGACATGCCATGTCGAACGACCCGTTCCGTCTGCCGTCGGCGAGCCGCCGCGGCTTCCTGGGCGCAGCCGCCGCCCTCGCCGCCACCGGTGGAAGCCTGCCATTGATCGGCCCAGCGGCGGCCAAGGCGCCGCTGTCGAAGACGCAGCCGGCCTATTTCTACCGCTTCATGCTCGGCACGGCGGAGGTCACCGTCGTCTCGGACGGACCGCTGCCGCTCGGCGACCCCGGCACGAGCTTCCTCGGCGTCCCCAAGCACACCGTCTACGGCATGCTGGAGAGCAGCTTCCTGCCCAGGGACAACGTCGTCCTGGAGCAGAACATCCCGATCGTGAATTTCGGCGACCGGCTCGTCATGTTCGACACCGGCATGGGCTTCTCCAAGATGTTCGGTCCGACGACGGGGCGCCTGGCCAAGAGCATGGAGGAAGCCGGCATCAAGCCCGGCGACATCGACGACATCGTCGTCAGCCATGCCCATATCGACCATATCGGCGGCATCTGCAGCGCCGACGGCAAGCCGCTCTTTCCCAACGCCCGCATCCATATCAGCCAGCTCGATTTCGATTTCTGGACCGACGAGGGCAAGCTCGGCTCGCCGCTCAAGGCCTTCGTCGAACATGCCCGCGCCAATCTGATGCCGGTGCGCGACCGCATCGTCTTCTTCAAGGACCAGCAGGAATTCCTGCCCGGCGTGCAGGCGATCGCGGCGCCCGGCCACACCGCCGGCCACCACATCTTCAAGGTCGCCGCTGCGGGCAAATCCTTCGTCTTCCTCGGCGACTTGACGCACCACGCCGTGCTGCTGACCGAGAACCCGCGGCTCGAATTCGCCTATGACAGCGACCCCAAGCAGGCGGTGCAGTCCCGCGTCAGGCTTCTGACGATGCTGGCGCAGGAGAAGACGCCGGTGATGTCCTATCACTTCGCCTGGCCGGGCTTCGGCAACCTCGCCAAGGCGGGCGAAGGCTTCCGCTACTACCCGGCGCCGATGCAGTTGATCCCGGTCTGAACGAGATCAGGCACCCGCATCGCTCGCGCCTGGCGGCCCATAACCCGGCAGGCGCGACACCACCCCGGTCACGGGCCGCAGATGCTCGTCGAGGACGGCGCGCGCGCGCCCCTCGTCGAAGGCCCGCAGTGCCGCGATGAAGTCGCGATGCTCGATCCGGATGCGCTCGATCCGCCCCGGATCCACCGCCAGCGCCCGCATCGCGACGCGCTGCTGGCGCGCGCCCAGCGACTGGTAGAGTTCCGACAAAACCTCGTTGCCGAGCGCCTGCACCATCCCGAAATGGAACTCGCGGTTGAGCTCGACGCGGGCGAAATGGTCGCTGCCGGCGATCGCGTCGAGCCGGTCGAGGACACTCTCCATTGTCTCGGGCAGCACGATCATTTCCCGGCAGATGCGGGCGACCGCATAGCCCTCGATCATGCGGCGCGTCTCATAGAGATCGGCCAGTTCCTGCGCCGTGACCTGCCTCACCAGCGCCCCCCGGCGCGGCAGCAGGTCGATGAAGCGCTCCGCCTCGAGCCGGTGGAACGCCTCGCGAACCGGCGTCCGCGACACGCCCATGACGGAGGAGATCGCCTCCTCCTCGACGAAGGAGCCTCCGGCATAGACGCCACGCAAGATCTGCTCGCGGACATGCGCATAGACCCGCTCGCGAGCCGGCCGGCTCTCGGCATCCTGCGCCTGGGGCGGCGTCATCATGTTCAACGTTGGGCGTCCCTCGTCCGGCCTGTCGATGCGGCAACTCTAGGCGCTTCGCGGCCAGACATCAAAAATTCGCCACGTATACATGACGCATGGCCGACATGCGTTGCCGGACTGGCGTCGCGCGCCCGATGGCGCTCTTCTTGCCAGACGAGGGCTGCCGGACAGACGCGACAACGCGCACGGCGATGACGACCACAGCGAGGAGAAAGCCGATGACGATCTCACGCCGCACGATGCTGGCCGCCGGGCTGGCCGCGCCTTTTGCGAGCCTGCCGCTGCTCACCCGCCCGGCCAGCGCGCAGCGCGCCGCCGGCATCCTCCGCTACGGCCTCTCGGCCTTTCCGCCCAATCTCCAGCCCTGGGTCTCGACCGGCGCCTCGGCCGGCACGGTCAAGATGCTGATCCACCGCAGCCTCGTGTCCTACGGCCCCAAGGGCGAGCTGCGCGGCGAACTGGCGACCTCCTGGTCGCTCGACGGCGACGGCGCCTGGGTCTTCAAGCTCCGGCCCGGCTGCCTCTTCCACAATGGCGATCCGGTCACGGCCGAGGACGTGAAGTGGTCGATCGAGCAGATCGCCGGCGAGAAATCGACCGCCTATATGCGCAGCCAGTTCCAGAGCGTGCTGCGCATCGAGATCCCCGACCCGGGCACGATCCGCTTGGTCACCAAGACGCCCCTGGCGACGCTGCCGAGTTGGTTCGGAAACTACAACACCTTCATTCTCTCGCGGAAATCGACGCCGGCCGAGCCGATCGGCGCGGGCCCCTTCCGGCTGGTCGGCCAGGAGCGCGGCTCCTCGGTCGAGATCGCGGCCTTCGACAAGTTCTACAAGCCCGGCATCCCGAAGCTGAAGGGCATCAAATTCGTCGTCTATGCCGACGAGAACCTGCGTTTCGCCGCCCTGCAGTCGGGCGATGTCGACATGATCGAATATGTCCCCTGGCAATCGATGGCGGCGGTCGAGGCCGATCCGCGCCTCAAGCTCGACACCCAGCAGGGGCCGTTCATGGACGTGCTCTTCAATGGCACCAAGCCGCCTTTCAACGATCCGCGCGTGCGGCGCGCCGTCGCTCACGCCGTGCGGCGGGAGGACATCGTCAAGGTCGCCTTCTTCGGCCGCGGCAAGCCGCTTGAGGGCCTGCCGATCGCCGAGGGCACGCCCTGGTGGGACAAGGACCTCGCCCATGGCTGGAACTACGACCCTGCCCGCGCCAAGGCCCTGCTGACGGAGGCGGGCTTCGGCAACGGCTTCCAGACCACCTTGCTCGCCACCGCCCAGTTCGGCATGCACAAGGACACCGCTGAGATTGTCCAGCAGCATCTCGCTGCCATCGGCATCCAGTGCGAGCTGCAGCTGCCCGACTGGTCGACCCGCGTCGCCCGCGGCTCGAAGGGCCAGTACGACATGGCGATCCACGGCGTCTCCTCGGACAACAACGATCCCGACGGGCTGACGGTCGTGCTCGACACCTCGCTCTCGCCGAGCCATGGCCGCTCCTTCCGCGTCGATGCGCCGCGCACCATCGCCGCCCTCGCCAAGGGCCGCGCCGAGTTCGATCAGGCCAAGCGCGTCGAGATCTACAAGGAGATGCAGCGGGCGGCGCTCGAGGAGGTGCCGCTCGTCGGCCTCGCCTGGCGCTCGCAGGGCTATGGCATGGACAAGGGCGTGTTGGGCTTCACCAACCTGCCGGGCGCGCTGTCCAACTCCTCCGGCAACATGCTCGAAGAGACCTATTTCGGATGAGCGCGACCTGGCTGGCGCGCAAGCTGACGGTCGTCGCGGGCCTCGCCTGGCTCGTCGCGACGATCGTCTTCCTGGCGCTGCACATGGTGCCCGGCGACCCCGCCGAGCTCCTGCTCTCAACGGGCGGCGTCTCGCCCGACCCGGCCTCCGTTGCGGAGCTGCGCGAGAAGCTCGGACTCGAGCGCCCACTCCTCGTGCAATACGCCGCCTTCATCAGTGGGCTGCTGCGCGGCGATCTCGGCACCTCTCTGGTCGACGATTACCCGGTGATCAGCGAGATCGCGCTGCGGCTGCCGCGCACGCTCGAACTGATCGCCGCCGGCAGCGTCATCGCCATCCTCGTCGGCGTGCCGGCGGGCGTCTTCGCCGCGCTCGACCGCGGCGGCGCCTTCGATCGCGCCGCCTCCGCTGTCACGGCACTGCTGCTGGCCGTGCCGGTCTTCGTGCTGGGAACGCTGCTCGTGCTGCTCTTCGCGCAGACGCTGCGGATCATGCCGGCCGGCGGCTTCGTGCCCTTCGCGCAGGACCCGGTGCAGCATCTCAAGCTGCTGATCCTGCCCGCCATCGCCATCGCCAAGGGCCTGGCCGCCGTTCTGTTCCGAATGACGCGAGCGGCGATGCTCGATGCCCTCGCCAACGACTATGTCCGCACCGCCCGCGCCAAGGGGCTCTCGCCCCCCCGCGTCATCATCGTCCATGTCCTGCGCAATGCGCTGAACCCGGTCGTCACCGTGCTCGGCCTGCACATGGGCACGCTGCTCGGCGGCACGGTGCTGGTCGAATACGTCTTCAACTGGCCGGGCCTGTCGACGCCGCTGCTGCGCGCGGTCGAGGGCCGCGACTACCCCATGGTGGTCGGCATCGTGCTGACGATCTCGGTGCTGTTCCTGCTGCTCAACCTCGTGGTCGAGCTCATCCATGCTTGGCTCGACCCGCGGGTGGCGCATTCATGAGCGGCAACCGGCATCTGAAGCGCCTCTGGCTGCCCGGCGGCTTCGTCGCCCTGATCGCGCTCGCCGCCCTCTGCGCGCCGCTCTTCCCCCTGCCCGACCCGATCCGCCAGGACGTCGCCAACCGGCTGGCCGGCCCGATGGCGGGCTCCTGGCTCGGGCGCGACGAATTCGGGCGGGACGTGCTCTCGCGGCTGCTCTGGGGAGCCCGCACCAGCCTGAGCGTGGCCTTCGCCTCCGCCCTGACGGCCGGCGCCATCGGCGTGCTGCTCGGGCTGATCGGCGGCTGGGGCAAGGGCCCCGCCGCCTTCCTCTCGGTGCGCAGCATGGACATCGTGCTCTGCTTCCCGCCGATCCTTCTGGCTCTTTTGGTGGTGACCCTGCTCGGCCCCGGCGCTGCGACGCTGATCCTCGTGCTCTCGGTGCTCTATCTGCCGGGATTCGCCCGCGTCACCCATGCCGAAGTGCTTGCGGTCAAGAACCGGGACTATGTCGAGGCGACGCGCGCGCTCGGCGCCCGCCCCGCCTATCTGCTGCTGCGCACCGTGCTGCCCAACATCGCCGGGCCGATCCTGGTCCAGCTCTCGCTCGCGGTCGCCGCCGCCGTCGTGCTGGAGAGCGGCCTCTCCTTCCTCGGACTCGGCGTCGTGCCGCCCGCCCCCTCCTGGGGGCTGATGATCCGCGGGGCGCGCGCCACCATGGAGCAGGCGCCGCTGCTGCTGGTCTGGCCCTGCGCGGCGCTGACGCTCACCATCCTCGCCATGAACCTGCTCTGCGACGGCCTGCGCGACGCGCTCGACCCGCGCACCGCCGGCCGCTGACCCACCACCGAACCTGCAAGGACACAGTGCCATGGCTGCCAAGACCGACCCCCTCGTCCATATGGGCACGATCACCGGGGGCGAGGCCCGCGAGATCCTGGCCGAGAACCCCGTCATCCTCCTGCCGATGGGCAGCCATGAGGATCAGGGCCCGCACGCCCCGATGGGCGACTATCTGCTGGCCGAGAAGATCGCCGAACTGGCCGCCATCCGCGCCAGCAAGGCCGGCACGCGCACGCTGGTCGCGCCCGTGCTGCCCTTCGGCGGGGCCGACTGGTTCGGCTCGATGACCGGTGGCATCGCCATTTCACAGGCGACGCTGACCACCGTCATCGCCGAAATGGTCGACTCGCTGCATCGCAACGGCCTGAACCGGATCATCGTCATCAACGGCCATGGCGGCAATGTCGGGCCGATCTCGGAGGTCGCCCGCGAACTCTATCTGCGCGAGCAGATCGTGCTGCCGAGCCTCTATCTCTGGCGCATCGGCTACGGCCTGCTGCCGGGCCTCCTCGGCGGGGCCGACAAGGCCGCCGCCGTCGCCGGCCACGGCGCCGACCCGCTGACCTCGATCGGCCTGCATCTCTTTCCCGAGCTGATCCGCAAGGATCTGATCCCCGACGCCAAGCCGCTGAAGCGCGACCCGGTCCTCGACCTGCCCTTCACCGGGCTGGGCCTCGCGAGCTTCGAGGGCCATGAGGTCGCAATGCCCAACGAGTATGACGAGACCTACAATCTCGGCGTCGCCAAGGGCGATCCGCGTCTCTGCTCCGCCGAGACCGGCGCCGCGCTGACCGAGAAGCTGACCGACATCTGCGCCCGCTTCATCGCGCATTTCGCCAGCAAGGTCGAAGCCTGATCCCGACGCCGCCGCGCCATGCCGCAGCGGCTCGCCACGCCACGCCGTTCATCCTTGACCCGGGAGGTTACCATGCCGACACGCCGCCGCCTTCTCCAGACCGGCCTCGCCACCATCGCCATGCCCTCCGTTCTGCGGGCCCAGGGCCTGAGCGGGCAGATCACGCTGATGTCCTATAGCGGCATCTTCCAGGACAACTACACCAAGGCCGTGGTCGAGCCCTTCCTCGCCGCCAACCCTGGCGTGAAGGTGATCTATGCGCCGGGCGGAACCTCGGCCCAGATGGTCGGCTCGGTGCGGGCGCAGAAGGCCGATCCGCAGGTCGACGTCGTCATCATGGATGTGACGACCTCGAGCATCGGCAACATCGAGGGCCTGTTCGAGAAGCTGACCCCGACCGAATTCCCGGTGCTCGAGGAACTGGCACCCGAAGCCCGGGCGGCCGGCGGCGAGTTCGGCCCTGCCGTCACCTTCGACCACCTCGTGCTGGTCTACGATGCCCAGAACCTCAAGCCCCCGATCACGAAACTGGCGGATCTCTGGCGCCCGGACCTGAAGGGCCAGCTCGCGGTCTCGGCCCCGCCGAACATCCAGGGCCTCGCCCTCACCGCGATGGTCGAGAAGATGGAGGGTGGCGACCATCGCAAGTCGATCGACGCCGCGATGAGGAAACTCAAGGAACTCGCCCCCTCGGTGAACACCTTCGAGCCCAATCCGGACGGGTACTCGCTGATCCTCAATGGCGTGGTGAAGGTCGCGACCGGCTGGAACGCCCGCTCGCAGCTCTATGGCGACCAGTCCAACGGCAAGCTCGGCACGCTGCTACCGCCCGAGGGCTCGGTCTTCCAGATCAACACGATCAATCTCACAGCCGGCTCGAAGAACCGCGCGGCCGCCGCCGCCTTCGTGAAGCACGCCCTGTCCCAGCCGGCGCAGAAGGCCTTCACCGAGCGGATGTTCTACGCGCCCACCAATGCGAAGGCGCAGATCGACCCCAAGGCGATGGCGCGTACCGCCGCGGCGCCGGAAAGCCGCGCCAACATGATTCCACTGAACTGGAACGACATCCTCAAGGTCCGCGATCAGTGGAACAACCGCTGGCGCCGCGAAGTGATCTCGGCCGCCCGGTGAGTCTGGCACCATGAGCTATCTCGAACTGGCCGGCCTGCAGAAGCGGTACGGCGCCTCCATCGCGGTCGATAACGTCTCGCTGTCGGTCGCGAAGGGCGAATCTGTCGCCCTGCTCGGCCCCTCCGGCTGCGGCAAGACCACGACCCTGCGCATGCTGGCCGGGCTGATCGCGCCCGACCGCGGCACGATCAGCGTCGACGGCACCGAGATCACGAAGCTTCCGGCGCACAAGCGCAACATGGGCTACGTCTTCCAGTCCTACGCGCTGTTTCCGCATCTCTCGGTCGCCCGCAACGTCGCCTTCGGGCTGGAGGAGCGCGGCGTCGCCAGGGCCGAGATCGCCCGGCAGGTCGCGGAAGGGCTGGCCATGGTCCAGCTCGACCATCTCGGCGAGCGGCGGCCGCGAGAGCTCTCCGGAGGCCAGCAGCAGCGCGTCGCGCTGGCCCGCTCGCTGGTGATCCGCCCGACCGTGCTGCTGCTCGACGAGTCCCTGTCCAATCTCGACGCCAAGCTGCGCGACGCGATGCGCCACGAGATCCGCTCGATCCAGCGCTCGCTCGGCATCACCACCCTCTTCGTCACCCACGATCAGGTCGAAGCGCTGACGATGTGCGACCGCATCGCCGTGATGAACCGCGGCCGCATCGCCCAGATCGGCACGGCCGAGGATATCTACGAGCGTCCCGCGACGCGCTTCGTCGCCGAATTCGTCGGCCGGATGAACGCGCTCGCCGCCACGCGTGACGGCGACGGCAAGGTCCTGCTCTGGGGCGGGCGCCAGCCGCTCGCCGCCCCGCCCCAGGGCGAGTTCGATCTCTTCGTGCGGCCGCAGCGCATGCGGCTCGTCGCGCCGTCCGAAGCCATCGGCGAGGCGAGCCTGCGCGTCGCAGGCCGCGTCCTGCGCAGCGTCTTCGTCGGCGATCATGTCGAGGTCCTGGTCGAGGGCAAGGGCGGGCAGCTCACGGTCGAGATGCCCTCTGGCACCGCGCTCCCGGCCGAAGGCGACGAGGTCGCCGTGGTCTGGCCGGCCGACAACAGCCTCGCCTTCGCCCGCGAGGCGGCATGACCGGCGCGCTCCGCCTGCCGCTGCTGCTGGTCCCCGCGGGCCTCTTCGTCCTGGCGATCTACGCCTGGCCGACGCTGCTGCTGCTACGCAACGGCTTCAACGAGGTCGGGCCGACCGGCGCGATGGTCGAGGCCTGGTCGCTGAAGACGGCGGCCGACACCTTCGCGGACGGCTTCACCTTCGAGCTGACGCTGAACTCGCTGCAGCTCTCGCTGAGCGCGACGGCGATCGCGCTCGCCCTGTCCTATCCGCTCTCGCTCTTCCTCTTTCGCACGGAGTCCCGCTTCCGCGGCCTGCTCGCCGTCGTCGCGATCATGCCCATGCTGATCTCGAGCGTGGTGCGCGTCTTCGGCTGGCTCGCCATCCTCGGCGACCGCGGGCTCGTCAACGGCATGCTGCAATCGCTGGGGCTGATTTCGGCACCGCTGCGGCTCGTCTTCAACTGGACCGGCGTCACCATCGGCCTGGCCGAGAGCATCATGCCCTATATGATCCTGGCGCTGCTCGCGGGCTTCGGCCAGCTCGACCGCACGCTGGAAGAAGCCGCCCGCTCGCTCGGCGCCTCGCCTTGGCGCACCTTCTGGAGGGTGACGCTGCCGCTCAGCCTGCCCGCGCTCGCGCTCGCCGCGGGACTCGGCTTCATCCTCTCCATGTCGGCCTACATCACGCCGAAGCTGCTGGGCGGTGGGCGCGTCTTCGTGCTGGCGACCGAAATCTTCGAGCAGGCGACGACCAACACCAACTGGCCGGTCGCGGCCGTGCTGGCGATCTACACGCTCGGCCTGCTCCTGCTGCTGCTCGTCCTCTCCAACCTGTTGGCGCGGGGGCTGAGGCGATGAACGGCGCCGGTCCCGTCCTCTCCACCCTCGCAGGCATCGTCTACGCGCTGATCCTGGCGCCGATCATCGTCGTCGTGATGCTCGCCTTCTCGGCCGACAACTTCATCCTGTTCCCGCCCTCCGGCTACTCGCTGCGCTGGTTCCAGGCGCTGAGCGCGCATGCCCCGCTGCTCTCGGCGCTGGGGCTGAGCCTGCAGGTCGCCTGCGTCGTCACGCTGTTCTCGCTCGCGATCGGCGTGCCCGCGGCGCTGGCCCTGGCCAAGGGCACGTTCCGCGGCAGGGAGGCGCTGACCGGCTTTTTCCTGGCGCCGCTGCTGCTGCCGACGCTGATCACCGGGCTGGCTCTGCTCTTGTTCTTCACACCGCTGCGGCTGACGGCGACGCTGCCGGGGCTCGTCCTCGGCCATATGACCGTGACGGTGCCCTTCGTCATCCGAATGATGACCACGGCGCTCTCGAACCTGCCTGATGACATCGAGGCAGCAGCTGCGACGCTCGGCGCCACGCCATGGCGCGTCGTGCGGCGCGTGACGCTGCCGCTGGCGACGCCGGGTCTGATCGCCTGCGCCTGCCTCTCCTTCCTTCTGTCCTTCGACGAGACGGTGATCTCGCTCTTCATCTCCGGCCCGCGCGCCTCGACACTGCCCGTCGAGATGGTGCGCTATGTCGAGGGCCGGACCGACCCGCTGATCGCCGCCCTCTCCGTCGTCCTCATCATCGCCACGCTGATCATTGTGGTCGCGGTCGAGCGCCTCGTCGGCGTCGCCCGCGCCGTCGGCAAATAGGAGACCATCATGCCCGACTACCGTATCGCCCCGATGCCGGAACAGCTCCCGGCCGCCCTCGTCGCGAAGCTGCTCAAGGTCGAGACCGCAACCATCGGGCACTCGCAGCATTGGGGCTTCATGGATCGCGGCATCCAGCCGCTCCTGCGGACCAAGCGGATCGCCGCCGCGGCGGTGACGCTCGCCATCCCCGGCCAGGATTCGACGCTGCTGCACCACACGCTCGGCCTGCTGCGCCCCGGCGACATCCTCGTCGTCGACCGGCTCGGCGACGACAAGCATGCCTGCTGGGGCGGCGGCGTGACGGTCGCGGCCAAGGCGGCCGGCGCGGTCGGCGGCATCGTCGACGGCCCCTGCACGGACCTGACCGAGATCCAGGACAGCGACTTCCCGATGTGGTGCCGCGGCATGTCCGCGATCACGACGCGGCTTTACAATCTCGGCGGCACCCTGAACCTGCCGATCTCCTGCGGCAACGTGCCGGTCAAGGCCGGCGACGTCATCCTCGCCGACGAATCCGGCGTGCTGGTGCTGCCGCGCGACGAGGCGGAGACGATCGCCGACGCCGCCATCGCCCGACAGGAGCGCGGCGAGCGAACGCAGGACCGCGTCCGCAAGGGCGAGAAGCTGGGTGACATTTCGGGCGCGACGAAGATGGTGCTCGACGCGCTGGCGCAGCAGGCCGGCTGAGGACACGCCCCATCATGACCACGACCGCCCGCGCCCCTCGCGTCACTCCCTTCTCCTGCGACAAGAAGCCGGCGACCGGCTCGCGCGGCATGGTCGTCACCAATCATCCCCTCGCCTCGGCCGCAGGCTCCCAGATGCTGCTGGCGGGCGGCAACGCGGTCGATGCGGCGGTGGCCGCGCTCTTCGCCCTGACCGTGGTCGAGCCGATGATGGTCGGCATCCTCGGCGGCGGGCTCGCCCATATCCGCATGTCAGACGGCCGCCATGTCGTCCTGGACGGGCTCTCGACCGCACCGCGGCGCGCCACGCCCGACATGTATGACTGCCTCTCCGACGAGATCGGCAAGCAGCGCGACGTCCGCGACCGGGAGAACGTCGTCGGCCCCAGGGCCGTGGCGGTGCCCGGCGCGCTCGCCGGCTGGTGCGAGGCGCTCGCCCGCTTCGGCACGCTGCCGCTCGCCGAGGTGCTCCAGCCCGCCATCGCGCTGGCCGAGCGCGGTTTCACCGTCACGCCCTATCTCTCCAACTGCATCGCCGACAATGTCGCCGACCTGTCCCGCGATCCGGGCCTTTCGGCGCTTCTCCTGCGCGATGGTCAGGCCCTGCCTGCTGGCACGAGGCTGGTCCAGAGCGACTACGCCAAAAGCCTGACCCTGATCGCCGAGACCGGCCCCGCCGCGCTCTATGGCGGCCCGCTCGGCACCGCCCTGACCGATTTCATGGCCGCGAATGGCGGCTTGATCGGCCCGGACGATCTCGCCGCCTATCGGGTGGAGACGCGCGAGCCCGTTCGGGGGAGCTATCGCGGCCACGAGATCCTGGGGCCGCCGCCGCCGGCCTCCTCGGGCGTCCACATCGCACAGATGCTGAACATCCTCGAGGGCTACGACATCGGCGCTGTGGGCTTCGGCTCGCCGGACGCGATCCATCTTCTGGCCGAGGCGCTCAAGATCGCCTTCGCCGACCGCGCCGTGGCCACCGCCGATCCCGCCTTCGTCGAGGTGCCGGTCGCCCGGCTGATCGACAAGGCCTATGCGCAGGAGCGCCGCGCCCTGATCGAACTGGCCCGCGCCAAGGCCTGGACAGCCGGTCTCTCGGGCGGTGAATCGGCCGACACAACCCATGTCACGGTCGCCGATGCGGAGGGCAACGTCGTCACCGCGACACAGACCATCAACGGCCTCTTCGGCGCCTGCACCCAGATCCCCGGCACGGGGATGCTGGCCAACAACTACATGTTCAATTTCGACCCGCATCCCGGCCGCGCGCTCTCGATCGCGCCCGGCAAGCGCGTCTTCACCTCGATGGCGCCGATGATCGTGCTGAAGGACGGAAAACTCGCCTTCGCGCTCGGCCTGCCCGGCGCGCTGCGCATCTTCCCCTCGGCCCTGCAGGCGATCGTCAACCTGATCGATCACGGCATGAGCCTGCAGGAGGCGGTCGAGGCGCCGCGCATCTGGACCGAAGGCGGCGTGCTCGAACTGGAAGAGGCCTTTCCCGAGACGGTGGCAGACGCGCTGCGCGCACGCGGCCACCGCATCGTCCGGATGCCCCGCATCGCCGGCGGCATGAACGCCATCCGCTTCGACGCCGACGGTACGCTCACGGGCGCCGCCTGCTGGCGCGCCGACGGCACGCCCGTCGCGGTCTCGGGCGGCCTCGCCCGCGCCGGCGCCCGCTTCACGATCTGACAACGGAACCAGACGATGACCGAGACCATCTGCCTCCTCGACATGACCACGCCGGCGCGCGCCGAGAAGCTGCGCGCGCTGTTGCCGCCCGGCTTCGTGCTGACCCATGGCACCGCCCGCGGCGACGCGCACATGAAGGAGATTATCGCCGAAGCCGACTATGCCATCTCCGGACAGGTCGCCGTCTCCGGCGACGTGCTGCGCGCTGGCAAGAAGCTGAAGCTGCTGCACAAATGGGGCGTCGGCTACGACAACATCGACATTGCCACCGCCAGGGAACTCGGCATCAAGGTCGCCCGGACCACGGGCAGCAACGCGCTTCCCGTCGCCGAATTCGCGCTCGGGCTGATGATCTCGGCCCTGCGCTATATCGGCTACGGCCATGCCGAACTGAAGAAGGGACACTGGAGCACCGGCAGCCTGCCGGGCGAGACCTTCATGCTCTCGGGCAAGACCGTCGGCCTCATCGGCTTCGGCGCCATCGGCCAGAACGTCGCCAGGCTGCTCCGGGGCTTCGGCTGCACCATCCTCTACAGCAAGCGCCAGCCCCTGACGGCGGAAGAGGAGACCGCGCTCGGCGTGCGCCATGCAAGCCTGGACGAGATTCTCGCACAGGCGGACGTCGTCTCGCTGCACTGCCCGCTGACGCCCGAGACCGCCAACCTGATCGGCCGAGAGGCCTTCACGAAGATGAAGAAGACCGCCGTGCTGATCAATGTCGCCCGCGGCGGCGTGGTCGACGAATCGGCGCTGGTCACCGCGCTGCGCGACCGCGAGATTGCCGGCGCGGCGATGGACGTCTACGCGATCGAGCCGCTGCCGGCCGACAGCGAATTGTTGACGCTCGACAATCTGGTGGTCACGCCGCATCTCGCAGCGATGGCCGCGGACAACTTCGCCCCGACCGTGTCGCGCATGTTCGCCAACATCGCCCATGTCTCGCGCGGCGAGCCGGTGCCAGCCAAGGACCTCGTCGTCTGAGGCTGCGACACCCCGTCCAGCGGGTCCATTGATATGCATCAAGGTCCGCGGATGCCGCCCCCTCTAAGCCTCGTCCATGACAGCGTGCGCGAAGAGCGCCGCAGGGTGAGCAGGGGCTGGGCATGGCGACGACGGGCAATCCGATCCGACAGGCGACGACAGGCGAGTTGACGGGCATCGCGCTCGCCGCGGTAACCTTCCTGGGGCTGCTGCTGATCGCCGCGAAGACCGACCATGGCGCCTACGCCTTCCATGCCGCCGTCGGCATGGCGGCGGCGCTGGCGACCATCTTCCTGATCGGCAACCGCTGCTTCAAGCCGGGCACCGGGCACGCGCCACAGGAGATCGACGGCCGGCCCAACTACAACATGGACCCGGTCAAGTTCGGCACCATCGCGGCGATGTTCTGGGGCATCGCCGGCTTCACGGTCGGGCTGATCATTGCGCTCCAGCTCGCCTTTCCGGCGCTGAACTTCGATCTGCCCTGGATCAATTTCGGACGCCTGCGCCCGCTGCACACCTCGGCGGTGATCTTCGCCTTCGGCGGCAACGTGCTGATCGCGACCTCCTTCTACGTCGTCCAGCGCACCTCGCGTGCGAGGCTGGCGGGCGATCTGGCGCCTTGGTTCGTGGTGCTCGGCTACAACCTGTTCATCGTCATCGCCGGCACGGGCTATCTGCTCGGCATCACCCAGGGCAAGGAATACGCCGAGCCGGAATGGTATGCCGACCTCTGGCTGACGATCGTCTGGGTCGTCTATCTGCTGGTCTTCCTGCTGACGCTGGCCAAGCGCAAGGAACCCCACATCTATGTGGCGAACTGGTTCTACCTCGCCTTCATTCTGACCATCGCGGTCCTGCATCTCGGCAACAACCTCGCGCTGCCGGTCTCGATCTTCTCGCCGAAGTCCTACATCGTCTGGTCCGGCGTGCAGGATGCCATGTTCCAGTGGTGGTACGGCCATAACGCGGTCGGCTTCTTCCTCACCGCCGGCTTCCTCGCGATCATGTACTACTTCGTGCCCAAGCGCGCGAACCGGCCGGTCTACAGCTACCGGCTGTCGATCATCCATTTCTGGGCGCTGATCTTCATCTATATCTGGGCTGGCCCCCACCACCTGCACTACACCGCCCTGCCCGACTGGGCGCAGACCTTGGGCATGACCTTCTCGATCATGCTCTGGATGCCCTCCTGGGGCGGCATGATCAACGGAATCATGACGCTCTCGGGCGCCTGGGACAAGCTGCGCACCGACCCGGTGCTGCGCCTGATGGTCGTCTCGCTCGCCTTCTACGGCATGTCGACCTTCGAGGGCCCGCTGATGTCGATCAAGGCGGTCAACTCGCTGTCGCACTACACGGACTGGACCATCGGCCACGTCCATTCCGGCGCGCTCGGCTGGGTCGCCTATATTTCCTTCGGCGCGATCTACTGCCTCGTGCCCTGGCTCTGGAACCGCAAGGAGCTGTATTCGCTCAAGCTGGTGAACTGGCACTTCTGGATCTCGACGCTCGGCATCGTGCTCTACATCTCGGCGATGTGGGTCTCGGGCATCCTCCAGGGCCTGATGTGGCGGGCCTACACCTCGCTCGGCTTCCTCGAATACTCCTTCATCGAGACCGTCGCGGCGATGCACCCCTTCTACGTCATCCGCGCGCTCGGCGGCGCGCTCTTCCTGGCCGGCGCGCTGATCATGGTCTTCAACGTCTGGATGACCATCACCAGCGGCGAGCCGGAGAGCGCCCAGGACAACGCCCCGCTTCAGCCCCGCCTCGTGCCGGCCGAGTAAGGACCGCTTTCATGACCACCATCGAACACAAGGCCCCGCGCAAGTCGCTCTGGTCCAAGCACAAGATCTTCGAGACCAACTCCATCGTCCTGATCATCGGCGTCCTGCTGGTGATCTCGGTCGGCGGCCTGGTCGAGATCGCCCCGCTCTTCTACCTGAAGAACACGATCGAGAAGGTCGAGGGCATGCGCCCCTACACGCCGCTCGAGCTGGCCGGCCGCGCCATCTATGTCCGCGAGGGCTGCTACAACTGCCACAGCCAGATGATCCGGCCGCTGCGCGACGAGGTCGAGCGCTACGGGCACTACTCGCTGGCCGCCGAGAGCATGTATGACAAGCCCTTCCAGTGGGGCTCGAAGCGCACGGGGCCGGACCTCGCCCGCGTCGGCGGCAAGTATTCCGACGAATGGCAGCGCGCCCATCTGGTCGATCCGCGCTCTCTGGTGCCGCAGTCGATCATGCCGGGCTACCCCTTCCTGACGAAGACGGAGCTCAGATTCGACGACATCGCCGACGAGCTGCGTGCCAATCGCGGCGGCGGCGTGCCCTACACCGACGAGATGATCGCCCAGGCCGCAAGCGACCTGCGCGCTCAGGCCACGCCAGAGCATCCCAAGGCGGGCGAACTCGAGAGCCGCTACCCCAAGGTCCAGGCCCGCGACTTCGACGGCGACCCGACCCGCATCACCGAGGCCGACGCGCTGATCGCCTACCTTCAGGTGCTCGGCACGCTCGTCGACTTCAAGCTCTACGACAACAAAGCCAACATCCGCTGAGCGAGGGGACCATGGACACGACCTATCAGTGGCTCGCGCGTTTCGCGCAGTCCGCCGGCCTCCTCTACTTCGTCGGTATCTTTCTCGCCGTCTGCGTCTACGCCTTCTGGCCGGCCAACCGGGCCCGGTTCGAGGAGGCGGCGCGCACCCCGCTGCAGGACGACTGAATCATGGCTCAGCATCAGGACAACCACGAGGTGGACGCCCATACCGGCGTGTCCACGACCGGCCATGAATGGGACGGGATCCGCGAACTCAACACGCCGCTGCCGCGCTGGTGGCTCGGCATCTTCTACGCCACCATCGTCTGGTCCGTCGGCTACTGGGTCGTCTACCCGGCCTGGCCGCTGATCACCACGACGACCCAGGGCGTAATCGGCTACGCCTCGCGCAACGACATCGCCCGGGATCTCGCCTTGCTGCAGCAGCAGCGCGCCGGCCAGGCGGCCGGGCTGACCGAGGCGTCGCTCGAGCAGATCAAGGCCGATCCCTCGCTCTTCCGCATCGCCATGGCGCAGGGCAAGGCAGCCTTCGGCGACAACTGCGCCGCCTGCCACGGCGTCGGCGGCGGTGGAGCCAAGGGCTACCCCAATCTCAACGACGACGAATGGCTCTGGGGCGGCACACTCGACGAGATCCACCAAACCCTTCAGCACGGCATCCGTGTCGCCGGCAACGCCGAGACGCGCATCAGCCAGATGCCGGCCTTCGGCAAGGACGGCGTTCTGAAGCCGGCCGAAATCCGCGTCGTCGCCAACCATGTCCGCGCCCTCGCCGGCCTGCCGACGGAACAGGGCGTGGACCTGGCCAAGGGACCTGAGCTGTTCGCCACCAACTGCGCCGCCTGCCATGGCGACGCGGGCAAGGGCAACAAGGAACTCGGCGCGCCCAACCTGACCGATGCGATCTCGCTTTACGGCATGGACATGGCCTCACTCACCGAGACCATCACCAACAGCCGGGCCGGCGTCATGCCGGCCTGGGGGCAGCGCCTCGACGCGACGACCGTGAAGGCCCTGACCCTCTACGTCCATTCCCTCGGGGGGGGCCAGTAACATGGCCTCCCAGGAGACGGAACTCGGCGACCTGCCGCTCTTCGCGGCGACGAAGAAGGTCTATCCGCAGAGCGTGTCCGGTCCCTACCGGCGCGCCAAGTGGCTGATCCTCGGGCTCTGTCTCGGCGTCTACTACCTGCTGCCCTTCCTGCGCTGGGACCGCGGGCCGAACCTGCCGAACCAGGCGGTGCTGGCCGACATCGCCAATGCGCGGTTCTACTTCTTCTTCATCGAGATCTGGCCGCAGGAGGTCTACTACTTCACCGGCCTCCTCATCATGGCCGCCTTCGTGCTGTTCATGATGAACGCGATCGCCGGTCGGGTCTGGTGCGGCTATCTCTGCCCGCAGACCGTCTGGACCGACCTCTTCCTGGTGGTCGAACGCTTCTTCGAAGGCGACCGGCGCGAGCGCATCAAGCTCGACGAAGGCCCCTGGACACCCAACAAGGTCTGGCGAAAGACGGCCAAGCATTTTGTCTGGCTGATGATCGCCTGGTGGACCGGCGGCGCCTGGGTGCTCTACTTCGCCGACGCGCCGACCCTGGTACGCGACCTCGCGACCCTGCAGGCTCCATTCACGGCCTATGCCTTCATCGCGATCCTGACCTTCACGACCTATGCGCTCGCCGGCATCATGCGCGAGCAGGTCTGCAACTACATGTGCCCCTGGCCGCGTATCCAGGCCGCGCTCACCGACGACGACGCCCTCAACGTCACCTACCGCTATGACCGCGGCGATCCGCGGGTCTCGGTGAAGCAGGCCGAGCGGCTGCGCGCCCAGGGCGAGCCCGCGGGCGACTGTGTCGATTGCCGCCAATGCGTCGCCGTCTGCCCGACCGGCATCGACATCCGCGACGGCGCCCAGCTCGACTGCATCCAGTGCGGGCTGTGCATCGACGCCTGCGACAACGTCATGGAGAGGATCGGCCGCCCCAAGGGGCTGATCGCCTACGACACCGACGACAACGTCAAGCGCCGCCTCGCCGGCGAAAAGCCCGTCTACAACCCGCTGCGGCTGCGCACGATGATCTATGCGGCGCTGATCCTCGTCGTCGGCGGCGCCATGGTTTACCAGCTCGCCACGCGCCGCACGATCGAGATGTCCGTGCTGCATGATCGTTCGCCGCTCTTCGTCCGGCTGAGCGACGGCTCGATCCGCAATGCCTACACGATCCGCATCCTGAACAAGCGGCCCGACGAACGCCCCGTCGCCCTGACGGTGCATGGCCTGCCGGGCGTCCGGATCGAGGCGGTCGGCGTCGCCGCCACGGCGGATCTGCGCCCGGTCGTCTCGGTCGCGCCCGACTCGTCGCGGGAGGTGCGCGTCCTGGTCACCCTGCCGCCCGACATCCGCCCCGAGAAGACGCAGACCATCACCTTCACCGCCGCCGATCTCTTCGCCGGCGAGATGGTGACCGCGACCGACCACTTCATCGCGCCCTGAGGGGGCACGCCATGTCCTGCTGTGGAGCCTTCATCATGCCCGTGGACCTGACAGCGCCGGTTCGTCGGCGCAGCGACCAGCCCTTCCGTCTCAGCGGCCGCATGGTGCTGGGCGCGCTGATCGGCTTCTTCGTGGTCGTCGCCGGGATGAACGCCGTGATGATGACGATCGCGATCCGCACCATGCCCGGTGTCGACGTGAAGAGCGCCTATGAGACGAGCCAGCGCTTCAACGGGGAGATCGCGCGGATGCAGGCCCAGGCCGAACGCGGCTGGACGGCCGAGGCGCAGCTCAGCCGCAGCGGCACGGATGCGTTGGTGGCGCTCTCGCTGCGCGACCGGGCCGGCGCACCGGTGACCGGGCTCTCGGTGTCGGCGCGGCTCGAACACCCCGCCTCCCGGCGCGAGGATCACGAGGCCGATCTCGACGAGCGGGCGCCGGGCGTCTACCGCGCCGGCATTCCGGCGGTCCATGGCGGAGGCTGGACCCTCGCCATTGCGGCGACCCGCGGCGGCGAGACGGTCTTCGTCTCGCGCAGCCGGGTCGTTCTGAAGGACTGACACCGATGGCCACCCAGCAGGATCTCTCCGTCTTCGTCCGCCATGGCGAAGGCGGCGTCGCGGGCATGGAACTGGCGGTCGAGGGCATTCGCTGCGCCGGTTGCATGCATGCGATCGAGAGCGGGCTGGCCAAGGACGCGTCCATTCTCAAGGCGCGCGTCAACCTCGCCCTGAAGCGCGTCACCGTCGAGTGGAAGGAGGGTGCGCTGCGGCCCGAAGGCGTCATCGACCGCCTGGCCGCGCTGGGCTTCAAGGCCTATCCCTTCCTCCCCTCCTCCGAGCGCGACAGCGTCACGCGGGAAGAGCGGCGGCTGCTGCGCTATCTCGCCGTCGCCGGCTTCGCCGCGATGAACATCATGCTGCTGTCGGTCTCGGTCTGGTCGGGCGCCAATGGCGACATCAATCCCGTCACGCGCGACTTCTTCCATTGGCTCTCGGCCCTGATCGCCCTGCCGACCGCAGCCTATGCCGGGCGCCCCTTCTTCGAGAGCGCGCTACGGGCGCTGCGGGCCGGCGGCGTCAACATGGACGTCCCGATCACGCTCGGCATCGTGCTCGCGCTCGGCATGTCCGTGGTCGAGACCGCCAACCATTCCGATCACGCCTATTTCGACGGCGCGGTGATGCTGATCTTCTTCCTGCTGATCGGCCGCTATCTCGACCAGATGATGCGGCGGCGCACGCGCGACCTCGCCGGCAATCTCGCCGCGCTGAAGGCGGAGACCGCGACGCGGCTGCTGCCGGACGGCACCACCGTGACCCTGCCGATCGCCGCGATCGCGCCGGGCGACCTCGTCCTCGTCCAGCCGGGCGAGCGCGTCTGCGTCGACGGCCGCGTCGAGAGCGGCCACTCGGAGATCGACCGCAGCCTCGTCACCGGGGAGACCGACCCCACCCCGATCGCCGCCGGCGGCCAGGTCCATGCCGGCACGATGAACCTGTCCGGCGCCCTGTCGGTCCGCGTCGAGGCGGCCGGCGCCGGCACGCTGCTCGACGAGATCGACAAGCTGATGGCCCAGGCCGTCGAGAGCCGCTCGCGCTATGTGCGCCTCTCGGATCGCGCCGCGCGGCTCTATGCCCCGCTCGTCCACGCCACGGCGCTGGCCACGCTGGTCGGCTGGATCGTCTTCGGCCTCGCCTGGCAGCAGGCGCTGATCATCGCCATCACCGTGTTGATCATCACCTGCCCCTGCGCGCTGGGATTGGCGATTCCCGCCGTGCAGGTCGTCGCCGCCTCGGCGCTGTTTCGCCGCCAGGTGATGCTGAAGGAGGGCGACGCGCTGGAGCGGCTGGCCGAGGCCGACATGGTCGTGTTCGACAAGACCGGCACCCTGACGCTGCCCGAGCCCGATCTCCTGAATGCGGACGCGATCGGCCCCGAGATCCTGCGGGCCGCCGCCGCGCTCGCCGCCGCCAGCCGCCACCCCCTCGCCCAGGCGATCGGGCGCGCGGCCGGCAGCCCAGCCCCCTGCGCCGAGACGCAGGAGCATCGGGGGCTGGGCATCGCCGCGTTCGTCGCGGGCAAGGAGATGCGGCTGGGCAGCCCGGCCTTCTGCGAGGCCGAGGCGCTTGCCGCGGAAGCCGGCGCCCGCTTCCCCACCGCCTCGCTCATCGCCTGGCGGCATGGCGACCGGCGCGCCGTCTTCGCCGTCGGCCAGAAGCTGCGCCCCGATGCGCGCGCCTGCGTCGAGGCGCTGCGCCGCCTCGGCCTCGAGCCCGTGATCCTCTCCGGCGACCGCGAGGCGGCCGTCGCCGCCGTGGCCCGCGACCTCGGCATCGCCGACTGGCGCTCGGGCCTGCGGCCCGACGAGAAGCTGCACGCACTCGACGATCTCGCCAAGCACGGCCGCAAGGTCCTGATGGTCGGCGACGGACTCAACGATGCTCCCGCTTTGGCCAAGGCCCATGTCTCGATGTCGCCGATCAGTGCGACCCACCTGGCCCAGGCGGCAGCCGACATCGTCTTCCTCGGCGACAGCCTCAACCCCGTGGCGACCAGCCTCGCCATCGCCCGCAAGGCCCGCGCGCTGATGATGGAGAACCTCTGGTTCGCCGTGCTCTACAACGCCGTCGCCGTCCCCATCGCCATCGCCGGCCTGGCGACCCCGCTGGTCGCCGCCGCGGCTATGTCCGGCTCGTCCCTGGTGGTGACCCTCAACGCGCTGCGCGCGGCGCTCCGGCCGGTCGTGGCGATCGAGGAGGCTGCGTCATGAACATTCTGGTCGTGCTGTTTCCGCTGGCGCTGGGCATGGGCCTGGTCGGGCTGGCGGCCTTCTTCTGGTGCATGCGCACCGGCCAGTATGCCGACATCGAGGGTTCGGCCTGGCGCGTGCTGCAGGATGACGACCTCGGGCTCGACGCGGATGGGCTGGAGAGCCCGTTCGACGAAACCGCCCCGCAGCCGAAGACGGCCGACCGTCGCGCCCCTTCATTGACACAGGGCCCGATCTGAAACATGGGGTGCCCCTGCGGGGACGGCGTTCGGGACCGAACTCCCTGCCTCTCCTGACCGGGCGGAACGGGCCTCATGACCACGGTTTCACCCCGCCGCGTCCTGCTCACCGGCGCGGCCGGCTTCGTCGGTTTCCATGTCACGCAGGCGCTGCTGGCGCGCGGCATCGCCGTGCTCGGCATCGACAACCTGACCCCCTATTACGATCCCGCCCTCAAGCAGGCCCGGCTCGACCGTCTCCTGCCGCAGGAGGGGTTCCGCTTCGAGCTGATCGACATCGCCGACCATGACGCGCTCGCCGGCGCCTTCTCCCGCTTCGCGCCGGACGTGGTGATCCATCTGGCGGCGCAGGCCGGCGTGCGCTACTCGCTCGACAATCCCCGCGCCTATGCCCACTCCAATCTCGACGGTTTCCTCTCGGTGCTGGAGGCCTGCCGGAACCACCCCGTCCAGCATCTCGTCTACGCCTCGTCGAGTTCGGTCTATGGCGCCAACGCCAAGGTACCGTTCAGCGAGCATGACGGCGCCGACCACCCCGTCTCGCTCTACGCCGCGACCAAGCGCGCCAACGAGCTGATGGCCCACAGCTATGCGCAGCTCTACGGCATCCCTGCGACCGGCCTGCGCTTCTTCACCGTCTACGGCCCCTGGGGCCGGCCGGACATGGCCTATTTCAAGTTCACCAAGGCAATCCTCGAAGGCCGGCCGATCGAGGTCTATGCCGAGGCGGAGATGAGCCGGGACTTCACCTATGTCGACGACATCAGCGAGGCGATCGTGCGCCTCGCGGCCCTGCCGCCCGCCCCGGGCCAGGGCGGCGCCGGCCAGGACCCCGCCACGGCGGACGCCCCCTGGCGGATCTACAACATCGGCAACCACACACCCGTCCGCCTCGACCGCTTCATCGCGGTGATCGAGGCCGCCTGCGGCAGGACCGCGATCAAGCGCCATCTGCCGTTGCAACCGGGCGACGTCCGCACGACCTATGCCGACGTGTCGGACCTGATGGCGCGCGTCGACTTCAGGCCCGATACGCCGATCGAGGCCGGCATCGGGCACTTCGTCGCCTGGTATCGCGACTTTTACGGGATGGCGCAGGCGTAATCAGTTTCTGACGACGTCGCGCGAGAACCGGGCGACCGAATCGTCGAGCCGGCGGGCCGAGGCATCGACGCCGGCGGCCGCGGCCGAGACCTGACGTCCATTGTCCATGGTGCGCGCCGCATCCGCGACGACGAGATCGATCGCCGCGGTGGTGTTCTCCGCCTCGCGCACGGTGCCCGCCAGCAGAGCGACCATGGTTCGGATCGCCTCGGCCTGCTGATCGACGGCGACGACGATGTCGCCGGTCACCCCGACGATCGCATCGGTGGAGACGCTGATGTTCATCACCGCCGCCAGCGAGCGTTCCGTTGCGGCGCGCACCTCTTCGATGCGCTCCGAAATCTCCTGCGTGGCCGCCTCGGTGCGAGCCGCCAGCCCCTTCACCTCAGTGGCGACGACGGCGAAGCCACGCCCAGCCAGCCCGGCGCGGGCCGCCTCGATGGTCGCGTTGAGCGCGAGCAGATTGGTCTGGGCCGCGATCTCCCGGATCAGGGCCGAGACATCGCCGATGTCGCGCACCGCCTGCGTCAACTGCGTCTTCACGGCAATCGAGGCCGCCACATCCGAGGCAGCCGTCCGCACCAGTTGCGTGGTCTTGTCGGCCTCGGCGCGGATCTGCGCGATCGTGTTGGTGAGCCGGTGCGAATGAGATTCGACGCAAGTGATGTCGCTCATGGCTTCCGACACCTTCGTCAACACGCCGGCAAGTTTGTCCTGCGACCGCTGGGAAATCGAAACGAGTTGCTCGGCCGCGCCGTTCATGTGATCGACCGACTGGAAGACCGGCTGCAGGATCGCGCCGATCTCGTGCCGAAAAGCCTCCGCCTGCCGCTCGACCTCTTCGCGTCGCGCCTCCTCGACGCGCGCCTGGGCCTTCGCTTCCTGTCCGAGCGCCTGGGCGCTGCTGATGGCGCGGACGCGGTCGATGAAGAGTTGCGCCATGCTGCGCAGCGAGACCAACATCACCGCGCCGTAGATCGCCTGGAAGCTCAGGTTCTCGAACATGTGATCGACCGGCGACAGCGCGATGTGGATCACGCGTGCGCCGAGGATGATCCCTGCGAAGAGCAGCGCTGCCGACGGCATGCTCGCCATCGTGAAGGTCCCCGCGCAGACCAGGCCGGCGAGCAGCGTCGCAGTCAGCACCTCCATCTCCGGGACGACCGCGGGATTGAAGACGACGGCCATGACCACCCAGGGCAGCGCCATCAGGGCGGAGTCGATCAGGATGCGATCGATGAACCTGATCGAAGGTGCGTCCTCGCGGGCGCGCTCCCTGATGCGGCGGATGCGCAGCATTCCGAGGACGCCGATCGCGACCACCGCTGCGCTCCACAACAGCGGAAACCAGAGCCAGCCATGGATCATCGCCGTGATCGCGACCAGCACGGCGGACAGGAGATTGGAGAGAAGCACAGGCGGCAGGATGCGTGCGAACTGCTCACCTTGCGCCTTGCGAAGCGCCGCCGCGTCGCTCTCGTCGAGCCTGGCCATCCCGAACCGGCGGTTGATCCACGCATCGTAGCGCGCCGGCCAAGAGTCTCTCACCGTGAGGGCTGTCGACGCCGGCTTCGTCACGGTCACGCGAAACTCCCGCGAGCAGAGGCAAGCCACGAATCTCTCAGAGAGGTCTCAAGGGTCCGTTAACGATAACCTCGAGGAGGCGGTGCCGCGCCAACAGTCATGTGTTATCGGCCGTCTGACCCGCGGCGGCGGTCAGGACCAGCCGGGCCGCCACTCCGCGAACTCGGTCTTGGTCTGTTCATTCGCCGGATAGAGGCCGAACAGGCCTTGCCCACCGCGCACGCGCTCGGCGACAAAGTCCTCGTAAGCCGTCTGCTCGTAGACTTCGGGCGCGATCTCATTGGCGAGATGGGCGGGGATGACGCAGACCCCCTCACCGTCGCCGACGATGATGTCGCCGGGATAGACGGCGACATCACCGCAGGCGATCGGCGCGTTGATGTCGAGCGCGTGGTGGCGGATCAGGTTGGTCGGCGCGCTCGGGCGGTTGTGATAGGCCGGGATCGCCATGGCGGCGATCTCCGGCGAGTCCCGGAAGCCGCCATCGGTGACGATGCCCGCGACGCCGCGCTGCATCAGCCGCGACACCAGGATGCCTCCGGCCGAGGCCGCACGCGGGTCCTTGCGGGAGTCGATCACCATGACATGGCCGGGCGGGCAGTCCTCGACCGCACGACGCTGCGGATGCTGTGTCCCCTCGAAGGTGCCGAGATGATCGAGATCCTCCCGCGCCGGGATGTAGCGCAGCGTGAACGCTTCGCCGACCATGCTCTCCGCCTTCTGGCCGAGCGGCCGCACATCCTGGATGAAGACGTTGCGGAAGCCGCGTTTGAACAGCGCCGTGGTCAACGTCGCCGTCGAGACGCGCTTCAGCTTCTTGCGGTTTTCGTCGGTGAGGGTGGTCATGATCTTGGCTAAGGCTCCAGCGAAGGGTCGAGCATGTCATCGGCGTGAGACGAATGGCGTGGCGGTCGAGAACCGGAGCGCAGCGGACATCTGTCCGGGAGCACCGGAAGCGCAGACCGCCGCGTCAGGCGGCCGCGCTGGCGGGATGATCGGCCCTTCGATCACTCGATCCGGACATTCGCCTTCTTCGCCACATCCGCCCAGCGCTTGGTCTCGGCGGCGATATGGGCGGTGAACTGCTCCTGGGTCGAACCAACGGGATCGACGCCGAGCTTCTTCATCTGGTCGATGACGGCAGGCTCGCGCATGATCGCCTGGACCTCGGTCGAGAGCTTGGCGACGATCTCCTTCGGCACGCCAGCCGGCGCGAAGAAACCGTGCCAGGAGGCGGCCGAATAGCCCGGGATGAACTCGGCCAGCACCGGCAGGTCCTTGGCGACGGCCAGCCGCTCGGGCGTGGCGGTGGCAAGCGCACGGATCTTGCCGGCCTCGACATGCGGCCAGGCGATGGTGATGTTGTCGAAGGTGATCTGGATCTGGCCCGAGAGCAGGTCCTGGGTCACCTGCCCGCTCGAGCGATAGGGCACATGCACCATGTCGGTGCCGGTCGAGACCTTGAACAGCTCCGCCGCCATATGGGTCGAGGTGCCCGCCCCCGAGGAGCCGAAGGAATACTTGTTGGGGTTCTTCTTCAGCAGGTCGATCAGCTCCGGCACCGTCTTCACCGGCAGGTCTATGTTGACCATCAGAATGTTGGGCACGCTCGCCACCTGCGAGATCGGCGCGAAGTCCTTGACGTGGTCGAAGGGCATCTTGGCATAGACGGCCGGGTTGATGGAATGCGTCGACACCGTGCCCATCGTCAGCGTGTAGCCGTCGGGCGTCGCCCGTGCGGCGGCGGCGACACCCGTATTGCCGCCGGCACCGGGCCGGTTCTCGACGATGAACTTGCCGTTGAGGCGCGCACCCAGGCGGTCGGCGAGAATGCGGCCCAGCAGGTCGGTGGTTCCGCCGGCAGCGAAGGGGACGATGATCGTCACCACCTTGCTGCCGGGATAGTCGCTTTGCGCCAGCGCGGCCGGAGCGGCCAGCAGGCAAGCGGCGGCCAGCGCCGCCCTGCGTGTCATCGTCATCGATTGTCCTCCCATGGCTGTCACAGAGCCGGCGAGCTTCGCCAGCGCGGTCCGTTGTCGGATCCTTACCCCATCCGATAGCACAGGATTCCAGATTTGAAATCTGAAATTTCAGACTTGTCGCCGCTTGTCCTTTATGGTGAGTGATGCCGTGATGAAGCCGACACCCCGCCGCCGCCAAACGCGGATTCGCGGGTGCCGGCTTTGTAGGCTGGAAGCGAGATGCCGCAGATCCTGACCATCGAACCCGTCGCCCCGCATTTGCTGCGCTCTCTGCGCGAGCATGTGCATGAGCGGCTGCGCCGGGCGATCGTCGCCGGGCGCTTCCGCAATGGCGAGCGCCTGAACGAGCGGCATCTGGCCGAGATGCTGGGCGTCAGCACCACGCCGGTGAAGGATGCCATCCGCAAGCTGGAGAGCGAGGGGCTGGTGCGCACCGAGGCGCGTCGCGGCGTCTTCGTCGAGTTTTCCGCCCGCCAGGCGCTGGAAATGGCGCTGGGGCGCGCCGCGCTCGAAAGCGTCATGACCCATATCGCCGCCAACCGCCTGGGCGATGCCGACATCGCCGAGATCGGCCGTCTGATCGAGGAGATGGCCCATGCGACGCAGCACAGCGCGCTGGAGGACCTCGTCACCCTGAACGAGGCCTATCACGGCGCGATCCACCGCATTTCGGGCTGCGGCTATCTCGAGCGCCGGCTCGACGGGCAGCGCATGTACGATCATGCGCAGCGCATCGCCCTGCTCTCGGAGCCGTCCGAGCGCGGCCAGGGCTTCGAGGAACATCGCTCCATTTACGAGGCGCTGCGGGCGCGCGATCCTGCGCTCGCCGAACAGAGAATGCGCCGCCACATCGTCCGCTCGGCGAAAGCCCATGTGCGACAGGTGTTCGGCGCCGACGCGGAAGGGTTGGACTATGACGAGTGATAAGATCCGTGGTGCCTTGCGCGGCATTTCGGGCGTGCATGTCACCGCCTGGGGCGCCGACGGCGAGGCCGACTGGGCCGTGACGGGCCAGATCGTCGCCCGCATTGCCGCGGCCGGCATCCACAACATCGTCTCGGCCGGCAACACCGGCGAGTTCTACCCGATGACGACGGACGAGGTCGTGCGCAGCCATGCGGTCGCCGCCGAGGCCGCCGCCGGCAAGGCGCTCGTGACCGCGGGCATCGGAAGGTCGCTGCGCGAGGCTGTCACGACCGGCCGGCTCGCGGCCAAGGCCGGCTGCGACGCGGTGATGGTGCACCACCCGCTCGACCCCTTCGCCGCGCCCCAATCGCAGGCCGACTACATCCTCGCCATCGCCGAGGCGCTGACGCTGCCGCTGGTCGCCTATATCCGCTCCGACGCGATCGGCGTGAAGGACCTCGTCCGGGTCGCGACCCACCCGAATGTTGCCGGCGTGAAGTTCGCCTCGACCAACATGATGCTGCTGTCCGAATGCGTGCGGGCCACGCAAGGAACGCGCGCCAACTGGATCTGCGGCCTCGCCGAGGGCTGGGCGGCGCCCTTCTACGCGCTTGGCGCCCGCGGCTTCACCTCCGGCCTGATCAATGTCGCGCCCGAGCGCTCGCTCGCCGTCTGGCACGCACTGGAAAAGGGCGACTACGCCGCCGCGCGCATTGAGGTCGACGCCATCGCCGGCTTCGAAACGCTGCGGACCAAATACGGCAACGGCGCCAATGTCACCGTCGTCAAGGAAGCGCTCGGCCTGCTCGGCACCAATGTCGGCCCCGTCCGCCTGCCCGGCCTGCCGGAGCTGAACGCCGAGGAGAAGGCGCAGCTGCGCGCCATCGTCTCCGGCTGGGGCGCCCAGCGCGCGGCGGCGGAGTAGAGCCCCTTGTCATTCCGGGGCATCGCGCAGCGATGAACCCGGAACCCACGACCGGGTGAGACCTTCAGCCCGCACCGGGACGTTTCACCCGGTCGTGGGTTCCGCGTTCGCAGCGTCGCTGCGCCCCGGAATGACAGACGTATCGCACACAAGAAACCACCCGAGGAAACGCCGATGTCGTCCCATCCCCGCAAGGATCCTGCCCGCAAGACGCCCGACACCCTGCGCAGCAAGCGCTGGTTCGGCGCCAGCGATCTGCGCTCCTTCGGCCATCGCTCGCGGGCACTGCAGATGGGGTTCGCCCATGACGAGTTCATGGGCAAGCCGGTCATCGGAATCATCAACACCTGGTCCGAGATCAACCCCTGCCACACCCATCTGCGCGACCGCGCCGACGCGGTGAAGCGCGCCGTCTGGGCGGCGGGCGGCTTCCCGGTCGAGATCCCCGTGATGTCGGTCTCGGAGCAGTACCAGAAGCCCACCACCATGCTCTATCGCAACTTCCTGGCGATGGAGACGGAGGAATCGATCCGCTCCCACCCGGTCGACGGCGCCGTGCTGCTCGGCGGCTGCGACAAGTCCACGCCGGCCCTGATCATGGGCGCCTGCAGCGCCGGCCTGCCCTTCATCTATGTCCCGGCGGGGCCGATGCTCCGCGGCAACTGGGCCGGCAAGGTGCTGGGTTCCGGCGCCGATGTCTGGAAGTACTGGGCCGAGAAGGAAGCCGGCACCATCACCGACGAGCAGTGGAAGGACATGGAGAGCGGCATCGCCCGCTCGCACGGCACCTGCATGGTGATGGGCACGGCCGCGACCATGATGAGCCATGCCGAGGTGCTGGGGCTGACCCTGCCCGGCGCCTCCGCCATCCCGGCCGCCGACGCTGCCCATCCCCGCATGGCCGCGGCGAGCGGCAAGCGCATCGTCGAGATGGTCTGGGAAGACCTGACGCCCGACCGCATCCTCACCCGCAAGAGCTTCGAGAATGCGCTGACTGTGCATATGGCGGTCGCCGGCTCGACCAACGCCATCATCCACCTGATCGCCATGGCCGGCCGCGCCGGCGTTTCGTTGACGCCCGACGATTTCGACGCCTTCTCGCGCACCGTGCCGGTGATCGCCAATCTGCGCCCGTCCGGCGAATTCCTGATGGAGGATTTCTTCTATGCCGGCGGCCTCCCGGCGCTGCTGAAGCAGCTCGAGAGCAAGCTGCACACCGACGCGATGACGGTCACCGGCAAGCCGATCTCGGAGACCATCGCGCTCGCCACCGTCTATGACGACAATGTCATCCGCCCGCTCGGCAACGCGGTGACGAACGCCAATGGTCTCGCCGTGCTCAAGGGCAACATCGCGCCCGATGGCTGCGTCATCAAGCCGTCGGCCGCCGAGCCCCGCCTGCTGAAGCATTCCGGCCCGGCGCTGGTCTTCGAGGACTACGACGCGATGATGAAGGCGGTGAACGACGAGAGCCTCGACGTCACGCCCGACCACATCATGGTCTTGAAGAACTGCGGCCCGGTCGGTGGTCCCGGCATGCCGGAATGGGGCATGATGCCGATCCCGAAGAAGCTGCTGAAGCAGGGCGTGCGCGACATGCTGCGCATCTCGGATGCCCGCATGTCCGGCACCAGCTACGGCGCCTGCGTGCTGCATGTCGCGCCCGAGGCCTATATCCGCGGGCCGCTCGCCGCCGTGCAGACCGGCGACATCATCAGCGTCGATGTCGAGGCGCGCACCATCTCGGTCGCCCTGACCGAGGCGGAGATCGCCGCGCGGCTGGCCGCCTGGACACCGCCCGACCGCGACTATCCCCGCGGCTGGGGCAAGATGTCGGCCGCCCATATCCGCCAGGCCGACAAGGGCTGCGACTTCGATTACCTTGAGGGCACGGCGAAGATTCCCGAGCCGGAGATTCATTGATCACCGTCATGGCGAGGAGCGCAGCGACGAAGCAATCCAGAACCACGGGCGACACATCTCCTGGATGGCTTCGCTTCGCTCGCCATGACGGAGAAACCCCAGACGTTCCATCCGCAGCCGCGTTGCCCTAGGCTGTCCTCCCGCCCCCCGCGAGACGACAGACCGTGCCAGCCCGGATACCCGCCCCCCGCCTCTCCTGGCAGGACGCCTTCGAGACGCCCACCAACTCGCAGATCGAGCAGGAGCGCTGGGTGCTGGCGATGTGCCTGGGCCGCCGGGGCGGGCGCTTCGCCGAGATCGGAGCCTTCGACGGCGTGCTGCACAGCAACACCTGTTTCCTCGAAGTCGATCACGGCTGGAGCGGCGTGCTGGTCGAGCCGAACCCGATCCTCTTCGCAAGGCTCACTGCCAGCCGCAAGGCGACCTGCCTGGAGCGGGCCGTCCATCGCGAGGGCGGCCAGTTCCTGTCCTTCGTCCCCTCGCAGGAGATCGGCACGCTCGCCGAATACGCCGAGTCGGACGGCTATGCCGAGCACAGACGCCAGGCGATCACCGAGAACGGGCTGATCACCGTCGAGACCGTGACCTTCGACCAGATGGACCAAGCCGACGGCCAGGCGGGCTCGGGCTTCGACTATGTCTCGCTCGACACGGAAGGGTCGGAGCTCGACATCCTCCGGACGATCGACCTCTCCCGCCATGCCATCGCGCTCTTCACCATCGAGCACAATTTCGTCGAGCCGCGCCGCGAGACGATGCGCGTGCTCCTGGCGGAAGCCGGCTACCAGTGGCTGAATGTCGGCTTCGACGACTGGTACTGGCACGAGGGCCATCTGCGCGCGCGCAATGGCGGAATGCTGCCCGACATCGCCGCCATCAACGCGCATGTGAAGAGCATTTATCTCGACTGAGGCGGGCCCGTTCACAGCTCGGCGTCGAAGGCGATGCTGCCGAACGCGGCTTGAACACGCCCGGCTGCGGCGGCCGTCACCGAAACCCGCGCCTCGCGACGGGAGAGAACCGTGAGCGCCGGACTTCCACCCGCGACATTCACCGTGCCCGAGACGGTGAAGGCGGCACCAGGCGGCGCGCGCATCCTCGCCGGCAGGACCAGAGTCTGCGCAACACCGCCACCCGCGGCCTGATAGGCGTCGAGCCCAAGCGAACTCTCAGGCCTCCAGAAATAGCGGGTGCAGAGCAGCTCTTCGAGCGCCGCCGGCCGCGCGACCCATACGCTGGCGCGCCGCCCGATCTCCAGCTTGATCCGGCGCAGCGTCACGGCCGGCCCGGACGGCGCCAGCGAGACCGACAGCACCCCGGTATCGCCAACGGCCGGCGTCAGCGTCACGCCGGGCCGGCCCGCTCCCGCGGCAATCGAACCCGAGACGCTGCCGACCGTTACCGAGAGCGCCCCACCCGACAGCCCCTCGACCGACAGCGTCAGTGGCAGGCCGGCGAAGGAGGAGAGCCCCCACAGCACCGGTTCGACCAACTGCACCAGCGCCCCGGCACTGAGGGTGAGGTCGTAGCCCGCAACAGCGAGAGTCGCGCCCTCTGGGCCCGCTTTCCAGCGGTCGAAGCCATAGGCGCCAGCAGCCAGCGCCCCACCGGCGAAACCGCGCTGGTTGATCTGCAGATCCCCGTTCAGCAGGAGATTGCCAGCGCTGGCCCAGGGCGTCGCCGGCAGCGAGATCTCTCCCGTTCCCGCGTCGATCACCAGAGCCTCGGCCCAGGCCGAGCCATTTGCGCTCACCTTGCAATGCAGGTCGTCATCGCCCGCGAGGCCGAACTCCGCGCGGCCGGAATAGCCATCCTGGAACAGCAGGCTCGCCGTTTCGCCGGCCGCCGCCTTGTTGAGCTTGAGCTGGTGGCCCGCGCCGTCATGATTGAACAGGCTCGCCGGCGCCTGCACCACGAAGCGTGTCGTCACATCGGCCGTGCCGTTCACCCCCCAGAGGCTGGCGCCGAGGCTGCTGAGCGGGCTGTCGCGCCGCCATTCGCTGCCGGTCCAGAGATGGTGTTCGCTCTCGTCGGAAACCCAGGCCTGCCAGCCGGCGCGCGGCACCAGGAAGGTCCAGCCGCCATCCTCGAACAGCGCGATCTGGTCGGTGCGGCCGGCGAAGGCGCCCGTCGCGCCGGAAGGAATGATGAAGGCCGAGAGCTCGGTCGGCACGGCAGGCGGCGTGACCGCAGAGCGGCTGTCGACGGTGAGATGCACCAGCGCGTCGAGCCGCGTCAGGGCATCGTTATGGGTGACGTGCTTCTGCGCCTGCCCGGCGGCGAGCAGGGGCAGGGAAAGCCGCGGCGTTGCGGTCATGGAGCCTCGCGGGGTCGGGCGCCGCCTCGGCGCCGGGGGATGCGAAGCCCAGCATCGCTCCCCGCGCAGGCACCGGGGATAGGCCGGCTCGGCTATCCCCGCGCTCGTATCAGAACACCCGTGGCCTCAGGCCCGCATGGAACCAGGTGATCATCGAATAGATGTCGTGGACCGGCCGCCCCGTCGCCGCCTGCACCGCCGCCGCATAGGGTGGCATGTTCGTGCATTCGAGCACGATTGCGCCCACCTCCGGATGCCGGGCGACCAGAGCGAGCGCCGCATCGACGACGTCCTGCCGCGCGAGATCGACATCCATATCGTCCTTCTCGGCCTTGATCAGCACCCGGAAGAACTCGCGACCGCCTTCCGTGCCGGCGACCGGCGTGTCGAGCGGCACACCCACCTTCTCGAGATGCGCCGGCGTCAGGCTGCCGGCCGAGACCGTGACGACGCCCACCCGCTGGCCGGGCGGCAGCGTCGCCTGCACCCAGGGAACCTGCATCAGCGAGGAGGTCGCGACCGGCACGCCGACAGCCGCCGCGAGCTCGCGCTGGAACAGGGAGAGGAAGCCGCAATTGGTGGTGATCGCCTCGGCTCCAAGCCGCACCAGTTCCTGCGCAGCTTCGACGAAATCCGGCAGCAGCCCGGCAGCCCCCTTGAGCACGACGCGGTCGGGGCTCGCCCCGCCGACCACGCGGTAGAGCACCGGGAAGGGCCAGGTCCCGCCATTGCCCATATCGCCGAGAATGCGCGGGAAGCGCGCCTCCAGCATCAGGATGCCGAGCGGCGCGCCATAGATCGCCTTGCCGCCGCGCGCAATGCGCGGCCCCTGCGATGGTCCCGAGGCGATCGTCATGGCAGCTCCCCGCGTGATGGTGGCGACGCAGACCTAGTCCGGCAGATCGCCCGCGCCAAGGCGGCAGCGGCCCGCTCGGTATGTGAACCCGGCATGGCGCGCGAGGGTGACCCCGCGGTGCAACAGGCGTATGGATGGGCTCGGGCGTCGGACGAGCGCGCGCCCGCGAGGGCTGAACGTGGATCATCGGCTGGCACAGGGCTGTGGCGTCCCTCTCGGCCGGGATTGCCTGAGCTGCGAGACGCGCCCCCACAGCATCTGCGCCGCCCTGCCGGAGGGCGACCTCCTCGACCTGCACGCCCTCTCGACCTCCGTCCGCTTCGGTGCGCGCGAGATGCTCATGGTCCAGGGCCAGCCTGCGGCGAGCCTCTACAACATCACCTGCGGCTGCGCCCGCCTCTACACCCTGCTGCCGGACGGACGCCGCCAGATCGTCGGCTTCGCGCTGCCGGGGGATTTCATCGGCCTGTCGCTGGCGCAGACGGCCGGTTTTTCCGCCGACGCGATCGGGCCCGTCGCGGCCTGCGCCTTTCCCCGCGCCGGATTCTCGCATTTCGTCGATACCAGACCCGCGCTGCTGCGGCGCCTGCACGAGCAGGCGAGCCATGAACTGTCCCTGGCGCAGGAACAGCTCATGCTGCTTGGCCGCCGCAATGCGCAGGAGCGGATCGTCTGCTTCCTGCTCGGCCTGCAGCAACGCTTCGCCCGCATCGGCCGCCCCTCCGTCACCGTGCCCCTGCCGATGGGCCGGCAGGACATCGCCGACTGTCTCGGCCTGACGATCGAGACGGTGAGCCGGACACTGACCAGACTGTCGCGCGAGCGCATCATTCTGCTCGTTCCGGACGGTGTACGGCTGCTGCACACCGAGCGCCTCACCGCCATCGCCGCCGGCTGATCGGCGCGCGCAAGGCCGCGCCCGCTGTTCCAGAACGGATCAGAACGGCACGCGCCCCTCGCGGACACCGTTCCGACCCACTCGAAATCCAGCGGCTATCCGCGCTTCAGCCGACGAAACAGCCCATTTTGGCGCGTTCCCATACGGTATGCCGCTTGCGCTCCCACCGCCGAGACGAGCCCGAGAGCGAGGATCTGTGCCGCTGCCGCACAGCTCGCCCGGGCCTCGGGCGGAGGCGACGAACCGGATGAGCGTCAACGACATCGCCCTGGCTGCCTATGCGGCCCGCGAGGGGCGCGCCCGCGCTTGGCGACACTGGCTCTGGCTGGTGACCGCAGCGACCGACGCGGCGACCGTCGCCCTGATGGTGGGGCTGGTGTCGCTGGCCTATCACCTGCCGGTCTATGGCGATCCGCGGGCCGACAAGGTGACGCTTGAACTCGCGCTGATGCTGGCTGCGATCTTCGTCTTCGTGAACGCGACGCGCGGCCGCTACCAGCTGTCCAACTATCTCTCGACCAAGGGACAGATCGGCTCCGCCTTCGCGGTCTGGAACCTGACCATGGTCGCCTTCGTCGCGATCATGTTCATCGCCAAGATCGCGGACCACTACTCGCGCGGCGTCGTCATCGCCAGCTATCTCGTCGGCATCCCCGTCATCGCGCTCGCCCGCTCGGCGATGGTGCGGACGATCTCGATCGGCAGCAAGACGGGCCGCATCACCACCGAGCGCGTCTTCCTGATCGGCCGCGAGCCCGATGTGATGTCCTTCGTCTCGCGTCACCAGCCCTGGAACGTCGGCTTCGCCATTGTCGATGTCGCCTTCCTGCGCAGCAATGATGCCCGCCGGATCAATGATCCGGCCGCCGCGCTGGCCGCCGATCTGGCGAGCGCGGTGGCAAACTGCCGGGCCAAGCAGCCGGACTCCGTCTTCATCGCCTTGCCCTGGTCCGATCAGGAGACCATCGATGCCTGCATCGACGCCTTCATGAACCTCCCGGTCGCGATCCATCTGACGCCCGAGCGGATCATGGACCGCTTCGACCGGCCGCTCGTCACACGCACAGGCAGCCTGACCAGCCTGCGGCTCAACCGTCCGCCGCTCTCGGCGCTGGAGATCGCCTTGAAGCAGGGCTTCGATCTGGTCGCCGCCGCGCTCATCCTGGTGCTGTGTGCGCCGCTGCTCCTGCTCGTGGCCGCCCTGATCCGGCTCGACTCGCCGGGCCCGGTGCTGTTCCGCCAGCGGCGCTACGGCTTCAACCAGCAGGCCTTCCGGATCTTCAAGTTCCGGACCATGACGACCACCGACGATGGCGCCGTCATCGTCCAGGCGAAGCGCGACGACCCGCGCGTGACGCGCATCGGCCGGATCCTGCGCCGCTACAACATCGACGAGCTGCCGCAACTGCTCAATGTGCTCGCCGGCCACATGTCACTGGTCGGGCCCCGCCCGCATGCGCTGGCCCATGACCGTGAGTTCGAACGCAAGATCGCGCTCTATGCCAGGCGCCACAACGTCAAGCCGGGCATCACCGGCTGGGCCCAGGTCCATGGCCTGCGCGGCGAGACCGACACCGACGACAAGATGGCCAAGCGCGTCGCCTATGACCACTGGTACATCGACAACTGGTCGATCTGGCTCGACATCGCGATCCTGCTCAGGACGGTCCTCAGCCGGAAGGCGTTCACGAACGCGCGGTGAGGGCTCCGATTAGGAAACAAATGAGACGTTGAGCAGGCGCCGGTCGGTAAGCCTCTCTCCAGCGACCATGACACGGTCAAACCACCGTCACCGCAAGAGACGACCGTGTCCGCCTCGTCCTGCCCGTGACAACTGCTGCTCCGGCTGGCCGGCGGCGTTCCGCTGTCGATGACGACCGCGACGCCGTTGCGGGCGACGGAGCGGCCGGTCGCGTCGAAGGCGCAGGCGGCGGCATAGCGGCCCGTGCGCAGATCGGCTCCCGCCGCCGTGGCGATTTGAGCCGAGCCGTCCATCAGCACCGAGAGCCGGTTCGACTGGGCCCGCAGCAGCAAGGCCGTGCCGTTGATGCCGACGATGCCGGCCGCATTGCGCTCCAGCCTCTGGCCGCGCACCACGAGCGTCGCGGCGCTGCGCTGGAGCACCGCCTCCCGCACGGGCGTGAACTCGGCGCTCTCGGCGGCCCGGCTGACCGACTCGGCGGCTGTGGCGAGATAGGGCGACGCGAAGACATTGGCCTCGAGCTGGGCGAGGCGGACATCGCCGCTCACCGTCAGCATGAGCGTGCCCGCCGCCGGGGTGAAGACGCGCGAAACACGGCATCGGCCGGCGCCTCGTACCAGGCGCGTGCGCCCGCGCGGCAAAGACGGGCAAGGTCGAGCGAGTCGCGCCGGCAGCGCCTCAGGGAGGCGGGCTGTGCCACCATGGTCAGCCCCACGGTTCCAGCAAGCCCTTGCAGGCATTTGCCACCCGCAGGCACAGATGCGTCGCCGCCGGCGGCAGGCGCCCCGCATTCAGCGGAACCTCTTCATGGAAGGAAAGCATGGTCTGGCCCCTCGCTGGTTGACGAGAAGCCAGATAGGGCCGGCCCCAGGGGGGCGAGGACAAGGAGCCGGACGGCCGCGGAGCGCTGCTTAACGGAAATCAAGCAGCACACATGCCCCTCAAGCAGCGTCCTGTCTGCCTTTCAACGCGTTGGGCGATGCACCGCGCCCGACATCGACATAGGTGAACCCCTTGGCGCGGACCTGCTCGGCCCGGTAGACATTGCGCAGATCGACCAGGATCGGCGCGGCCATCGCGGCTTTGACGCGGTCGAAATCGAGCGCGCGGAAGATATTCCACTCGGTCACGATCACCGCGGCATGGGCACCGTCGACGCATTCATAGGCATCGTTGCAGTAGACGACGCCATTCGGCAGCATCGCCTTGGCCTGCTCCATCCCCTCCGGGTCGAAGGCGCGGATGGTGGCGCCGCCATCCTGCAGGGCCGTGACGATCGACAGCGACGGTGCGTCGCGCATGTCGTCCGTATTCGGCTTGAAGGTGAGCCCGAGCACGGCGATCGTCTTGCCGCGGACCGAGCCGTCGCAGGCGGCGACGACCTTCTTCGCCATGGCCCGCTTGCGCAGGTCGTTCACCGAGACGACGGCCTCGACGATCCGCGATGGGGTGCCGTAATCCTGCGCCGTCTTGATCAGGGCCAGCGTGTCCTTCGGGAAGCAGGAGCCGCCATAGCCGGGGCCGGCATGCAGGAACTTGCTGCCGATGCGGTTGTCGAGCCCCATGCCGCGGGCCACGTCCTGGACATTGGCGCCGACCTGCTCGCAGAGATCGGCCATCTCGTTGATGAAAGTGATCTTCGTCGCCAGGAAGGCGTTGGCCGCGTATTTCGTCAGTTCGGCGGTGCGCCGGCTGGTGTTCAGGATCGGCGCGCTGTTGAGGTAGAGCGGCCGGTAGACATCGGCCATCAGCGCCTGGGCGCGCAGATCGTCCGTGCCGATGACGATGCGGTCGGGGCGCTTGAAATCGTCGATGGCCGCGCCCTCGCGCAGGAACTCCGGATTGGACACGACGGCGAAATCGGCATCGGGACGCAGTTCGCGGATGATCCGCTCGACCTCGTCGCCGGTCCCCACCGGAACGGTCGATTTGGTGACGATGACGGTATAGCCGTCGAGAGCCTGGGCGATCTCGCGCGCCGCCGCATAGACATAAGACAGGTCGGCGAAGCCGTCGCCGCGACGCGACGGCGTCCCCACCGCGATGAAGACCGCATCGGCCCGGGCGACCGGCCCGGCCAGATCGGTGGTGAAGGAGAGCCGGCCCGCCTCGGAATTGCTGCGCACCAGTACCGAGAGGCCGGGCTCGAAGATCGGGATTTCGCCCTGCTTCAGCGCCGCGATCTTGCTCTCGACCTTGTCGACGCAGACGACCTCGTGCCCGAAATCCGCGAAACATGCGCCGGACACCAGCCCGACATAACCTGATCCGACCAT
>CALRYW010000025.1:0-51746 GCA_943372485.1 Allobosea thiooxidans
CCGGCGACGAGCTTCTGCATCTGCTCGTCGGCCTGGTCGATCTGCAGCCGCGCCGAGAAATCGCCCGCCGCCGCCGCCGCCACGACCTCGCCGACATCGCTGACGACCGCCTCCATCGACTGCGCCCGGGCCAGGCGCGCCGCCGCCGCGGCCTGCTCCTGCTGCTGCAGGATCGCGACCTGTTCGCTGGTCTCGCGCAGCACCGAGACCGAGCGCGCCATCGCGCCGATTTCGTCGCGACGCCGCGTATGGGGCACTTCGATCGCCGTTTCGCCCGCAATCAGGCGGTCCATGACCCATCCGAGGTCGAGGAGCGGCTTGACGATGGCGCGTCGCGAGAAGGCGATGGCCGCCGCGATGGAGAGGCCCAGCAGCACCAGCAGCGTCAATGGAATCAGCACCCGCATCCGAGCGATATAGTCGGACGATTCGGCTTCGACGGCATTGCCGGCCTGCTCATTGAGCTGGCTGAAACCGCCGAGTGCCTCGATCAGGGCGGTGCGGTTGCGGCGGCTCGCCTCGCTGTTGCCCCAGGCGTCGGCGGCGCGGCCGGAGACCTCCTGGGCGAGATTGGCCGTCTCGGCGCGGATGCCGGCGAATTCGGCGACCAGCTGGCCGATCTTGGCGGCACGCTCTCTTTCGGCGGCCGGGACGATCCCGGTGAAGATCGTCAGCCGATCGTTCAGCTGAGTGAGCCCCTTCTCGATGGCGGCCGCCGCGTTCTTCGCCTCGTTGGGGTTGCGCGCCATATAGGCCAGCCGCGAATCCTCGCTGAGCTGGTTCACCGCGACGTTGAGCCGTTCGGTCGCGAGAGCGACGTCATTCTGCCGCGAGACGCGGTGGCTCATGCTCTCGATGCCCGAGAGGGCGACGAGGGCGAAGGCGAGGGCGATCGCGGCCCCGGCGACGACGATGCCGATCAGGCCCAGAATCTTGTTGCGAATGGATCTCACGACGAACCCTCGACTTGACGTTGGGGAAGATGTCATGCAGTATAAGGCTGAGGTGCTGAAGAACACGTTAAGTAAAGATGCTGTTTCGCAAGAACATCCGCTCGCCATGGGTTTTTTCCCTTTTCGATGGCCCCAATCGCGGCCGCCGCTGCCCGATCCGGGGGCGGCCTGGCGTGTTTCGCCGCGGCGGCGGCGCGACCCGCGCAAGCACCTTTCCAGACGGGGGTGAAATGCTTTAGGAGCCAAGCGGACCCGCGCGCATGAGGCCTGCCGACGATGGCGAACGATCTGCCCCTTCCGAGCCAGCAACTCATCACGGTTTTCGGGGGCTCCGGCTTCGTCGGCCGCCATGTGGTGCGCGCATTGGTGAAGCGCGGCTACCGCGTCCGCGTCGCCGTTCGCCGGCCCGATCTCGCCGGCTTCCTGCAGCCGCTCGGCATGGTCGGCCAGATCCATGCGGTCCAGGCCAATCTGCGTTATCCGGACTCGGTCGCCGCCGCGGTGAAGGGCGCCGCCGCCGTCGTCAATCTCGTCGGCATCCTGCAGGAGGGCGGCCGGCAGAGCTTTGCCGGCGTGCAGGCCAACGGAGCCCGGGTGATTGCGCAGGCCTGTGCGGGCGCCGGCATCGCCCGCCTTGTCCAGGTCTCCGCGATCGGCGCCGATCACGATTCGAAGTCCCTCTATGCCCGCAGCAAGGCCGAGGGCGAGGCCGCCGTGCTGGCCGCGGTGCCCGGCGCGGTGATCTTGCGGCCCTCCATCGTGTTCGGGCCGGAGGACGGTTTCTTCAACCGCTTCGCCGCACTGGCGCGGGTGCTGCCGGCTCTGCCGCTGGTCGGCGGAGGCGAAACCAGGTTCCAGCCCGTCTTCGTCGGCGACGTAGCGGAGGCGGTGGCACGCGGGGTCGACGGGGTCGTCGCCGGCGGCCGCGTCTACGAACTCGGCGGCCCGGAGGTGAAGAGCTTCCGCGAGCTGCTCGCCTATATCTGCGAGGTTACGGACCGCAAGCGCCTGCTGGTGCCGCTGCCCTTCCCGCTGGCACGAATCCAGGCGCGGATCCTGGAACTGGTCGACACGCTGACGCTGGGCCTGCTGCCGGATGCGATGAAGCTGACACGCGACCAGGTGACACTCCTCGAGAGCGACAATGTCGTCTCGGCGGCCGCTCTGGCGGAGGGGCGCAGCTTCGAGGGGCTGGGCATCGCCCCGGTCTCCGTCGAGGCGATCGTGCCCTCCTATCTCTGGCGCTTCCGCAAGGCCGGGCAGTTCGACACGGCCCGTGCCGATTGAGTCGGTCGCAGACGAACGCCGCCGCGATGCCCGACCTGATCATCTACGACTGCGACGGCACGCTGATCGACACCGAGACGCTCTATGGCGAGGTCAGTCTCGAAGCCTGCCACGCGCTCGGGCTGACCAGTTGGACCCTCGATCATTATGTCGACAGCATCGTCGGCATTCCCTGGTCGGAGGGCATCAAGATCATCGAGGCGGCGCATGGGCGCGCCCTGCCGGCCGATTTCGAGCAGCGGATCGAGGATGCCGTGGCATCGCGGCTCGAGACCGAGCTGCGCGCCTTGCCGGGCGTCCGCGAGGCGCTCGGTGCGATCGGCGGCCGCCGCTGTGTCGCATCCTCGACCAGCCTGGCGCCGCTGCGGCGCAATCTTGCCATCACCGGCCTGATCGAGCTGTTCGACCCGCACATTTTCTCGGCCTCGCAGGTCGCGCGCGGCAAGCCGCATCCGGACGTGTTTCTGCACGCTGCCGCCACGATGGAAACCGAGCCGCAATCCTGCCTCGTGATCGAGGATTCCGTGCCCGGCGTGCGGGCGGCGCTGGCGGCCGGCATGCGCGTCGTCGGCTTCACCGGCGTGGCCCATGACAAGGCACGCAGCGCCCGGCGTCTGGCCGAGGCCGGCGCCCTTGCGGTGATCGACGATTTCCGCCACTGGCCGGAGCTCGTGGCCGGTCTGCGCGCCTGAGATCAGGCCCGGGGCCGGCGGGGCTGCTTCAGAGCATGCTCGGCAGCACGCGGTCCGGCGGCTTGTGCCCGTCCATGAAGGTCTTGATGTTGACGATGACCTTCTCGCCCATCTCGGCCCGGCCCTCATGCGTGGCCGAGCCCATATGCGGCAGCACCACGACGCGGTGCTGGCGCGCGAGCTTCAGCAAGCGCGGATTGACCGCAGGCTCGCTCTCGTAGACGTCGAGGCCCGCTCCGGCCAGTTCGCCCGCCTCCAGCATCCGCGACAGGGCCGTCTCGTCGACGACCTCGCCGCGTGCGGTGTTGACCAGGATGGCGTCGGGCTTCAGCAGCTTCAGCCGGCGCGCCGAGAGCAGGTGATAGGTCGCCGGTGTGTGCGGGCAGTTCACCGAGACGATGTCCATGCGCGCCAGCATCTGGTCGAGCGAATCCCAGTAGGTCGCGTCGAGCTTCTCCTCGATGCGGGCATCGAGTCGGCGGCGGTTGTGATAGTGGATCGAGAGCCCGAAGGCGGCCGCACGTCGCGCCACGGCCTGGCCGATCCGGCCCATGCCGACGATGCCGAGCCGCTTGCCGGTGATGCGCCGTCCCAGCATCCAGGTCGGCGACCAGCCGGCCCACTCGTCGTCGGGGATGACGCGTGCGCCCTCGGCGATGCGCCGGGCGACCGCTAGGATCAGGGCGATCGTCATGTCGGCGGTGTCGTCGGTCAGCACACCGGGGGTATTGGTCACGGTGATGCCGCGCTGCACGGCGCTGGCGACGTCGATATTGTCGACGCCGTTGCCGAAATTGGCGATCAGCCGCAACTGGTCGCCGGCCTGCGCGATGATCTTGGCGTCGATCCGGTCGGTGACGGTCGGGACGAGCACGTCGGCCGTCTTGACGGCCTCGACCAGGGCGGCCTGGCTCATCGGCGTATCGTCGATGTTGAGACGCGCATCGAACAGTTCGCGCATCCGCGTTTCCACCACGGCGGGCAGTTTGCGGGTGACGACGACGAGCGGCTTCTTCTTCGACATGGACGCCTCCTCCTCCACTGCCCTGGCGCCCGCCGCCTTTTGGCCTCAACCCCTCATTAACCGCAGGGCTTCAGGAATGGGACGGCAGGATCGCTCGGCTTCGCCCGTTCTCTAAGTGGCGTGACGACGGATGACAACATGACCCTTCGCCGGGGGTACCCTGGCCGCCGGGCGGTTGCTGGATGGAGATCGGACGGATGGTGGCTGCGAGACGGAGCGTTCTGGCGGGGCTGGCCCTGCTGGCGGCTATGATGGCGGCACCGCTCGCTCGGGCTCAGGACATGCAGGCGGGCCCGGTCACCGGCCTGCCGGTGCCGCGCTATGTCAGCCTGAAGACGGACCGCGTCAATCTGCGCGAAGGTCCCTCGAAGGAACACCGCACCCGCTGGGTCTACCAGCGCGCCGGCCTGCCGGTCGAGATCGTCGCCGAGTTCGAGACCTGGCGTCGCGTGCGCGATGCCGACGGCGCGGAAGGCTGGGTGCTTCACAGCCTGCTCTCGGGCCGGCGGACCGCCCTGGTCGCGCCCTGGTCGAAGGCCAAGGGCGAGACCTTTCCGCTGTTTCGCGAAGCGGGTGAGGGGTCGGCGGTTGTCGCGCGGCTCGAATCCGGCGTCATCGCGAATGTCGCGTCCTGCGCCGGCAACTGGTGCCGGGTGAGCATCGGCAGCACCGAAGGCTATCTGCGCCAGGACCGGCTCTGGGGCGTGTATCCCAACGAAAAGGTGGACTGACGCCCCGCGGGGCGGCCTTACTGCGTCGCGGTGTCGATCTTGCGCAGCCGCACCACGACATCGACGCGGGCGATCTCATAGCCCGCGGGGGGCTCGGGCAGGGCCGCGACGTCGACCGCCTCGGCGGGAATGTCGATCACGGTGTTCTCGCCATCGACGACGAAGTGATGGTGCTCGCTGCTGTCGGTGTCGAAGAACGTCTTGGCGCCGTCGATCGCCAGTTCCCGCAGCAGTCCGGCCTGGGTGAACTGGTGCAGCGTGTTGTAGATCGTCGCCAGCGAGACGGGAATCTTCTCCTTCATCGCCTCTTCATAGAGCATCTCGGCGCTGATGTGCCGATCGCCGCGGGCGAACAAAACCCATCCGAGCGAAACGCGCTGGCGGGTAGGCCGCAGGCCCACGCGCCGCAGCCTCTGGCGGATGTCATGGAACGGGCAGCCCCGGCGTGCGGTCGATCCATAGCCCTCGTCATGGGAAGTGAGATCGCTCATCGCTGCTGGCCGAGCCTCCTCCAGGGTCGCGGACACAGGCGTCCGCGCCAGTTGAGAATGGATGTAAGGCTTCGCGCCACGGCTCGCAAGCCGGCTCCGGAGCACTTGAGCGCCGGAGGGGGCGTTGTCGGCCACCCCGGGAGGGCGCATGCGCCCTTTCGTTCGGACAGGGCGGCGTGTTAGGCACGCTTGGAGGTGGCCGCATCCGACGGCCGCGATGGAGCGACACGGGATATGCAGCGGCAATCGTCTTTCAGCTACGAGGAGATCCTCGCCTGTGGTCGCGGGGAGCTGTTCGGGCCGGGCAACGCGCAGCTGCCGCTGCCGCCGATGCTGATGTTCGACCGCATCACCGAGATCGCCGAAGATGGCGGCCCCAACGGCAAGGGCTTCGTGCGTGCCGAATTCGACATCAAGCCGGATCTCTGGTTCTTCGACTGCCACTTCAAGGGCGATCCGGTGATGCCGGGCTGCCTGGGCCTCGATGCGCTCTGGCAGTTGACCGGTTTCTTCCTCGGCTGGCTCGGTCTGCCGGGCCGCGGCCGCGCGCTCGGCGTCGGCGAGGTCAAATTCGCCGACCAGGTGCTGCCATCCATCAAGCAGGTCGTCTACGGCGTCGAGTTCAAGCGCGTCTTTAAATCCAAGCTCGTGCTCGGCATCGCCGATGGCTGGCTGGAGGCCGACGGCAAGCGCATCTACACGGTCAGCGACATGCGCGTCGGCCTGTTCAAGCCCGAGGCGGCGTAAGGCGTTCGGGATCGTTTCGGAGAGACGCTCCGGGGCGATGCCGTTGGGGGAAAACTGCGGTGTGGCCTTGCGCGCGCCGGCCGCGCGGTCCATTTGCGCGGGATCGAAGAGCGCGCCGGACCCTGTTCCATCCGGCTCAGGCGCCATGAAGCCGGAGAAGAGAGCATGAGACGCGTGGTGGTCACCGGGATGGGCATCGTCTCGTCCATCGGCAACAATACGCAGGAAGTGCTGTCCTCGCTGCATGAGGCGAAATCCGGCATCTCCTTCATGCCGGTCTTTGCCGAGCACGGCTTCCGCAGCCGCGTCGCCGGCGTGCCGACGCTCGACCCCTCGACCGTGCTCGACCGCCGCGCCATGCGCTTCCACGGCGGTGGCTCGGCCTGGAACCAGGTCGCGATGGAACAGGCCATCGTTGATGCCGGTCTCGAGGAGAAAGAGATCAGCCACGAGCGCACGGGCATCGTCATGGGCTCGGGCGGACCCTCGACCCGCGCCCTGATCGACGCCTACGACAAGGCGCGCGAGAGCGGCTCCTCCAAGAAGGTCGGCCCTTTCGCCGTGCCCAAGGGCATGTCCTCGACCGCGTCCGCGACGCTGGCGACCTGGTTCAAGATCAAGGGCGTCAATTATTCGATCTCCTCGGCCTGCGCGACCTCGAACCACTGCATCGGCAACGCCTATGAGCTGATTCAGTGGGGCAAGCAGGACGTCATCTTCGCCGGCGGCTGCGAGGAACTGGACTGGACCCTCTCCGTCCTGTTCGACGCCATGGGCGCGATGTCGACCGACTATAACGAGACGGCGGCGCGCGCCTCGCGCGCCTATGACGTCAACCGCGACGGCTTCGTCATCGCGGGCGGGGCCGGCGTCGTCGTGCTCGAAGAGCTCGCGCACGCCAAGGCACGCGGCGCCAGGATTTATGGCGAGATCGTCGGCTATGGCGCGACCTCGGATGGCTACGACATGGTCGCACCGTCGGGCGAGGGCGCCGTGCGCTGCATGCGGATGGCGCTGCAGGGCGTCAACGCGAAGGTCGACTACATCAACCCGCATGGCACCTCGACGCCCGTCGGCGACGCCAAGGAGATCGAGGCGATCCGCGAGGTCTTCGGCGCCGGCGAGAAGAGCCCGCCGATCTCCGCGACCAAGTCGCTCACCGGCCATTCGCTCGGCGCCACCGGCGTGCAGGAGGCGATCTATTCGCTGCTGATGCTCAACAACGATTTCATCTGCGAAAGCGCCCATATCGACGAACTCGACCCGGCCTTCGCCGACATGCCGATCGTGCGCCAGCGCATCGACAATGCGGGCCTCGGCTGCGTGCTCTCGAATTCCTTCGGCTTCGGCGGCACCAATGCGACCATCGTGATGAAGAAGCTCGAAGCCTGAGGGACCAGCCCATGCTTTTCATGGTGATCGAGCATTTCGACCAGGCGCGGGTGAAGGAGATCTACGCCCGCTTCCATGAGAAGGGCCGGATGATCCCGGACGGCCTGACCTATGTCGACAGCTGGATCTCGGCGGACTTCGCGCGCTGTTTCCAGGTGATGCAGTGCGACGACGTCACCAAGCTGCAGGAATGGGTGCTGGCCTGGGGCGACCTAGCCCGCTTCGAGATCGTGCCGTTGGCATCGTCGAAAGACACGGCGGCCGCGGTGAAGAAGCATCTATGATGTCGTTGCCGACGCGACAGGGAACGTCGCTGTTCGGGATCTGTGGTCTCCACAGGCCGCCTTCACGTTCTCCACGCTGACCTCCGGGATTTCCTCATGCTCCCCCTGATGCACAACAAGCGCGGCCTCGTCATGGGCGTCGCCAACCAGAACTCGATCGCCTGGGGCATCGCGCGCACCCTGCACGCCCATGGTGCGCAGATGGCCTTCACCTATCAGGGCGAGGCGCTCGGCAAGCGGGTGAAGCCGCTGGCCGAGAGCACCGGCTCGACGCTGGTCCTGCCCTGCGACGTCGAGGACATCGCCACGGTGGACGCGACCTTCGCCGCGCTGGACGAGGCCTGGGGCGGCGACCCCGAGCGCAACACGCTCGACTTCATCGTCCATGCCATCGGCTTCTCCGACAAGAACGAGCTCAAGGGGCTCTACGCCGACACCAGCCGTGAGAACTTCTCGCGCACCATGGTGATCTCCTGCTTCTCCTTCACGGAGGTCGCCAAGCGCGCCGCCGAGCGCATGCCGAAGGGCGGCAGCATGATCACGCTGACCTATGGCGGCTCCACCCGCATCATGCCGAACTACAACGTGATGGGTGTCGCCAAGGCGGCGCTGGAAGCCAGCGTGCGCTATCTCGCCGGCGACTACGGCCCGCGCGGTATCCGCGTCAACGCGCTCTCGCCCGGGCCGGTGCGGACACTCGCCGGCGCCGGTATCTCCGATGCGCGCGCGATGTATTCCTGGCAGCGGGCGAACTCGCCGCTGCGCAAGTCGGTCTCGCTCGAGGAGATCGGCGGCTCGGCCCTGTACTATCTCTCCGACCTGTCAGGCGGTGTCACCGGCGACATCCACCATGTCGATGCCGGCTACCACATCACCTCCATGCCGGCGCTCGACGGGCTGCGCGCTGCCGATCAGGGCGAGTAGGGGAACCCTGCGCCGCCCGCCCATCCGGGTTTGTCCTCCACGGCAGCAGGGTCTCCGCGACGGCGATCGTGGCGCCATCCTCGTCGATATAGATGTCCTCGATCTCGGGCTCGCGGGCCGAGAGCGTGGCCAGAGCAGCGGATTTGCACAACGCGACCGACGGCGGGGCCGGCTTTTCGGCCTGAGCGCCCGATGTCGGCCCCGCGATCTGGGCCTGGGCGCAAGAAGCGATCAGGGCCAAGGCGAGCAGGGCGGTCGGGACGACGCGGATCATGGCGAACCTCTCGGGAGTGGCTGCTGTCCAACGCCCGAGAGGTCGATTGGTTCGCGCTCAGCCGCGCAGCGCCACGGCGATCGTCGTCGCGAAGGGTGTCGTCGGGCGGCCGATCAGGCGCGAGAGCACCCGGCTCTCGTCGTTCAGTGCGCCCGTGGCGGCGGCCGCGTCGGAATCCGCGAGCAGGGAGGCGAGCCCCTCGGGCAGGCCCGCGCCGAGGAGCGCCCCGCGATAATCGGCCTCGGGCATGTCGACATACGGGACCGTCTTCCCGGCCTGGCGCGACAGCTCCGCCGCGAACTCGGCCAGGGAATAGGAAGCGTCGCCGGCCAGTTCATGCACGACGCGAGGCGCCTGATCGCCGATCAGCGCAACCGCAGCGGCCTCGGCATAGTCGGCCCGCGCTGCGCTCGCGATGCGGCCGTCACCGGCGCTGCCGATCAGCGCGCCGTGGGCAAGCGCGGGCGGGATCGAGGCGGCATAGTTCTCCGTATACCAGCCATTGCGCAGCAGGCTGTGGGGCAGGCCGCTCTCGGCCAGCGCGTGCTCGGTCTGGCGGTGCTCTTCGGCGAGGCCCAGCGGCGAGATGTCGGCGCGCAGCACGCTGGTATAGGCGATGCGGGCGACGCCGGCCTGCCTGGCGGCCGCAATCGCATTGCGGTGCTGGGCCAGGCGCTGGCCGATCGCGTTGGACGAGATCAGCAGCAGCCGCTCGACGCCGGCGAACGCCGCTTCGAGCGAAGCCGGCTGGTCATAGTCGCCCGCGCGGATCACGACGCCAGCGGGAAACAGCCCGGCGGCCCGGGCGGGGTCGCGGACGATGGCCACGACGGCAGCCGTACCGACGCGCGCTGCGAGGGCGGCGACCGCGAGGCGGCCGAGCTGGCCGCTGGCGCCGGTCACGGCATAAAGCGGATGGGACATGGAATTCTCCGGTCTCTTGTGGTAACTCAGTCTCAGATAGAGACTTAATGACGGCGCCGGAAGACGGCACTTTCGCGTCACCAGGTTACGACGGAGGAACCCTATGGACGCTTCTGTGGCGCTGGGCGCCAAGTTCGAGCTCTGGCAGACAGCGGGTCTCGATCCCGACCGCTGCCCGGTTCGCGGGTTGCTGGACCAGATCGGCGACCGCTGGTCGACCCTGCTGATCTGCGCGCTCGCCGTCGGCCCCCGGCGATTCAGCGCGCTGCATCGGCTGATCCCGGACATCTCCAAGCGGATGCTGACGCAGACCCTGCGGACCCTGGAGGCGGATGGCCTCGTCCATCGCGACGTCCAGCCGGCCGTTCCGCCCAGCGTCACCTATTCGCTGACGCCGCTCGGGCGCAGTTTCGCCGGCCCGCTGCTCGGACTCGTCGAATGGGCGGAGACGCATTTCCCGGCGGTGCTGCAGACGCGGGCGCAAACGAAACGGGCCGCCTGAGGGGCGGCCCGCAATCGCGTCGTCGACGTCAGGAAGGCTCGCTCAGAGCCCAAGCTTCTTCTTGCGCTGGCCGAGCGTGCGCAGGCGCAGCGCGTTCAGCTTGATGAAGCCGGCCGCGTCGCGGTGGTCATAGGCGACGGCGCCTTCCTCGAAGGTGACGAGGTCCTGGTCGTAGAGCGAGTAGGGGCTGGAGCGGCCGATGACATGGACGCCGCCCTTATAGAGCTTGAGGCGGACCTGGCCGGTGACGAACTCCTGGCTCTTGTCGATCAGTGCCTGGAGCATCTCGCGCTCCGGCGAGAACCAGAAGCCGTTATAGATCAGCTCCGCATATTGCGGCATGATCTGGTCCTTGAGATGGGCCGCGCCGCGGTCGAGCGTGATCGACTCGATGGCGCGGTGCGCCACGGCCAGGATCGTGCCGCCGGGCGTCTCGTACATGCCACGCGACTTCATGCCGACGAAGCGGTTTTCGACGAGATCGAGCCGGCCGATGCCGTTGTCGCGCCCGAGCGCGTTGAGCTTGGCCAGGAGCGTCGCCGGCGACATCGTCACGCCGTCGATCGCGCTGGCATCGCCGGTTTCGAAGTCGATGCTGATCACGGTCGGCTTGTCGGGCGCGTCCTCGGGCGAGATCGTGCGCGAATAAACGTAGTCGGGAACCTCCTGCGCCGGGTCCTCGAGCACCTTGCCCTCGGAGGAGGCGTGCAGCAGGTTGGCGTCGACCGAGAAGGGCGCCTCGCCGCGCTTGTCCTTGGCGATCGGAATCTGGTGCTGTTCGGCGAAGGCGATGAGCTGCTCGCGCGAGCGCAGGTCCCATTCGCGCCAGGGCGCGATCACGACGACGTCGGGCTTCAGCGCGTAGGCGGTCAGCTCGAAGCGGACCTGATCGTTGCCTTTGCCGGTGGCACCATGGGAGATGGCGTCGGCGCCGAGCCTCTCGGCGATCTCGATCAGCTTCTTGCCGATCAGCGGCCGCGCGATCGAGGTGCCCAGCAGGTAGACGCCCTCATAGGCCGCGTTGGCGCGGAACATCGGGAAGACGTAGTCGCGGACGAATTCCTCGCGGAGATCCTCGATGAAGATGTTCTCGGGCTTGATGCCGAGCAGCAGCGCCTTGTCGCGCGCCGGCCCGAGTTCCTCGCCCTGGCCGAGATCGGCGGTGAAGGTGATGACCTCGCAGCCATAGGTGGTCTGCAGCCACTTCAGGATGATCGAGGTGTCCAGGCCTCCGGAATAGGCGAGCACGACCTTCTTCACGCTTTTCTCGATCATCTGGGTATCATCCTGCTGTTGCGGCATGGCGGTCGCGAAAGGCCGCTTTTCGAACGCAATGGCGCACTATCCCAGCACCGGGGGCGACGCAATCGGAACCTTGTGATCGATGGCGCGTCCCCGCCTGATGGATGGGTGTTGATGACCCCGGCAGATGACGCTTGGACATCGCACCGCGTCTTGCAGTCGCGCGGCGGGAGGCTCACGTTCCTGATGCGCGACGCCACACCGACCCGCCTGCCCCGGAGGCCGAATGCCGAACCGTCCTGTTCTGGACTTCTGGTATGAGTTCGCATCCCCCTATTCCTTTCTGACTGCACTGAGGATCGAGCCTCTGGCGGAGGCCGCGGGCGTCAGCATCCGCTGGCGGCCCTTTTTGCTCGGCCCGATCTTCGCCGCTCAGGGCTGGTCGACCTCGCCCTTCACGCTCTTTCCCAGCAAGGGGCGCTACATGTGGCGCGACGTCGAGCGCCGCGCCGGCCGCGAGGGGCTTGCGCTGGTCAGGCCTGAGACCTTTCCGCAGAACTCCCTGATCGCCGCGCGGCTGGCGCTGGCGGGTCGCGAGGCGGGCTGGCTCCCGGCCTTCTCGAAGGCGCTGTTCCGCGCCGGCTTCGGTGAAGGCCGCAACATCGCCGAGGAGGCCGTGCTGAACGCCGCCCTCAAGGAGGCCGGGGCCGATCCGGGCGTCGCCTTTCCCGCCTCGCGCGGGGAGGACGTCAAGGGCCGCCTGCGCGCGGAGATCGAATACGCCAAGTCGATCGGCATCTTCGGCGCGCCGACCTTCGTCACCGAGGATGGCGAATTGTTCTGGGGCGACGACCGCTTGGAAGAAGCGCTCGACTGGGCCCGGCACGGCCGCTGACGGATCAGGGGCTGGCGCTGCCGCCACCCGTCGGCCGCGCCCAGGGGCCCCGGGCGGCCGGATCGACGCCAGCAGCCGATTCCGCGACCATCGTCTGCAGATCCTGCCGCTCGGCGACGCGCGGCGGATGCGGCGGCATCGCCGGCATCCGGCCGCCGGCGGTCTGGACCAGCGCCTGCACGCGCTTGGTCACCGAAGGGTGGGTCGAGAACAGGTCGGCGAAATCGTCCGGGTCGTTCTCGAAGCACATGTCCATCACGCCCGACGGCACGCCCTCGATATCGGCGCGCCCGGCGATCTTGAGCAGGGCCGAGATCATCGCATCGGGATTCTTCGTGAGTTCGACCGCCCCTGCATCGGCCAGATACTCGCGCGAGCGCGACAGCGAGAGCCGGATCACCACGGCCAGGAACCAAGCGAGTGCGATCACCGCGAAGCCGATCAGGATCGCGATGAAGTTCCCCTTCTTCGCATCGTCTGAAGAGACCCTCACACGCCCGAGATTGCGGAACACGATCTCCCCGACGAGCGAGATGACGCCCGCGATGACGACGGCGATGATCATCAGCCGGACGTCGCCATTGCGGATATGGGTCAGTTCATGGGCGAGCACCGCCTCGACCTCGGCGTCGTTGAGCTGCGCCAACAGGCCGCTCGTCACTGTGACCGTGAACTGCTGGTCGTTAACGCCGCTGGCGAAGGCGTTCAGTGCCTCGCTCTCGACGATGGCGAGCTTGGGCACGGTCAGGCCGCGCGAGATGCAGAGATTCTCCAGCATCCGGTAGAGCTTGGGATTGTCCTCGCGGGTCAGGCCCTTGGCGCCCGAGACGGCGCCGATCAGCCCGACATTGATACGAAAGCCGATGAAGACCCAGGCGCCAGCGGCGAGCGTCGTGAAGGGCAGCCAGCGCCAGAAGGTCCGCCCGGCCTCGGCATAGGCGGTCGTCCCGCGCGGAACGCCGCCATAGCCGTAGCCCACCAGCAGCAGGCCCCAGACCGTGACATAGACGAGCAGGAACAGGCCGGCGATCAGGAAGCCCGACCTGATCCGGTTGTTGCGCATGTGGCTGTAGAGCCCGAAGGCCTGGCCCAGCATCGCAGCCGCCCCGTTCGCCGCCTGCGGCGTCGCCTCAGAACTTCACGCTCGGTGCGACCTCGATCTGGGCGCGCGTGGTTTCGCCGACATCGAAGAATTCGCGCTGGCTGAAGCCCATCTGCGGCGCGAAGAGCACGGCCGGGAAGGCCTGGATCGCGGCGTTGAACTCGCTGACGGCGTTGTTGAAGAAGCGCCGCGCCGCGGCGAGCTTGTCCTCGACATTGCCGAGATCAACCTGGAGCTGCTGGAAATTGGCGCTGGCCTTGAGGTCGGGATAGGCCTCGCCCAGTGCCAGCAGCCGCCCGACCGCACCGGACAATTGCTGCTCGGCCGCCGCCTTGTCATGAACGCTGGACGCACCCTGGGCGGCGTTGCGCGCCGCGATCACCGCATCCAGCGTCGTCTTCTCATGCGTCGCGTAGCCCTTCACCGTCTCGACGAGATTGGGGATCAGGTCGTGGCGCTGCTTCAGCTGCACGTCGATGTCGGCGAAGGCCTGGTTGACGCGCTGTCGCATCGCCACGAGGCCGTTATAGGTCATGATCAGATAGACGGCGATCGCAGCGATCAGCCCCAAGACAACCCAGCCCATGGCATGCTCCTCAAGCGCAGACGAGACGGCCACACCGTGGCACGAAGGCGGGCGGCGGGGAAGCGGCTGGGAGCCGGCTGCCCCAGTGAAGAACTCAATCGTCGCTGTAGCGCTCCTCCCGCCACGGATCGCCGCGGTCGTGATAGCCGCGGACCTCCCAGAAGCCGGGCCGGTTCGCGGGCGTAAACTCGACCCGTTTCAGCCATTTCGCGCTCTTCCAGAAGTAGAGCTTCGGCAGGACGAGCCGCAGCGGCCCGCCATGCTCCCCGGTGATCGGCCGGCCCTCCCAGGAATGGGCGAGGATCGCGGCCTCGCTGGCGAAATCCGCCAGCGTCAGATTGGTGGTGTAGCCGTCGTAGCTGTGCAGCACGACGAAGCCGGCCTCCGGCTTCGGGCGAGCGAGATCGAGGATCGTGCGGGTGGCGACGCCGTCCCAGCGGTTGTCGTAGCGTGACCATGTGGTCACGCAGTGAATGTCGGACACCTCGGTCGCCGGCTCCTGGGCCATCAGATCGTCCCAGCGCCAGTGCAGCGGCTGATCCACCAGCCCGTCGAGGTCGAGCGTCCAGTTCGAGAGAGCGATCTCGGGTTGCAGGCCGAGATCGAGCACCGGCCAGTCCTTCACGAGATGCTGGCCGGGCGGCAGCCGCTCGCTCTCGGGACGGGCGACGCGACCGGTGAGGAACTTGCCATCCCGCGCCCAGGCCTGCTTGGTCCGGGTCAGTTTGGTCTCGGCGGGGGTATCGGGATCGTCGGTCACGGATGTCTCTCCGCGGGCAGTGCGATGGATCGCCGCCAATTCTGGCACGGTCCGTCCGCGGCGGCGAGCGCATCGGGACGGTTCGCGCTGTTCCATGTCGCGGCGGGCTGCGCCGGAGGGGGGCGATCGCCCTTGCCCCGTCGGCGGATTTCCACTACATCGCGCCTGTCCGAAGGGCCGTGATCGATCACAGCCGGGGGCGGCCTTTTCGGCCGGCTCCCGTTTCGTGTTTGGGGCGGATCGTTCGGATGCGGATGCAGAACCGGCGGCCTTGCGCCGTTCGCCCTGTCCGGCGCTTCGAGCGCGGGCTTGGCGGCCAGCCTCTGACGAGGCGCCGACGGGAGCATCCGGCCTGCAACACCAACCCAAACGGGCGCTTGCCGGACATCCGCGGGAGACGCGGCCGGCGTCAGGAGAATGCATGTCAGCCGTAGAAAGCTTTTCGGGCCGCGAGGATTTCGCCGCCCTTCTCGAGGAATCCTTCGGTCGTAACGAAGCCCTCGAAGGTTCCGTCATCAAGGGCAAGGTCGTCGCCATCGAGAAGGATATGGCGATCATCGACGTCGGCCTGAAGACGGAAGGGCGCGTCGCGCTCAAGGAATTCAACGGCCCCGGCCGTGACCAGGACATCAAGGTCGGCGACGAGGTCGAGGTCTATCTGGACCGGATCGAGAACGCGCTGGGCGAAGCCGTCATCTCGCGCGACAAGGCGCGCCGTGAGGAGAGCTGGGTCAAGCTCGAGAAGGCCTTCGAGGCCCGCGAGAAGGTGTCGGGCGTCATCTTCAACACCGTCAAGGGCGGCTACACCGTCGACCTCGATGGCGCCGTGGCCTTCCTGCCGCGCTCGCAGGTCGACATCCGTCCGATCCGCGACGTCGGCCCGCTGATGGGCCAGCCGCAGCCCTTCGAGATCCTCAAGATGGATCGCCGTCGCGGCAACATCGTCGTGTCGCGCCGCACCGTCCTCGAAGAGACCCGCGCCGAGGCTCGTTCCGAACTGGTCGCCTCGCTCGAAGAGGGCCAGGTCATCGACGGCGTCGTCAAGAACATCACCGAATACGGTGCCTTCGTGGATCTGGGCGGCATCGACGGCCTGCTCCATGTCACCGACATGGCCTGGCGTCGCGTCAACCATCCGTCCGAGGTCGTGACCATCGGCCAGACGGTCAAGGTCAAGATCATCAAGATCAACCAGGACACGCACCGCATCTCGCTCGGCATCAAGCAGCTGCTGGCCGATCCGTGGGATGGCATCGCGGCGCGTTACCCGGTCGGCGCGCGCCTCAAGGGCCGCGTCACCAACATCACGGACTACGGCGCCTTCGTCGAAGTGGAGCCGGGCATCGAAGGCCTCATCCACGTCTCCGAGATGTCCTGGACCAAGAAGAACGTCCACCCCGGCAAGATCGTCTCGACCTCGCAGGAAGTCGACGTCGCGATCCTCGAGGTCGATCAGGTCAAGCGCCGCATCTCGCTCGGCCTCAAGCAGACCCTGCGCAACCCCTGGGAGGTCTTCGCGGAGACCCATCCGAGCGGTTCGACGGTCGAGGGCGAGGTCAAGAACAAGACCGAGTTCGGCCTGTTCCTGGGTCTCGAAGGCGACATCGACGGCATGATCCACCTCTCCGATCTCGACTGGAACCGTCCGGGCGAGCAGGTCATCGAGGAATACAAGAAGGGCGACATGCTGCAGGCTGTCGTTCTCGATGTGGACGTCGAGAAGGAGCGCATCTCGCTCGGCCTGAAGCAGCTCGGCGGTGATCCCTTCGTGGATGCCGGCGAGTTCAAGAAGGGCCAGGTCGTCACCTGTGAGGTGATGGAGGTCAAGGAAGGCGGTCTCGACGTCAAGATCGCCGGCACCGACATGACCACCTTCATCAAGCGCGCCGAGATCGCCCGCGATCGCCAGGAGCAGCGCCCCGAGCGCTTCGCCGCCGGCGAGAAGGTCGACGCCCGCGTCGTCCTCTTCGACAAGAAGGCCCGCAAGATCCAGGTCTCGATCAAGGCCCTCGAAATGGCCGAGGAGAAGGAGGCGATGGCGCAGTACGGCTCTGCCGACTCCGGCGCCTCGCTCGGCGACATCCTGGGCGCCGCCCTCAAGAAGGCGACGACCGAGAAGAAGTGATTGTTCGGCCGCTTCGGCGGCCGGATGTTCCAGCAGCCCGCGCGGAGCGATCCGCGCGGGCTTTTGTTTCGGACCACCTTGTCATTCCGGGGCGGCCCGCAGGGCCGAACCCGGAACCCACGACTGGGTGAGCCCTGATCGCCGCCGATGGGACGCGCTCGCCCTGTCGTGGGTTCCGGGCTCTTCGCTGACGCGAAGCCCCGGAATGACACCCTGATCGGGCACATGAGATAGGAAGCCCCCATGTCCCCCGCCGCCATCGGCATCGACTTCGGCACCACCAACAGCGTCGTCGCGCTCGCTGGCGCTGACGGCTCGGTCACGACGCGCTCGTTTTCGACGAAGCAGGGCGCCGTCGACGCCTATCGCTCGGCGCTGATGTTCTGGCGCGAGGGGCGCCCGCCCGCGACGCGCATCGCTCATGTCAGCGGGCCCGATGCGCTCGACATGGCGCTGGGCATGACCACCGAGCACCGCTTCCTGCAGTCGCTCAAGACGCATCTCTCCAGCCGCGCCTTCCAGGAGACGCGGCTCTTCGGCAAGCTGTTCCGGCTCGAGGATCTGATCGGCGTCTTCCTGTCGGACCTCGTCGCGGGCCTCGACGGTCTGGCCTCCCGGCCGCTGGTCTCCGGCCGCCCGGTCGTCTTCGCCGGCGAGCGCCCCGACGAGGAGCTGGCACTCGGCCGGCTGAAGGCCTCCTATGCCGGGGCCGGCATGCCACAGGTCGATTTCGCCTATGAGCCGCTCGGCGCCGCCTACTGGTACGCCCGCGAGCTGAAGCAGCCGCAGACCATGCTCGTCGCCGATTTCGGCGGCGGCACCAGCGACTTCTCGGTGATGCGCTTCGAGCCCGGCGCGGCCGGGCGGCTGGAGGCGACGCCGCTCTCCCATGCCGGCGTCGGCGTCGCCGGCGACACCTTCGACTACCGCATCATCGAACACGCGATCTCGCCCCGCCTCGGCAAGGGCACGCAGTATCGCTCCTTCGGCAAGCTGCTGCCGATCCCGGCGCACTACCACGCCGCCTTCGCGCAATGGCACCGGCTCTCCCTGATGAAGAGCCGCGAGACCATGGCGGAACTCAAGGCCCTGATCCGCGAGGCCGTCGAGCCGGACAAGCTCGAGGATCTGCTCACCGTCATCGAATACGACCTCGGCTACGAGCTTTATCGGGCGGTCTCGGCGGCCAAGATCGCCCTGTCCGGCGCGGACGAGACCGTGCTGCGCTTCGAGCAGACGGGCATCGCCATCGAGAAACGGATCGCACGCTCCGAGTTCGAGGCCTGGATCGCGCAGGATGTCGCCGCCATCGAGGCCGCGCTCGACCGGGCGCTGACGGAGGCCCATGTCGCCGCCGGGTCGATCGAGGCCGTCTTCATGACCGGCGGCACCTCGCATGTCCCGGCCGTGCGGGCGCTCTTCGACCGGCGTTTCGGTGCCGATCGCATTCATGTCGGCGATGCCTTCCGCTCGGTCGCCAGCGGCCTTGCGCTCCTCGCGCTCGATCGGGCGCGCGACCCTGTCGCGGCCTGACCGGTGCGCGTCACCTTGCCCCGCTGCCGGTGCGGGGCTACATCACGGGCGCGGAGCGCGGCGCCTCGCCATCCTCGCCATGCGGCTGCCAGACCGCGCCAACCGACAGGAGCGCCTTGATGTCGTCCGATGCCGACCTGCTCGCCGACCGTCGCAATCTGCGCCGCAAGGTGACGCTGTGGCGCCTTCTGGCCGTCGCCGGGGTCCTCGGCGCGGCGGTGATCGCCGGCCTCGCCTGGACCGGACGCACCCCGGGCACGCTTTCGCAGGCGCATATCGCGCGGGTCACGATCTCCGGTTTCATCTCGGGCGATCGCCGCACGCTCGACCTCGTCAAGTCGCTCGAGGACAGCCAGGCTGCGGCCGTCATTATCCGCATCGACAGCCCCGGTGGCACCGTCAGCGGCTCGGAGGCGCTCTATGATGCGCTGCGCCGTCTCGCGGCCAAGAAGCCGATGGTCGCCGTGGTCGACGGGCTGGCCGCGTCGGGCGGCTATATCGCCGCCATCGGCTCGGACCGGATCGTCGCGCGCCAGACCTCCCTCGTCGGCTCCATCGGCGTGCTGTTCCAGTTGCCGAATGTTTCGCAACTGCTCGACACCGTCGGCGTGAAGGTCGACTCGATCAGGTCGAGCCCGCTGAAGGCCGCACCGAGCGGCTTCGAGCCGACCTCGCCGGAGGCGCGTGCGGCGCTCCAGCGTGTCGTCGACGACAATTACGACTGGTTCAAGCGCACCGTGCGCGAGCGCCGCAAGCTGGCCGAGCCCGAGATCGCCCTCGTCTCCGACGGGCGCGTCCATACCGGTCGTCAGGCCGCCGCGCTCAAGCTCGTCGACGAGATCGGTGGCGAGCCGGAGGCGATCGCCTGGCTGGAGCGCGACAAGGGTATCGCGAAGGGACTGCGGGTGCGCGACTGGCGCCGCGCCAGCGAATCCTCCTCCCTCGGCCTCTGGAGCGTGAGCGAAGCGATGGCCCGCGCCGCCGGGCTGGACACGCTCGCCGCGGTCCTGGCGCGCGCCGCGGACCAGCCGCTCGGTTTGCGGCTTGACGCGCCTTTGGCGCTCTGGCAGCCTGCAGTCGAAAAGTGACGTTGATACAAGCGGTTAGATTGCAGCGATGATCAAATCAGAACTCGTCCAACGCATCGCCGAGCGCAATGGTCATCTGTATCAGCGCGACATCGAGAATATCGTCACCGCAATCCTCGACGAGATCGTCAAGGCGCTGTCGCGGGGGGACCGGGTGGAACTTCGTGGCTTCGGCGCCTTCTCGCGCAAGGCCCGCTCGGCGCGCGTCGGACGCAACCCGCGCACGGGCGATGCGGTCGAGGTCGAAGAGAAGTTCGTTCCCGTCTTCAAGACCGGCAAGGAATTGCGGCTGCGGTTGAACGGCAAGGCGTGATCGGCGGGCGATCACCCTGGACGCCCCAGGCGTCGCGATGCTGAGGCCGGCGAGGCGGACGGCAATCACGGGCAGGGCGCCGGCCGACGGAGGCGTTGCGCAGGATCTCGCGTTCACGGGCCCCTGCCGAAGCCCCAAACCCAGCGATCTCGCGGAGGAACAGCGATGAAAACCGTCTTCAAGGCCCTCGTGCTCGTGCCGATCGCGCTGGTGGTCGTACTCTTCTCCGTGGCCAACCGCGCCTCTGTGCGCGTGTCGTTCGATCCGATCAGCCGCGATGTGCCGGTCCTCGCCTTCGATGTGCCGCTCTTCGCCGTCGTTCTGGCGGCGCTCGCGGTCGGCGTGCTGATCGGCGGCTTCGCCTCCTGGTTGACCCAGGGCAAGCACCGCAAGGCCGCGCGGCGCAACCGTCGCGAGGCCGAGGCCCTGCGCTCGGAGACGCAGATGCTCCGCGCCGTGGTCCCCGATTCCGCTCTGCCGGCTCTGACCAACGGGCGCGGCTGATGCGGCTGTTCGGAAACGCGGAGATCGATGCCGCACTGAGCTTCCCGGGGCTGATCGACACGTTGGCGGAAGCATTCCGCGGCAATGCCGTCGTCCCGCCGCGGGCGCATCACCGCATCGAGCGTCCGAGCGAGCAAGCGGTGCTGCTGATCATGCCGGCCTGGAGCGCGTCGGACGCGCCGCACCCCTATATCGGCACGAAGATCGTGTCGGTCTTCTTCGGCAACGGCGCGCGCGACCTGCCGGGCGTCATGGGCGCTTATCTGCTGATGGACGGCCGGACCGGGGCTCCGCTCGCGGTCATGGACGGCAATCGGCTCACCTTGTGGCGTACCGCCGCGGCCTCGGCTCTGGCCTCCCGCTCCCTCGCCAACCCGACGGCGAGCAAGATGTTGATGGTGGGCGCAGGCGGCCTCGCGCCGTTCCTGGTCAAGGCCCACCGGTCCGTCCGCCCGCTGACGGACATCGCGATCTGGGCCCGCCGTCCCGAGGCCGCCGAAGCCGTCGCGGCTCAGCTCGTCGCCGAAGGCATTGAGGCTCGCGCCGTCACCGATCTCGAGGGCGAGGCGCGGACCGCCGACATCATTTCCTGCGCCACCAACGCGACGCAGCCCCTGATCCACGGCCGCTGGCTCAAGCGCGACGCCCATCTCGATCTGGTCGGCGCCTTCACCATGCAGATGCGGGAAGCGGATGCCGAGGCGCTGGAGCGGGCCCGCGTCGTGGTCGATTCAGAAAAGGCCATTGACGAGGGCGGTGACGTCGCCATCGGCATCGACGAGGGCAGCTATGCCGCCGATCGCGTCGCCGGCACCCTGACCGATTTGTGCCATGGGCGCCTTCCCGGCCACGCGGAGGGCGGGGAGATCACGGTCTTCAAGTCGGTCGGCATGTCGCTCGAGGATCTCGCGGCCGCCGTCGCGGTCTGGGAAAACCGCGCGCCCCTCTGAGCGCGCGGGCCGTCCTCCGTGGTCAGACGCGGATCGGCGAGCCGCCGAGCGCGCCCAGCAGCCACAGCACCAGCACGACGACCAGAGCGAGCCCCAGCACGCCGCCGAGCCCGGTCGCTCCATAGGAGCGATGGCCATAATAGCCACCACCGCCGACGAGCAGGATGATCAGAACGAGGATGACGAGCGTGGACATCGGCTGAACTCTCCGGAGGCGTCGTCGCGGGGGCGCGACGCGATACCGGAGTAACGCCACGCGCCACGGCGGGTTCCGTGGCGCGTGGCCGGCGGGTCGGCGTCAGTCCGCCTTGATGCCGAGGTCTTTGATCAGATCGCCCCACTTCTTCATTTCGGCCTGCAGGAAAGCCGCCAGCTCGGCCGGTGTGCCCCCGACGGGCTCAGCGGCGAGCTGGGCCATCTTGGCGCGCAGCGCGGGGTCGGCCAGCCCCGCCTTGGTGTCGGCCTGGATCTTGTCAATGATCGCCTGCGGCGTCTTGGCGGGTGCGAAGAGCGCAAACCACGACGAGACGTCGAAGCCGGGCACGGTCTCGGCGATCGGCGCAAACTCCGGCGCGGCCGGCGAACGCTTGGCAGTGGTGATGGCCAGCCCCTTGATCGAGCCGGCGCGCACATGCGGCAGAGCCTGGGTGATGTTGTCGAAGATCAGGTCGATGCGCCCGCCGATCAGATCCTGCGTCGCCTGGGCCGTGCCGCGATAGGGCACATGCACCATCTTGGTGCCCGTCAGCTTCTGGAAATACTCGCCCGATAGATGCACCGAGGTGCCGATGCCCGAGGAGCCATAGGTCAGCTTGCCCGGATTGGCCTTGGCATAGGCGATCAGTTCCGCCACCGAGTTGACCGGCAGTTCCTTGTTGACGACCAGCAGGTTCGGCACCAGCGCGACCATCGTGATCGGCGCGAGGTCCTTGACCGGATCATAGTTCAGCCGGGCGTAGAGATACTGGTTGGTCGCCAGGCCGACCGAGACGATCAGCAGCGTGTCGCCATTGGGCTCCGCCTTGGCGACGGCGTCGGTGCCGATATTGCTGCCGGCGCCCGCCCGGTTCTCGACGACGAAGTTGATTCCCCAGGTCTGGCCGAGCTTGTCGGCCACTAGCCGGCCGAGCACGTCCGTCGCACCGGCGGGCGGGAACGGCACGACGAGCTTGATGGTGCGGCCCTGCGGCCAGGGTGCCTGCGCAAAGCCCGCGCCGGGGGCGGCCAGGGCGCTCGCGCTCAGCGCGCTCAGCAGGGCGCGGCGGTCGATCGTGAATGTGGTCATGGCGTGGTCCTTCCCCGAAGCCTTGCGAACCATCTCGGTCGCGTCTCGTTGACGGAAAGCTGCCGTCTCGGCGGCGGCTTGTCCATGCGCAAATCGTCAATCGCTTGACCCTGCCAGCCGATCGGGGCGAATCTCGCGCCATGTCGCAGCTGAATCGCCGAATCGCCGCCGTCTGTCTCGTCGTGGTCGCGGCTCTGCTGCCAGCAGTGGCCCGCGCGCAATCCACCGCCGAGGAGGAGGCGAAGCGGCGCGCCGCCAACATCGCCGCCTTCCCGGACGCGGCCCGCTCGCTGTTCGGCCAGAAGACGGCCCCCGCCAATCTGCAGGCTCGCGCCATCGGCTCCTATGCCCGCGGCTGCCTCGCGGGCGCGACCGCGCTGCCGGTGGACGGGCCGAGCTGGCAGGTCATGCGGCTGAACCGCAACCGCAACTGGGGCCATCCCGTTCTGATCGACTATCTCGAGGGTCTCGCTCGGGACGTGCCCAGGATCACGGGCTGGCCCGGCCTGCTCGTCGGCGACATCTCGCAGCCTCGGGGCGGGCCGATGCTGACCGGCCACGCCTCGCATCAGATCGGGCTCGATGCCGACATCTGGCTGACGCCGATGCCGCGCGGCCGGCTCGACCGCGAGGCGCGCGAGAACATGCCCGCCGTCAACATGGCCAGGGCCGATTGGCGCGACATCGATCCCAGGCACTGGACGCCGGCCCATACCCGGCTGATCAAGGCTGCGGCGAGCGAGCCGCGGGTCGAGCGGATCTTTGTCAACCCCGCGCTGAAGGTCGCGCTCTGTCGCGAGGCCGGGGCCGACCGCTCATGGCTCAACAAGGTCCGGCCAATCTGGGGCCACAACTACCATTTCCACATCCGCATGAGCTGTCCGGCCGACATGGCGAGTTGCAGCGGCCAGGAGCCGCCGAATTTCGGCGATGGCTGCGGTCAGGAACTGACGGACTGGATCGAGCGGCAGCGCGCCGCCATCTTCGCCCCGCCGAAGCCGCCGCGCACCGGGCCTGCGCCGAAGCCCAAGCCGCCGATGTCGCTCGATGCGCTGCCGGCGGAGTGCCGGCAGGTGCTGGTCTCCCGCTGAGCCCGCGCCTCAGCGCCGGCCCGGCGCCCGCCCGGAGCTGTAGGCGAAGGGGTCGCGCTGCGGCGTGATCAGCGGCTGGGCCTGGTCGTAGCCCTCCTGATCGACGACACCCGTGCCCTCGTCGTCACCCAGGATCACCTCCTCGGTCGGCGGCACCGAGCCCGGCAGCATCAGCGGGCCGCGCTGCTCGCTCGGCAGGGACTGGGCGCCGGGGCGGTTATAGCGCGGCGGATTCAGTGGCTCGTTGTCGTATTCCTCCAGGAAACGCCGCTGGGCCTCCAGCCCCTGTCCCTGATGGCTGGCCACGGGATAGCCCCCCGCCGAGACGGCGCCCGGCGGGCGCAGGCTTCCGCTCGGCTGCCTCATCAGGGCCCCTCCGGCGACCATGGCCGGGGCGGCATCGCGCAGGCTGGGCTGGGCCGAAGCATAGGGCCGGGCCGGGTCCGGCGGCGGCAGGTTGTAGTTCGGCGTGTACTTGATCACCGGCTTGCAGATGCGGCGGCCCTTCGAATGCCGTGCGAGGTCGATGTGGAAATGATCGTAGTGGAACATGTCCGCGCCCGGGCCGAGCACGGTCGAGAAATGCTCGCAGGCGCCGACGAAGATCTCGCGCAGAAAGTTCTGCTCCTCCGGTGAACCGCGCCAGCCATCTTTGACCGTGACGGTGCGGCCGTCGTTCAGGCGGAAGGAGAACACGTCGACGGCGTTGCCATAGGCATGCTCGGAGGTCCGGCGGGTCCCGGTGCCGTTGTTCATGGCGCGGCAGGAATAGGAGCCGGCCCGCATCTCGATGACCTGCGCGCCCAGCACGTTCTGCGCCGCCGGCTGCACGACCTCGGCCAGCCACTTGTCGGTCGTCGCGACGACGGGGCAGGCGAGGGTCGCGCTGCTCGTCAGTCCGATCCCGCCATTGGCGAAGGCCGACACTTTCAGCGGCTTTTCCATGCCGCAGGTGCCGGGCCCATCGATCGGCTTGCCGCGCAGGCTGACATAGGAGGAGAGCTGCACCTGGCGCGAGGCCAGGCAGGCGGCTTCGGCCTGGTCGCGCCAGGCGGCGCGCTGCGGCTTCTGGAACTGGCCGCAGCCGGCGAGCCCGGTTCCGAGCAGGCCAAGCGCGATGAGGGCGAGGTGAACGCGTCGCATGACCGATCAAATGCGACCCGCTTCGTGAACGGTTTCTCAACCGGGTGAACCCGCGGCGACACAGCCGGATTAACTTTGGAGGCGCGGTTAAGCCTCTCTTAACGCGCCGCGCCTGCCTGTCCGAAGGTCACCGCATGCATCAGCCGGCCCGGCACCAGCGTGAAGCCCCCGGCGACAACGAGCCCCAGGAGAAGACCGATCATCGCCGACCGGTGCGCCGCGATGTTGCCGCGGCGGCGGGACAGGACTGCATAGGGCAGGCTGACCAGCGTGAGGAGCGTCAGCAGATGGATCGCGCTGAAATGGCCGCTGCGCGCGATCAGCAGCGAACTGAGCGCGACGACGGCCATTGCCGGGACGAAGATCCAGCCGATGCGCCGGTGCAGCGGCGTCCCCTTCGGAAGCAGCGCGACGGCCATGCCTGCGGCGAGCGCTACGATCGCTCCGGCGACATGGATCTGGATGACCGGCGCGGCGGCGGCGAGAGGGGCGAGGGTCGGCATCGGCAGGTCTCAATGTTAATATGCTTAACATTAGCCGCCGAGGACCTTGCGTCAAGGGTGGATGCGGCCGCGCTCCGATGCGGCAAAGGCGCGGCCGCATGCTCCGGACGCCACTGGCCTGTCCCGCTCCCGCATGCGACACAGCGCGATCCTCACCGTCCAGGGAGTTCGGCCGATGACGGGCAAGGCGCGCTTCATCTTTCCGGTTCTGATGGCCGGCATCATGGCATTCCTGATGACCGCTCTCGTGACCTGGCTCAATCTCGGCCTGCCCGCCGATTTCGTCCGCCACTGGCTGGCGGCTTTCGCCGTCGCCTGGCCCTGTGCGGCGGCAACCGCCTTCATCGCCATTCCCGTCGCCCGTCGCGCGACCGGTCTGATCACCCGCATCATCGGAGAGTGACATGCTGAGCCTGCGCGAGACCCTCGGCCGCATCGCCCGCGGCGACGCCGGCCCCGCCGAGACGCTGGCTGAAAGCGCCGCCCGGATCGCTGAGCGCGAGCCGCAGATCCAGGCCTTCGCCAGCCGACCCGAGGCGCTCCTGCCCGGCACTGGTCCTCTCGCGGGCATCGCCTGCGGCGTGAAGGACATCATCGACACCGCCGATCTGCCGACGCAGATGGGCTCGCCGATCTATGGCGGCTGGCGCCCGCGGGCCGACGCGCCGATCGTGATGGCGCTCAAGGCCGCGGGCGCGACGGTCGCCGGCAAGACCCACACCACCGCCTTCGCCTTTCTCGACCCGGCCCCGACCTTCAACCCGTATGACGCCGCAGCCAGCCCCGGCGGATCGTCGGCGGGTTCGGCGGCGGCTGTCGCCGCGGGCATGATTCCGCTGGCCATCGGGACGCAGACCGGCGGGTCGGTCATTCGCCCGGCGGCCTATTGCGGCATCGCTGCGATCAAGCCGTCCTACGCTTTGTTGCCGACCGTCGGCTTGAAGCCGTTCTCCTGGTCGCTCGACACGCTCGGCCTGATGGCCGCGAGCGCCGACGATGCGGGCCTCGCCCTGGCGGCGATCACGGGGCGGCGGGATCTCGATGCACCGGCCGCCGACCTCCGTGGTCTGCGGATCGGCATCCACCGCCAGGCCTATGCCGGTGCGCCGGAACCGGCTGCCGCGGAGGCGCTGCAGCGCTTCGAGGAGACGGCGGCGGCGGCGGGCGCGGTGCTCGTTGCGCATGACGGTCCCTCGGCGCTCGCCGAGGCCTTCGACGCTCACGGCCCCCTCCAGGATTACGAGGCGACCCAGGCCCTCGCCTGGGAGTATGCCCGTCACCGCGACGCTCTTCCGCCGAAGCTGCGCGGCTATCTCGATGGAGCCCGTGCGACGACGCCGGAGCACTATGACGAGGCGCGCCGGCGCTCCCGGCGTGGCCGCGATGCAGCCCGTGGCTTCTTCGCCGAGGTCGATGTCGTGGTGACCTTCTCGGCCCCGGGCGAGGCGCCGGCCACCCGCGATTCGACCGGCGATTCCCGCTTCAACCGCCTCTGGACCCTGCTCGGTGTCCCCTGCGCGACCGTTCCGTTCGGCCGTGGCGGGCGGGGTCTGCCCGCCGGCATCCAGATCATTGCTGGATTTGGTCGAGATGCTCAGGTCATCGCCGCAGCGAAGGGCATCGAAAAACTGGTTGAGCGAGACTGATCGCGGCCTTCATCCCCAAGACTAATCAATGATTTAAGACTCGCTTAACGCTACTCTTGGCTGCGCCGCGGTCGTGCCACGGTTTCGCCCCCTTGCGGCCGCCGCCAGTTCTGCTAGCCTTGTGTCAGGTCAATGACACAGGAGGGTGTGATGAGCCTCACGCTTCGTCTCGACCGGTTGGTCATGGGTGCGGCCTTCGTGTTCATGATGTTGATCGTGTTGGGAGCGTTCTGACGACGTCCGTCTCGAGTCGCGACGACCATGGGTTTAAGAGCACCGCCGGGAGGATCTCCCGGCGGTGTTGTCGTTGATCGGGCGTTGTCTCGTCGGCCTGTGTTCCCGGGAGCCGGCGTCGGCGGCGTGGATCAACTCTCCGGGCATAGCGCCCCGGTGATCTGCCAGGACATGACGTTCGTCACCCGGCCGCACTGCGCGATCCGCCGTCCCTGGGTGGTCCGGATGCAGGACGAACTCCCCTCCGCGATCTTGCGACCCTCGTTCCAGCAGAAGCAGAGCGGCTCGGGGGCCTGGGCTTGCCTCGGCGGGTCCAGCGGGAGGGCAGGCTCTGCGGCCCGCGCAACGGCCAGCCCAAGCAAGCCCAGCCAAGCCACGGCCAGGACGCCTTTCGACGTTACGGAAATCACACGGAATTTATGTGTTGTCGCGCGCGGGTCGATGACGAGTGCAGTCATGTCTCGCTCCTGCGAACCGAAAGGTCGTCTGCAGCGGCATTAGCCCCAGTCTATCATGACAGGGCTGCGCGGCCCAGCGGCGTTATAGTTCCATATTATTATGAAGTCGTGGTAGCTCGCACGGCGCCTGTCTTGCAGAAAAGGAACGCATACCCCATATTCCGACGAAGAGGGCCCAAGGGGGGCTCCGGGAGGAACCATGTCTCTGATTTCGCTCGCCCGTCGTGGTCGTGTCGTCGCCGTACTCGCTGGTGCTCTGCTCCTCGTGCCCGTGCTGGCCGAGGCCAGGCCCGGTGGCAAGGGCGGCTTTGGAAGCCGCGGTTCGCGCACCGAGGCGCCGCCGGCCCGCACCAACACCGCCCCCAATGGCGCCCAGCCCTTTCAGCGCAGCGCGACGCCGTCGCCGACCCAGGCCGCTCCGGCCGCGGGGGCGGCCGCCGCGGCCCAGGCCGCGCGTCCCTCGATGGCCCGCAACCTGATGATGGGCGTCGGCGCCGGCCTGCTCGGCGCAGGCCTGTTCGGCCTGCTCTCGGGCTCGGGCTTCTTCAGCGGTCTCGCCTCGATGGCGGGCATCTTCGGCTTCCTGCTGCAGATCGCCCTGATCGGCGGCGTGATCTGGCTGGCGCTGCGCTTCTTCCGCCGCCGCTCCGAGCCGCAGCTCGCCGCCGCCGGCGCCCCGCTGGCGCGTGACACCATGCAGCCGCAGCCGGGCGCGCGGATGGGCGCGATGGCTGGTGGCGCGGGTGCCGCGACCGCCGCCGCCGTGGATACCTCGCACGCCACGCCGGTCGAACTGTCGGGCGATGACTTCAACGCCTTCGAGCGCCTGCTCACCGAGATCAACGCGGCCTATTCGAACGAGGACGAGAAGGGCCTGCGCGATCGCGTGACGCCGGAAATGTTCGGCTATTTCGACGACGACCTGACCGCCAATGCCCGCAAGGGTCTGGTCGATCGCGTCTCGGACGTGAAGCTCCTTCAGGGTGATCTGTCTGAGGCCTGGGGCGAGGACGGCTTCGAGTTCGCCACGGTCGCGATGCGCTTCAGCCTGATCAACGCGCTCTACGAGCGCGCCACCGGCAAGGTGGTCGAGGGCAACGCCACCGTGCCGCAGGAGGTCGCCGAGTACTGGACCTTCGTGCGCTCTCGCGGTGGCGCCTGGAAGCTCTCGGCGATCCAGCCGGCCGCCTGAGGCGCGCTGTATCGAACCTTCGGAACGGCCGGGGCAACCCGGCCGTTTTTCGTTGTGCGGTTTCGGGTGTCGCACCGGGCCGATCCGTCCTATAGCCGGGCCCGCGCCGCCGCCGGGGAGGGCGCCCGCATCCTGTCGACCGATCCCCGCCTGCTGGAGACCACCGCCATGTCCGATCTGCGACTTGTCGTCGTCGGGGCCGCCGGACGCATGGGCCGGATGCTGATCCGCGCTGTTCACGATGCGCCGGGCTGCGTTCTCTCGGCCGCCATCGAGCGGCCGGGCTCGCCGCATCTCGGGCAGGATTCCGGCCTGCTGGCCGGCCTGCCCGCCAATGCCGTTCCGGTGAGCGACGATGCGGCATCGGCTTTTGCCGCGGCCGATGGCGTGCTGGATTTCACCATGCCGGAGGCGACCGTCGCCTTCGCGGCGCTGGCGGCGCAGGCCCGCATCGCCCACATCGTCGGCACCACCGGGCTCGAGCCGCCGCATCTGGCGGCGCTCGGGGATGCCGCGCGCGACACCGCCATCGTCCGCTCCGGCAACATGAGCCTGGGCGTCAATCTGCTCGCCGCGCTCGTGCGCAAGGTCGCGGCGACGCTGGGGACGGATTGGGACATCGAGATCGTCGAGATGCATCACCGCATGAAGGTCGATGCGCCGTCCGGCACCGCGGTTCTGCTCGGCGAGGCCGCGGCGGCCGGCCGCGCGGTCGATCTGGCGCAGCAGCGCGTCGCCATGCGCGACGGCCACACCGGCGCCCGTGTGCCCGGTACGATAGGCTTCGCGACGCTGCGCGGCGGCACGGTCGTCGGCGACCACAAGGTCGTTTTCGCGGGCACGGGTGAGCGGCTCGAGCTCGCCCATGTCGCGGAGGATCGTGGGCTGTTCGCGCAGGGCGCCGTCAAGGCGGCGCTCTGGAGCCGGGGGCGGGCGCCCGGGCTCTATTCCATGGCCGATGTCCTCGGGCTCGACGGTCTCTGAAAGGCGGCTGCGGTGACACGCCTCGTCGTCGCGCCGGGCATCGTCCACTGGCCGGGCTATCTCGGGCCCGAAGCCCAGGCCGCGCTCGTCGCCGATCTGCGCGTGGTGGCGGCGCGGGCCCCCTTCTTCCAGCCGCGCATGCCGAAGACCGGCAAGCCCTTTTCGGTCCGCATGACGAATTGCGGGGCGCTCGGCTGGGTTTCGGACGAGACCGGCTATCGCTACCAGCCGCTCCATCCCGCGACCGGCGAGCCCTGGCCGCCGATGCCTGATGTCCTGACGCAGGCCTGGCGCGAGCTCGCCTCCTATCCGCACGAGCCCGAGGCCTGCCTCGTCAATTTCTATGCGGCCGACGCGCGGATGGGCCTGCACCAGGATCGCGACGAGCAGGATTTCGACGCCCCCGTGCTCTCGCTCTCGCTCGGCGACACCGCGGTCTTCCGCATCGGCGGGACGCAGCGCGGCGGCAAAACGGTGTCGCTGAAGCTGGCCTCTGGCGATGCGCTGTCGTTCGGGGGCGAGGCGCGGCTCGCCTATCACGGCATTGACCGCATCCTCGCCGGCTCCTCGGCCCTGCTGCCCCAGGGCGGGCGGATCAACCTGACCTTGCGCCGCGTGACCCGGCCCGCAGCCTGACCCGCCGGCGCGTCAGCGCGACGTGTCCGATCCCGGCAGGTTCGGAAACGACCAGCCCAGCAGGATCGAGCCCGCCCGCAGGCCGAATCCTGCGGCCAACCCGCCGAGCATGACGACGGGGGCGCTGAAGCCCAGCGTCGTCAGCGATGCGGTGGCACCGGCGCCCGCGGCGGCCGCGGTGACATAGAAATCCCGGCTCCACAGCACCATGGCGCGGTCGCCGGCCAGAATGTCGCGCAGGATGCCGCCGAAGGAGGCGGTGACCGCCCCGAGCGCCACCGCCGACAGAGGCGGCACGCCCGCAGCCAGAGCCTTCTGCGTGCCGGAGACGGCGAAGAGGGCGAGCCCCGCCGCGTCGGCCCAGATCAGCAGGCGCTTGGCGCTCCAGTCATCCATGCGGCCGGGGCGGAGATAGGCGATGGCCCAGGCCGCGAGCGCGACGGCGGTGCAGAGGATGACACTCAGCGGAGCCTCGACCCAGGCGACGGGCCGGCCCAGCAGCAGGTCCCGCAGTGTGCCCCCGCCGACGCCGGTGACGGTGGCGAGCAGGATGAAGCCGAACGGGTCCATGCCCTTGCGGGCGGCCACGAGGGCGCCGGTCAGCGCGAAGACGGCGACGCCGACGGCCTCGATCACGGGTCAGTGGGCGGTCGGGGTGGTGTCGCCGCCCTCGGCCGCCTGCGGCTTCGGCGCGCCGGCCGAGATGCCGACGAGTGCGGGACGCAGCACGCGCTCGCCGATCTTGTAGCCTGACTGAACCACCTTGGAGACGAGCCCCTTGGCGACCTCGGCATCGGGGGCCTCGAACATCGCCTGATGCATGTTGGGGTCGAACTTCTCACCCAGCGGCTCGATCTTGCGAACCCCATGGCGTTCCAGCGTCTTGAGGAGATCGCGCTCGGTCAGGTCGACGCCCTCGATCAGCGCCTTGAGCGCCGGCTCTTCCGTGGAACGCGCCGAGTCCGGGAGGCTTTCCTGGGCACGCCGCAGATTGTCGGCCGCGCCCAGCATGTCGCGGGCGAAGCTCGTCACGGCATAGGCCTTCGCGTCGGCGATCTCGCGCTCGGTGCGGCGGCGCAGGTTCTCCATGTCCGCCAGCGTGCGCAGCAGCTTGTCCTTGAGGTCGTCGCGCTCGGCCTCGATCTTCGCGAAATTCGCCTGGATGATCTCTTCCGGCGTCTGCACCGTCGCCGCGTCGGCGGGCTCGGCGTTCGGGTTGTCCGTCGCAGGGTTCTGCGTCATGGCGTGATCCAACTCTCGCAAATCATGGCCGCCGGCGGGAAGGCGCGTGCCGGCGGCGTTCGTGGCCGATATCGGGCTTGTCGGAGCTTAAATCAAGCACGGGCGGTCGCCCGCCCCCTCGCCGCAGGCGTCTTCTCCGCCTCCGGGCCGAACACGTCCAGCAGCGCCTTGCGGATGGTGAGCTGGCGTGCCGTGGAGACGATCTTCGCATTGGTCAGGTCGGTGACATAGAACACGTCGACCGCCTTCTCGCCGAAGGTCGCGATATGGGCGGAGGCGATGTTGAGGTTCAGTTTGCCGATCGCGGTTGTCAGATCATAGAGCAGGCCCGGCCGGTCGAGGCCGGCGATCTCCAGAACGGTGTGGCGGGCCGAGAGCACATTGTCGATGATCACCTCCGGCGGCACCTGGAAGGTCTGGCCGCGGGGCGGCGGGGCCCGGCGCTGCGCGACGAGATCGGCGATCTTGATCTCGCCCTTCAGCGCCCGCTCGATCGCAGCGGCGATCCGCTCGGCGCGGCGCAACTCGTCATCGTCGCGGTCGAAGGCGCGCGAGACCGAGATCGTGTCGAGGACGAGCCCGTCCGTCGTGGTGAAGATCTGCGCATCGACGATGTTGCCGCCCGAGGCCGCGCAGGCGCCGGTGACGATGGCGAGAAGCCGCGGATGGTCGGGCGCCAGGATGGTGAGCTCGGTCACGCCGCGGAACTGGTCGGTCTCGACCAGCGTCGCGGTCGTGCGCCCTTCGGCCTCCGCGCGGGCCATGAAGCGGGCGTGCTTCTCCTGCCGCCCGACATCGGTCTTGATCCAGTAGGCCGGGTAGTGGCGGGCCAGATAGGCGTCGCGTGCGATCTCGTCCCAGTCCGAGAGCCGCTCCTTCAGTGCGTCCTGCTTCTTCTCGACCCGCGCCTTGCGCTCGATCGCGGAATGCCCACCGGCGAGCATGATCTCGGTCTCGTAATAGAGCGTGCGCAGGAGCTGGCCCTTCCAGCCGTTCCAGACGCCGGGGCCGACAGCCTTGATGTCGGCCACCGTCAGGACGAGCAGGAGCTTCAGCCGCTCCAGCGTCTGGACCGTCGCGGCGAAGCTCTCGATCGTCTTGGGGTCGCCGAGGTCGCGGCTCTGCGCCACCGTCGACATGTCGAGATGGTGCTCGACGAGCCAGGCGGCGGTCTCGGTCTGGCCCTCGGTCAGGCCCAGCCGCGGCCCGAGCTTGCGGGCGATCCGCGCTCCGGCGACCGAATGGTCCTCGATGCGCCCCTTGGCGACGTCGTGCAGGAACAGGGCGACATAGAGCGCGCGCCGGTTGGTGATCGTCGGCATGATGCCGTTGGCGAGGGGATGCTCGGATTCGAGCACGCCCGCATCGATCTCGGCGAGAACGCCGATGCTGCGGATCAGGTGCTCGTCGACCGTGTAGTGATGATACATATTGAATTGCATCATCGCGACCACGCGCCCGAAATCCGGGACGAACTTGCCGAGTAGCCCGGACTCGTTCATCCGCCGCAGCACCGCTTCCGGCGAGCGGCGCGCCGTCAGGATCTCCAGGAAGATGCGGTTGGCGTCGGGGTCGTTGCGCAGATGCGGCGTCACCAGCCTCAGCGACTGCGTCACCAGCCGGCTGGCATCGGGATGGATCGCCAGATCGTCGCGGCTGGCGATCTCGTAGAGCCGCAGCAGATTGACCGGGTCGCGCCGGAACGCGTCGGGATCGACGACATTGAGCCGCTGGCTCTTCAGCGTGAAGTCGGGATGGCCGAGCGCGCGCACGCGCTTGCGTTTGGCGAAGGAGCCGAGCAGGCGCGACAGCGAGGCGCGCGGCTTCTGCTGGCGTGCCTCGAGCGCGGCGCAGACGATCGCGGTCAGGTCGCCGACATCCTTGGCGACGAGGAAATACGCCTTCATGAAGCGCTCGACCGGCGCCTGGCCGCTGCGCCCGGCATAGCCGATGGCCGCCGCGACCTGGCGCTGGAGATCGAAGGACAGCCGCTCCTCGGCCCGGCCGGTGATGAAATGCATCCAGCAGCGCACGCGCCAGAGGAATTCCTCCGAGCGCTGGAACATCAGCAGTTCCTTGCGGTCGAACAGCCCGGCTGCCACCAGCTCGCGCACGTCGTTGACGCGGTAGGCGTATTTGGCGATCCAGAACAGCGTGTTGAGATCGCGCAGGCCGCCCTTGCCGTCCTTGACGTTGGGCTCGACGAGATAGCGCGAGCTGCCGGCACGGCGGACGCGGGTTTCGCGCTCCTGCAACTTGGCCTCGGTGAAGGCGGGCGCCGTCCCGTCCACGACCTCCGCGCCGAAGCGGCGCACCATGTCGTGAAACAGCAGCACGTCGCCGGCCACGAAGCGCGCCTCCAGCATCGCCGTCCGGATCGTCATGTCGGCGCGCGCCTCGCGCACGCATTCGTCGATCGAGCGGACCGAATGGCCGACCTTCAGCTTCAGGTCCCACAGCGGATAGAGCATCGCCTCGACCACGCTCTCGCCCCAGGCCGTCTGCTTGTGCGGGAACAGGAACAAGAGATCGACATCCGACCCCGGAGCCAGCGTGCCGCGCCCATAGCCGCCGACGGCGACGACGGCGATGCGCTCCGACTGGGACGGGTTGATCGCCGGATAGAACAGCTCGGTCGCGGCCACATGCAGGCAGCCGATGATCCCGTCCATCACGGCGGAGAGGTGCTGGGCGCAGACCAGGCCATGGCGGGGACGCTTGAGCAGATCCCGCGCGGATTCGAGGCCTTGGTCGAGGACGCCCCGGAGCGCTGCCACGAGCAGGGGACGCGCGTTGCCCTGGGGGGCGGCGGCGGCCCGCACCAGCAGCTCGGCCATGGCGCGGTGGGGGCTGGCGAGAACGGCGTTGAGTTCGAGCACCGGCTGATCGGCGACGGATGACACCAGCCCTGACCCCGCTTGATGTGATGCCCGGCCCTCAGGCCGTGCTGGCTGGTTAGCATGCGAGGGGGATTCGCAAAGCGGTTTAATTAAACGATCCAAGAATGTGAAATTGGGAATTCAACATCGCTGAGCGCTCTGTTTGACATACAGAACGAATGGACCTACAAGGCGGATACGCGCCGATTTGAGCCACCAGCTTGCGGGCGCGAAACAAGTGCAGCTAAAGCGTGGGGCATGGGCGCCAACCTGTCGCTCGGTCCCTTCGCGCATCGAAAGGGGCCACGAATGACCATTTCCCGCCGTATGGCTTTGGCCGGCCTGGCCGCCTCGCTCGTTCTCTCTGCCGGACAGGCCATCGCCCAGGCGCCCAAGGAAGTCCGCGTCGACTTCGCGACCTATAACCCGGTCAGCCTCGTCCTGAAGGACCGCGGCATCCTCGAGAAGGCGCTGGCGGCCGACGGTATCACCGTGCGCTGGGTCCAGTCCGCCGGCTCCAACAAGGCGCTGGAGTTCCTCAACGCCGGCTCGCTCGACTTTGGTTCGACGGCCGGCGCCGCCGCGCTGATCGGCAAGATCAACGGCAACCCGATCAAGACGATCTATGTCTATTCGCGGCCGGAATGGACGGCGCTCGTCGCCGGCGCCAAGAGCGACATCACCAAGGTCGCCGACCTCAAGGGCAAGCGCGTCGCCGTCACCCGCGGCACCGACCCGCACATCTTCCTCGTTCGGGCGCTGGCCGAAGCCAAGCTGACAGAGAAGGACGTCAAGCTCGTCCTCCTGCAGCATGCCGACGGGCGCCTCGCGCTCGAGCGTGGCGACGTTGACGCCTGGGCCGGTCTCGACCCGCTGATGGCCGCCGCCGAGGTCGAGAGCGGCGCGAAGCTGTTCCACCGCAAGGCCGCCGACAACACCTGGGGCGTGCTCAACGTCCGCGAGGCCTTCGCCAAGGACAATCCGGCCCTCGTCCGCAAGGTGCTGGCGGCCTATGAGGAGGCGCGCGCCTATGCGCTCGCCAACCCGGCCGAGCTGAAGAAGACGCTGGTCGCCTACACCAAGCTGTCCGATGCGGTCATCGAGCGGCAGCTCACCCGGACCGAACTCACGCATTCCACGATCGGGCAGGCCCAGGCCGAGACGATCATCGCGGCCGGCCTCGCGCTGCAGGAGGCTGGCGTCGTGCCCGCCAAGACCGATGTGAAGGCCGTGGTCGACGACCTGCTCGACCGTCGCTTCGCCGTCACCAACTGACGCCTTACCGGCCCCGGGATGAGTGCGCTCGGCATCGAGACGGCTGCGGATGAGCAGGGCGGTGCCGCTCGTCCGCGGCCACGCCGGGCGGGCGTGGCGCTGGCGGGTTTTGCGCTGCCGGTCGTGCTGGCCGTGTTGTGGGAGATCGCCGTCAGGTCGGGCTTCGCCAATGGGCGCCTGATGCCACCGCCGAGCGTGGTCGGTGCCACCCTCTGGTCTCTCGCGGCTTCGGGCGAACTCTTCACCCATGCCGCGGCGACGCTCTGGCGGGTTGCTGCCGGGTTTGCTCTCGGTGCTGCGGCAGGCACCTTGCTCGGCGCCGTCACCGGTGCGCTTCCGGTGGCGCGCGGCCTGATCGATCCGACGCTGCAGGCCCTGCGCGCCATTCCCTCCATCGCCTGGGTGCCGCTCTTCATCCTCTGGCTCGGCATCTTCGAGGCGTCGAAGGTGGCCCTGATCGCGGTCGGCGTGTTCTTCCCGGTCTATCTCGGTGTCGCCGCGGCGATCCAGGGCATCGACCGCAAGATCGTCGAGGTTGGCCGTGTCTTCCGGCTCGGCCGGCTGGCGATGGCGCGACGGGTGCTGCTGCCGGCGATCCTGCCGGCCTGGATCACGGCGCTGCGCTCGGGGCTGGGGCTGGGCTTCATGTTCGTGGTCGCGGCCGAGATCATGGGCGCCAGCGAAGGCCTCGGCTACCTCCTCGTCGATGGCCAGCAGCTCGGCCGGCCCGACACCATCATCGCGGCCATCATCAGCTTCGCCGTGCTCGGAAAGCTGGCAGACGGCCTCCTCGTCGCCCTGACGCGGCCGGTTCTCGCCTGGCAGGACACCGCCCGCGACAAACTCTGAGAAAGCCCTCGATGCTGAGCTTCGAGACCCTGTCGAAAACCTATGCCGACGGCACGCAGGCGCTGTCGGCCGTCACCCTCGATGTCGCGCAGGGCGAGATCCTGGCGCTGGTAGGCGGCTCGGGCTGCGGCAAGACCACGCTGCTGCGCCTGATCGCCGGTCTCGACCGGCCGAGCGCCGGGCGCATCCTGCTCGATGGCGAGGCGATCGCCGAGCCGCGCGCCGATGTCGGGGTGATCTTCCAGGAGCCGCGCCTCTTCCCCTGGCTCTCGGTGGCCGATAATGTCGGCTTCGGCCTCTCGCATCTCTCCGCCTTCGAGCGCGAGGGGCTGGTCACCAACGCCCTCGTTCGGGTCGGGCTCGGCGGGCACGACCGGCGCTGGCCGCGCGAACTCTCCGGCGGCCAGCAGCAGCGGGTCGCCATCGCCCGCGCCCTCGTCACGCGCCCCAAGCTGCTGCTGATGGACGAGCCCTTCTCGGCGCTCGATGCCACCACCCGCGCCAGCCTCCATGGCCACCTGCTCGCCCTGTGGGGCGAGAGCCGGCCCACCGTCGTCATGGTCACGCATGACGTCGAGGAGGCTGTGACGCTGGCCGACCGGATCGTGGTGATGCAGCCCAAGCCAGGGCGGGTCTTCGACGCCTTCGACAACCCGCTTGCCCGCCCGCGCGACCGGCTCTCGCCGGCCTTCGAGGCAGCCAAGCGCGAGATCCTCCGCAGCCTCGATCGCTCGCTGCGCGACGAGGCCCCGCATCAGCAGAAGGCGGCGGAGACGGCCGGGATGTGGTGGTGAGCCGCGTCACGGTGTGTCGCTTTCCGATGGCCTGTGACCGCCCGAGCCTCTATCAGCGATCCCGACCGCTTCAATCGACTTGAGGTTCTGACACCATGGACGTCACCGCTCTTCGCGCCCTGCAGGCCCCGCTCAAGGACTCCTACCGTTCCGATCCCGGCGCGGCCGTCGTCACCCTGAAGGCCAAGGGCGAACTCGACGACCAGCATATCGCCTGCAAGGTCGAGACCGGCCGTGCGATCGCGCTGGCGGGGCTGCACCCGGCCACCGGCGGCTCGGGCGCCGAACTCTGCTCGGGCGACATGCTGCTGGAGGCCCTTGTCGCCTGCGCCGGCGTCACGCTCAAGGCGGTGGCGACCGCACTCGAGATCGAGCTGAAGAAGGGCGTCGTCCATGCCGAGGGCGATCTCGACTTCCGCGGCACGCTCGGCGTCGCCAAGGACGCCGCCGTCGGCTTCAAGGCGATCCGGCTCTCCTTCGAGGTCGAGACCGATGCGCCGCAGGAGAAGCTCGACACGCTGCTGAAGCTGACCGAGCGCTACTGCGTCGTTTTCCAAACGCTCAATGTGAAGCCCGAGCTCAGCGCGACCCTGTCGGTCGCCTGATCGCCCGGCCGCTCACTCGGCGGCCTTCTTCAACGCGAGCCCTTCGGCAAAGGGCAGCGTCGGCTCGCCCTGCGCCTCGTCGAAATCGAGCGCCACGATGCGCTCGCCGCGACTGGCGATCTTGCCGGCCGAGGTGCGCAGGCCTGCCACGTCGTCCTGAGCCTGGCGGAAATGCTGGTCGAGCTTCTCCGCCCGCTCACCGAGCCGCCGGACATCGGCGAGGAGCTTGCCGACCTCGCTCTGGATCACCTGCGCCTCCTCGCGCATCCGCGCGTCGCGCACCAGCGACTGCATCAGCTGGATCGCGAGCGCCAGCAGCGAGGGCGAGACGATCATGACCCGGGCGCGATGCGCCTTCTGGATCACGTCGTCGAAATGCTCGTGCAGATCGGCATGGATCGATTCCGATGGCACGAAGAGCAAGGCGAGGTCCTGCGTCTCGCCGGGCAGGAAATAGCGCTCGGCGATGTCCCTCACATGCACGCCGACATCGTTGCGCACCCGGGCGGCAGCCGCCTTGCGCGCCTCCTCGCCGCGGGCCTCGCGCAATTGCGTGAAGCTCTCCAGCGGAAACTTGGCGTCGATGACGAGCCCGCGCCCGTCGCCGGGCAGCGTCACCAGGCAATCGGGCCGCTTGCCGTTGGAGAGCTGAGGCTGGAAGGCGAAGAAGGCGCCGGGCAGCCCGTCCCGGATGATCGCCTCCATCCGGCCCTGGCCATAGGCGCCGCGCGCCTGCTTGTTGGAGAGCACGTCGCGCAGCGTCACCACCTCGGAGGTGAGGTTGGTCAGATTTTTCTGGGCGCTGTCGATCACCGCCAGCCGCTCCTGCAGCCGGCCCAGGCTCTCACTGGTCTGTCGGACATTCTGCTCCAGCCCCTGGCCGACCTGGTGGCGCAGGCCCTCCATCCGGTCGGCGACGAGGCGCGCGAGATCGCCCTGCCGCGTCGAGAGGATTTCGGCCATGGACTGCATCCGGCCGGTCAGCTCCGCCTGGAGGCGGTTCATCTCGGCGACCTTGTCATCCGTTTCGCGCGCCCGCTCGGCCGCGATCAGCGCTTCCAGCGCCCGTCGCCGGCTGCCGCGCCAGGCGGAGAGCGCCAGCAGCAGGAGCAGGCCGAGGGTCGACCCGCCGAAGCCCAGCGCAGCCTGCGCCCAGGTCACGGGCCGGTCGAGGAGGAGGAAGGCGATCTCTGTCATCCCGGCAGAATAGCCGATTCGGGTGAATCAATTCGAACGAAAGCGGAACGGTTTGACCCACGCGGCGCGAGCGCTTATGTGGCCGGTTCATCATCCGAAAATCGCGCAGACACAGCTCCATGGCCATCCGCCCGCTCGTCATCCTGCCAGACGCCCAGCTCCGGCTGGTCTCCAGCCCCGTGGCCGAGATCACGCCCGAGATCCGCACGCTCGTCGCCGACATGTTCGAGACGATGTACGACGCGCCCGGGATCGGGCTGGCCGCCATCCAGATCGGTGTGCCCCGGCGCGTGGTGACGCTCGACGTCGCCAAGAGGGCCGAGCCGCCTGCGAAAGAGGAGCCGGCCGAGGCCGACACCGACGGCGCCCAGGAGAAGCGCGACCGCCAGCCGCGCAATCCGATCGCCTTCATCAATCCGGAGATTACCTGGTCCTCGGAGGAGCGCAGCGTCTATGAGGAAGGCTGCCTCTCGATCCCGGAATATTACGAGGAGGTCGAGCGCCCGGCTTCGGTCAGGGTCGCCTACACCGATCTCGACGGAAAGCGGCAGGAGATCGAGGCCGACGGCCTGCTCGCCACCTGCATCCAGCACGAGATCGACCATCTCAACGGCGTGTTGTTCATCGACCATCTCTCGCGCCTCAAGCGCGAGCGCGTCACCAAGCGCTTCGCCAAGCAGGCGCGGCGCGAGGGGTGACGCAACCGAGTTAAGACCTTCCGCAGCCCTCATCCTGAGGAGCGGGCGGAGCCCGCGTCTCGAAGGATGCTCCAGACGTGGCCGGAGCCTCCTGGAGCATCCTTCGAGACGCCGCTGCGCGGCTCCTCAGGATGAGGGCTCACATAATCAGGCGGCGGGCCATGCCTGCCCAGTTGAGGTAAAATCCAGCGTATGAGTTTGCGCGTTATCTTCATGGGCACGCCCGATTTCGCGGTGCCGACCCTGACCGAGATCATCGGCCAGGGCCACGAGGTCGTCAGCTGCTACACCCGCGCCCCGGCCCAGGCCGGCCGTGGCCTCGAACTGAAACCCTCACCGGTGCACAGGGCGGCCGAGCGCTTCGGCATCCCGGTCTTCACGCCCTCGACCCTGAAGACGCCCGATGTGGCCGAGCAGATTGGCTCCCACCAGGCCGATGTCGCGGTCGTTGTCGCCTATGGCATGATCCTGCCGCAGGCAATCCTCGACATCCCGGAGCTCGGCTGCCTCAACCTGCATGCCTCGCTGCTGCCGCGCTGGCGGGGCGCTGCGCCGATCCAGCGCGCGGTGATGGCCGGAGATGCCGAGAGCGGCGTCTGCGTCATGAAGATGGAAGCCGGCCTCGACACCGGCCCCGTCGGCATGGTCGAGCGGCTCGAGATTAGCCCCGACATGACCTCCGGCGAGCTGCATGACCGGCTGGCGCCGCTGGGGGCCGATCTGATGGTCCGCGCGCTCGCCGCGCTCGGCCGGGGCGGCCTGCGCTTCACGCCGCAGCCGGAGGAGGGCGTGACCTACGCCGCCAAGATCGCCAATGCCGAGGCGAAGCTGAACTGGGGCCGCCCGGCCCGGCAGGTCCACGATCTCGTCCGCGGGCTCGCACCGTTCCCTGGCGCCTTCGCCGAGATCGATCTCGGCAAGGGCCCCGAGCGGCTCAAGATCCTGCGCACGGCGCTCGCCGGCGGTGCGGCCGAGCCGGGCATGCTGCTGGACGAGGAGGGCACCGTCGCCTGCGCGGAAGGGGCGGTGAAGCTCCTGCAGGTCCAGCGAGCCGGCGGTCGGCCCGTCAGCGGCGCCGAGTTCCTGCGCGGGGCGCGGCTTGCTGCCGGCCACAAGCTCTGATGCCGCGCTACAAGCTCGTCATCGAATATGACGGCACGCCCTTCTCGGGCTGGCAGCGGCAGCTCAACGGCCCGTCCGTGCAGCAGAGCGTCGAGGAGGCGATCGAGGCCTTCTGCAACCATCCCGTCAGGCTGCACTGCGCCGGCCGCACCGATGCCGGCGTCCACGCCACCCATCAGGTCGTCCATGTCGATCTGGAGAAGGACTGGCGCACGGATGTCGTCCGCGACGCCAGCAACGCCCGCCTCAAGCGGCTGCCGGTCGCCGTCTGCAGCGCCGAGGCCGTGTCCGACGCGTTCGACGCCCGCATCTCGGCGAAGCGGCGCTACTACATCTACCGCATCCTCGACCGGCGCGCCCAGCCGGCGCTCGACCGCGATCGCCTCTGGCATGTGCCGGTGAAGCTCGATCACGAGGCGATGGACCGCGCCGGCAAGGCCCTGCTCGGCCACCACGACTTCACCACCTTCCGCGCCGCCGAATGCCAGGCCAACAGCCCGATGCGCACGCTGGACCGGCTCGACGTCCGGCGCGAGGGCGACGAGATCGTCGTCTATGCCCATGCCCGCTCCTTCCTGCACCACCAGGTCCGCTCGATCGTCGGATGCCTGAAGATGGTCGGCGCCGGGCGCTGGCCCGAGAACAAGCTCGGCAAGGTGCTGGCGGCGCGGGATCGCTCGCAATGCGCTGCGCTGGCACCGCCCTGCGGTCTCTACCTCGCCGGCGTGGACTACTGAGCGCTGCAGGCCTCGCTCGGCCTCAGAAGACGAGAAAGCCGAAAATCCGCAGGATCGCGTAGTCGGCGACGAGGCTCGCCAGCAGGACCGGAGCGGCGAGCCCGCTCTCGGCCCCGAAGGCGGCCCGCGCCACGCAGTAGCGCAGCCGCAGGACGATCGCGACGAAGGCCAGCGCCTGGATCAGCGCGAGACCGGGTGTCGACCAGCCGATCGCGAAGACCGCCGCCGGCACGGCGACCAGGGCGACGGAGATGATGCCCGCCCAGTTCCAGGCGATGACAAAGGTCGTGAAGCGGGACCTGTGCACGCGTTGCGGCGCGAGCGCAAAAAGCAAGGCCGGCACGGCCAGGATGCTCGACACGGTCGCGCCGAGAACGGCCAGCGCCAGGCCGGGGGTGGTGAAGAGGCCCGCCGAATTGGGCAGGCCGGCATGGTGCCGGAGGGCTGCGAGAAGCGCGATCGCGGCCGGAAGTGTCAGGGGCAGCAGGGCGATGAAGGAGCGCCAGAACCCGCTGCGCGTCAATTCCAGTTCGTCGAGCGCATCGGCACCGCGCGCCATCAGCTGCCATGAGGCGCGCAGCGAGCGCGCCACATCGTCGGCCGCAAGCTTCATCCCACCATCCTAAGACTTTCGTCTAAGGAAACAATGAGTCAGGACGGGATGTCCGTCAATCGGCCCGTTTGCTGCCGAAATAGGCCTTCAGCAGCCGGCGGGTGATGGCTTCGAGGGCGATCAGGTCGGCGACAGCCACGCACTCGTCGACCTGATGCATCGTCTGGCCGACGACGCCGTACTCCACGACCGGGCAATAGCTCTTGATGAAACGGGCATCCGACGTCCCACCCGTGGTGGACAGGGCCGGACGGCGGCCTGTCTCCGCTTCGACGGCATCCGCGACCATCGCCACGAAGGGGCCGGGTTCGGTCAGGAACGCGACCGCATTGGTGGGGTCGAAGACGATCTCGTAGCGGATGCTGTTGCCGGCGGCCTCGCGCAGGCGCCGTTCGATCTCGGCGGCCAGCGTCTGCGGCGTCCAGACATCGTTGAAGCGGATGTTGAAGACGGCTCTGGCCTGGGCGGGCACGACATTTGTGGCGGGATTGCCGACATCGAGCGTCGTCACTTCCAGATTGCTCGGGTCGAAATGCGCGGTGCCGCTGTCGAGCGGGGCGGCTTCGAGTGCCGCCAGCAGCCGCACCATGCCGCGGATCGGGTTCTCGGCCAGATGCGGATAGCCGACATGGCCCTGCTTGCCCTGGACGGTGAGACGACCCGTCAGGGAGCCGCGCCGCCCGATCTTGATCATGTCGCTCATCGTCGCCGGATTGGTCGGCTCGCCGAGCAGGCAATGGTCGAAGCGCTCGCCGCGGGCATGCGCCCATTCGAGCAACTTGACGGTGCCGTTCACGGCAGGGCCTTCCTCGTCGCCGGTGACGAGAAAGACGACCGAACCCGGTGCATCCGTGGTCTCGCGCCGGAAACGCAGCGCCGCGGCGATCATGGCGGCGAGGCCGCCTTTCATGTCGCAGGCGCCGCGCCCATGCAGCACGCCGTCGCTGACCGTCCCGCCGAAGGGGTCGCGCGTCCAGGCGCCCGTGTCTCCCACCGGCACGACATCGGTATGGCCGGCGATGACGAAGACCGGGCCGTCGCGGCCGATTCGGGCGTAGAGATTCTCGACGTCGGGCGTGCCGGGCGCGCTGAAGATCGGACGCTCGACCGAGTAACCTTCGGCGGCCAGGACTGCGGCGATGAGCGCCAGCGCGCCGCCCTCCGCCGGCGTGACCGAGGGACAGCGGACCAGCGCCTGGGTCAGTGCGACGGGGTCGAGGGGATCGAAGGCGAGGGGCGCGAAGGTGTCCATGCGCCCGCTTTAGCATCGGCATGGCCGGCTGCAAGCGGCTCCTCATCGCGCGCAGAGGGCATCAGGCCGAGATCGACGAGCGCAAACAGCCAGGCGATCAGCGAGATGGTATCGAGGGAAGGCGCCCAGGCGAGCGGCAGGAGGGGCCGGAGCTGGCCGGGCAGAACGATCGCGCAGATCAGAAGGATGCCGTAGAGGCCACTGCTGCCGCGGTCGGTGGCGCGCTTCGCCGCCAGCGCGGCCCAGGGGAAGAGGGCGAAGGCCTGGGCGAAGGCGACTGCGCGCCCGGCGTCATGGCCGAACACGGCCGGCGCGGCCTGCTGGATGCCGAACAAAGCCAGCGCGACCACGGCGCTGCCGAGCCAGAAGCGGCCCAGCCCAATACGTCCATCGAAATCGGCGAGCAGGCGGAAGAGGGTCATCGATCAGGCTCCGATGACGCCGTTGTGGCATGCCCGGCCCTGCCCCGAAAGAATATGGTGAATAAAAGGTTAACGCGGTCGTTCGGACATCGCCCCGAAAGAGCTTGAACGGGGGCGGCCGCCCCGTTAGCTCCGGCGGAGGGTGGCGGCTTTCCTCGATCGGGAGCGGCCCGGCCGGGCACGGATCCGGATGACAGGGCGCGACAGCGCCGAGCGAGGGTGCGAGATGACGATCCGATTCCACCGCGGCGATCTGCCGGACGGCTTCGAGGCCGGGACCAGCGTCGCCATCGATACCGAGACGCTGGGCCTGAACCCGCATCGGGATCGACTCTGCGTCATCCAGCTCTCGCGCGGCGACGGCAGCGCCGACGTCGTCCAGATCGTGAAGGGTGGAGCCCGGCCGGAAAACCTGCTGCGGTTGCTGCAGGATCCGTCCGTCCTGAAGCTGTTCCACTATGCGCGCTTCGACATCGCGGTCCTCCGCCAGGCCTTCGGCGTCGTGACCGGCCCGGTCTACTGCACCAAGATCGCCTCGAAGCTCGCCCGCACCTATACGGACCGGCACGGGCTGAAGGATCTGGTGCGGGAGCTGCTCGGGATCGAGCTCTCCAAGCAGCAGCAATCCTCGGACTGGGGCGCCGAGACGCTGAGCGAAGCCCAGCTGACCTACGCCGCCTCGGACGTGCTGCATCTGCACGCGCTTCAGCAGCGGCTCGAGATCATGCTCGCCCGCGAGGGCCGGACCGATCTCGCGCGAGCCTGTTTCCAGTTCCTTCCCCACCGGGCCGAGCTCGATCTGGCCGGGTGGCCGGAAACCGACATTTTTGCTCATACTTGACAATTTCGAAGGCATCTTGCGTCAGTCTCGCGACGGATGAGCGGTGCGGGGGCGTGCGCTGTTCGACACGAAAAAGCCGTTAGCGACTGCCATTGCGCGGGGCATGACTGTGGCAATGACTTCTCATGACTGGCCAACGGCCCGCGTCGGCGTGCCGGGTGCAAGACGTCAGGCCGCCTTCGGGGCGGCACGCCGGCACACCCGGCTCGTCCGCTTCCTGCGCCGGGCCATCCCCATCAGCGCAACGGTGGCCGTGCTGGCCCTGATCGTGACTCCGTTCCTCCATCCGCTGAACGGAGTTTCGAGCTTGTCGCTGGGCGCGGTCGGCATTTCCGGCGGCAAGGTCAAGATGGATGCGCCGCGGCTGTCGGGCTATCGCAAGGACAACCGCCCTTATGAGGTGACCGCCGAAGCGGCGCTTCAGGAAATCCGCAACCCGACGCAGGTCGAGCTGCAGACACTGACCGCGCGGCTCCAGATGGAGCGTGAGGGCTGGGTCACCGTCAACGCCAGGAGCGGCCTGTTTGATACGCAGAAGGAAAAGCTGCGGCTCGTCGACGACGTCCATGTCAGGACCGAGAACGGCCACGACATCCGCATGCGGACGGCCGATGTCGACTTCAAGGGCGGGACGGTCGTGTCGAAGGAGCCGGTCAAGGTCAGTCTGGGCACCACGACGGTCGATGCGGATTCGCTCGACGTGAAGGATAACGGCGCGCTGATCGTCTTCCAGGGGCGGGTCCGCGCCTTCATCCCCAACGCTCCGGCGGGCACCATCGCGGGCCCCGAGCGGGAAGGCAGCACGCCTGCGCTCGAATTGCTCCGGCCGGCGCAGGCAACAGCGGCTGGTGGTCAGAAGAACGGGACGGGACAGTGATCATGCAGGCAGCTTCACCGCGCACTCGGCTCGGCGCCTCCGGCGGACGTGTCGGGGCTTTCGCGACCGCCTTTGCGATCCTGATGCTGGCCTCCGTCCCGCAGGAGGCGGTGGCGCAGGCGAAGGCACGCGGCGGTGCCGGGGCGAGCTCGCCGCTCGGCGGGCTGGGCGGTGACAGCAAGGAGCCGATCAAGATCGATGCCGACAAGCTCGATGTGCTCGACAAGGAAAACCGCGCGGTCTTCAGCGGCAATGTCGTGGCCGTGCAGGGCGAGACGACCGTGCGCTGCTCGATCATGACGGTGTTCTACGAGGGCCGCAGCGGCCAGGCTGCCGGCGCCAGGCCGGCGGCTGCGACGCCGACGGCTGCGCCCGGCCAGGGCAATGACAGCTCGATCAAGCGCATCGAATGCAAGGGGCCGGTGACCGTCGTCTCGAAGACGCAGGCCGCCACCTCCGACCACGCCGTCTTCGACCGCGCCAACAACACTGTGGTGATGACCGGCAACGTCGCGCTCAACGACGGCCCCAACATCACCCGTGGCGAGAAGCTGACCTACAACACGGTCACCGGCATTGCCAATGTCGAGACCACCAAGGGTGGTCGCGTCCAGGGCTTCTTCGTGCCCAACGCGGCCGAGGCCAACAAGGGCACAGCCGGCGCCAAGCCCGCCACGCCCACCAACTGACAATCCGCTGCTCTGGCGCCGCGCGCCGGGGCCTCCTGCCGCAATCTACCCAGGCCAGGCGCAGTCCTCCACCGTGACGATCACCGACATGCCGCAATCCGAGACGGCGCCCGCCCCGTCTGCGCCTCCGATCCATCGCCGCGGGGCAGGGCTCATGAGCCGCCTGTTCGGCCGCTCCACTGCTGCCGAAACGCCGTCATCGGCGCCGGAGGCCGTTGCCATCGGCGGTCAGGGCATTCTCGCCGTCAGCGGGCTGCGCAAGAGCTATGGCGGGCGCATGGTCGTCAGCGACGCCAGTCTCTATCTCCGCCAGGGCGAGGCGGTCGGCCTGCTCGGGCCCAACGGCGCGGGCAAGACCACGATCTTCTACATGATCACCGGCCTGGTCGCCGCCGATCTCGGCACCATCTCGCTCGAAGGCAACGACATCACCCAATTGCCGATGTATCAGCGCGCGCGACTGGGCATCGGCTACCTGCCGCAGGAGGCCTCCATCTTCCGGGGGTTGAGCGTCGAGGACAACATCCGCGCGGTGCTCGAAGTGGTCGAGCCTGATCGCAAGGAGCGCGAGCGCCAGCTCGACCAGCTGCTCGAGGAGTTCACCATCGCCCGCCTGCGCAAGGCGCCCTCGATCGCGCTGTCCGGCGGCGAGCGGCGGCGCTGCGAGATCGCCCGGGCGCTGGCCGGAAAGCCCTCCTTCATCCTGCTCGACGAGCCTTTCGCCGGCATCGACCCGATCGCGGTCGGCGACATCCAGGCCCTGGTGCGGCAGCTGACCGATCGCGGCATCGGCGTACTGATCACCGACCACAACGTTCGCGAAACGCTCGGTCTGGTGGACCGGGCCTACATCATCCATTCGGGACGTGTGTTGACCGAGGGCTCTCCGGCCGAGATCATCGCCAATCCGGATGTCCGGCGCGTCTATCTGGGCGAAGATTTCCGCCTCTAGCCGCCAGGCCCTGCCGCTGCGTTCGCGGGCCAGCCCGGTGACCGTTCCACCGGCTCCGGTCGCTTGGCCGATTTCGCACTTGCGCAATTTTGTTGCAGCGCATTAACCTCACGAGGTCATAGCGGAGCAAGGCCTTTGACGAGCGGGCGCGACAGCGCTAGGCTCCTACTCCAAGCAAGAAGCGTGCCGTTTCCGGCGTGCGGAGTGGGAAGGTCGCAAGCGCATGGCGATGATGCCGCGCATGGAGCTCCGCCAGGGCCAGTCCCTGGTGATGACGCCGCAGCTGCTGCAGGCGATCAAGCTTCTGCAATTGTCGCATCTCGAACTCCAGAATTTCGTCGAGGGTGAACTCGAGCGCAATCCGCTGCTCGAGCGCGACGACACATCCGAGGGGCCCCTCCAGAGCCATGTCGCCGAGGGCTCCCACGCGGCCGACGCCGAGAGCTACGAGCGGGCCGAGAGCCTCAACAGCCAGGAGGGCATGGAAAACCGTCTCGGCACCGGCCTCGACAACGTCTTCCAGAGCGAGCAGCCGACGGTTGCCCGGCTCGAGAGCAGCGGTGCCGACAGCCTGCCGATCATCGGCGGCGCCTATGGCGGCTCCGGCGGGTCCTTCGAGGAGGGGCCGGACGGGTTCGAAGGCAGCCTCGCAGCCGAGGCGTCACTGCATGATCACCTAAGCGCCCAGCTCGATCTCGCCGTCCACGACCCCGTCGAGCGGCTGATCGGCCGGCATCTGATCGATGCTGTCGACGATGCCGGCTATCTCGGCGAGCCCGTTCCCGACATCGCCGAGCGGCTCGGCGTCTCCGTCGCGCGCGTTGAGGACGTGCTGCGCATCGTCCAGGGCTTCGATCCCTCGGGCGTCGCGGCCCGCGACGTGGCCGAGTGCCTGTCGATCCAGCTGCGCGACCGCGACCGGCTCGACCCCGCGATGCGGACACTCGTCGCCAATCTCCACCTCGTGGCCAAGCGCGATTTCGCGGCCCTTAAGCGGCTGTGCGGGGTCGACGACGAGGACATCGCCGACATGGTCGCCGAGATCCGGCGCCTCGACCCGAAGCCGGGCCGCGGTTTCGGCGGCTCGACGGCGGAAACCGTGGTCCCGGACGTCTTCATCCGGGCCGCTCCGGACGGTTCCTGGCTGGTCGATCTCAACCCCGACACGTTGCCCCGGGTGCTGATCAACCAGACCTACCATGCGCGCGTCTCCAAGGCGGTGCGCAGCGACGAGGAGAAGGCCTTCATCGCCGAATGCCTGCAGACGGCCAACTGGCTGACGCGCTCGCTCGAACAGCGGGCCAGGACCATCCTGAAAGTCGCCAGTGAGATCGTCCGCCAGCAGGACGGCTTCTTCGCCCATGGCGTCGAACATCTGCGCCCGCTCAACCTGAAGACCGTCGCGGACGCGATCGGGATGCACGAATCCACCGTCTCGCGCGTGACCTCGAACAAATATCTGATTTGCTCGCGCGGCGTCTTCGAGATGAAGTACTTCTTTTCCGCCGCCATCGCCGCCACCGGCTATGGTGAGGCGCATTCCGCCGAGGCGGTGCGCTTCCGCATCCGGCAGATGATCGATGACGAGGCCCCCGCCGACGTCCTTTCCGACGACGCGATCGTCGCCCGCCTGAAGGAGGGCGGCATCGACATTGCCCGCCGCACCGTCGCGAAGTACCGCGAATCCCTCCGGATTCCGTCCTCTATGGAGCGCCGGCGCGAGAAGATCGCCATGGCCATGGGCAGCCGCTGACGAGGCCGTGCCACCTTTGCGACGGCTTTGGGCCATATCATTGACAGACGCAGTAGCGAGTTCTTAGCTCCCTAAGACGGTCGATGTCCTGACCGTGGCTAACAAGGGGAAGCACTCCATGAGCTTGCGAATCTCCGGCAAGAACCTCGATGTCGGCGAGGCCCTGCGCGGCCAGGCCGAGGCCCGTGTCGCCGCCGCTCTCGGCAAATATTACGAAGGTGGCTACCAGGGGCATGTGACCGTCGGCAAGGACGGGACGGCGTTCAAGACGGACGGCGTGCTGCATCTGTCGTCGGGCATCACGCTCGAGGCGTCCGGTACGGCGCACGATGCCTATGCCAGCCTCGACAAGATGGCGGAGCGCATCGAGAAGCGCCTGCGTCGCTACAAGCGACGGCTCAAGGATCGCTCGGCCAGTGCCAACGGGCGCGAGCCCGCACTCGAAATCCCCAGCTATGTGATCGCGGCTCCCGATGAGGAAATTGAGGAGCTCGACGTCGATGGGGTCGGCGACAACCCGGTTATCGTGGCGGAATCCACCAAATCGCTGCATGTGATGACGGTGAGCGACGCCGTCGCAGAACTCGATCTGACCGGCGCCCCGGTCGTGATGTTCCGCCATGCTGGCCATGGACGGATGAACGTCGTATACCGCCGCCGCGACGGCAACATCGGCTGGATCGATCCTCCGGCGTCGCTGTCATAGGTCTGGCGGAGTTCCGCGCGGGCCCGAACCTTGACCCTGCCGCATGTTGGATTGAGCGGCATGGGACATGCATGGACTGGCGCATGACGCTGATCGATCTCCTGAGCCCCGCGGCGGTGATTTCCCCGCTGCGGGCGAACGGCAAGAAGCAGGCCTTGCTGGAACTCGCCCAGCATGCCGCGCAGCTCACCGGCCTGCCCGAGCGCGACCTGTTCGAGGCGCTGCTCCAGCGGGAGCGACTCGGCTCGACCGGCATCGGCGAGGGCATCGCGATTCCCCATGGCCGGATGGCCGGGATCGACCGGCTCGTCGGGCTGTTCGCCCGAACAGAAAAGCCGATCGACTTCGACGCGCTCGACGGGCAGCCCGTCGACATCATCTTCGTTCTGATCGCGCCCGAGGGGGCCGGAGCGGACCATCTGAAGGCGCTCGCCCGTGTCGCCCGCGTGCTGCGGAACCCGTCGGTCCTCGAACAGGTGCGTGCCGTTCGCGACCCCTCAGCGATCTACGCGATCCTGTCGGAATCGGCGGCGCAGGCTGCCTGAACAGGGCTCTGCCGGTCGCGGGACCGCGCTCGCCCGCCGTCTTGCATTTGACCAGATCGCAACATCGGCTATTCGCTTGCGCAACGCTCCCGCCCGCAGGGCGAGGGGAACGTCGTTGCATGCCGGAGTGCCGCCAATGGCCTATACCCATGTCGATCTCTTCCCGCTCGGACCAGACGAGACGCCCTATCGCTGTCTCGGCAGCGAGGGCGTCTCCATCGAGAAAATCGCCGACCGCGAGGTGCTGAACGTGTCACGCGAGGCGATCCGTCGTCTCAGCGAGCAGGCCTTCATCGACATCAACCACCTGCTGCGGCCGGGCCATCTCGCCCAGCTCGGCAAGATCCTCGACGATCCCGAGGCGACTTCGAACGACAAATTCGTCGCCTACGACCTGCTGAAGAACGCCAACATCGCCGCCGGCGGCGTGCTGCCGATGTGCCAGGACACTGGCACCGCCATCATCATGGGCAAGAAAGGCCGCCGCGTCTGGACGGAGGGCGAGGACGAGGAGGCGCTCGGCGAGGGCGTCGCCGACGCCTATTTCAAGCGCAACCTGCGCTATTCGCAGGTCGCAGCCCTGTCGATGTTCGAGGAGAAGAACACGGCGACCAACCTGCCCGCGCAGATCGACATCTACGCCGAAGGCAAGGGTCATGGCGAGGACGCCTACAAGTTCCTCTTCGTCGCCAAGGGCGGCGGCTCGGCCAACAAGACCTTCCTGTTCCAGGCGACGCCCTCGCTGCTGACGAAGGAGCGCATGATCGCCTTCCTGAAGGAGAAGATCCTCACGCTCGGCACCGCCGCCTGCCCGCCCTACCACCTCGCCATCGTCATCGGCGGCACCTCGGCCGAACAGAACCTGAAGACGGTCAAGCTCGCCTCGACGAAATATCTCGACGCGCTGCCGACGCAGGGCTCAGCCAGCGGCCACGCCTTCCGCGACCTCGCCATGGAGGAGGAGATCCACAAGCTCACCCAGTCGCTGGGCGTCGGCGCGCAGTTCGGCGGCAAGTATTTCTGCCATGACGTCCGCGTCATCCGCCTGCCGCGCCATGGCGCCTCGCTGCCGATCGGACTCGGCGTCTCCTGCTCGGCCGATCGTCAGGCCAAGGGCAAGATCACCCGGGACGGCATCTTCTTGGAAGCGCTGGAGACCGACCCGTCGAAGTACCTGCCCGAGGTCGAGGACGCGTCCCTCGG
>CALRYW010000026.1:0-50154 GCA_943372485.1 Allobosea thiooxidans
ACGGCGACGCCTCCCGAAACCCGCCACCACACCCGGCCGCACGATGCCTCGCGACAGCCCCCTTGGTCGGGTGCAGCGCAGGCAGCATAGGCATGGGTGCGAAGCGCGGGGATAAGGGGGCGGGGTTATGCCCGGGGGAGGCTGGGAGCCGACAGCCAACAGGCCGGCAACGACAATCCCGGGCAGGTCCGTTCTCAGGGCGCCGCGATGCAAAGCAGCGACAGGCCATCGATCTTTCGATCACCGTAGGTGCCGTCGACCGTCATGGTGAGCAGGGTCGCGCCGAGCCCGGTTTCCAGGAAAAGCTCCGCGTTCCCCTGCACGTCCCCCAGGCTGACCGACAAGCTGGCGCCCGTGGTCGTGGAGGTCAGGCTGATCAGCACCTTGTGCGTCGGATTGGCACCAAACAGGTCCAGCGCGAGCGGAGCGCCGATGCGAACAATGCCGGTTGCTGCCGCGCCTGGAACGGGCGCGCCGTCGAAATTGCCCTTCAGCTCGCATCGCGCGCCGGAGGCCGCCGCAGCCCGGTCGGCCCCGAACAGGAGCACCATCACGAGAGCCGCGAACCGTAGCCGTCGCATCTGCAAGACTCCCCGTCTCGACGCACCCCATGCAACCACGAAGCAACGACCGTCCGCAACGGGTCGGGAGCACATGTTGACGCCGACGCCGCGCGCCAGGGCGCCCTCACCCGCCGAAGACGAGCTTCGACGCGCAGGCGTCGATGCCGGGCGGGGCTGTCTTGAACCGCTTCTGCGCCATCCGGATCATGTCGCTGCGATGGCGCGGGCTGCCGACATAGCGGTGCTGGGGGATCAGCGCATCGAGGGGGGTGTGGAGATGGGCCTGCGCGTCGGCGCCACCCGTCAACGACCAGAGGGTTTCCACGCAGCTGTCGAGCGTCTGTTCACAGGACGCCCTGCAGAACTGCCGGACGGCGGCGGCCTCCGGAGCCGTGGTCAGGAGGCTCCGCGCCGCCGCCAGCGCCCGGTCGCGGGCCGGCGCGGATGCGCTCCTGAAACGGGTGTCGCCTTCAGCCAGGAGACGCCCCTGACGCAGGACGCGACCGGCCAGACTGGCCGCCTGGGGCACGGGGATGCCGACACCCAGGTCCGGCTCGACGCTGAAGAGCAGCATCTGCTGGAGGCTGCCGCTCCATTCCGGCGCAAAGGCCTGTGCGATGACCCCACGCAGGCGCCGCTCGACATCCGGCGAGGGCGGGGTCGGATAGGCTGTTCGCGACAGGCGCAGGGCGGCGCCCCGCCAGACCAGGCCGCGCAGCGCGTCGGGAATCTCCGTCTGCCGATCGCTTTCGGCGAGCGAAGACGGGTTCTGGTTGAAGGCCATGGCCAGCGCGCTGCGCGCCGCATCGGCCTGGCCCAGCGCCATTAAAGGCCAGGGATCGCCCTTCTGCCGGGCCTGGAGGAACGCCTCCGCCAAGGGCCGGCGGGCCGTGACGCCCGCAAGCCAGCTCTCGCCGGAGAGACCGCCCGGCCGGCGCAGCAACGCGATGCGCTGCGCGCGCTCCAGCCCCAGGACATAGGGCCCCTCCCAGGCACGGGGCTCGATGACGCCCAGGGCCAGCATCGCATCGTCATCGCCGGCCCGGGCCAGCGCCGACAGGGCGGGCAGCGCTTGGGCGTCATCATCGGCGAGCCAGGCGGCGATCGCATCGTCCAGCGTCGCGGCACGCGCGGCGAAGGCCGCGACCATCAGGACCAGAACCAGCATGAGACGCATGAGACGGCCCCTGTTGTGGTGGTTCACTCCGCAGCTTCGCCACGTCGCGGACGAGATTACGGATGGGGGCGCGTCGCGGCAACCGGTGCCGCCGCCCGCCCGCCGTCTCTCAGCGCAAGACGGTCGGCTTGACCCACCACCCCGCCTGCTCCCGCACCAGCGCCCGCCCCGCCGCCGCGCTCTGGCGGCAGTCGTCGAAGAGGGCAAAGCAGGTCGCGCCCGAACCGGACATGCGGGCGAGGCGGCAGCCGGGCCGGGCCCGCAGGGCGGCGAGCACCGTGTCGATGACGGGCGCGACGCGGCGGGCGGGGGCTTCGAGGTCGTTGCCGGCAGCGCTGAGGGCGTCGAGCAGGGAGGCGCGATCCAACCGGATCCCAGCCGAGTCCTCATCCTGAGGAGCGCTCCGCAGGAGCGCGTCTCGAAGGATGGTCGCGGAGGTTCCGGAGCCTGCTGGAGCCTCCTTCGAGACGGCCGCTGAAGCGGCCTCCTCAGGATGAGGGCTCGCAAGGGAACCGTGCATCTGCCCCGGCTGCAGGCCCAGCGCCTGGAACACCGCCGCGGTCTCGACGGGCACACCGGGATTGACCAGCAGCGCGAAAAGCGGCGGCAGGGCGAGCGGCGGACCGAGATGCTCGCCGATGCCGGCCATGATGCGGGCGCGGGAGGCGAGGCAGACGGGCACATCGGCGCCCGTTTTCGCCGCCGCCCGCAGCAGGGCGGGATCGTCGGGAGACAGCCCGTTCAGCCGGGCGAGCAGGCGCAGCGCGGCGGCGGCGTCGGCCGAACCGCCGCCGATGCCAGAGGCCACCGGCAGGCGCTTGACGAGATGGAAGGCGCCGCTGCGCAGTGGGCCCGTCTCGGCTTCGAGCGCCCGCGTCGCGCGCAGGATCAGGTTGCTCTCGTCGACCGGCAGCCCCTGCCCGCGCGGGCCGTCGATGGTGAGGGTCAGCTCAGGGCCAGGTTCCAGCGAGAGGGCGTCGCCCGTGCCGGCGAAGGCGACCAGGCTTTCGAGCTCGTGATAGCCGTCCGCGCGGCGGCCGAGCACGCGCAGGGTCAGGTTGATCTTGGCACGGGCGCGGGTGGTCAGCGGTGCGGGCATGCCAGCGAAGCCGTCCAGGCTGCCGTCCGACGCGACAGCGACACCCTCAGCCGCCGTCCTTCTTCGGTTCGGCAGCGTCCTTCGGCTCAACGGCGTTGGCGGAGGGGCCGTCCTCCAGACCGCGCTCGATCTTGCGCTTGATCTTGACGAGATCCTCGGGCTCGGGATTGAGGTCGCGGGCGTGGTTCCACTGGAAGCCGGCCTCGAGACGGCGCCCGACCTTCCAGTAGACGTCGCCGAGATGGTCGTTGATCACCGGGTCGGAGGGGCGCAGCTCGACGGCGCGCTCGAGCTCGCGCAGCGCCTCGGTGTAGCGGCCGAGGCGATAATAGGCCCAGCCGAGCGAATCGATGATGTAGCCGTCGCGCGGGCGCAGCTCGACGGCGCGGCGCAGCATCCCCAGCGCCTCGTCGAGCTTCAGGTTCTGGTCGACCAGCGAATAGCCGAGATAGTTCAGCACCAGCGCGCGCTCACGGCCCAGCGGCTCGGGCAGGAGTTCGAGCGCCTTGCGCAGATCGGCCTCGGCCTCGGGCCAGCGCTTGATGCGCTCGCGGGCGATGCCCCGGAAATAGAACAGGTCCCAGTTCGCGCGGCCGGGCGAGGCGAGCTTGCCGATCGCCTTGTCGTAGGTGGCGGCGGCCTCCTCGAACATCTTGCGCGAGCGGTAGACGTTGCCGAGCGCCGAGAGCGCGTCGATGTCGTCGGGCCGCTCGGCGATCAGGGCGTTGAGATGCTTCACCGCCTCCTCGGGGCGGCCGAGATTCTCCAGCGCGAGGCCGGCCTGGATCTCGGCATTGGGCCGCAGCGGCGAGGTGGCCGGCATCTTCTCGTAGACGGCGACGGCATCCTCGGGCTGGCGGGCGCGCTCCAGGATGTCGCCCAGCGTCAGGATGGCGAGGTCGTGGTTGGGATCGAGATAGATGGCCAGACGCAGATAGAGCAGCGCGGCCGCCTCGTCGCCCTGGCGGTTGCCGGCGCTGGCGAGGCCGTAGAGCACCTCGGCGGCACCCTGCTGGGCCGTGCCGACCTGACGCGGCGGCGTCTGCCGCGCCGCGACCTTGGCGAGGCCATCGCGGACGATCGGGTGGTTCGGCAGAAGCCGGTCGAATTCGGCATAGGTCACGGCGGCGCCATCGAAATCGCCGTTGCGGGCCTGCATCCGGGCCCAGAGATCGACGAGGCGCAGCGTCGTCTTCTCCGAATCATAGGCCGCCTTGAGGCGCTTCTCGGCATCGGCCTTGCGGCCGGCGGCGTCGAGGATCAGGCCGGCATGATAATCCCGGAAGAGGTTGTAGGACGCCTCGCCCTTCAACCGCTCCAGCGTCTCGATGGCGCGGGTAGGCTGGCCCGAGCCGAGTTGCGACCAGGCGGAGAGCAGCGTCGCGGTGATGTCGGCCGCGCGGCCGCGGCCGCCGCGCTGCAGGTGGTTGCGGGCAGTCTGGTAGTTCTTCTGCTTCAGCGCGCGGATGCCGATGGCGAGCTGGGCGAGGCCGTTGGTGGGATCGCGCTGAATCAGCTTGTCGGCGGCCCGGAAGGCGTCCGGCATGGCGCCGTCGGCCAGGAAGGCGACGAAGGCGCGCTCCAGCAGATCATTGTTCTGGGGGTCGCCTTTGATCGCCTCGCGCAGATAGACGGCGGCCGCACCGAGATCGCGCCCCGCGCCGGCGACGATCGCCGCGAGATAATTGCCCTCGAGGCTTTCGGCGGTGTCGAGGCGGTCTTGGCTGCGCGCCTCTTGGCTGCGCGCGGTCGCGCCCTGAGCCGCAGCCCCCACCGGGAGGGCCATCAGCAATGCCAAGACAGCCGCCGTGATCGGGCCACGGCTTTTCATTCCAGATCCCACGACTGCCATTCTCCCTGGGTCCGCCACCGCGCCACGCGCGAGAGGCGTGGTCGATCCGCGCGACCGCGACCGCTTCGCCTAAGCCGGCAAGATGGCCGTTTCCAGGCAGGCGGGCAAGCCTCGCGGCCGCCGATTGGCGCCGGCGCGTAGCCGGCATGTCACAGTGCGGCAAAACCTTGCCGCGACGTAGCGTCAGACAGCTTTCGTTATCGATCCGGCAGGAATTCGCAGGCTAAGTAATATCGCTGCCTCTCATACTGACGATTCGGACAGGACCTGATCCATGAAGAAGCTCGTTCTCAGCTTTGCCGCCGTCGCCCTGCTCGCCGGCTTCGCCGCCGGCTGCGCCCAGCCGCAGAAGCCGGCTCCGGCCGTGACCCGCAAGGGCTGATCGTCCTGACGCCGGCTCCCGCCGGCGCGGACCAAAGGGGGCGCGCCAGCCGGCACGCCCCCTTTTTCACGTCCGGCTGCTACGAGCGGCCGCCTCACATATTCGCGTAGCCCGGTCCGCCGCCGCCCTCGGGCACCGTCCAGGTGATGTTCTGGGCGGGATCCTTGATGTCGCAGGTCTTGCAGTGGACGCAGTTCTGCGCGTTGATCACGAAGCGCGGCTCGGTCTTCGCCTCGGCATCCTTGTAGACCACCTCGTAGACGCCGGCCGGGCAGTAGAGCCGCGCCGGCTCGCCAAAGAGCGGCAGGTTCTTCGCGATCGGGATCGAGGGGTCGGTCAGCTTCAGATGCGCCGGCTGGTCTTCCTCGTGATTGGTCGAGGAGAGGAAGACCGAGGAGAGCTTGTCGAAGGAGATCTTGCCGTCGGGCTTCGGGTAGACGATCGGCCTGACCTCGCTCAGCGGTTTCAGCGTCGCATGGTCGGGCTTGCCATGCTTCAGCGTGCCGAAGGGCGACCAGCCGAAGAGCTGGTTGAGCCACATGTCGATGCCGCCGAGCCCGATGCCGAGCAGCGTGCCGTATTTGGACCAGAGCGGCTTGACGTTGCGCACCGGCTTGAGATCGTCGCCGATCGGCCCGTCCCGCCACTCGTTCTCGATCTCGACGACCTCGTCATGCGCGCGGCCGGCGGCCAGCGCCGGCACGAGCTTCTCGGCCGCCAGCATGCCCGAGGTGATGGCGTTGTGGCTGCCCTTGATGCGAGGCACATTGACGAAGCCGGCCGAGCAGCCGATCAGCGCGCCGCCGGGGAAGGTCAGCTTCGGCACCGACTGCCAGCCGCCTTCGGTGATCGCGCGCGAGCCGTAGGACAGGCGCTTTCCACCCTCGAACAGGTCGCGGATCAGCGGATGGGTCTTGAAGCGCTGGAACTCGTCGAAGGGCGAGAGTGTCGGGTTCTCGTAGTTGAGATGGACGACGAAGCCGACGGTGACCAGATTCTCGTCGAAGTGATAGAGGAAGGAGCCGCCGCCGGTGCGGCTGTCGAGCGGCCAGCCGAAGGAGTGCTGGACCCGGCCCTTGACGAATTTCTCCGGCTTGACCTGCCAGATCTCCTTCAGGCCGATGCCGTATTTCTGCGGCTCGCGGCCGGCGTCGAGGCCGTATTGTCGGATCGCGATCTTCGCGAGCGAGCCGCGCACGCCTTCACCCAGCAGGGTATAGCGGCCGCGCAGCTCCATGCCACGGGTGAAGCGCTCGGAGACCGTGCCGTCCTTGGCGATGCCCATGTCGCCGGTGGCGACGCCGGCGACGGAACCATCCTCGTTGAAGAGCAGCTCGGCAGCGGCGAAGCCCGGATAGATTTCGACGCCCAGCGCCTCGGCGCGGCCCGCGAGATACTTCGTCACCAGCCCGAGCGAGCCGACGAAATTGCCGTGGTTGTTCATCAGCTTGGGCATGCCGACATTCGGCAGGCGGAGGCCGTTGGGCTCGGTCAGGAAGTAGAAGATGTCCTCGCTGACCTCGGTGGTCAGCGGGCGGGCTTCGTCCTGCCGCCAGTCGGGCAGGAGCGCATCGAGACCCGAGGGATCGATCACCGCCCCTGACAGGATATGCGCGCCGACCTCGGCGCCCTTCTCGACGACGACGACGGAGACGTTCTCGTCGAGCTGCTTGAGACGGATCGCCGCGGCGAGGCCGGCGGGGCCCGCGCCGACGATGACGACGTCGTAGTCCATGCTCTCGCGCGGTTCGGCCCGTGCCTGTTCGAGATCCATGCTGCCCTCCGAAGGCCTGCGCCCGGGACGCCGCCCCAGCCTCAAAGCCAATTAGTTTACATATAAACTATCTGCCTGGCGCCGACAAGGCGGACCGGGCGACACTCTGGAAATCCTCTATCCAAGCGCGCGGTTCAATTTGCAACCGCGGCGGCTCGCGATGTCCCGCGCCGGCGTGTTAAAGGAGCGCGATGTCCCTGACCGCCGCGCCCGATCCTGCCGAGCTCGTCGCCTGGTATGCCGAGATGGGCATCACCGAGGCGCTGGACGAGGTCACGCATGACCATTTTGCGGCGCCGGCCGCGAGCGAGGCCCCGCGCCCCCGCCCCGTTCTGCCGCCGCGTGCCGGCCAGCCGGCGCCGGCGAGCCTGCGTCCCAACGCCGCCGCCGCGACCGCTCCGGACGATGCCGCCCTGAGCGCCCGCACGCTGGCGCAGGAGGCGATGACGCTGGAGGCACTGAAGGAGGCGCTCGCCCGTTTCGAGGGCTGCGCCCTGAAGGCGACCGCCAAGAGCCTCGTCTTTGCCGACGGCAACCCGAACGGGCGCGTCATGATCGTCGGCGAGGCGCCGGGCGCCGACGAGGATCGCGTCGGCCTGCCCTTCGTCGGGCGCTCGGGACAATTGCTCGACCGGATGCTCGCCGCCATCGGGCTGAACCGCAAGGACGACGTCTACATCGCCAATCTCCTGCCCTGGCGGCCGCCCGGCAACCGCACGCCAACCCCGCAAGAGGTGGCGATCTGCCTGCCCTTCATCCAGCGCCAGATCCAGCTCGCCGACCCCGACATCCTGCTCTGCATCGGCGGCCCCTCCGCCCAGGGGCTGCTCGGGCTCTCCGGCATCCTGGCCTCGCGCGGGAAATGGCAGGAATACGACACCGGCACGCGGCGCATCCGGGCGATGGCGACGCTGCATCCGGCCTATCTGCTGCGCCAGCCGCTGCAGAAGCGCCTGGCCTGGCGTGACATCAGGGCACTGAAGGCGGCCTTGGACAATCTGTCATAGCGCTGACGTACAGAATGATCATGCGACGCTGACGGATCAAGCGTAGGCTTGGGCAGGATGCTCGCGCTTCGCATGGTGAGGTGGCGGGGTTCGAAGGAGTGCTGCCATGGTGATCGATGCCTTTCTGCTCTCGCGGATCCAGTTCGCGTTCACCGTGTCCTTCCACATCGTCTTCCCGGCCTTCACGATCGGGCTCTCGGCTTATATCGCGACGTTGCTCGGGCTCTGGCTGAAGACCGGCGACGTGAAGTTCCACACGCTGGCGCGGTTCTGGACCAAGATCTTCGCCGTCTCCTTCGCGATGGGCGTCGTCTCCGGCATCGTGCTGTCCTACCAGTTCGGCACGAACTGGAGCCGGTTCTCGCAGGTGGTCGGCAACGTCATCGGCCCGATCATCGGCTACGAGGTGCTCACCGCCTTCTTCCTGGAAGCGTCCTTCCTCGGCGTGATGCTGTTCGGCTGGAAGCGCGTGCCGCCCTGGCTGCATTTCCTCTCCGCCTGCATTGTCGCCGGCGGCACGGCGCTGTCGGGGTTCTGGATCCTCTCGGCCAACAGCTGGATGCAGTACCCGACCGGCCATGAGATGCGCGACGGCATCGCCTATCCGGTCGACTGGCTGCAGATCATCTTCAACCCGACCTTTCCGATGCGCTTCATGCACATGATGACGGCGGCCTATCTGACGACCGCCTTCGTCGTGCTGGCGACGGGCGCGCGCCATTTGCTCGTCGGCCACAGCACCGAATCGGCGCGCACGATGGTGCGCATGGCGATCCTGATGATCGCGCTGACGGCGCCGCTGCAGGCGGTGATCGGTCACCGGCATGGCGAGGACACCGCCAAGTACCAGCCGGCCAAGCTCGCCGCGATCGAGGCGCATTGGGATTCGTCGAAACCGGCGCCGCTGGTGCTGTTTGCCTGGCCTGACGAGGAGAAGGGGGTCAACCGCTTCGAGATCGCCATTCCCGGCCTTGCGAGCCTGCTGACGCATGGCAGCATGGACGCCCTCTTCCCGAGCCTGAACGATTTCGCAATCGAGGACAGGCCGCCGGTGAAGATTCCCTTCTTCGGCTTCCGGATCATGGTCGGCATCGGCGTGTTTATGATCGCCTTCGGCTGGCTCGGCGCCTGGCTGTGGTGGCGGGGGCGCGTCTTCGAGGAGCGGCGCTGGCTCTGGGTTGCGCAGTACACTTGGCCCTTCGGCTTCGTCGCGATCCTGGCCGGCTGGTTCGTCACCGAGGTCGGCCGTCAGCCCTGGATCGCCACCGGGGTGCTGCGCTCCAAGGACGCGATCTCGCCGATCACGACGGGCCAAGTCGCGATCTCGCTGGCGCTGTTCGTCTGCGTCTACTGCGTGGTGTTCTCGGCCGGCGTGCTGTTGATCAACCGGCTGATCGACAAGGGGCCGGATGCGATCACGCTGCAGGACCCGCCCGAGCAGCCCTCGCAGCGCCCGCTCAAGGCGGCGCAGGCGCCGGCCTCCGATCTCTTCGGCGACGGCAACCCCGGCGACGACCGCATCCAGCCCGCGAGCTGAGGAGAGACCCGCATGGAATGGTATCTCCCCGTCATCTGGGCCGGCCTGATCGGCACTGCCGTGCTGCTCTATGTCGTGCTCGACGGCTTCGACCTGGGCATTGCCATCCTGTTTCCGACGACGCGCGACGAAGGCGAGCGCGACCAGATGATGAACTCCGTCGCACCGTTCTGGGACGGCAACGAGACCTGGCTGGTGCTGGGCGGAGGCGGGCTCTGGGTCGCCTTTCCGACCGCCTACGCCATCATCATGCCGGCCTTCTACCTGCCGGTGACGCTGATGCTGCTGGCGCTGATCTTCCGCGGCGTCGCCTTCGAGTTCCGCTGGGTCGCCAAGCCCAAGCACAAGGTCTGGGACCTCGCCTTCTGGCTCGGATCGACGGTGGCGGCGTTTTCGCAGGGCCTGATCCTGGGCGGGATGATCCAGGGCATCACCGTGGTCGACCGGCAGTTCGCCGGCGGGCCCTTCGACTGGTTCACGCCGTTCACGCTGATGTGCGGGGCGGGCGTCGTCGTCGGCTATGCGCTGCTGGGCGCGACCTGGCTGATCTACAAGACGGAGGGCCGCGTCGCCGAGCGCGCCCGCGCGCAGGCGAAGGTCTTGCTGCTGGGGCTGCTGGCGTTTGCGCTCATCGTCTCGCTGTGGACGCCCTACGCCCATCCGCGCATCGCGGAGCGCTGGTTCACCTGGCGCAACATGGCGCTGCTCTGGCCGTTCCCGGTGCTGACGACGCTGTGCGGCTTTCTCGCCTGGCGGCGCCTGCACGGCCGGCACGAGTTCACGCCGTTTGCCCTGACGATCGCGATCTTCGTGCTGTGCTTCCTGGGGCTGGCGATCTCGAACTACCCCTATCTGGTGCCGCCCGACCTGACGATCTGGGATGTCGCCGCAGCGCCCTCCTCGCATGTCTTCGTGCTGATCGGCGTGACCTTCCTGCTGCCGATGATCCTGTTCTACACGGCCTTCGTCTACTGGACCTTCCGCGGCAAGGTGAAGGCCGACAGCGGCTATCACTGAGCGGCAGGTCGAGGCACGAGCCCGGCTAAGGGAGGCCCTCGGGCCACATCTGGGCCATGTGGAGAAGGCGCAGCAGCGGATTGTGTCGCCCGAGACGCGGTAGGCGGCGATGCAAGAGGTGCCGGCGATCAGGAATTCGCGCGTCCCGGGGATGCGACCGGGCCGCCCCCGATGCGGGAGTGCGAGCAAGGTCTCGATCCCTGTTTCGATGCGCTCGTCGACGATCGCTGCAGCACGGGGACTATCACGGGCGATCCAGTCAAAGAGCGCCTCTCGATCGGCGAGAGCGAAGGCGCCCCATTCGAGCTTCACGGCTCTTTCGCGGCCTCCGCCTCCAGGGCAGCCCGACGGCGCTCGGCAAAGCGCGCCTTGACCTCGTCATGCGGAATGGCGGGTCGGGGGTCGGCAAGGGCCTTGAGGACCTTGGCGCGGAACCATGCATCTTGCTTGATGGGATCGACGAGTTCGAACGGCAGCGCACCCTCATTGGCGGTTCGCGTGAGGAGGATTCGCACCGCGTCGGACACGGTCAGTCCGACGGCTTCGAGCACGGCCGCCGCCCGCTCTTTGACCTCCGGGTCGATCCGGGTCTGGACCAGCGCGCTCGATGCCATCTTGTTTCTCCCGAACAGCACATATTGTAATGCATATGACTGACAGCGTCGAGCGCGGCCGGGAGCCGGAACATCGGCCTGCATACCTCGTTCTCGATCGGCGCTTGAGTTCCAGCGTCCGCCAGACGAGATTGCACCAAACCGCATCACAAGGCCGCACAGCATGCAGTGGGAAGACTATCGCCAGTCCGAGAATGTCGAGGACCGGCGCGGGGGCGGCGGCGGCGATTTCGCCGGGCTGCCCGGCGGGCGCGGCGGCCTGGGCATCGGCACCATGGTCGTGCTCGGGCTGGTCGGCTGGGCGCTCGGAATCGACCCGCGGTTGCTGATCGGCGGGGCCGAACTCATCGGCGGCATCGGCGGGCGCCAGGCCCCGACGCAGGAATCGCGCCCGGCCCCGGGGCCGCCCAAGGACGAGATGGGGCGCTTCGTCTCGGCCGTCCTGGCGCAGAACGAGGACGTCTGGACCAAGCTTCTGCCGCAGCAGGCCAACAGGCGCTACGAGCCGCCACGGCTGGTGATCTTCGACCGGGTCTCGACCTCGGCCTGCGGCACGGCCCAGTCGGCGATGGGGCCGTTCTACTGCCCGCCCGACAAGCGCGTCTATCTCGACCTCTCCTTCTTCCAGGAGATGCAGCGCAAGCTCGGCGGTGGTGGCGACTTCGCCTATGCCTATGTCATCGGCCACGAGGTCGGCCACCACATCCAGAACCTGCTCGGCATCCTGCCCAAGGCCAACCAACTGAAGCAGCGCGCCTCCGAGCGGGAGGCGAACGCGATCTCGGTGCGCGTCGAACTGCAGGCCGATTGCTTCGCCGGCGTCTGGGCGCACAACATCCAGGCGATGGGCCGCATCGACGCGGGCGACATCGAGGAAGCCATGCGCACCGCCGCCGCGATCGGCGACGACATGCTGCAGAAGGCCTCGCGCGGGCAGGTGGTGCCCGATTCCTTCACCCACGGCTCATCGGCCCAGCGCCAGCGCTGGTTCAGCACGGGGTTCCGGACCGGCTCGATGCAGGCCTGCGACACCTTCAAGCCCGCGCAGGTCTGATGACCGGACGAGCTTCGCAATGACACGCTCCGGTGGCTGCAATTGCGGGCAGGTCCGCTACACGCTCGAGGGCGAGCCGACGCGCACCGGGATCTGCCATTGCGAGGCCTGCCGCAAGGAATCGGGCTCGGCCTTCGCCTTCTTCGGGATCTGGCCGCGGGCGCGCGTCACGCTGTCGGGCGAGCTGGGCGGCTGGCGCAGCCGGGCGGGCGAAGACCGCTTCTGCCCGCGCTGCGGCTCCTCGCTGTTCTGCTTCGACGAGGGATCCGACGAGATCGAGGTCAAGCTCGGCACGCTGGATGGCGGGCCGAGCGAGATCACACCCCGCTACGAACTCTGGACGATCCGCCGCGAGCACTGGCTCAAGCCGCTCGACGCGGCCGAGCAGCACCAACGCGACCGGCCCGAGCGATCGTGAGGCGGCCGACCGTTGCCGCGCCCGCGCCGGTCTCTATAGAGCGGGTGATGCGCCCCGCCGCCGCCGATCTCCTCGCCTGGTACGACCGCCATCGCCGCGCTTTGCCCTGGCGCGCAGGCCCGGGCGAGCGGCCCGATCCCTATCGGGTCTGGGCCTCAGAGATCATGCTGCAGCAGACCACGGTCACGGCGGTGAAGCCCTATTTCGAGCGCTTCATGGCGCGGTTTCCCACCGTACAGGCGCTGGCGGAGGCTCCGTCGGAGGCGGTGATGCAGGCCTGGGCCGGGCTCGGCTACTACTCCCGTGCCCGCAACCTGCATGCCTGCGCCATCGCCGTCGTCGCCGAGCATGGCGGGCGCTTTCCCGACAGCGAGGAGGGTCTGCGCGCCCTGCCCGGCATCGGCGCCTATACGGCCGGGGCCGTGGCGGCGATCGCCTTCGGCCGGCCGACCGCGGCCGTGGACGGCAATGTCGAGCGGGTGATGACCCGGCTCTTCGCCATCGAGGAGCTTCTGCCCGGAGCCCGGCCGCTGGTGCGCGAGCGCGTGCTGGCGATGATGCCGCAGGACCGGCCCGGCGATTTCGCGCAAGGCTTGATGGATCTCGGCGCCACGATCTGCACGCCGCGCAATCCCGCCTGCGGCCTTTGCCCCTGGCGCGAGCCCTGCCGGGCGCGGGCCGAGGGCACGCAGGAGAGTTATCCACGCAAGGCGGCGAAGAAGGCCGGCGCGGTGCGCAAAGGCGCGGCCTTCGTGCTGCTGCGCGCGGACGGCGCACTGCTGCTGCGCACCCGCCCGCCCAAGGGCCTGCTCGGCGGCATGGCGGAGGTGCCGACGAGCGACTGGCGCGCCGATTACGAGCCGGACGGCGCCTGGCAGGATGCGCCGATGGTGACGCGCTGGGAGCAGCTTGCGCCGCCGGTGCGCCATGTCTTCACGCATTTCCCGCTGGAGCTCACCGTGTTCAAGGCGAGCGCGCCGGCCAGGACACAGGCTCCGGCGGGGATGCGCTTCACGAAGCTGAAGGCGCTGGGCGAGGAGCCGCTGTCGGGGGTGATGGTGAAGGTGCTGGAGGCGGCGGGGGTCTACTGCAATTCGAAGACGCGATAGGTCATCGTCGGCAGTTCGACGGACCATTTGGCATAGCCCTTGGAGTAGATCTTGCCACGGTTGGGCGGCCAGGGATCATGGATGCGCAGCGTCGTGCCCCGGCCATCGGCCTCACCGTCGCCGCGCATGCCGACCACCACGATCATGTGGCCGGGGCTGCCGCGACCGGCGGTGTACTCGCCGACACTCCAGAGCATGTCGAACATCAGCGGCCCTCGCGCCAGGGCCTGCCGCAGCGAATCGACCGACCAGGATTGCGGCGCGTTGCAGCGCAGGCCGTGGATTCGGCCGTAGCGCGTGCCGGTGACGATGGCCTGGTCGCTCTCGGAAGAGTTCAGCAGGCCACCATCCGGCGCGATCATGTCCGCCGGCGTCCGGGCGACGATGATCGGCACGGTCGATTTCTTCATCATCGCGGTCGATGTCGCCCAACAGGTCGTGTTCGTCGGCTGGGCGATGAAGGGGACATTATGGAGGATCGGCGGGAAGGCTTCCGTGTCGAAGAGGCAGGCCTTGGTGGCGGGGCCGGCCTCGCCGTCCTCGACCAGCCAGTTCGCCTTCTGGAAGGCCTTGACCGCCGTGCGTGTCAGATTGCCGAAGCGGCCATCGGGCACGAGCGGCGGCTTGGGCTTCTGCCTCGCATTCAGCGCTTCCTGGAGTGTCTTGACCTCCGGCCCCGTCGAGCCGACCTTGAGGATCGCCACCATCGCCACCTCCCAGCAAGAACCATCGTTCGGTGGAATGATGATGGGTGAGACGTGGAGCCCCCGCGTCATCCGAACGAAGGACGGGCTGATCTCACGCCGCCGCCATCTGCGCGCGGATCTCGCCGCGCAGGGTGTCGAGCAGCATCAGGGCGCCGTCGCGCTCGACATGCCAGAAGGTCCAGCCATTGCAGCTCGGCAACCCCTGCGCCAGCGCGCCGATCTTGTGGATCGAGCCGACGGCCGGATCGAGCAGCAGCGTGCCGTCGGCGCGGATGATCGCCTTGTGGCGGCGCCTCTCGTCGGTGACGGTCTCGCCAGCCCTGACCAGCCCGGCCTCGACCAGTGCGAGGAAGGGTACGCGCGGCTCACTGCGCTTGGAGGGGGCGGTGGCGAAGGCTTCCGGCGGCAGCGGCGACACGGCCGCGATGCGCTGGCGGGCGGCCTCGGCATAGCCGGGATCGCGCTCACAGCCAATGAAGCGGCGGCCGAGCGCCTTGGCGACGGCGCCGGTGGTGCCGGTGCCGAAGAAGGGATCGAGGACCACGTCGCCCGGGTTGCTGGCCGAGAGCATGACACGGGCGAGCAGGGCCTCGGGCTTCTGTGTCGGATGGACCTTTGCGCCCGCGCCGTCCTTCAGCCGCTCCTCGCCGGTGCAGAGCGGCAGATACCAGTCCGAGCGCATCTGCAAATCGTCATTGCCGCCCTTCAGCGCCTCGTAATGGAAGGTGTATTTGGAGGCCTCGCCGCGCGCCGCCCAGATCAGCGTCTCATGCGCGTTGGTGAAGCGCCGGCCGCGGAAGTTCGGCATCGGGTTGGCCTTGCGCCAGACGATGTCGTTCAGCACCCAGAAGCCGAGATCCTGCAGGATCGAGCCGACGCGGAAGATGTTGTGATAGCTGCCGATGACCCAGAGCGCGCCGTCGGGCTTCAGCACGCGGCGGCATTCGGTCAGCCACGCACGGGTGAAGGCATCGTATTCGGCAAAGGAGGAGAACTTGTCCCAGTCATCGTCGACGGCGTCGACCAGGCTGTCGTCGGGCCGGCGCAGATCGCCGCCGAGCTGGAGATTATAGGGCGGGTCGGCGAAGACGAGATCGATGCTGGCCGGCGGCAACGCCTCGAGCGCAGCCACGCAGTCACCGAGCAGAATCTGGTCGAGCGGCAGTTCGATCGGCAGGCCGGCCGGCTTGATCCGGGGTGCCTTGATCGGTGACTGCAGCGCGGGCCGTCCGGTACGCGAAACCTGAATCCGGACGGCGGCGCTGGTGGTCCCGGTACGCAAAATACCCATGACGCCCCAAGACCGTTACGCAACTTGAACAGTCGCGATATTGGCTAGTCAGGGTAAAAGCCGGGTTTCCGCGCCGAAAAAAATGCGTCTCATTCTGGGGCTGCAGTTTTTGCCCAGCCCCTTGGCGGATATGGGGAATTGCTAAGGGGAGGTTAAAGCGCGGCGCCATGCGGCCAGCGTGAATCCCTTGCCGTCATGGTCGCCCTTGTGGCGACCATCCACGTCTTGCAAGGCCGGTTGCAGACAAGGCCGATGCGTAGTCGCTACCTAGTCAGGGACAAGGCGTGGATGGTCGGGACAAGCCCGACCATGACGGTCGAAACCTCCGGCGACGCTCTCGTCACCGCCGCCAGACGCCCTTCACCGGCGCGAAGGAATAGCGGTGTTCGGGGCATGGGCCGTGGGCCTGCAGGGCGGCGCGGTGCCGCGGCGTGCCGTAGCCGGCATGGGCGGAGAAACCATAGGCCGGGTAGCGCGCGCAGAGCCGCGCCATCATCGCGTCGCGGGTGACCTTGGCGATGATCGAGGCTGCCGCGATCGAGGCGATCTGCGCATCGCCGCCGATGACGGACTCGCAGACGCAAGACAAAGCGGGGGGATCGTTGCCGTCGACCAGCACGGACGCCGGCCTGATCGCCAGCGCCGCCACCGCACGCCGCATCGCCAGCAGGGTCGCCTGGCGGATGTTGATGACGTCGATCTCGGCGGCGGTGGCGCTGGCGACGCCGATGGCGAGCGCCGATTGCGCGATCAGCGCGAACAGTTCCTCGCGCCGCGCCGCGCTCAGGTTCTTCGAATCGTCGAGCCCGTCCGGCACCGCCTGCGGATCGAGGATGACGGCCGCCGCCACCACCGGCCCGGCCAGCGGCCCGCGCCCGACCTCGTCGACGCCGGCGAGCGGCCAGAGCCCGCGGGCGATGGCCTGCGTCTCGCGGTGGAAGGTGGCGGTCATGGGCGGGGCTTATGCCGATTCGCGGCAAAACCCATAGCGGCGATCCCTTCTCAGCCCTCATCCTGAGGAGCGGGCACAAGCCCGCGTCTCGAAGGATGCTCCAGCTGGTTCCGGAGCCTCCTGGAGCATCCTTCGAGACGCAGCCTGACGGCTGCTCCTCAGGATGAGGGCTCGGGGTCGTCCGCTCAAAACAGGCTCAGCTGCGCCTTGCCCTTTCCGGGCTTGACGCCGCGGCGAGGCGCGCGGCCTTTATCTCGATGACCACAGCTATCGATAGGTGGGCCATGCTGACGACGAAACGCAAACCCGCCACGGTCGGTGAAATCCTGGTGGAGGAGTTCATGCGGCCGCTGGGGCTGACGCAGATCCGGCTGGCCCAGGCGATGGGCGTGCCCCGCAAGCATGTCAACGAACTCTGCCGGGATCGTCGGGGGCTGACGGCCGCCACTGCGCTCATCCTGGCACGCGTCTTCGGCAACTCCGCCGAGTTCTGGCTCAATGTGCAGCGACGGACCGATCTCTGGGAGACACTGCATTCGCCCGAGGAGATGGCGCGCATCGAGCGGGCGCGGCCGCTGTAGGTCTCGGCTTGATCCCAGGCGTCACGAGCGACCGGCTCAAAACAGGCTCAGCTGAGCCTTCTCCCGCTCCGGCTTGAGAAAGAGGTCGCTGCGCAGGCGTGTTCGCGCGCCGTTGAAGCCCAGTCGCTCCGCCGCCATCTCGAAGCGCCGGCCGATCATCCAGGCGTAGGGGCCGGAGCCGACCTGGCGCTGACCCCAGGCGGCGTCGTAGTCCTTGCCGCCGCGCGTCGAGCGGATCAGCGAGACGACATGGCGCAGCTTGTCGGGGTGATGGGTCAGGAGCCAGTCCTGCACGAGGTCCTTCACCTCCAGCGGCAGGCGCAGCAGCACATAGCCGGCCTCCCGCGCGCCCGCCGCCTTCGCCGCGTCGAGGATGCGCTCGATCTCGTGCTCGTTGATCGCCGGAATGATCGGCGCGACCAGAACGGTCACCGGGATGCCCGCGTCGGACAGCGCCTTCACCGTCTCCAGCCGCTTGGCCGGCGAGGCGGCGCGCGGCTCCATGCCGCGCGCGACCTTGGGGTCGAGCGTGGTGATCGAGATCGCGACCTTGGCCAGCCCCTTGGCCGCCATCGGCGCGAGGATGTCGATGTCGCGCTGGACCAGCGCGGACTTCGTGACGATGCCGACCGGGTGGTTGAACCGGGCGAGCACCTCGAGGATCTGGCGCATGATGCGCAGCTTCTTCTCGATCGGCTGATAGGCGTCGGTATTGGTCCCGATGGCGATGGTGCGCGGCTGGTAGGAGGGCGCCGAGAGCTCCTTCTCCAGCAGCAGCGCGGCGTCGGGCTTGGCGGTCAGCTTGCTCTCGAAGTCGAGCCCCGGCGACAGGCCGAGATAGGCATGGCTCGGCCTCGCGAAGCAGTAGACGCAGCCATGCTCGCAACCGCGATAGGGGTTGATCGAGCGGTCGAAGGAAATATCGGGGGAGTCATTCTTCGTGATGATGGTGCGCGGCTTCTCGACCGCGACCTCGGTCCTGAAGGCCGGGAGCTCGCCGAGCGAACCCCAGCCGTCATCCTCGCTGATGCGCTGCTGCGCCTCGTAGCGGCCACCGGGATTGATCGTCGCGCCGCGGCCGCGCCGGCGCTCGGGATCGATGCGGTGTCCGGCATAGGCGACCGGATCAGCCGGCGCCACGCGCGCCGACACCGACATCGGGGCGGCACCGGCCTGTTTCAGCGGCTGGGCCGCAATCGGTCTCGAAGAGGGCCTGCTCTGGAGCATGGCGCGGAACATCCCTGAAAATCGCCGGGAATCGACGATTCCTCTGCGGATTAGTGTGAACATAAAGGGAACGAATTGCAAGTGACAGGATTGCGACATGCTGCGCTGCGACATAAGGAGGCGCATGCTCACAGCGGTCATACGCAGCGCCGGCTCGTCCGAGGCTCTCGCGGCCACCTTCTCCGTCCTGATCCCGGCGGTGGCGGACGGATTCCTCGGCCATGCCGTGGTTCTCGACGCCGCCGGCGATGCCACGATCGAGCGGATCGCGGACGCGACGGGGGCGAGCTATCTGCGTGCCGGCGGTGCGGACAGTTGGCCGGCGGGCGCGGCCCAGGCGCGCGGGGACTGGCTGTTGCTGCTCGAGGAAGGCGACGTGCCGCAGGCCCACTGGCCGCAGGCGGTGGAGCGCCATCTGCTGCTCGCCCCGGACCGGCCTGCCCTGATCCCGCTGCGCGGCTTCGCGCAATCGCTGCGCGAACGCGCCGGCGTCTCCTTCGGGCCGCACGGGCTGCGAGCGGGGCTGGTGCTGCCGAAGAGCCATGCGCTGTCGGGCCGGCTCGGGGCGGCGCCGCAGCGCCTGTCTGTGGGGCGCGAGCGGGCGGCGGGCTGAGGCGGCGGCTTGCGCCGACGTCCGCGCAGCCGCACAATCGCACATGGCCGTCAAACCCCTCGCTGACCTGATCGACGATCTGCTGGCGCCCGCTCTGGCCGCGCAGGGCTTCGCCGGGCGGGCCGTCGTGGCGCTCTGGCCGGAGATCGTCGGCGAGCGGCTGGCGGCGCGCTCGCGCCCGCTCAAGATCGACTGGCCGCGCCGCCGGCCGGCCCCGGGCGAGGCATCCGAGCCCGCGACGCTGGTGGTGCGGGTCGAAGGGGCCTTCGCGCTCGACATGCAGCAGCTCGCGCCGATCGTGATCGAACGCGTCAACACCCATCTCGGCTGGCGTGCGGTCGGCAAGCTCGTGCTGAAGCAGGGGCCGGTGGACGCTCCGGTCGCGGCAACCACACGCCGCCCGACCGATCCCGCCCTGCTGGCGCGCATGGAGCGTCAGGTCGCCGGCGTCGAGGGCGAGGCGCTGCGGGCCTGCCTCGCGCGGCTCGGGGCCCATGTCGCGGAGCGCGCGGCGCGGCAGCGTCCCGACACAGCTTCGTGAGGGATGCGCGGCGGCGCGGTGACGATCTTGCCACAATCATCCGCGCCTCTATAGGACCGGCAACCGGGCTTCGTCCCACGACACGCGCATTTTCAGGAACCACGACGATGACGAACAGGCGACAGCTTCTGACGGCGACGGCCGGACTCGCGGCCGCCGCGATGCTGGGCGCGCCCGCGGCGCAGGCCCAGGCCGACCTCACCACGCCCGGACCGCTCGGCGATGTCTGGATCGGCTCGCCGGACGCCAAGGTTTCCATCATCGAATACGCCTCGCTGACCTGCGGCCATTGCGCGACCTTCCACAAGGACACCTGGCCGGCGCTGAAGGCGAAGTACATCGACACCGGCAAGGTGCGCTTCACGCTGCGGGAATTCCCGCTCGACCCGCTGGCGACCGCCGGCTTCATGCTGGCGCGCTGCAACGGCAACGACAAATATGTCGCGATGACCGATCTGCTGTTCGCCCAGCAGCGGGTCTGGGCCTTCACCGACAAACCGGTCGATGCGTTGTCGGCGATGGTGAAGCAGGCCGGTTTCACACAGGATTCGTTTGAAGCCTGCTTGAAAAGGCAGGATATCTATGACGCCGTCACGGTCGTGAAGGATCGTGGGGCCAAGGCCGGTGTCGACTCCACGCCGACCTTCTTCATCAACGGGCAGAAGCGTTCAGGTGCGCTCTCGATCGCCGAATTCGACAAGATCCTCGAGCCGCTCCTGGCGGGCTAAGGACGGCTGCGGATTTGCCTTCTCCCCTTGGGGGAGAAGGTGGCCCGGCGTAGCCGGGTCGGATGAGGGAAGGATGACAGGGCAGCGCATGACTGCCCTCTTCCGTCAGCGCTTCGCGCTGCCACCTTCTCCCCCGAGGGGAGTAGGGATTTCCCGATGCAGCTGACGCGCCTCAGGCTCACCGGCTTCAAGACCTTCGTCGAGCCGACGGAGTTTCTGATCGAGCCCGGGCTGACCGGCGTCGTCGGCCCCAATGGCTGCGGCAAATCCAATCTCGTCGAAGCCCTGCGCTGGGTGATGGGCGAAAGCTCGTTCAAGAACATGCGCGGCTCGGGGATGGACGACGTCATCTTCGCGGGCTCGAACGAGCGGCCCGGCCGGAACATGGCCGAAGTCGCGCTGACGCTGGACAACAGCGACCGCAAGGCTCCCTCCGCCTTCAACGAGACCGACGTGCTCGAGGTCACCCGCCGGATCGAGCGCGAGGAGGGCTCGACCTATCGCGTCAACGGCAAGGAGGTGCGCGCGCGCGACGTGCAACTGCTCTTCGCCGATGCCGCGACCGGCGCCCGCTCGCCTGCCCTGGTGCGGCAGGGCCAGATTGCCGAGATCATCTCCGCCAAGCCGCAATCGCGCCGGCGCATCCTCGAAGACGCAGCCGGCATCGCGGGCCTCCACAGCCGCCGTCACGAGGCCGAGCTGCGGCTGCGCGGCGCCGAGGAGAACCTGACCCGGCTGGAGGACGTGCTGGGCGAGATCGACGGGCAGATCGACTCGCTGCACCGGCAGGCACGGCAGGCTTCGCGCTATCGCAGCCTCGCCGCCGACATCCGCCGGGCCGAGGCGACGCTGGCGCTGATCGCGCATCATCTGGCGCGCGGCCAGGAAGCGGAGGCCGAACGGGCGCTGGAGGCGGCGGTGCGCCTCGTCGCCGAGCGCACCGGCCTGCAGGCGGAAGCCGCCAGGCACCAGGCCGTGGCGGCGCATGGGCTGCCGGGGCTGCGCGAGGGCGAGGCGGCCGCCGCAGCGGCGCTGGTGCGGCTGAAGCGCGGTCTCGACGAGCTGGAAGCGGAGAACCGGCGCGCCCGGCAGCGGGCGGAGGAGCTCGATCAGCGCCTGGGCGAACTCCAGGGCGATCTCGGCCGGCAGGAAACCGTCGCGCGCGACGCCGCCGAGAGCCTGGCGCGGCTGGCGCAAGAGGATGCGGCGCTGGCCCGCGAGGGCGAGGGTTCGGCCGGCAGTGCCGAGGCCGCCGCGGCGGTGCTGGCGCAGGCGGAGGCCTCGCTCGCAGCCGCCGAGGCGGACCATGGCGCCGCGCAGGGCGCATTGTCCGAACTCGCGGCGCGACGCGGCGCGCTCGAGCGGGCGCTGCGCGAGGGCCGTGAGCGCGAGGCGCGGGCGCAGCAGGAACGCGACCGACTCCTGCGCGACCAGGCCGCGCTCGACGCCGGCAGCGCCGCCCTCCCGCTGGAGCCGCTGCAGACTGCCGTCGCGACGGCCGAGGTTGCACTGCGCGAGGCCGATGCCGCGGCCGCGGCCGCGCGGGCGGCGCTGGCCGCGTCGCACGAGCGCGAGACGCTGTTGCGGGCGCCGCTGGCCGAGGCCGACCGCGCCGCCCAGCGGCTCGACACCGAGATCCGCACGCTGCGGAAGCTCCTGGCCCCCGCGAGCGGTGACCGCTGGCCCGCGGTTCTGGAAGCCCTCAGCGTGGCGAAGGGCTACGAGGTCGCGCTCGGCGCCGCGCTCGGCGACGATCTCGAGGCGGCCACCGAGGCCGCCGCGCCCAGCCACTGGCTCGACACCGGCGGCGGCGAGACGGACCCGGCCCTGCCGGCGGGCGCCGAGCCGCTGGCGGCGCATGTGCGCGGACCGGCGGCGCTGCGGCGGCGCCTCGCCCAGATCGGCGTCGTCGCCCGCGGCGACGGGCCCCGCCTGCGCGCGCTGCTGCAGCCGGGCCAGCGGCTGGTGTCGCGCGAGGGCGATCTCTGGCGCTGGGACGGACTGACCGGCGCGGCCGAGGCGCCCTCCCCCGCCGCCCGCCGGCTCGCCGAGCAGAACCGCCTCGGCGATCTCGAACAGGCGGCGCAGGCGGCCCAGGCGGCGGCGGCCACCGCCCGGCAGGCGCTGGAGGGCGCGACAGGCGAGGCTCGGGCTGCGGCCCAGGCCGAGGCGGCGACGCTCGAGGCGGCGCGGCTGGCCCGCCGGGCGCTCGACCAGGCGCGCGAGCGCTTCGCCGCCGCGGAACGCAAGGCCGGCGCGGTCGCGGCGAGACGATCGGCCCTGAGCGAGGCGATCGGCCGCCTCGGCCAGACGATGGCCGAAGCTGCGGCCCATGCCGCGACGCAGGACCAGACGCTCGCTGAGCTCCCGGCTTCAGCCGCGCTCGAAAGCCGGCTGCTCGAGGCCCGTGTGGCGCTGGGCGAGCGGCGCATCGCGGCGTCCGATGCCCGGGCGCGGATGCAGACGCTGAAGCGCGAGGCGGAGCTGCGCACCCAGCGCCGCCAGGCCATCGCCGCCGACACCGCGGCCTGGCGCGAGCGGGCCGCGCGCAGCGGCCAGACCGCCGAGGAGACGCGCCGGCGCATCGAGACGGTCACCGCCGAGCGGGCCGCACTGCTGGAGGCGCCCGACACCTTCCTGAGCGGGCGGCGCCGGCTCGTCGCGGAGATCGAGGAGGCGGAGACGCAGCGCCGCGCCGCGGCCGATCGTCTCGCCCAGGGCGAGGCGGCGCTGGCCGAGGCCGACCGGCAGGCGAGGATCGCGCTGGAGGGGCTGGCCGGGGCGCGCGAGACGCGGGCGGCGGCGGAGGCCAAGCGGGAAGCGGCGCGCCAGCGCGTCGCCGACGTCGCCCGCCAGATCGAGGAGGGGCTGGAGACCAGCCTCGACCGGCTGGCGACCGTCGCCGGGCTGAAGGCCGGGGATACCCCGCCGGCGCAGGAAGAGGTCGAGCGGCGGCTCGCCGGGCTGAAGGCCGAGCGCGAGCGGCTCGGCGCCGTCAATCTGCGGGCTGAGGACGAGCTGACCGAGATCCGGGGCAAGCGCGAGGGGCTGACCGCCGAACGCGACGATCTGAGTGAAGCGGTGCGGCGGCTGCGCCAGGCGATCGGCGCGCTCAACCGGGAGGGTCGCGAGCGCCTGCTCGCCGCCTTCGAGATCGTCAACGGCCAGTTCCAGCGGCTCTTTTCCGTCCTGTTCGGCGGCGGCACGGCCGAGCTCAAGCTGGTCGATGCGGAGGACCCGCTCGATGCCGGGCTCGAGATCTTCGCCCGCCCGCCCGGCAAGAAAACGCAGGTGATGACCCTGCTCTCGGGCGGCGAGCAGGCGCTGACCGCGACCGCGCTGATCTTCGCGGTGTTTCTGACCAACCCCTCGCCGATCTGCGTGCTCGACGAGGTCGACGCGCCGCTCGACGACGCCAATGTCGAGCGCTATTGTGACCTGCTCGACGAGATGGCGCGCGAGACGCGCACGCGCTTCATCCTGATCACCCACAATCCGATCACGATGGCGCGGATGGACCGGCTCTTCGGCGTGACGATGGCCGAACGCGGGGTGAGCCAGATGGTCTCCGTCGATCTCACCACGGCCGAGCGCATCCGGGACGCGGTCTGAGCGCTGAAAAAAGGCCACAATCGCCTTCGCAATGCGGCAAGAATGCCGGTTTTCTCCGAATTTATAGGTATTCCAATGCCTTAGGCCGCTTCGACCTGCCTTGACAGCATCCGGGGCGGGCAATAAAGGAGGCCGTGCTGACGACGGCTCGATGCGCGGGGCGCGGACAGGGATCGTGTGGCTTTTTGCAGGATCGTGGCATCGTCACGATCATGGAGGAGCTGCTGCCGTGACCGAACCCGACAAAAACGCTTCAGACTCGGAGTTGCGCGCAAGACTGGGTTCCCTGAAGGCCGCTCTCGGGCGTGTCGACGGAAACGAAAAGCCGGGCGCGAGCCCGGCTGGAGAGGACGGCGCCATGGCTGGCGCGATGTCCTCCGGCTTGCGCGCCGCGACGGATCTCGCAGGCGGCATCATCGCAGGCGCCCTGATCGGGATGCTCGCAGACCGGTGGCTGGGAACCTCGCCGTTCCTGCTGATCATCTTTCTGGTGATCGGGGCCATGGCAGGGCTGCGCTCCGTCTACCGGCTCGGTTCGCGTCCGACCTCCGGGTCGAAGGGCAGCGGGACGAAAGACTGACCGAGGCTGGCGGCCGCGAGGCCGCACGACAAGGGACTGAAGCGACATGGCGGCTGGCGGCGGAATCGATCCGATCCACCAATTCGAGATCAAGCCGATCATCGGCTTGCGGCCGTTTGGCCTCGACCTGTCCTTCACCAACGCATCGCTGCTGATGGTGGCGATCGTCGCCGTGATCTCGGTGATCATGATCTACGGCTCGAGCCAGCGGTCCGTGGTCCCCGGCCGGCTGCAGTCGCTCGCCGAGATGATCTATGAATTCGTCGCCTCGACCGTCACCGGCGTGATGGGCAAGGAAGGCATGAAGTTCTTCCCGCTCGTCTTCTCGCTGTTCATGTTCGTGCTCTGCGCCAACATGCTCGGCATGATCCCGGGCTCCTTCACGGTGACCAGCCACATCGTCGTGACGGCGGCCTTCGCCTTCCTGGTGATCGGCACCGTGCTGGTCTATGGCGTCGTCAAGCATGGCAGCCACTTCTTCGGCCTCTTCGTGCCGTCGGGCGTGCCGGGCTGGCTCTTGCCCTTCATGGTGCTGATCGAGGCGGTGTCCTTCGTCTCGCGGCCGATTTCGCTGTCGCTGCGCCTGTTTGGCAACATGCTCGCCGGCCATATCGCGCTGAAGGTGTTCGGCGGCTTCGTCGTCGCCCTGCTCGCCGCCGGCGGCGCCGCGACGATCATCGCCCCGCTGCCGCTGCTCCTGGCCGTGGCGCTTACCGCGCTCGAATTCCTCGTCGCCTTCCTGCAGGCCTATGTCTTCGCGATCCTGACCTGCGTCTATCTCAACGACGCTCTGCACCCCGGCCACTGAGCCAGGCAGAGTTCGCGAGACCATCCCACCCGCCATCACCTTTTCACACTGGAGAAAGACCATGGATCCCGTTGCAGCCAAGTACATCGGCGCTGGCCTCGCCTCGCTCGGCATGGGCCTCGCCGCCATCGGCGTCGGCACCATCTTCGGCAACTTCCTCTCGGGCGCGCTGCGCAACCCCTCTGCGGCCGACGGCCAGTTCCCGCGCGCCTTCATCGGCGCGGCGCTCGCCGAAGGTCTGGGCATCTTCGCCTTCGTCGTGGCGCTCGTCCTGCTCTTCGTGGTCTGACGCGCTTCGACCACCCGCCTTCCCGTCGCGCCCGCGCGTCCCCTCGCGGGACCGGGCGCGACTTTTCGATTTCCTTCGCTGAAAGGCAGCCCATGCCGGTTCGATCTTCACGGTCCGTCAGGCAAGGTTGGGCCGGCTTCGTTGCCTCTGGGCTGACGGCCACGCTCGTGGCCGGGGCCGCCCAGGCCGCGACGCCGTCCCTGAGCGGCGAGAAGGCCGCCTTCCCTCCCTTCGACGTCGCGACCTTCTCGGGTCAGCTGTTCTGGCTCGCCATCACCTTCGGCGCGCTCTACTGGCTGATGTCGACGATCGCCCTGCCGCGGGTCGGCGCGATCCTCGAGGAGCGTGCGGGCACCATCGCGCGCGATCTCGACAACGCCGCCAAGATGCAGGCCAAGGCCGAGGAAACCGCGCTCGCCTATGAGGCGGCGCTGACCGAGGCCCGCAAGAACGCCCAGGGCATCGCCCAGGCCTCGCGCGACGCCGGCGCCAAGGCTTCCGAGGAGCGCCGTCACGCGGTCGAGGCCGAGCTGGCGACCAAGCTCGCCACGGCCGAGGCCACCATCGCCGCCACCAAGACCAGCGCCATGAGCAATGTGCGCGGGCTCGGCAGCGAGGTTGCGATCGCGATCGTCGAGAAGCTGACCGGCCAGGCCCCGAGCGCCACCGAGGCGTCCGAGGCGGTCGATCAGGTTCTGGCACGCGGCTGAGGAGACAACATCATGGATACCGTCTGGGTCGGCGTCGCCTTCGTCATCTTCTTTGCCATCCTGGCCTATTTCGGCGTGCCGAAGGCGATCGTTTCGGCGCTCGACGCGCGCGGCGAGAAGATCGCCCAGGAACTCGCCGAGGCGCGCCGCCTGCGCATCGAGGCCGAGAAGCTGCTCGCCGAATACGAGGCCAAGCGCAAGGCCGCCGAGACCGAGGCCGCCAGCATCGTCGCCGCCGCGAACGAGGAGGCCAAGCGCCTCGCCGCTGAGGCCGAGACCAAGCTGAACGACTTCGTCGCCCGTCGCACCAAGTCGGCCGAGGAGAAGATCGCGCTGGCCGAAAGCCAGGCCGAGGCCGAGGTTCGCGCCGCGGCCGCCGAAGCGGCGACCAAGGCGGCCGAGCTGATCATCCGCTCCCAGGTGGGCGGCAAGGCCGGCGACGCGCTCTTCGCCGCCGGTCTGGGCGAGGTCAAGGCCAAGCTCAACTGAGACGGAGCCGCCGAAGGGTCGCTGCGCCCATCAGGATCGATGATTTGCGAAAATGCCGCGGCTCCCGGGCCGTGGCGTTTTGCTTTGGCGGTCAGGGTCGACCGAAGTGAGCTTGCCAGAAACGGGGGGCTCGGGCCTCCCAATCTCTGTGTGTGGCTCATGCGCGTAACGGCACCATCTTCCCGGACAGGCGGACGAAGCCAGACCCGCACGGACGAAGCCGCTCCGGCGCCCTTTGTAAAGGCCCGCTAGTAGCAGTCCCAACGCCGTTTCGTCTCAGTTCGCGGCCGTCTTGGCCGGGAGGCGCGGGGCCGGCTTGGGTTCACCCGCGCCAATCACCTTCGCCTTCGGCTTGCGCGGCTGGATGGTGGAGGTGACGATGCCCTGCGGGGTGTCGAGCCCATAGATGTCCTCGCGGAACTGGACCATGCCGTCGGCCCCCTGCCAGCCGGTGAGATAGACCCAGGCCACGGGCACGGACTTCTTCAACGGGATGTTCTTGCGCTCGCCCTTGGCGATCTCGGCCTCGATCGCCGCCAGCGTCCACTCCGTACCTTCGAGCAGCCAGGCGCCGAGATCGCGCACGCCCTCAACGCGGGCGCAGCCCGAGGAGTTGAAGCGGACATCGTTGCGGAAGAGGGACTTCTTCGGCGTGTCGTGGAGATAGACGGCCTCGGTGTTGGGCATGTCGATCTTCATCTGGCCGAGCGAATTGTCGGGGCCGGGGTCCTGCCGCACGGTGAAATAGGGCGCGGTCAGGCTCGCCCAGTTGACGGTGGCCGGGTCGATCTCGCGGTTTTCGGCGCCGAGCAGCCGCATATGCGACTTCGCCAGGAAGCCGGGATCCTTGCGCATATGCGGGATGATGTCGGCCTTGACGATCGAGGTCGGCACCGTCCAGGTCGGGTTGAGATTGACCGAGGTGATATTGGCCTGAAGCACCGGCGACGGCCGGTCCGGCCGGCCGACGATGGCGAGGTGGCGGCGCTGGACCATGCCGTTCTCCACCGCCTCGACGCTGGCGCCGGGGATGTTGACCACGACATAGCGCTCGGCGAAGGAGAAGCCATTGCCCTTGAGCCGCTCCAGCGTGGCGGTGAGCTGGTTGAGGCGGACCTCGACCGGCGTGTTCAACGCTTTCAGCGTCAGGCGGCCGACCGTGCCGAGATCCGACAGGCCGTGGCGGATCTGGAAGCGCTTCACGGCCGCCACCACGCTGGCGTCGTAGACGTCGCCCGGCAGCGCGTCGGCGGGCAGATCGCCGCTCAGCACCAGGCGCTGCTTCAGTGCCGCGACCTCGGGCGCCTGGGCGTCCGGCTTCAGCGCGGTGATGCCGGCGGGCACCTTGGGCCAGCCGCCGCGGACGGCGATGTCCTCATGGGCGATCAGCGCCTCGAGGGTGCGATCATAGGTGTTGGGGCCGTAGCTGGGCTCGCTGGCCCGCGCTGCCGCGCCGCCGAGCAGAAGGGCCAGGGCGACGACAGTGGTCTTGACGAAACGCACGGACATGGAGGTGATCCCACACAGCGTCACAGACGCATGGCGGAAGCATCCCTCGCGCATGGTCAAGGAAGGCTTAAGGCTGCGGCGGGATTTGCGTGTCGGGCTGTTTCGCTCACCAATTGCTGAGGCGGCCTGAAATGACTAGAATGACCATTGTACCATCGTGGAGGAGCAGCCCATGAGCACTGTTGCCAAAGAGAGCTGGTCCGTCGCCTCGGCCAAAGCGCGCTTCTCGGAGATGATTGATCAAGCAAAGACCGATGGGCCGCAAACCATCACCCGCAACGGCAAGCCAGCGGCCATCCTCGTTTCTGTCGAGGAGTGGGAGCGGAAGACGGCGCGCAAAGGCACATTGGGCGAGTTCTTTTTGAACTCGCCCCTGCGAGGCTCGGGCATCGATCTCACGCGGGAGGACCAGCCGCCCCGCGACATCGACCTGTCTTGATCCTTCTCGACACGAATGTCGTGTCTGAAATGGCGAGACCCGCTCCAGAGCCCAGGGTCATCGCCTTTCTGAGCCGGTACGAAGACGACCTGTTCCTCAGCGTTCTGACGCTCGCGGAGCTTCATCGGGGCGTCGCTCTGATGCCCATCGGCCGGCGCCGTCAGGCGCTGGCGGATTGGGTTGAGCATGAGCTGCCGAACCGGTTCAGCGGACGCGTTCTCGGGCTCGCCCAACAGGATGCCCCAGTCTGGGGCGAGGTGATGGCCCGGTCGCGTCGCGAGGGTCTCAACCTGCAGATCATCGACAGCCTGCTCGCGGCAAGCGCGCTTTCGCGTCACTTTGCCGTTGCGACCCGTAATCGAAAGCACTTCGAAGGGCTGGGGCTGAGATTGATCAACCCCTGGGAGGGCGACTGACGCGCCCCCCTACTCGGCCGCCTCCGCCAACGGCGCCGGGGCTACCCATTTCAGCACCGGCTGGCGCGCGGCCCGGGTCTCGTCGAGGCGGCGCAGCGGGGCGTGGTGCGGGGCACCGGTGAAGCGCTCCTTGTCGTTGCCCATCTTCTCATTGCCCTTGGCGGCCATGGCGAGGTCGCGCAGCGTCGCGATGAACAGATCGAGCGAGGCCTTGGATTCCGATTCGGTCGGCTCGATCAGCATGGCACCGTGGACGACGAGCGGGAAATAGACCGTCATCGGGTGATAGCCCTCGTCGATCATCGCCTTGGCGAAATCGAGCGTGGTGACGCCGGTGCCCTTGAGCCACTCATCGTCGAACAGCGCCTCGTGCATCGAGGGGTGGTCGGGATAAGGCAGCGACATCAGGTCCGAGAGGCCGGCGCGGATGTAGTTGGCGTTCAGCACCGCATCCTCGGAGGCCTGCTTCATGCCGTCGGCGCCGTGGCTGAGCATATAGGTCAGCGCGCGGACATACATGCCCATCTGGCCGTGGAAGGCGGTCATGCGGCCGAAGGGCTGGTTGCCAGCGGGCGCGGCGGCGGCGGTCTCGATCAGACGCGGCTTGCCGCCCTCGACATGGATGAACGGCACCGGGGCGAAGGGCGCCAGCCGCTCCGACAGCACGACCGGGCCGGAGCCCGGGCCGCCGCCGCCATGGGGCGTCGAGAAGGTCTTGTGCAGGTTGATGTGCATGGCGTCGACGCCGAGGTCGCCCGGCCTCGCCTTGCCGACGATGGCGTTGAAATTGGCGCCATCGCAGTAGAAATAGGCGCCCGTTTCATGCATCGCGGCGGCGATCTCGACGATCTCAGGCTCGAAGATGCCGCAGGTGTTGGGGTTGGTCAGCATGATCGCAGCGATGTCGGGGCCGAGCAGCGCCTTGACGTCCTCGACGGCGACCGTGCCGTCCGGCCGCGCCGGGACGGAGCGCACCGAGAAACCGATCAGGGCCGCCGTCGCCGGATTGGTGCCATGCGCCGATTCAGGCACGAGCACGACAGTACGCGTCGCGCCCTCGCCCTTGGCGGCGATGGCGGCCTTGATCGCCATCATGCCGCAGGCCTCGCCATGGGCGCCGGCCTTCGGCGACAGGGCGACGGCCGGCATGCCGGTCAGCGTCATCAGGTAATGCGAGAGCTCGAGCATCACCTCGAGCGCGCCCGGCACGGTCGAGACCGGCTGGAGCGGGTGCACGTCGGAGAAGCCGGGCATGCGCGCCGTCTTCTCGTTGAGTCGGGCATTGTGCTTCATCGTGCAGGACCCGAGCGGGAAGAGCCCGGTGTCGATGCCGTAGTTCTTCTGGCTCAGGCGCACATAATGGCGCATCGCCTCGGGCTCGGAGAGGCCGGGCAGGCCGATCTCGCCCTGGCGCGCATGGGCACCGAGGCGCGACCTGAACGGCGCAGGTGCGTCGATGTCGACGCCGGTCGTCTCGGGATGGCCGATCTCGAAGATCAGCGGCTCAATCTGCTGCAGCGCGCGGTTGCCGGTGAAGGTCGCATGCGGCTCATGGGCGGACACGGTGCCCTGGGTGGGACGTCCCTGACGGTTCAGCATGAGGTGACTCCGGACTTCTGAGATGGATCATTGACGGCGCGGAAGATCGTTTCGACGACGCCATCGAGGTTGTTGGTCAGTTCGTGATTCCAGAAACGAAGCACACGGAAGCCCTGTGCCTCGAGATAGGCGGTGCGGCGTGTATCGCGTTCGGCCGCTGTCGGCAGGCCGTGCTGACCGCCATCGAGTTCGATCACCAGCCTGGCGCCGATATGGACGAAGTCGGCGAAATAGGGCCCAAGCGGTGCTTGGCGACGAAAATGGCCGCCCGGCAACTCCATCGCTTTCAGGTGCAGCCAAAGTCGCTTTTCCGCGGGCGTGGCCTCCCGGCGCAAGCGGCGCGCCTTGGACGTGCGGGGGTCCTTGCGGTTGCCGGCCATGACAGCCCCTCCCCGGTAAAGCGAACCAGCAATTGACGGCCCCAACCTATCCCCTCCCCCCGCTTGCGGTGGGGAGGGCTGGGGTGGGGGGCAGTTCCGCTCGGCGAGCCGATCAAAGACAGAGCTCAGGCTTTGCTGCCCCCCATCCCTAACCCTTCCCCACCGCAAGCGGGGGGAAGGGAACAGGTCGTGCCCGGCCGCAACCGTCACGCCAGCACCTCCGCGAGCGCCGCCACGAAGGCCGCCCGATCCTCGTTCGTATTGACTTCGGTCGACGCGACCAGGAGCAGGTCGTCGAGCCCCGCCTGCGGCAGCAGGCGCGAGACCGGGACGCCGCCGAGAATGCCCTTCGCCGCGAGCGCCTCGACCACATCGGCCGCCGGCCTGGGCAGCTTCACGGTGAACTCGTTGAAGAAGCTCTCATTGAGCACGGTGACGCCCTTCACGCCGGCCAGCGCGTCGGCGAGCGCCACGGCATTGGCGTGGTTGACCTGGGCGAGGCGTTCCAGGCCCGCCTGGCCGAGCAGCGTCATGTGGATGGTGAAGGCCAGGCAGCAGAGGCCGGAATTGGTGCAGATGTTCGAGGTCGCCTTGTCGCGGCGGATATGCTGCTCGCGCGTCGACAGCGTCAGCACGAAGCCGCGCTGGCCGGCGGCATCGACCGTCTCGCCGCAGAGACGGCCCGGCATCTGGCGGATGTATTTCGACTTGGCGGCGAAGAGCCCGACATAGGGCCCGCCGAAGTTCAGGGCGTTGCCGATCGACTGGCCCTCGCCGACGACGATGTCGGCGTCCTGCGCACCGGGCGGCACGATGGCGCCGAGCGAGACCACCTCGGTGAAGACCGCGATCAGCAGGGCGCCATGGGCATGGGCCTTGGCGGCGATCGGCCTGAGGTCGCGCAGATTGCCGAAGACGTCGGGATTCTGGACGACGACGCAGGAGGTCTCGTCGTCGATCCGGCTCAGGAGGTCCTCGCCCGCCGCGACGTCCGGCGGCAGGGTGACGACCTGATCATTGGCCATCTCGGAGAGGGTGCGGACGACCTGCGCATAATGAGGGTGCAGGCCGCCCGACAGCACGGCCTTTTTGCGCTTGGTGACGCGGTGGGCCATCAGCACGGCCTCGCCCGTGCCAGTCGAGCCGTCATACATCGAGGCGTTGGCGACATCCATGCCGGTCAGTGCCGCGACCTGCGTCTGGAACTCGAAGAGGTATTGCAGCGTGCCCTGCGCAATCTCCGGCTGGTAGGGCGTGTAGCTCGTCAGGAACTCCGAGCGCTGGATCAGATGGTCCACCGTGGCCGGGACATGGTGCTTGTAGGCGCCGGCGCCGACGAAGAAGGGCACCGAGGAGGCCGCAACGTTGCGGGCCGCCATCTTGGCCATGATGCGCTCGACCTCGAGTTCGCCTTTGGCGCGCGGCAGGTCGACGGGCGCCTTCAGCAGCTTGTCGGCGGGCACGTCGCAGAACAGGGCATCGACATCGGCGACGCCGATGCGGGCGAGCATGTCCTCGCGGTCGGTGTCGGTCAGGGGGAGATAGCGCATGGTGGTTCTTCCGTGACGTGTTTCGGGTGCAGGCGCCTCACGGCTTCGCGACGTCATCCCGGCCGGAGCGAAGCGAAGAGCCGGGATCCATTCCTGAGCCGGTCCGGAATGGATCCCGGATCTGCACGGCTTCGCCGCTTGTCCGGGATGACACGACGGTGAAAGGCTAAAGCGTCTTGAGGTAGTTCTGGTACTCGGCCTCGCTCATCAGGCCTTCCAGCTCGGCGGCGTCGCTGAGCTTCAGCTTCAGGAACCAGCCCTTGCCGGAAGGATCTTCGTTGACCGTGCCGGGCGCGCCCTCGAGCGCGCTGTTGACCGCCACGACCTCGCCGGAAACGGGCGCGTAGACCTCGGAGGCTGCCTTGACGCTCTCGACGACGGCGGCTTCGCCACCCTTGGAGACAGCCTTGCCGAGCGCGGGAAGCTCGACGAAGACGACGTCGCCGAGCTGGCCCTGCGCGAAATCGGTGATGCCGACGATGCCGGTATCGCCCTCGATGCGGATGTATTCATGGTCCTTGGTGTAGCGGGTCTCGGACATGAGTTCAGTCTCCGGAAACAGAAAACGGGATGAGGTTCAGCGCTTGTAGCCGTTGGGGACGAAGGGCATCGCCGCCACGACGGCCGGCAGGGGCTTGCCGCGCACGATCAGGTGGAGCTGCGTGCCCGGCGCGCTGTAGGCCTTGGCGACATAGCCCATGGCGCAGGGGGCGTTCAGCGTCGGCCCGAAGCCGCCGGAGGTGACCTTGCCGACGATCTCGCCCTCAGGCGTCGCGATCTCGGCGCCCTCGCGGGCGGGAGCCCGGCCTTCCGGCAGCAGTCCGACGCGGACGCGGCCGACGCCCTCGGTGAATTCGCGCTGGATGCGGGCGGCGCCGGGAAAGCCGCCTTCCTCGCGCCGGCGCTTCTGGATCGACCAGGTCAGCGCGGCCTCGACCGGGGATGTCGTGGTGTCGATGTCGTGCCCATAGAGGCACAGGCCGGCTTCCAGCCGCAGCGAATCCCGCGCGCCGAGCCCGATCGGCTTGACGGTGGCGTCGAGCAGCAGCGTGTCCCAGATCTCGCCGATCTTCGCGGCGGCGGCCGAAATCTCGTAGCCGTCCTCGCCGGTGTAGCCGGAGCGGCTGACATTGGCCTTGATGCCCGCGACCTTCATCGTGCGCGAGGTCATGAAGGCCATCGCGCGGGCCTCGGGGGCGATCGCGGCCAGCGCGGCTTCGGCCGCCGGTCCCTGGATCGCGATCAGGCCGCGATGCTCGGCCCGGATCAGCTTCACATTGGCGGGCAGGCGCGCCTCGATATGGGCATAATCTTGCGTCTTGCAGGCGGCGTTGACGACGAGATAGAGCGCGCCGTCCTCGTCGGGATCGACCCCGCGCGTCACCATCAGATCGTCGAGAATGCCGCCATCCTCGTTCAGGAGCTGCGAGTAGCGCTGCTTGCCCGGCGCGAGATTGACGATGTCGGCAGGGATCAACGCCTCGAGGGCGCGCGCCGTGGTCTCGTGATCGGGCCCGACCAGGAAGCACTGGCCCATATGCGAGACGTCGAAGAGACCGGCCTTTTCGCGGGTCCAGTTGTGCTCGGTCAGGATGCCCGTGGGATACTGCACCGGCATGTCGTAGCCGGCGAAGGGCACCATGCGGGCGCCGAGCGCGACATGGCGGGCATGGAGCGGGGTCTTGAGTACGATCGCCTCGGGCGAAGCCCCGGCATCGGCAACAGCGGCATCCATCGACGGCCCCTTCCAGAGTCGAGCGCAGGCCCCGGACGGATGTGTCCGGAACGCGCCCCCTCTGTCTTGGAACCTGAGAGATTTCCCCGAGCCGGCATGATGGCGCCGGACAGGTTACACCCGTCGGTGGACGGGGTTTCCCCCGCCGCTTTCCAGAGTGCCAGTTCCCACGCGGTCCGTTTGCCTGAGCGTTTCCGGGGCGGTTGCGCCTTCGGCGCCGAAGCCGGACGAATCCGGCCCCGGTCTCTTCCGCGGGGATGTTGCGGCTGACGGCACAGATACAAGACGACGCGCCTTAGTCAATCGCGGGTCTGCCTTCTTAACAGGCAACCCACGCGACTCTTTGCAGCGGCCGGTCAGACCCGGCCCGCTGCTCAGCGCCGACGCGACCGGGCCGGCGTCGCCGCACCGGTGCCGAGGCCGACGATGATCTCGACCTCGCCCCGTCCGGCGGGCACCACGATGCCGTCCTCGACATGGGAGAAGTCGGTGCCGCCCTGGCCGGCGCCGACGGTGCCGCCAACGCGGGCCGCCCGACGGGCGAGCTGGGTGGTGCCGCGGGTGACCAGCGTCGTCAGCGTGGCGCCGTAATTGCCGGGGCCGCCGGCGGGGCCGAGCAGCACGCGCCCCTCGACGCCGACCTTGAGGCGGAAACCGCCATTGCCGGTCGGCGTGCATTCGCGCGCGACGTTGAGGATCGAGATCTGGTGGCGCAGGCCAGCGCTGTCCTGGCCGGACTGGACCCGAACCGCCGCCCCGCCATCGGCGATGATCACCTCCGGGCAGATCAGCCGCTCGTCTTCCTCGTCCTTGGGCAGCTGGTCGGCCGGCGGCGGCGTCGTCGACTGGAACATGACGACGTTGCCGAGCGTCTGCATCGCGCTCTGCTGGCCCGAGGAGGACCCGGACGACCCGCAGCCGGCGAGGCCGAGGCAGAGGAAAGGCAAGGCCAGCAGGCTCGGCCGACGGAAAAGCGCATCACTCACGGCAGGGTCTCCACGCCGGGGCCAAAGCCGTTGAGGGAGACGGGAACGCCGACCCCCTCTTCCGGCGTCTGAAACACGATGAAGGTGGCATTCTTGCCGCCCTTGAGCTGACCGAGCAGCGTATCGTCCATGACCACCTCGGCGACGCAGCCGGTGGTCAGGCAGCGCACGAACCCAGCCCGGCCGATATCCTTGTCGTCGATCTTGAGACCGAGACCCGAGGGCAGCAGCACACCGAGCGGCGCGACGACCCGCAGGAGCCGGCTCTTCTGGTCGGCCGTCTTCAGCACGATGACGAGCAGCGTCAGATTCGGCCGGTCCTCGGCCGCGACGTTCTGGACGAGCGCGCATTGCTCGGTCTTGGCGCCGGGCGGCACCTCGCAACGCATCTGCCAGTCGCCATGCGTCGACTTGACGGCGCCCTGCGCCGCCGCGGGGCCGGCGGCCAGACCGATGCCGGCCAGCGCGAGGGCCGCCGCGCAGACAGGTCCGATGATCTTGCCCATCCCTGCGATACCTCCAAACCAACGGCAGCCGCCGCCTGTGCCCTCGAAAACCCGTTCGCGCCTGTCGAATACGGGGATTCGGGCGGAATGCCGACCCCTTCGAGGCCGGGTCCGCCGCACTTTAACGATCGACTGCGTTGGGACCATGCAGGCCCCGCCCTGTCAAGGCGCGCCTGCGAGATGGCCCGGGGCGCTCCCTTACGCTTCGCGCGATTATGCCGCACGGCATGCACCGGCACCCTGCATTGCCCCTCTGGCGCAAGCGTGATCTTTGATTTATCGCAATCCCGAAGAGCAAGGCGGCCTCGCGGCCGCACTCGCCACGCATGGGCCACGGCCTGCGACGGGCGCCCCCAGGGACGCAAGCCGCAGGCTCCGATGCGGGGCATGATGAGGAGCGACGTCGGATCGATGCGATTTCTGAGCAGGACCCTAGCCACCGTGGCCGCATCGGCCCTCGTCGCCTCGGCGACGCTGCTTCCGGAGGCCGCTCTGGCCGGAACCGGCATGCCGAGCCCCTGGCAGCTCAACCTCCAGGGCGCCGTGACCGAGGTCGCCGCCTATATCCGCTGGTTCAGCGACTGGCTGAACGTGATCATCTTCGCGATCACGATTTTTGTGCTGGGGCTGCTGGTTTACGTCTGCTGGCGCTTCAGCGAGAAGGCCAATCCGACACCGTCCAAGACCACGCACAATGCCCTGCTCGAGGTGGCCTGGACGGTCATTCCCGTCCTGATCCTCGTGGTCATCGCCATTCCCTCCTTCCGGCTGCTGAAGCTCCAGCTCGAGGTGCCGCCTTCCGACATCACCGTGAAGGTGACCGGCAAGCAGTGGTACTGGTCCTATGAATACCCGCAGGATGGCGGCGCCTTCACCTTCGATTCGCTGATGCTCGACGAGAAGCAGCGCGCAGAGGCAATCGCCGGCAACAAGATCGCAGCCGCGGAAGCGCCGCGCCTGCTGGCCGTGGACAACGAGGCGGTCGTGCCGGTCGGCAAGATCGTGCGCGTCCAGGTCACTGCCGCCGACGTGATCCACAAGTTCACCGTGCCGTCCTTCGGCGTAAAGATCGACGCGATCCCCGGCCGCCTGAACGAGACCTGGTTCAAGGCCGACCGCGAGGGCATCTATTACGGCCAGTGCTCCTTCATCTGCGGCCAGAACCACGCCTATATGCCGATCGCGTTCCGCGTCGTCAGCCAGGAGCGCTATGCGGCCTGGCTCGCCGAATCGAAGCAGAAATTCGCCAATGCCGCGGATGCAGGCAGCAAGGTCGCCGCCGCCGGCCAGTAAGGCTCCGATCCCCGCGGGCCATGGGGCCCGCGAACCACCCGATTTGACGACTTTCGCGAAGCGATTTCGCAGGAGGAGACCAAGGCGATGGCAACAGCGGCTCCGCACGCTCCCGCCCACGGACATCACGATGACGCCCATGCCCACCCGACCGGGTGGCGCCGCTGGCTGATGTCGACCAACCACAAGGACATCGGCACGCTCTATCTGATCTTCTCGATCATGGCGGGCCTGGTCGGTGGCTTCCTCTCGATCATGATGCGCATCGAGTTGCAGCAGCCCGGCCTGCAGATCTTCGCCAACGGCCAGAGCTACAATGTCTTCGTCACCGGCCACGGCCTGATCATGATCTTCTTCATGGTCATGCCCGCGGTCATCGGCGGCTTCGGCAACTGGTTCGTGCCGCTGATGATCGGCGCGCCGGACATGGCCTTCCCGCGCATGAACAACATCTCGTTCTGGCTGACGGTTGCCGCCTTCGTGCTTCTGATCATGTCGATGTTCATGGAAGGCGCCCCCGGCGCCCATGGCGTCGGCACCGGCTGGACGATCTACCCGCCCTTCTCATCCTCCGGCCATCCCGGCCCGGCGGTCGATTTCGGCATCTTCGCGCTGCATCTGGCCGGCGCAGCCTCGATCCTCGGCGCGATCAACTTCATCACCACGATCCTGAACATGCGCGCGCCGGGCATGACGCTGCACAAGATGCCGCTGTTCGCCTGGGGCGTGCTGGTGACGGCTTTCCTGCTGCTGCTGGCGCTGCCGGTGCTGGCGGGTGCGATCACCATGCTGCTGACGGACCGCAATTTCGGCACGACCTTCTACGACCCGGCCGGCGGCGGCGACCCGATCCTGTACCAGCACCTGTTCTGGTTCTTCGGGCATCCCGAAGTGTACATCATGATCCTGCCGGCCTTCGGCATCATCAGCCACATCATCTCGACCTTCTCGAAGAAGCCGATCTTCGGCTATCTCGGCATGGCCTATGCCATGGTGGCGATCGGCGTCGTCGGCTTCATCGTGTGGGCGCACCACATGTACACCGCCGGCCTCTCGCTCAACACGCAGCGCTATTTCGTGTTCGCGACGATGGTCATCGCGGTGCCGACCGGCATCAAGATCTTCTCCTGGATCGCGACGATGTGGGGCGGCTCGATCCGCTTCACCGCGCCGATGATCTGGGCGATCGGCTTCATCTTCCTGTTCACCGTCGGCGGCGTAACCGGCGTCGTGCTGGCCAATGCCGGCGTCGACCGCTCGCTGCACGCGACCTACTACGTCGTGGCGCATTTCCACTACGTGCTGTCGCTCGGTGCCGTGTTCGGCATCTTCGCAGGCTTCTACTACTGGTTCCCGAAGATGAGCGGCTACATCATCCCGGACTGGATCGGAAGGCTGCATTTCTGGGTGGCGTTTTTCGGATCGAACCTGCTGTTCTTCCCGCAGCACTTCCTCGGGCTGGCCGGCATGCCGCGTCACTATGTGGACTATCCCGACGCCTTCGCGGGATGGCATTTCTGGTCGTCGATCGGCTCCTACATCTTCGCCGCCGGTCTACTGATCTTCTTCTACGGTCTGTATGTCGCCTTCACCCGCAAGGAACTCGCCGGCGACAATCCGTGGGGCGAAGGCGCGACGACGCTGGAGTGGACCCTGTCCTCGCCGCCGCCCTTCCACCAGTTCGAAACGCTGCCGCGCATCAGCGGCTCGGATCACTGAACACCCGGCGGCGGGCCCCTCCGGACCCGCCGCCGCCCATCCCCCGAGCGCCACCGCGCGGCGTTCCGGAGACGGGCGGCCTCTGCCGCAGAGCATTCTGAGCGCGCCGCCGCGCTTCTGAGGACCGAAACGACAAAGCCGATGTCTGCAGCCTTCGAAACCCGCACCGACGGCGCCGCGCTGACCTCCACCGGCGAGGCGCGCGACTTCTTCGCGCTGCTCAAGCCGCGCGTGATGTCGCTCGTGGTGATCACCGCCATGGCCGGCATGGCGACGGCGCCGGGCTCGGTGCATCCCGTCATCGCGCTGGCCTCGCTGCTGGCGATCGCGGTCGGCGCCGGTGCCTCGGGCTGCCTCAACATGTGGTACGATGCCGACATCGACCGGTTGATGTCGCGGACCGCCAAGCGCCCGATCCCGTCGGGCCGGGTGCTGCCCTCCGAGGCGCTGGCCTTCGGGCTGACGCTCTCGATCGGCTCGGTGCTGGTGCTCGGCCTCGTCGCCAACCTCCTGGCGGCGGCGATGCTCGCCTTCACGATCTTCTTTTACGCCGTCGTCTACTCGATGTGGCTGAAGCGCTGGACGCCGCAGAACATCGTCATCGGCGGCGCCGCCGGTGCCTTCCCGCCGATGATCGGCGAGGCCGTCGTCACCGGCGATCTCGGCCTGCATTCGATCGTGCTGTTTGCGATTATCTTCCTGTGGACGCCGCCGCATTTCTGGGCGCTGGCGCTGGTGAAAGCGGCCGATTACGGCCGCGCCGGCATCCCGATGATGCCGAATGTCGCCGGCCCGGCCGCGACGCGCCGCCAGATCGTGCTGTACACGCTGCTGATGGCGCCCGTCGCCGTGCTGCCGGCGCTGATGGGCTTCGCGGGCCTGGCCTATCTCGTCGTCTCCGTGGCGAGCGGCCTCGCGATGATCGTGCTCGCCGTCCGCGTCTGGCGCCGGACCGAGGGCGAAGCCGCAACGAAGGCCTGCTGGTCGCTGTTCGGCTTCTCGATCCTCTATCTCTTCGGCCTGTTCGCCGTGCTGCTCGTGGAAAGCGGACTCGGCCTGATGTGGGCGCTGCCCAAGGTGATCGGATGAGCGGGCCGCCGAAAGCACCCGAGACGCCCGCCGCGTTCTCGCCGGAGGACATGGCCCGCCGGCGGCGCCGCTCGATCGCGCTGGCGCTGGTTCTGGGCGGTCTCGTCGTGTTTTTCTTCGTCGTCACGCTGGTGAAGACCGGCCCCGCCATCCTCAACAGGCCGCTGTGATGGACAAGCCCGCATCCGCTCCGCAACGTCCCCAGAACCTCGGCCGCACCGCGCTGATCTGCAGCGGCGTGGTGATGGCGATGACGGGCCTCTCCTTCGCGGCCGTGCCGCTCTACGACATGTTCTGCCGCGCGACCGGCTTCGGCGGGACGCCGAAGATCGGCACCGCCGCCGCCGGCACGATCCTTGACCGGACGATGTCGGTGCGCTTCGACGCCAATGTCGCGCCCGGGCTCGGCTGGAAGTTCGAGGCCGAGAGCCCCGAGATTCGCTTGCGCGTCGGCGAGACGAAGACGGTGTTCTACAAGATCACCAACCGCACCGACCGGCCGACGACCGGCATCGCGAGCTACAACATCGCCCCTGACAAGGGCGCGGCGTTCTTCGTCAAGATCCAGTGCTTCTGCTTCACCGAGCACACGCTGCAGCCGGGCGAAAGCCTGGAGGCGCCGGTGGTGTTCTATATCGACCCGGAGATCGCCGATAAGCGCGAGCTCGACGGGCTGAAGGCGATCACGCTGTCCTACACCTATTTCGCCTCCAAGTCGGGACAGCCGCTCGCCCAGGGCGCGAGCGCGCCCGGCAAGGGTGACGCGGGCACATCGAATCTGTAGACACAGGCGCAGAAACAAGCGCTGCACAAGCCGGACGCGGAGAGTTCAGATGGCCGGGGCCCATACCAAGAACCACGATTACCACCTCGTCGATCCGAGCCCGTGGCCTCTCATCGGCTCGATCAGCGCGACGGTCATGGCGACGGGCGCTGTGATGTGGATGAAGGCGATGACGCTGGGCGGCATGAAGCTCGGCCCTCTGGTGTTCGGCATCGGCACGCTCGGCGTGCTCTACACCATGCTCGCCTGGTGGATGGACGTGGTCCGCGAGGCCGAGAAGGAGGGGCATCACACCCGCGTGGTGCAGATGCACCACCGCTACGGCATGCTGATGTTCATCGCCTCCGAGGTGATGTTCTTCGTCGCCTGGTTCTGGGCCTTCTTCGACGCCAGCCTCTTCGCCGGCGAGGCGATCAACTACACCCGCAAGGAGTTCACCGGCGGCGTCTGGCCCCCGACCGGCATCCAGACCTTCGATCCCTGGCACCTGCCGCTGCTCAACACGCTGATCCTGCTGACCTCGGGCACGACCGTGACCTGGGCGCATCACGCGCTGATCCATGACGACCGCAAGGGCCTGAAGCAGGCGCTGTGGCTGACCGTGATCCTCGGCGTGCTGTTCACGATCTGCCAGGTCTACGAGTATTCGCACGCCGCCTTCGCCTTCGCCGGCCACATTTATGGCGCGACCTTCTTCATGGCGACCGGCTTCCACGGCGCGCATGTGGTGATCGGCACGATCTTCCTGGCGGCCTGCCTGTACCGGGTCTATCTCGGCCATTTCAAGCCGGCCCAGCATCTCGGTTTCGAATTCGCCGCCTGGTACTGGCACTTCGTCGACGTCGTCTGGCTGTTCCTCTTCGCCGCGATCTATGTCTGGGCGGCGGGCACGCCCGGCGCGCACTGAGGCAAGCCGCCATCAGAACCCTGGAAAGGCGGCCTCGGCCGCCTTTCGCTTTTCAGGAGGCCCGCCATGGCCGACGATCAGCCCAGCCTGCCCTCGCCCTATTCGACCGGCCTCAAGGGCCTCTGCCCGCGCTGCGGCGAGGGCAAGCTGTTCGAAGGCTTCCTCAAGGTGCGGCCGCGCTGCGCGGCCTGCGGCCTCGACTACAGCTTCGCCGATTCGGCCGATGGGCCGGCGGTGTTCATCATGCTGATCGCCGGCTTCGCCGTGCTGGGGGCGGCGCTTTATGTCGAGATCGCCTATGAGCCGCCGATCTGGCTGCATCTGGTGATCTGGCTGCCGCTGGCGGTGATCGTCTGCCTCGCTCTGCTGCGGCCGATGAAGGGGCTCGCGGTCTCCTTGCAATATGTTCACAAGGCGCAGGAAGGCAGGCTCGAACCGTGAGCGACGTCACCTCCGCCCCGCGCCGTCCGCGCCTGCTCTGGCCGGCGCTGCTCTCGATCCTCGGTGTCGCGATTTTATGCACGCTGGGGAGCTGGCAGATCGCGCGGATGAGCGAAAAGCGGGTCTTCATCGACCGGCTCGCCGCCCAGGCCGCCGGCGCGCCCGCCGCCATGCCGGCCACCGCGAGCTGGGCATCGCTGGACCCCGCCGCGCTCGACCTGACGCGGGTGAGTGCACAGGGAAGCTTCATCGACGGGCCCTTCGCCGGGGTCCGCACCACCATCGCCGCCGGCGAGCGCGGCACGCGCCAGCTCGCCGGCTTCGGCCGCTGGATCTTCCAGGGCTTCCGGCTCGACGATGGCGGCGTCATCCTGGTCAATCGCGGCTTCGTGCCGGAGGGGCGGCTCGGCGAGATCAAGCCGGCCTCGGGCGCAGCGACGATCACCGGCTTCCTGCGCGCTCCGGAGGCCCGCGGCTCCTTCACGCCGGCGGACCTGCCCGCCAATCGCGAATTCTACACCCGCGACCCGGCCGCGATCGCCGCCTCGCTCGGAATCGGCCCGGCTGCGCCGTTCTATCTCGAGGCCGAGCGCCAGGGCGACGGGCTGACGCCGCCGGCCGGTGTCGACGCCAGGGAGCTGATCGCGCGCATCCCCGACAACCATTTGTCCTATGCGCTGACCTGGTTCGGGCTGGCGGCGACGCTGATCGGGGTGTTCGCGGCGTTTGCCTGGCAGGGGCGGCGGAAGGCCGGCGAGGCGGCCTGAGATCGTTCGGTCTTCCCTGACCTCATCCTGAGGAGCCGCGGCAGCGGCGTCTCGAAGGATGATCCAGAGGGCGCCGGAGCTTCCTGAACCATCCTTCGAGACGCAGGCTTCGCCTGCTCCTCAGGATGAGGGCTCGACCCTTTCGCCCTTTGCCCTCGCCGCGCGGCGGGCCTATAGCTGTCCTCACGCCGACATCACGCCAGATCACCGAGACAAGACGCCGTGCTGCATGTGTCCACCCGCGGGGAGGCTCCCGCCCTCTCCTTCTCCGATGCGCTGCTGGCCGGGCTCGCCCGGGATGGCGGGCTTTATGTCCCCAAGGCCTGGCCGACGCTGACGGCCGGCGAGATCGCCGGCTTTTCCGGCCGCAGCTATGCCGACGTCGCCGAGCGGATCGTCGGGGCGCTGGCGGATGGCGATGTCGAAGGGTCGGCGCTGTCGGCGATGATCGCCGAGGCCTACGCCACCTTCCGGCACCCGGCCGTCTGCCCGCTCACCCAGATCGGCGACAATCTCTTCGTGCTGGAGCTCTTCCACGGCCCGACGCTCGCCTTCAAAGACGTGGCGATGCAGCTGCTCGGGCGGCTGATGGACCATGTCCTGAAGCTGCGCGGCGAGCGCGCCACCATCGTCGGCGCGACCTCGGGCGATACCGGCGGGGCGGCGATCGATGCCTTCAAGGGCCTCGAGCGGGTCGACATCTTCATCCTCTACCCGCAGGGCCGCGTCTCCGACGTGCAGCGCCGGCAGATGACGACGGTCGAGGCCGACAATGTCCATGCGGTCGCGGTCGAGGGCACCTTCGACGACTGCCAGAACCTGGTGAAGGCGCTGTTCAACCACCACGCCTTCCGCGACGAGATCGGCCTGTCGGGCGTGAACTCGATCAACTGGGCCCGCATCGCGGCGCAGGTGGTCTATTACTTCACCTCCGCCGTCTCGCTCGGCGCGCCCGGTCGCAAGGTCTCGTTTGCCGTGCCGACGGGGAATTTCGGCGACGTGCTCGCCGGCTATGTCGCCAAGCGGATGGGGCTGCCGATCGAGCGGCTGCTGATCGGCACCAACAGCAACGACATCCTGGCGCGCACGCTTGCCACCGGCGCCTATGAGATGAAGGGCGTGCATGCCACGACATCGCCCTCGATGGACATCCAGATCTCCTCGAATTTCGAGCGGCTGCTGTTCGAGGTGCATGGGCGGGACGGCGCCGCGGTGCGGCGGCTGATGCAGTCGCTGCAGCAATCGGGCCGCTTCGAGATCGCGGAGGGGCCGCTTTCCGCCATCCGCGCCGAGTTCGACGCCACCGGCATCGACGAGGCGGCGACCTCCGCCGAGATCGGCCGGACCTGGCGCGAGGCGGGCTATCTGCTCGATCCGCATACGGCGGTCGGCGTCGCGGCGGCGCGCGGAGGGCTCGCGCGCGATCCGGCGACGCCAATGATCGTGCTCGGCACCGCCCACCCGGCCAAGTTCCCCGCGGCGGTGACGGCGGCGAGCGGCGTGACGCCGGCTTTGCCGGCGCATCTCGGCGATCTGATGGAGCGCGAGGAGCGCTTCACGCTGCTGCCCAACGACCAGGGCGCGATCGAGGCCTTCGTGCGTGCCAAGGCGCGGGCGGTGCGGAGCGCGGCGGCATGAGCGCGGAGATGAGCGTGGCCGGGCCGGACGAGATCGGGGAGGTTGTGGCGAGCGGCGCGCGCGGCGCGCATGACCCCTCCGTCGGGCTGACCACGCTGCCCTCGGGCCTGCGGATCGTCTCGCAGCGCATGGACCATGCCGCGACCGTCTCGCTCGGCATCTGGATCGGCGCGGGCTCGCGCGACGAGCTGCCCCATGAGCACGGGCTCGCCCATCTGCTCGAGCACATGGCCTTCAAGGGCACGGCGCGGCGCAGCGCGCTGGAGATCGCCGAGGAAATCGAGAGCGTCGGCGGCGACCTCAACGCCGCGACCTCGGTCGAGTACACCTGCTACACAGCCCGCGTGCTCGGCTCCGACCTGCCGCTGGCGGTCGACATCCTCTCCGACATTCTCACCGCCTCCTCGCTGACCGAGGAGGAGCTGAAGCGCGAGAAGGGTGTGATCCTGCAGGAGATCGGCGCCGTCCAGGATACGCCGGACGATCTCGTCTATGACCGCTTCCTGCAGGCGGCCTTCCCGGACCAGCCTCTCGGCCGGCCGATCCTCGGCACGGCCAAGACGGTGCAGAGCTTCACGCCCGACGCGATCCGCGCCTATCTGGCGCGCCACTACCACGCCGGCAACATGGTGCTGGCGGCGTCGGGCGCGGTGGATCACGACGAACTGGTGGCACTGGCGCAAAGACATCTCGCCGCCCTCCCCGCCAGCCCCGCCACGCTCCCCACCCGCGAGGACGGGCATTACCGCGGCGGCGAGGCCCGCATCGGCAGCGACGAGGAGCAGGTCCATCTCGTGCTCGGCTTCCCCGGCCGGGCCTTCAAGGACGGGGCGCATTATCCCCTGCAGATCTTCTCGTCCGTGCTCGGCGGCGGGCTGTCCTCGCGGCTGTTCCAGGAGGTGCGCGAGAAGCGCGGGCTCGCCTATGCGATCGACGCCTTCCACTGGCCCTTCTCCGATTGCGGCGTCTTCGGCATCGGGGCCGGCACGGCGCCCGAGGATGTCGGCGAGCTGATCGAGGTCGCGCTCTCCTGCCTGCGGCAGGCGGCGGAGGACACGACGGAAGCCGAAGTCGCGCGGGCGCGGGCGCAGATGAAGGTCGGGCTGCTGGCCTCGCTGGAGAGCCCCGGCGGCAAGCTCGACCAGATGGCGCGGCAGGTGCTGCTGTTCGGCCGGGCGATCCCGCGCGAGGAGCTGGCTGCACGCCTCGACGCAGTGACGCTGGAGGATGTGCGCGCTGCCGGGCGCTCGCTACTCGGCCACCAGCCGACGGTGGCGGCGGTCGGCCCGCTCAAAGGCCTGCCGCCGGCCAAGGCCCTCAAACATTCGGCGCGGGCGGGCGCGTGACGCCATGGCGCTGTTCCGCTTCTCGACAGAGCCGCCGACACGCCCGCTGATCCGGACCCCGAACCTGATCCTGCGCGCCCCGCAGGCCGGCGACTATGCCGCCTGGTCGCTGCTGCGGATGGAGAGCCGGGACTTCCTGACGCCCTGGGAACCGACCTGGAACGAGGACGACCTGACGCGGACCTCCTTCCGCCTGCGGGTCAAGCGGGCGGCGCGCGAGATCGCCGCCGACGAGGCCTACTCGCTGTTCGTGGTCGATGCCCGCACCGAGGCGCTGCTCGGCGGGCTAACGCTCGGGCTGGTGCGGCGCGGCGTCGCCCAGGCCTGCACGCTCGGCTACTGGATGGGTGAGCGCCATGCCGGCAAGGGCTATATGAGCGAGGCCGTGCGCGGCGCGCTGCGCTTCGCCTTCCAGGACCTCGCGCTGCATCGCGTGGAGGCGGCCTGCCTGCCCAGCAACGAGCCCTCCCGCCGCCTGCTCGAGCGCGTCGGTTTCCAGCATGAGGGGCTGGCGCGCGCCTATCTGCGGATCAACGGATTATGGGCCGACCACCTGCTTTATGCGGCGCTGGCGAACGACCGCCTGCCGGGTGATGCCCGGTGACGCGGGTCGACACAGGCTGGGGAGGCAGACCCGGCCATGCCTTGCCCTCGCCACGAGCCGCCGATAGGACTTGCCGCCAACGCCGCATGACCGTCCCCCGTTCCAGATACGAGCGCAGCTTGACCTTCACCGACCGATGCCTCCGGTTCGGCCTCGCCCTCGCCGGGCTCGCGCTCTGGTTCGCCCTCGCCACGGCCGGCCCGGCTGCCGCGGTAGACGCGGTGCGCGTGCCCGTCGATGCACCGGTGCTCGACCTGACCAACATCGTCGAGCGCAACAAGTCCGATGGCGACGTCATCCAGATCTCGACCGCGCCGGGCCCGGACGGCATCGTACGCCGCATCGCGGTGCGGGCGCGCGAATCGGGGGCGCGACCGGACTGGATCGTCTTCGCGCTGACCAATGATTCCGACGAGCAGATCGACCGGCTCCTGGTCGCCCCCTTCCACAGGCTGATCGGCTCGGGCGTGATCTGGCCCGATCTCGGCGACAGCCGCATCGAGGCCGTGACCGCGAGCCAGGGCATCTCCCCCGAGCGCGAGACGAGCACCGACGCCGACGTCTTCCTGATCACACTCGACCCCGGCACGACGGTGACCTTCGTCGCCGAGCTGAAGTCATCGAACCTGCCGCAGCTCTATCTCTACGAGCAGGAGGCCTATCGCCAGAAGACCAACGGGCTGACCCTCTACAAGGGCATCATCATCGGCATCGCGGGCCTGCTGGCGCTGTTCCTGACGATCATCTTCGTGGTCAAGGGCGCGGTGATCTTCCCGGCCGCGGCGGCGCTGGCCTGGGCGGTTCTCGCCTATGCGGGGCTCGATTTCGGCTTTTTCCAGCGCATCTTCCCACTGACGCCGGCGATCGAGCGGATCTACCGCGCCGGCGCCGAGGTGGTGCTGGCGGCGACGCTGCTCGTCTTCCTGTTCGCCTATCTCAATCTGGCGCGCTGGCATGTGCGCTACAGCCACGTCACCATCGTCTGGATGCTGGGCCTGGCGGCGCTGTTCGGGCTCGCCGTCGTCGACGCGCCGATGGCCTCGGGCATCGCGCGCATCTCGATCGCCGCCGTGGCGGCGGTCGGCTTCGTGCTGATCCTGCATCTCGCCACCCATGGCTATGAGCGCGCGGTGATGCTGATCCCGACCTGGTTCCTGCTGGCGGTCTGGGTGACGGCGGCGGGTTTCACGGTCACCGGCCAGTTCCAGCGCGATCTGGTGGCGCCGGCGCTGCTCGGCGGTCTCGTGCTGATCGTGCTGCTGATCGGCTTCACCGTGATCCAGCACGCCTTTGCCGGCAGCGGCCTGTCGCAAGGGCTGGTCTCGGATACCGAACGGCGGGCGCTGGCCCTGTCGGGCTCGGGCGACCTCGTCTTCGATTGGGACGTCAGCGCCGACAAGATCTTCGTCTCGCCGCAGATCGAGACCCTGTTGGGGCTGCCAAAAGGCGCGCTCGAAGGCTCGGCCTCGCGCTGGTTCGAGCACATGCATGTCGCCGACCGCGACCGCTACCGCGTCTCGCTCGACGCCGTGCTGGAGCAGCGCCGCGGCAAGCTCAACCTCGACCTGCGGCTGCGTGCGGCCGGCGGCAACTATCACTGGTTCAACCTCAAGGCGCGGCCGGTGATCGGCTCCGACGGCGAGGTGGTCCGGGTCATCGGCACGCTCGCCGACGTCACCGAGCAGCGCACCGCGCAGGAGCGGATGCTGCATGACGCCGTGCACGACAACCTGACCGGCCTGCCCAACCGCAAACTGTTCCAGGACCGGCTGTCGGCCGTCTTCGGCTTCTGCCGCGCCGATGAAAGCATCCGCCCGACGGTACTGGTGATCGACATCGACCGTTTCAAGCAGGTCAACGAATCGGTCGGTTTCTCGGCGGGGGATTCGATCCTGCTGACGCTGGCGCGCCGGCTCGGCCGGCTCTTGCGGGCGCAGGACACGCTGGCGCGGATCGGCGGCGACATCTTCGCGATGATCCTGGTCTCCGAGCGCGACCCCGAGCGCATCCTGGCGCTGGCCGAGCTGGTGCGCCGCGCCGTCTCGACGCCGATCACCTTCGCCGAGCGCGAGATCCTGCTGACCCCCTCGGTGGGGCTCGCCCTGTTCGACCCGGCGCCGGCGGCGCGCAAGGACGACGCGCTGAAGAACGCCGAACTCGCCATGGCCCATGCCAAGCGCCAGGGCGGCAACAAAATCGAGGTCTTCGTGCCGGCGATGCGGACCGACCGCAACGACCGGCTGGCGCTGGAGAGCGATCTGCGCCGCGCCATCGAGCGGGGCGAGATCCAGGTGATGTACCAGCCGATCGTGCGGCTGGAAGACCGCACCATCGCCGGCTTCGAAGCGCTGGTGCGCTGGGATCATCCGCGCGAAGGCCGGCTGATGCCGCAGGACTTCCTCGCCATCGCCGAGGAGACGGGGCTGATCGTCGATCTCGGCGTCTATGTGATGGACCGGACCGCGCGCGAGCTCGAGGCCTGGCAGGCGGCGCTCGACGTCGACCCGCCGATCTTCGCCAGCGTTAACGTCTCGAGCCGGCAGCTCATCCGCCACGATCTGCTGCATGACGTGAAGACGGTGCTGTCGCGGCGGCGCATCCTGCCCGGCACGCTCAAGCTCGAGATCACCGAGAGCCTGGTGATGGAGAACCCGGAATACGCCGCGCAGATGCTCTCGCGCATCCGAGACCTCGGCGCCGGCCTCTCACTCGACGATTTCGGCACCGGCTATTCCTCGCTGTCCTATCTGCAGCGCTTCCCCTTCGACACGATCAAGATCGACCAGAGCTTCGTGCGCCAGATGGGCAACGGCAAGCCGCCGGTGATCCTGCGCTCGATCGTCCAGCTCGCCGCCGATCTGCGCATGGACGTGGTGGCCGAGGGCGCCGAGACGGAGTCGGATGCGATCGAGCTCTACCAGCTCGGCTGCCAGTATGCGCAGGGCTACATCTTCGGCCAGCCGATGACCGCCGCCGAGGCGCGCCGGCTGATGGGCGCAGCGGCAGCGAGTTCGAGCGAGGCGGCTTGAACTGGTGGGCGTCATCACGCCGAGATGGAAGATGGCCGCCCACCCGTGTATGCTGTCGCCATGGTCAGACATTCGAACTCATCAGCCGACCAAAGTACGGCTCCGAGCGAAAGGCTGCGCGTGGCTGCTCATCTCCACGACATCGAAGGCAACCCTCTCAACGCGGAGCAGATTGCCATGTTCGAGATGTTCGAGAGAGAGGGATGGTCCGATGATCGCGTGCTCGCACATCTGCGCGCGCGGGCCGCTGCGGCCAGAGGCGCTCAAGCTGCCGAATGAGCGACGAGGTCTACTGTTACCCTCCTGACTTCACTGTCCTGAGAAACAGGTTCGACCTTCGCGACGCCGCTGAACTCGACCACCATGAACGAGAGTTGGTGTCGTTCCGGATCAAGCAAGGCATCCCCTCCGGCGATTTCGATCTCGCGCATCTGCGCGCCATCCACCGGCAACTCTTTCAGGATGTCTATGACTGGGCCGGGGAGATCAGGACCGTCGAGATCGCCAAGGGCGGCAACCAGTTCCAGTTCCGGCAATATATCGGCACGGGAATGGCCGATGTTCACCGGCGCATCGTCGCGGCGAGGTACCTTCGCAACCTCTCGGCCCGCGCCTTCGCCGAGAAGGCCGGCGAGATCATCGGCGACCTCAACTATGTCCATCCCTTTCGCGAGGGGAACGGCCGG
>CALRYW010000027.1:0-49194 GCA_943372485.1 Allobosea thiooxidans
GAGAGCGCATAGGCGAGGTAGCGCTCCTCGAGCGCGGCCTTCAGGTCGATGCGCTCGGACTCCTCCTCCGGCGGCGGATCGACCGGCTTCCCCATGGCTTGCTCACCCCCGCTGCGATTCCCGAGGCGCCTCTATCGCACGCCGCGAATCGCCCCGCTAGAACGTTGGCGGGCGGGACATCGCGACGCAATCGACCGGCGCGCGCCAAGCGCGATGGAGAGCTGGAGATCGAGCCACGACAGCGCCGGCGCGCGCAACGACCATCATGCCAATCTCAAGGCGGAACTGGCGATCCGGCATCTGCTCGAGACGATGGACCATCTGGTCAACCGGCAATGGCAGAGGCTGGCCGAGATCCAGGAGGTGCCGATCTTGCTGCTGCAGGAGTTGCGCAGCGCTCAGGCCTCGGATGCGAGCAAGGCCCGCGCCGCGAGTTCGACCAGACGCGCCCGCTCCGGCGGCTCGGCCAGGCCCCGCGGTTCCAAGACGTAGCGGCGCAGGAAGAAGCCCGTCAGCGCGAAACCGGCGGCGAGATCAGCGGCGGACGGCGGCCTCGCGCCCTGCCCCTCGCCGAGGAAGGGCGGCAGCGTCAGCAGGCGGTCGCGCCAGGGCTCGGCGGCCTTGCGGCTGACGGCCTTGCCGGATTTCGGCGAGACATGGCTGAGATCGTCGGGCGAGCCGGTGACGGCGCAGCGCGCGAGATCGAGCCCGAAGCCGAGTTCGGCGAGCATCGCCATCTCGAAGCGCACCACCAGCACCGGCGCCAACGCCGGCTCGTCGAGATGGGCGACCATGACCGCCAGCGCCTCGTGCAGGCCGGGATGGGGATCGCGCTCCGGCAAGAGCCGCAGCAGCGCCCCGATCGTGCCGAGGCCATAGAGCGCCACCGGCGCCGCGATCAGCCGGGCCGCATGCGAGGCAAGCAGCTCGACCTTGTATTCGCCGAGATGCTCGTCGAGCCGCGCGCGCCAGGTCAGCGCGACGGCGTTGCCGGGCTGGAGCACCGGCTGCTGCTTCGCGGAGCGCCCGCCGCGGACGAGGCCGAGATGGCGGCCATGGTCGCGGGTCATCACCTCCAGGATCACGGCGCTCTCGCCATGGCGCCTGACACCGATGATCGTGCCCTCGTCGCTCCATTCCATGGGATGGGTTTAGGGCGGCTCGCGCGAGGCTGCAATTTCGCCTGCGTCGTCATCCCGGCCGCAGCGAAACGGAGCGCCGGGATCCCTCGGAGGGCTGCGACGTCTTACACTCAGGATGCGCAATCCAGCGCGCCACGCAGGTCTTCTCGCAGCGGATCAAGCGGAATCATCATCAGCTTGAAGAGCAGCCAGCAGGCGCAAACAGCGGCCGGTCGACGTCAACCTTCCGCACATCGTCGACGGTCGCTTGAAGCCAACATGGTGACGTAAGCTCTTCGTCTACGGGCTCGGCTTCACAATCGGTCTCTCGCGCCAGGTCGATCCCGCAGCTTGCGGGCCTCCTGCGATCATCCAGGCAAACTACCCCACCACCCGCTCGACCCGGCTGATCACCCGCTTCTCGCGCAATTCGCTGATGATGGCGCTGAGGTGCTTCAGGTCCCAGACCGTCAGGTCGATGGTGACGTTGGTGAAGTCCGGGTTGGGGCGGTGCATCGCGACCGCGTCGATATTGCCGTCATGCTCGGCGATGGTCGTGGTGATCTGGGCGAGCGAGCCGGGCTCGTTGATCGAGTTCAGGGCGATCCGCGCCGGGAAGCGCTGCATCGCCTTGTCGTCGAGATCCCAGCGCACATCGAGCCAGCGCTCGGGCTCGTTGTCGAAGGCGGCGAGCGCAGGCGACTGGATCGGGTAGATCGTCACCCCCTCGCCCGGAGTGAGGATGCCGACGATGCGGTCTCCCGGCACGGCGCCGCCATTGGGCGCGAAGCGCACCGGCAGGTCGCCGCCGAGGCCGCGGATCGGGATCGCGTTGTCGCCGGAGACTTCGTCGCCCGTCCCCTCGCCCGGGAGCTTGAACTTCAGGTTCTCGCCCTGGCGCAGCTCGAACCAGCCCTTGCCGTTGCCGGTGCCGGCCCCGGCCGCCTTGGGATCGGGCGTGGCGCGTTTCTCGGGCTCGAGGTCGGGATAAACCGCCTTGACCACGTCGCCGGAATACATCTCGCCGCGTCCGACCGCCGCGAGCACGTCGTCGACGGCATTGCGGGCGAGGCGCTTGAGCGCCGCCTTCAGCTTCTCGTCGCTGAAGGGGCGGTCGGCGCGCCCGAAGGCGCGCTCGAGAATCTGCCGGCCGAGGCCGGAATATTGCCGGCGCACGGCGCTGCGGGTGGCGCGGCGGATCGCGGCGCGGGCCTTGCCGGTGACGACGAGGGATTCCCAGGCGGCCGGCGGCGTCTGCCCCTCGGCGCGGGTGATCTCGACCTCGTCGCCATTGGCGAGCTCGGTCAGGAGCGGGGCGATGCGGCCGTTGATCTTGGCGCCGACCGCGCTGTTGCCGACATTGGTGTGGACCGCATAGGCGAAGTCGATCGGCGTGGCGCCGCGCGGCAGCGCGATCAGCCGGCCCTTCGGCGTGAAGCAGAAGACCTGGTCGTGGAAGAGCTCGAGCTTGGTGTGCTCGAGGAATTCCTCCGGGCTGTCGCCCTCGGCGAGCAGGTCGACGGTGCGGCGCAGCCACTGATAGGCGCGGCTCTCATCGGCATAATTGGTCAGTTCGGTGGTGCGGCCGTCCTTGTAATGGGCATGGGCGGCGATGCCGAATTCGGCGATGCGGTCCATGGTGTCGGTGCGGATCTGCAGCTCGACGCGGCTGTGGCCCGGCCCGACCACGGTGGTGTGGATCGAGCGGTAGTCGTTCTGTTTGGGCGTCGAGATGTAGTCCTTGTAGCGGCCGGGCACCATCGGCCAGGTCATGTGCACGATGCCGAGCACGCGGTAGCAATCCTCCGGCGTGGCGACGATGACGCGGAAGCCGAAGATGTCGGAGAGCTGCTCGAAGGAGATGGATTTGCGCTCCATCTTCTTCCAGATCGAATAGGGCCGCTTGCGCCGGCCGGAGACCTCGGCCTCGATGCCGCTGGCGGCGAGCTTGTCCTTGAGGTCCTTCTCGATCTCGCCGATGACGCTGCCCTCGCGCTCGGTGACCTCCTCCAGCCGCTTGGTGACGGTCGCATGGGCCTCCGGCTTGATGTGGCGGAAGGCGAGTTCCTCCAGCTCCTCGCGCAGCTCCTGCATGCCCATGCGCCCGGCGAGCGGGGCATAGATCTCGGCGGTTTCTTCGGCGATGCGCAGGCGCTTTTCGGGCGCCATGAAATGCAGGGTCCGCATGTTGTGGAGCCGGTCGGCGAGCTTGACCAGGAGCACGCGGACATCGTCGACGATGGCGAGCAGGAGCTTGCGGAAATTCTCGCCCTGGGCCGCCTTCTTCGAGACGAGGTCGAGCTTCTTGATCTTGGTCAGCCCGTCCACCAGCCGGCGGATGTCGGGGCCGAACATGCTCTCGATCTCTTCGAGCGTGGCGGCCGTATCCTCGACGGTGTCGTGCAGCACGGCGGCCACGATCGTCGCGTCGTCGAGCTTCAGATCGGTCAGCAGGGCCGCGACCTCGAGCGGATGGGCGAAGAACGGGTCGCCGGAGGCGCGCTTCTGCGTGCCATGGGCACGCATGGCATAGACATAGGCCCGGTTGAGGAGGTCCTCGTCGGTGTTGGGATTGTAGCTTCGAACCCGGTCGACGAGTTCGTATTGCCGCATCATGCCCATGCGGGCCCTCTGTCACGCCTGCCTGATCTGTATCACGTCAATATCGGCGTAGCAGGGGCAGGCAGCAAGGCGTAATCCCCGAAGCGGGCACGAAAAAGCCCGGCGGCGCCGGGCTTTAGCGGAGTGGGTGAAGAGATCGTTCCGAACCGTCCGGGCGAGGCTCAATCCTCGTCGTCGGCGCTCTCGGTCGGCGGCACGAGGCCGTCGAGGCCGCGCAGCAGATCGTCCTCGCTCATGCGGTCGAACTGGACCTCCGAATCGGGGGTCGAGGCGCTCTGGCCGGGCGCGGCGAGCAGCGGCACGGTCTCGGCCTCCGGCTCGTCGACCTCGACATGCTTCTGCAGCGAGTGGATCAGGTCTTCCTTCAGATCCTCGGGCTTGAGCTTCTCGTCGGCGATCTCGCGCAGCGCGACGACGGGATTCTTGTCGTTGTCGCGCGGCACCAGGATCGCGGAGCCCGACTGGATCATGCGCGCGCGATGGCTGGCGAGCAGGACCAGCTCGAAGCGGTTGTCGACCTTGTCGATGCAATCTTCAACGGTGACGCGAGCCATGGGCGGCTCCTTCTGATCTGTCGCGATGCAGGGGAATGGGTAGCGCGTGCCATTACAGGCAAAGCACCGCGGATGCAAGATTGGCGTCGCCCGCGCGCGGGCTCAGCCGCGCATCCGGCGCACCATCTCGTCGAGCCCCGGCTCACGCCGGCCATCGCCGCCGGTGACGAGGTCCATCGCCGGCAGTTCATGGGGGGCAAGCTCGGCGAAGCGCATCCGCATCGTCGTCGCGACGCCCTCGCCGAAAGCGATCGCCTCGCGGTTGCCGACCGAGGAGAGGAATTTCAGCGTGCTGGCCGAGGCATCCGAGATGGCGGAGCGGATGATCTGCTGGTCGATCTCGTTGGCCAGCCGCATGGCGAAGATCGTCGAGCACTGCGACAGGATCGTCGGGTCGAGCTCGCCGGGGCGCTGCGTCACCACGCCGAGATAGGCGCCGTATTTCCGGCCCTCCTTGGCGATGCGGGCGATGGCCTGGCGCGTCGGCTGGAAGCCGAGCGACGGATCGGCCGGCACGTAGCGATGGGCCTCCTCGCAGAGCAGCAGGATCTCGTAGGTGCCCTGGCTGGCCCAGGCGAGGTCGAAGGCGAGCCGCGCCAGCACGGACGCGACCGCATCGACGACCTCGGACGGCAGCCCGCCGAGTTGGAAGACCGTGATCGGGCGCCCGTGATGAGGCACGCGGAAGATCTGCGCGACGACCGGCGCCATCGTCTCCATCATGTTGGCGCGGGCGAACATGAACTGGTAGCGCGGGTCATGGTGCAGGGTCTCGAGCCGCACCTTCAGCGAGCGCAGCGAGGCGTGCGGCCAGCGCTTCTCGTGCAGCCCGATGAACTCGTCGATGATCGCGATGGCGTCGATGATCCGATAGGGCGTCGGCATGTCGCTGGCGCTGCCCGTCCCCTCCTCGCGGCGGCCCAGGCCGGCGTCGAGCGGCCGCTTGAGCAGGGTGGAGTTGAGATCGCGCATGGTGTTGCGGGAGCTGCCGGCGCGATAGCGCTCGCGCGCGCCCATCACGACCTCACGCAGGATGTCCGCCTCCTCGTCGAAGGCGGTGCGGCCGCGGAAGACGACCTCGGCGAACTCCTCGAGCTTGAACATCCAGAATGGCAGGTCGAGCGCCTCGGCGTCGATCGCCAGCGCACGATCGGGAAAGGCGCAGGCATATTCGTTGTGCGGATCGAGAATGAGGACGCGCAGCCGCGGGCGGGCGGCGATGGCGCGCCGCAGCAGCAGCGAAACGGCGCTCGACTTGCCGACGCCGGTGGTGCCGACGAGCGCGAAGTGCCGCGCCAGCATGTCGTCGACGCAGATGGTCGCGGGGATCGTGGGATCCTGCGTCAGCGAGCCGATGGTGACGGCCTTGCGCGTGCCGAGATCGTGGACGAGGGCGAGGTCGCCGGACCGGATGCGGTGGGCGACAGCGCCGATCGGCGGATAGGTCGAGATGCCGCTCTGGAAGCTCGTGCCGCCATCGGCTGCTTCGATGACTTCGCCCAGGAGCTCGACCTGAACGTGGATCGCGTTGTCGGCGCCCTCGTCCCAGACGGCGTTCACCGCCGACATTTCATAGACTAGGCCGACGATGCGGGTGCGGCCGAGATTGATCGAGATCATCCGCCCGACGGTCCAGGACTCGGGACCGAGCCGGGCCATTCCGGCCACGGTGCTGGCGATGGTCGCGCGCGAGCCGTCGCAGGAGACGACGCGGCCGAGGGAACGATCGGGCTCCTGGGCGTGATCGCGCCGGTCGCGCGTCACCTCGGTCTCGAACATTCCTGACTTTACGGCAAGCTGCACGACACGCGCCCCATGACACCCGGATACCCTGACCTTTCACGGTAGGGCCGAGTGTTTACGATTGCCTTATTCGCGGCCCGGCGCCCGCCTGCCCTGACGACGCGGTTACCGAAGCACCAAGGCCAAGCCGCCAATCATCGCGACTCATCAGTTTTCGTGGGGCCGGGCGTGACAATGCGTGTCTTGAGGCGGTGGCGGATTCTCGTCTATGCACGCCCGGACCCGAGGAGAATTGACCCATGGCGAACCGGCTGCGACTGGGCGTGAACATCGATCACGTCGCGACGGTGCGCAATGCGCGCGGCGGCGCCCAGCCCGACCCGGTGCGGGCCGCGCATCAGGCGGTCGCCGCGGGAGCGGACGGCATCACCGCGCATCTGCGCGAGGACCGGCGCCATATCCGCGACGCCGACATGGCCCGCCTCGCCGCGGAGCTGACCAAGCCGCTGAACTTCGAGATGGCGGCGACCGAGGAGATGATCGCGCTGGCCGAGCAGCTGAAGCCGCACGCGGCCTGCCTCGTCCCCGAAAAGCGCGAGGAGCGAACCACCGAGGGCGGGCTCGACGTCGTCGGCCAGGAGGCGGCGCTGCGGCCCGCCATCGCACGGCTGAAGGCGGCCGGCTGCCGCGTCTCGCTCTTCATCGAGGCGGACGAGGCCCCGATCGCGATGGCGGCGAAGCTGGGCGCGCCGGTGATCGAGCTGCACACCGGGACCTGGTGCCACGCCGTCGCCGACGGGCAGCACGACAAGGCGCAGGCCGAGTTCGCGCGCCTCGCCAAAGGTGCCGCCTTCGCCGCCTCGCTGGGCCTCGAGGTTCATGCCGGCCACGGGCTCGACTACGACACGGCGCGCCAGCTCGCCGCGGTGCCTGAGTTCGTCGAGTTCAACATCGGCCATTTCCTGATGGGCGAGGCGATCTTCATCGGCCTCGACGCCGCGCTCCTGCGGATGCGGCAGGCGATGGACGAGGGGCGCGCCGCGACGTAAGTCTCGCGCATGATCCTCGGCATCGGCTCCGATCTCTGCGACATCGACCGCATCCAGAAGTCGCTCGACCGTTTCGGCGAGCGCTTCACGCACCGAGTCTTCACCGAGGTCGAGCGCGCCAAGTCCGACCGGCGGGCGACACGCGCGGCGTCCTACGCCCGGCGCTTCGCGGCGAAAGAGGCCTGCTCCAAGGCATTGGGAACGGGCCTGCGCGCCGGCGTGTTCTGGCGCGACATGGAGGTCGTCAACCTGCCCGGCGGGCGGCCGACGCTGCGGCTGACCGGCGGCGCGGCCGCGCGGCTGGCGGCGATGACGCCGCCCGGGCACGAGGCGATCGTGCATGTCTCGATGACCGACGACCCGCCGATGGCGCAGGCCTTCGTGGTGATCGAGGCACGCTTGCTGCCAGCCTGAGCGGATCCGCAGGCTGGACGAAAAGCGCTCACCCGGCCGGGGCTGTGCCCTCGCCTAGGCCTTCGATTCGTCGCTCAGCCAGCGATAGAGAAGGCCGCCGAGCGCCCCGCCGATCAGTGGTGCAACCCAGAACAGCCAGAGCTGCCCCATCGCCCAGCCGCCGACGAAGAGCGCCGGGCCGGTGCTGCGCGCCGGGTTCACCGAGGTGTTGGTGACGGGGATGCTGACGAGGTGGATCAGGCACAGGCCGAGCCCGATCGCCAGTGGCGCAAACCCCGCCGGAGCCTTGCCATGGGTCGCGCCCATGATGATGAAGAGGAACATCATCGTCATCACGACTTCGGTGAGGAAGCCGGCGAACAGGCTGTATTTCCCAGGCGAATGCTCGCCATAGCCGTTCGAGGCGAAGCCCTTGGCGAGGTCGAAGCCCGGCGCCCCGCTGGCGATGAGATAGAGCACGCCCGCCGCGACGACGGCGCCGGCCACCTGCGCCACGATGTAGGGCAGGATCTGGTTCGTCGGGAAGCGACCGCCGGCGGCCAGGCCGACCGTGACGGCCGGGTTGAGATGGCAACCCGAGATATGGCCGATCGCATAGGCCATGGTGACGACGGTGAGGCCGAAGGCGAGCGAGACGCCGAGAAGGCCGATACCGACCTGCGGGAAGCCGGCGGCGATAACGGCGCTGCCGCAGCCCGCGAAGGTCAGCCAGAAGGTCCCGATGGCCTCCGCCGCGTATTTCTTGCTGTTCATGATGCCGTCTCCCCCGAGCCCGGGGAAGATGTTGCCCGCGGCGTTTCGCAAGGTCAATCGGGCGGCACGCGCGTCGCCGCCGGGCGACCTCACAAGGGGAAAGTGACGCGCGTCACCAGACCCGCGCCCGACTGGCGAACGAGCGTACCCTTCGGCTGCTTGGCCAGGGCCTCGACGATGCGGTTGCCGAGCCCGTGTCCCGGCGCCGCGTCCTCCGGCGCCTCGGGCAGCCCGACGCCGTCATCGGCGATGGTCAACACCGCCGTCTCGCCGTCGACCAGGCGGATGGACACCGCGATGCGCCCGCCGCGGCCATCGGGAAATGCGTGCTTGAGCGAATTGGTAATGATCTCGGAGACCGGCATCGACAGAGTCGTCAGCTTGCGGATGTCGAAGGTCATCTCCGGCACATCGACCTCGCAGGTGACGCCGGATACCCCGCTCGCCTCGATCACGTCCGTGCAGAGATCCCTGAGATAGGCCCGCACCGGCAGGCCGACCTGGTTGGGGCCGTGCAGCCGCCGGTGGATGCGCGCCATGGTCTCGATGCGGTTGCGGGCCTCGTCGAGGATCGCGGGTGCCGACGCGGGATCGGCCTTGAGCCGACGACGCGACATGTTCAGCCGATAGACCGGTTCGCAGCGCCGTCCATGTCAAAAGACGGATCGTCGCTTGAAAATGACGGCGCGTCCGGACGTGCCGAACGGCGCCAGGGCCCCGCGCCTCTGCCGGCGTTGTCTGGCGGGCGACATTCCGCTAGACCGCGCGCTGGACCCCCGTCCCAGGAGCGCCCGCGTGGCCAACGACGTCGATTCGAAGAAGAAGACCGCCAAGGACGAGGGCGGAATCGTCGAGACCATCAAGGTCGTCGTGCAGGCCCTGCTCATCGCGCTGGTGATCCGGACGCTGCTGTTCCAGCCCTTCAACATTCCCTCGGGCTCGCTGATCCCGACCCTGCTGATCGGCGACTATCTCTTCGTCTCGAAATACACCTATGGCTATTCCAAGCACTCGATCCCGTTCAGCCCGCCGCTGTTCTCCGGCCGCGTCTGGGCAGCCGAGCCCAAGCGCGGCGACATCGCCGTGTTCAAGCTGCCGACCGACAATGCGACCGACTACATCAAGCGCGTGATCGGGCTGCCCGGCGAGCGCATCCAGATGATCGACGGCATCCTGCACATCAACAACCAGCCGGTGAAGCGCGAGCGGATCGCCGATTTCATCACCACCGACAATTGGGGCCGCAGTTCGCCGGCGATCCAATATCGCGAGACACTGCCCAACGGCGTCTCGCACCAGATCATCGAGCGCGAAGGCGACCGCGGTTCGTTCGACAACACGCCGGTCTTCGTCGTGCCGCCCGGCCACTTCTTCATGATGGGCGACAACCGGGATAACTCGCTGGATTCGCGCGACCGCAGTGTCGGCTTCGTGCCCTTCGAGAATTTCGTCGGCCGGGCCGAGATCATCTTCTTCTCGATCGAAGAGGGCGAATCCGCCTGGAAACTCTGGGAATGGCCCTGGACAGTGCGCTGGAACCGCCTGTTCAGCGCGATCAAGTGAGGCCGATGCAGCAGTGAGCGAGAACCGCACGTGAGCAAGGCCGGCGACAACGGGCGCAAGCCGCCCGAAACGGCCCGCCTGCAGGCGACGCTCGGCCATGCCTTCCAGGATCAGGGGCTGCTCAACACCGCGCTGACCCATATGAGCGCGGAAGGCCCGCGGCTGCAGAGCTATCAGCGCCTCGAATTCCTCGGCGACCGGGTGCTGGGGCTGTGCATTGCCGACATGCTGTTTGCCCGTTATCCGACCGCGGCCGAAGGCGACATGTCGCGAAGGCTCGCCGATCTCGTGCGCAAGGAAACCTGCGCCGAGGTCGCGATCGCCTGGAATCTCGGCGCCTTCATGCGGCTGGGCGAAGGCGAGATCCTCGGCGGCGCCCGCAAGAACAAGGCGATCCTGGCCGATGCCTGCGAGGCGATCATCGGTGCCGTCTTCATCGACGGCGGCTATGAGGCAGCGCGCGCGCTGGTCGAGCGTGCCTTCGGCGAGCGCCTTCTGAAGCCGGTTCGCCCGCTACGCGACGCCAAGACGGCGCTGCAGGAATGGGCCCAGGGCCAGGGCTATCCGACACCGACCTATTCCGAGCGCGGCCGCTCGGGGCCCGATCATGCGCCGGTGTTCCGGGTCGCGGCGCGCATCACAGGCCTCGTCGATGCCGAGGCGCAGGGCCCGTCCAAACGGCTGGCCGAGCAGGCCGCCGCCGAAGCCTTCCTGCGCCGCGAGGGGCTGTGGACCGAAACGATGGAGAGCGACCATGGCTGACGAGACGGACGGCGCACCCCGGGCGCCGACGCGGGCCGGCTTTGTCGCGCTGATCGGCGCGCCCAATGCCGGCAAATCGACGCTGCTGAACCAGCTCGTCGGCGCCAAGGTGTCGATCGTCTCGCGCAAGGTGCAGACGACGCGCACCCAGGTGCGCGGCATCGCCCTATCGGGCGCGGCGCAGATCATCTTCGTCGACACGCCCGGCATTTTCCAGCCCAAGCGCCGGCTCGACCGCGCGATGGTGACCAGTGCCTGGGGCGGCGCCACCGATGCCGACCTGATCGGCGTGCTGATCGATGTCGAGCGCTTCGACAACGAGGAGAACACGCGCCTGCTCGAGAAGCTCGCCGAGCTGAGGCAGCCGAAGTTCCTGATCCTCAACAAGATCGACACCATCGCCAAGGACAGGCTGCTCGAGATCACCGCCAAGGTGAACGCGCAGGGCTCCTTCGAGACGACCTTCATGATCGCGGCCCTGACCGGCTACGGCGTCAAGGACATCCTGTCCTGGCTGGAGACGCGCCTGCCGCTGGGACCCTGGCTCTATCCGGAGGACCAGATCTCGGATGCGCCGCTGCGCTTCCTCGCCGCAGAGATCACCCGCGAGAAGATCTTCGAGCGGCTGCATGACGAGCTGCCCTATCGCTCGACGGTCGAAACCGAGCAGTGGCAGCAGCGCCCGGACGGCTCGGTGCGCATCGAGCAGACGATCTATGTCGAGCGCGAGGGCCAGCGGAAGATCGTGCTCGGCGAAGGCGGCCAGACGATCAAGGCGATCGGCCAGAAGGCCCGCATCGAGATCGCGGAAGCCGCCGAGACCACGGTGCATCTCTTCCTGTTCGTGAAGGTGCGCGAGAACTGGAGCGACGACCCGGCGCGCTATCGCGAGATGGGGCTGGAGTTCCCGAAGGGCTGAGCAGACGCGCTGCTCTGAGCCCGAGACGCGCGCACCCTTTCGACATCCGTTCAAGTAGGCTTTACCGGGTTCGCAGCGCGCTGCGAAAATCCTCGGGCGTGACGGAGCCTGCGCAGACAGTGGATCGCGGGCGGCACATCTGCGGACGCCGATATCCGATATTGTTTCGGAACGTTTCTGCCCCTATAGACTTGCCCGCCTGACCAGTTTCAGCGGGCACCACGATGACGATCGATCGGCCGGCCTTCGGCCGTGAAGCCTCCGTTGCCCTCTCGGCACAGGTTTCGGTCTGCCTCGGCCATCGGCTTTGCCCATGACGGAGATCGTCCAACCGCTCGACCGTGCAGCCGTGCCGGGCGAGACTGTCGCGAGCGGTGCATCGGCGGACAGCCGCAACCAGATACTGCACATCTTCCGGGCCATCGCCGCGCTCCTGGTGGTCGCCTATCACGCCTCCTACTATGTGATGGCTTGGCGCGGGGACGGCCGATTTCTCGACGTCTTCGGCGGTGCTATCGGGGGCTTTGGCGTCGCCATTTTCTTCGCGCTGTCGGGCTACCTGATGGCCCATTTGCTGGAACGCGATCCGCCAGGGCGGTTCCTCGTCGGCCGGATGCTGCGGATCTATCCGCCCATGCTGCTGATGGTCGCGCTGTTCTACCCGCTGTTTGTTCTGCTTGGCGAGCCGCGCGGGGTCGATGTCGTCACCCTGCTGCTCGCTCCCATGGGACAGCGCGCATACTTCCTGGGTGTCGAATGGACGTTGCTCTATGAGATGACGTATTACGTCGCCTTGGCACTGTTGGCCTTTTTCGGGCTTCGACGCCATGCGGTGGCGTTCACTCTGTTGTGGCTCGCGCTCTTGGCTGTGGCCTGGGTGGGCGGCGAAGGCCGTATCGAAAGGCCGACGCCGCTCTTGAGCGAACTGCCGCTGGGCATCACAAACCTGCCCTTCCTCCTTGGGTTCCTGACCGCTAACGCTTCTCGACGCGGCTGGTTGCCGCCTTTGCTCCCGCTGGGTGCCGCCCTCTCGGCGGCCGCCATCGCATTTATGCCGCCTGAATATGCGCGCCTGCTGTCCGGCCTCGCTGCGTCGCTTCTGGTTGCAGCGGCCGTGCGGGGATCGCAACTCCAGCTGTCGGGCTGGGCCGGCACATTCGCCTCGCGGCTGGGGGATGCCAGCTATGTTCTTTATCTCTGCCACGTTCCGACGTTCCTGCTCGCTCAGGCTCTCCTTCCGGAAACGATGCCGTCCCCCCTGTTCTGGCTGGTGCTTGTCACTGCTGCAATTGGGTTATCGCTGCTGCTCGGTCCCGTCGATGTGGCGCTTCACCATTTGTTCAAGCGCTTGCTCGCCGCGGCGCCGGCTCGGCGCCTGAACCTCATCGCCATCGGTTTCATGACTCTGTTCCTCGGCATCGCCCTGAAGGAGGACGATGCGGTCCGCAGCATCCGGGCCGCCGAGGGAAGGGCCCGACACTCCCTCGCGGGCGCTCCCGTCCCCGCGCCGGCCTCGCTCGCCGCGGCGATCGATCTGGTCGTTGCGGTCGATGACGGGCGCTGGCTCATTCGCGGTTACGCTGTTGACCTCGACCGGCCTGCCCGCGCGATCCACATCGCCCTGCGCCAAAACGGCCAGGTCATCGCCTTCGACAGGATGCGCCGCATGCGGACGGCAACTGCGGAGGCATTGAACCGCAACGACATCAGCCAGCGCCGCTTCGGCTTCTCGCTGATCCTGCCTGCCGATTTCGACTGTCGGCAGGGTCGCCCCGACGCTGTCCTGGCGCTCGACGACATCGGCCCCGTGCCTCTGCCATCGGGCGCGCTCACCCCGATTTGTCGCTGAACGCGGAGCGCCGCGAGAGCAAGATCGCGCAGTTAAACACTGCAGCAGGGTTGAAAACCGAACGAACCCAGCGCAAAACCGCAGCGAACTCCCCTTGTTCCCATCGATCAGAGCGCCCAGACATGACCAACGACGAGGTTCTCGCCGAATTCCGCGAGGCGGGTGCGCTGCTCGAGGGGCATTTCATCCTGTCGTCGGGACGGCGCAGCGCCGTCTTCCTGCAGAAGATGTTCGTCTTCCAGGATCCGGTGCGGACCGAGCGGCTGTGCAAGGCGCTGGCCGCCAAGATCGCGGCGCGCTTCGGCAGGATCGACTATGTCGTCTCGCCCGCGATCGGCGGCATCGTTCCGGGCTATGAAACGGCCCGGCATCTGGGAGCCAAGGCGGTTTTCGTCGAGCGCGAGGGTGGCAGCTTCAGGCTGCGCCGGGGCTTCACCCTGCCCGCTGGGGCGCGCTGCATCATCATCGAGGACATCATCACCACCGGGCTGTCGCTGCGCGAATGCCGCGATTCGGTGAAGGACGAGCCCGGGACGATCGTCGGCGCCGCCTGCCTGATCGACCGCTCGGCCGGGCGCGCCGAACTCGGGATGGAGCTGGTCAGCCTGATGGACTACGCCGTGCCCGACTACGCGCCCGACGCGCTGCCGCCGGAGCTCGCCGCGATTCCCGCGACCAAACCCGGCAGCCGCGGCCTGAGCGCCTGAACCCCATCACGTTTGCCGGCTGCGGCGAGAGGTCACAGCAAGGGGCGAGCGGCCGCCGACGATTTTTGCCGATCCGACATGGTTCGACCGTGTTTGCTTTTCATGTGAGTCTTTTGAAGCGATTTCAGACGGAGTTATTGCAATGGCGGCCGACCCGCGCATCGCGCTTTTCATCGATGGCGCCAATCTCTACGCGACCTCGAAGCAGCTCGGCTTCGACATGGACTATCGCCGGCTGCTGCGGGAATTCCAGGGCCGCGGCAACCTGATCCGGGCGTTTTATTTCACGACGCTGATCGAGAGCGAGGAGTACTCCTCGATCCGGCCGCTGGTCGACTGGCTCGACTACAATGGCTACCGTGTCATCACCAAGGCGGCCAAGGAGTTCACCGACGCCACCGGGCGTCGGCGGATCAAGGGCAATATGGACATCGAGCTGGCGATCGAGATGCTCGAACTCGCTGTTCATCTCGACCAGATCTACCTGTTCTCGGGCGATGGCGATTTTCGCCCGCTGGTCGAGGCGGTACAGCGCAAAGGCGTCAAGGTCTCGGTGGTCTCGACCGTCTCCACCAGCCCGCCGATGGTCTCCGACGATCTGCGCCGGCAATGTGACGAGTTCATCGACCTCGCCCAGCTGATGCAGAAGATCGGCCGCGACCCCGCCGAGCGCAACGCCCGCAGCGGCGGAGCGGGCGCTCCGGTCATACCCGGCAATCCCGGGCTGGAGCGGCGCTACGGCATCCGCCAGGGCGACGAACCCGCAGAGGCCTAAGTCACGACGCACCGAAAGCCCCGGCCGGCTTCCACCGCGGGGTTTTCGGGCTCTCCAAGGCGTATCCGAGGGGATGCGCGGGACGATGGTGGCGTCGCAGTCGACGGCTGCGTGCCGATGTCGATGTCGAAGTCGAAATGTCGAAACAGCGCCAACAGCCGCCACCCCGCTCCGCGCACGGTTGTCTGATGGTCCCGGCGTCGTGTTTTAAGTCCGGCAAAGGACGGGGCCTGCCGGTTCGGCCCGAACGACGACGGTCCCTCCATGGCGTCGAGCCCGCGACGGCCCTCCCCCATGAACACCGCCTCTCCCCGGCCACACGACGCCTCGCGAAGCCCCCTCGGTCGGGGAGAGCGAGGGCAGAATAGGGTCGGTTCGGGGCGCGGGGATAAGATGTGTCGAAGGGCGCGACGCGAACCCCTCCCCTGGTGGGGAGGGGTTCCCGCGCTTTTCATCATGGTCGCCCTTGTGGCGACCATCCACGTCTTCGCGGGTCACAGGCGGTTTCAAGACATGGATGCTCGGGACAAGCCCGAGCATGACGAGGTGCGGAACAGCGACGCCTCGTCCCTTCTCCCTTCAGGCCCCCGCCTTCATGATCCTCGCCTTGTCGCGGTTCCAGTCGCGGTTCTTCTCGGTTTCGCGCTTGTCGTGCAGCTTCTTGCCGCGTCCGAGGCCGAGCTCGACCTTGGCCCGACCCTTGTCGTTGAAATAGACCTTGAGCGGGATCACGGTGTAGCCGTCGCGCTGGATCGCGCCCATCAGCTTGTTGATCTGGCGGCGGTGGAGCAGCAGCTTCCGCGGCCGCTTGACGTTGTGGTTGAAGCGGTTGGCCTCGAGATATTCCGGGATATGCGCGTTGAACAGAAAGAGCTCCGTGCCCATCGGCCCGGCATAGCTCTCTCCGATCGTCGCCTTGCCGCCGCGCAGCGACTTGATCTCGGTGCCCTGCAGCGCGATGCCGGCCTCGAGCGTCTCGGTGATCTCGTAATTGTAGCGCGCCTTGCGGTTGTCAGCCGCGAGCTTGTAGCGCTCCGGATCGGGCTTCTTCATGACGTCCCTCCCAGGGCATGGGCCTTGACGAGGCTCGCCATAGCCTGCGATTCCGATTCAGGATCCGCCGCCAGGCCCTTGAAAACGCCCAGCTTGTCGGCGTCCTGCCGATTCTGGCTGAGCTTGAACTTGCCGACCAGCGAGGCGATCTCGATCTCGATGCCGACGATGCCGCGCATCTGCGCCGCCACAAAAGCTTCCGGCGCGTCCGTGACGTTCCAGGGCTCGTCGCGTGGCGCTTCCTGCTGGCGCGTCAGCGAGTCGAGCTGGGCGTGGAGCCAGGCGGGATCCTCGATCGCGCGGGCGGGGCCACGGACCTGGACGGTGACGTAGTTCCAGGTCGGCACGACCTTGCCGTGCTCGCGCTTGGAGGCATACCAGGCCGGCGTGACATAGCGCTCGGTGCCGGTGAAGATCACCAGCGTCTGCGCGCCGGCCGCAATCGCCTGCCATTGCGGGTTGGGGCGGGCGAGATGGGCGCGCAGCACACCCTGCGCGCCCTCCCCCTCATGCAGCACGAACGGGACCGGGTTGGCGATCAGCCCGTCCTCGCCGACGCTGACCAGCGTCGCGAGCGGATGCGCGCGCATGACGGCGAAGAGCGCCGCGCGATCCTCGACCTTGAAATGGCTGGGCTCGTACATCCTCGGTCTCCCTGGCGTCAGCCGGGGGGACCGGACGGACGCAAACTCCCAATTTAGGCATTCAGCAGGCCGGCGAACACCATGGCGTCGCGGATGACCTTGCCGGTCGCGGCCGTCACCGGCAACAGCGGCAGGCGGACCTCCTCCTCGACGCGGCCGAGCAGGGCCAGCCCATGCTTGGCGCCGGCGAGACCGGGCTCCTTGAAGATCGCGTCATGCAGCGGCACGAGGCGGTCCTGCAGCTTCAGCGCGCCGGCATAGTCGCCCTTCAGAGCGGCAATCATCAGATCGGCGCAGAGTCGCGGCGCGACATTGGCGACGACCGAGATGCAGCCATGGCCGCCGGCCGCCATATAGGCCAGCGCCGTCATGTCCTCGCCCGAGAGCTGGATGAAATCCGCCCCCATGGCGTGGCGCTGCTGCGAGACGCGGGCGAGGTTGGCGGTGGCGTCCTTCACCCCGGCGATGTTCTTCAGCTCGTAGAGCCGCGCCATCGTCTCGACCGACATGTCCACCACCGAACGCGGCGGGATGTTGTAGATGATGATCGGGATGCCGACCGCGTCGTTCACCGCCTTGAAGTGGCGGTACAGGCCCTCCTGGGTCGGCTTGTTGTAATAGGGCGTGACGACAAGCACGGCCTGGGCGCCGGCCTTCTCGGCATGAACAGCGAGATCGATCGCCTCGGTGGTGTTGTTCGAGCCGGCGCCGGCAATGACGGGCACGCGGCCCTTCGCCTGGGCGATCACGATCTCGACGACGCGCTTGTGCTCGTCATGCGACAGCGTCGGGCTCTCGCCGGTGGTGCCGACCGGGACGAGGCCGCTCGACCCGTTCTCGATCTGCCACTCGACCAGCGCGCGCAGCGCCTCCTCGTCGATCCGGCCGCCCTTGAACGGCGTCACCAGCGCGGGCAGCGAACCGGTGAAGGCGGGATGCTGGGTCATGGAAGCGGCGTCCTGGAGCGAGTTTTCGTGACGAGGGCGTCACACATAAACCGTCCCCGGCAACAGGCAAAGCCAGCCTGCCATAAAAACAGGCCCTTGCATGGTTAAGGCTTCATAAACTCCCTTCCCCGAGCATCGCTGGCGACGCATCCGACCGTGGAGCCCGCCATGGCCTCGCCTGCCATCCGCTCGCGGATGATCGCCCTGCTGCTGCCGCTCCTGCTGGCGCCGCCGTCGCTCGCCGGCGATGACGGCGGCCATCCCAGCCAGCGCGATCCCGTCGGCGCCGTCGATGTCGAGACCACAGCGGCGCTGCCGCCCTACCCGGCCGACGCCCTGCGGGCGGCGGAGGTCGATCTCGACCTGCTCGCCAAGGCCGTGACCGCCTATCGCCGCGGCCAGCTGTCGGAGGGCGACGCCATCGCCGCCTCAGTCGACGAGCCCACGGCCCGCGCGCTGCTCGAATGGGTTGCGATCCGCAGCGCAACGAGCGTGCTGCCCTTCACCCGGATCGACGCCTTCCTCAAGGCGAACCCGAACTACCCGGCGACGACGCTGTTCCGCAGGCGCGCCGAGGAGATGCTGGTCGCGGAGCGGAAGAGCCCCGCCGTGGTGCGGGCGTTCTTCCAGGGCCAGAAGCCGGTCAGCCCCGCCGGCCGCATCGCGCTCGCGCTGGCGCTGGCGGCGGGGGGCCGGAGCGAGGAGGCGACCGCGCTCGCGCGCCGGAGCTGGCTGCAGGATCATCTCGGCGCGCCGCTCGAAAAGATCGTGATCGGGGCGTTCGGTGCGGTCCTGACGCCGACAGACCATCGCCTGCGGGCCGAGCGCTACATCTTCCGCGGCAACGACACCGCGGCGCTGCGCAATGCAGCGCGGGTCTCGGCCGATTACGTGCTGCTGGCGCGCGCCCGGCTCGCCAGCGGCAAGGCGCGGCGGCCGATCGCGCCGGCGCTGATCAGCGCGGTACCGGCCGCGCTGAAGGGCGACGTCTCCTTCGCCTTTCTGCAGGCACAGCAGGCGCGCCGTGCCGACAAGCCGCAGGAGGCGGCCAGGCTGCTCGCCGATGTGCCGCGCGATCCCTCCCTGCTCGGCGACGGCGACGCCTGGTGGATCGAGCGCCGCCTGATCGCACGCAAGCTGCTCGATGACGGCGATGCCGCGACCGCCTATGAGGTCGCGGCCGGCCATGGCGCCGAGGATGCGGCGGAGCGGATCGATGCGGAGTGGCATGCCGGGTTCATCGCCCTGCGCTTCCGCGACCAGCCGGGGATCGCGCTGGAGCATTTCAGCGAGGCCGCCCGGCATGCCGAGACGCCGATCTCGGTCTCGCGCGCGGGCTACTGGCAGGGCCGTGCCTTCGAGGCGATCGGCAAGGCCGAGGACGCACGGACGGCCTATGAGCGTGCCGCCGAGCATCCGATCGCCTATTACGGGCAGTTGGCGCGGGCGCGGCTGCGCCTGCCCGATCTGCCGCTGCGACGCTCGGCGGCGGCCGCGCTGCAGCATCTGCCCGGCCATGCCGGCGTGCGCCTGCTCTACCGGATCGGCGAGCGCGATCTCGCCGCGCAGATGCTGGTCGATCTCGGCCTGAGGCTCCACACCACCCCTGCGCTCGAGGCGCTCGCGGCGATCGCGCAGCGGGAAGGCGACACGCGCGCCCTGCTGGCGCTGGGCAAGAGTGCGCTGCAGCGCGGCTTCCCGCTCGACACCGCCGCCTTCCCGACCACGGGCGTGCCGGAATTTCCCGTGCTCGGCGACCCGATGGAGCGCGCCATCGTCCATGCCATCGCGCGCCAGGAAAGCGCCTTCGACCCGACCGCGGTGTCCCATGCCGGCGCGCGCGGGCTGATGCAGATGATGCCTGCCACGGCACGCGAGACGGCGCGGCGCGCCAGCCTGCCCTTCGACTGGCCGCGGCTCGGGCGCGACGCGCTCTATTCCGCGCAGATGGGCGCCGCCCATCTCAACGATCTGCTGAGGGAGTGGCGCGGCTCCTATATCCTGACCTTCGCCGCCTACAATGCCGGCTCCGGCAATGTGAAGAAATGGATCGAGGCCTATGGCGACCCGCGCAGGCCGGAGGTCGATGCGGTCGACTGGATCGAGCGCATTCCCTTCTACGAGACGCGCAACTATGTGCAGCGCGTGATGGAGAACCTGCAGGTCTACCGCCAGCGGCTGAACCAGCGCACGGCCTATCTGATCGACCACGACTTGAAGCGCGGCGGGCGGCGCGATTAGGGTCGCCGGGAGATGGCTGGTTTCGCGCAGCCCTCATCCTGAGGAGCCGCGGTACGCGGCGTCTCGAAGGATGCTCCAGCGCGATCTGGAACCATCCTTCGAGACGCGCCTGCCGGCGCTCCTCAGGATGAGGGCTGAGTGTTGACTGCAACAGAGACGAACACAGGCTTCACCTCGCTCTTCGTCAGCGCCCGCGACGGCTTGCGGCTGCATCTGCGCGATTACGGCCCGCTGGCGGCCACCGCCCTGCCGGTCGTCTGCCTTCCCGGCTTCGCGCGCACGGCCGCCGATTTCCACGAGCTGGCGCTGGCGCTCTCCGGCGACGAGGCCAAGCCACGGCGCGTGCTGGCGCTGGATTATCGCGGGCGCGGCCTCTCCGGCTATGACACGGACTGGAAGAACTACGACATCCGCATCGAGCTCGACGATCTGATGCAGGTGCTGGTGGCGACCGGGACGGAGGCCGCCGTCTTCGTCGGCACCTCGCGCGGCGGGCTTTTGACCATGGCGATGGGGGCGGCCCGGCCAGGCGCGATCCGGGGTGTCGTGCTCAACGACATCGGCCCGATCATCGACGCGCGCGGGCTGCTGCGCATCCGCGGCTATGTCGGCAAGCTGCCGCTGCCGCGCAGCTTCGCCGAGGGCGCCGAAATCCTGAAGCGGCTCTCCGACCAGCAATTCCCGCTCTTCGGCGAGGCGGAGTGGGAGATGATGGCGCGCCGGACCTGGACCGACCGCGACGGGCCGTTGCGGCCCGACTACGACACCAAGCTGATGAAGGTGCTGGAGGAGCTCGACCTCGAGGCGCCGTTGCCGATCCTCTGGCCCTATTTCGACGGGCTCAACGCCGTGCCGATGCTGGCGATCCGCGGCGCCAATTCCGACCTGCTGGCGGAGAAGACGCTCGTCGAGATGGGCGAGCGCCATCCGGATTGCGAAACCTTCGTCGCGCCGGGCCAAGGCCATGCGCCGATTCTGGGCAGCCGGGACATGGTGCGGCGCATCGGCCGGCTGATCGCCCGGGCGGAGCGCCGGGCGGCCTGAGGCCGCTCACGCCTTCGCTGGCTCGTCCGCGTCGCGCGAACTCTCGACCAGCCCGGCCCGGGCCCGCTTGGCGAAGTCGGTGTCGCCGCCTTCGGCCAGCGTCTTCGCCTGGCCGACCCAGTCCTCGCGCTCGATCCGGCCCGGGAAGGCGAGATAGCTGCCGACCCATTCGACATTTTCCGGGGTCCAGGCGGCGATCTGCTCGAAATGCCAGATGCCGAGCGCCTGCAGCCGGTCCTCGTTCTGGCGGCCGATTCCCTTGATCAGCTTGAGATCGTCGGGCCCGGCCTGCTTCGCCGCGACGAGCCCGGCCGGGCGCTGCCCGGGGATCTCGGCCTCACCCGGCACGGGTGGCAGCGTCGCGACCGGCGGGGGCGTGCCTGTTTCGGCAGCCGTTCGCGAGCCGAAGAGAAGCGCGCCGACGACACAGCCGGCGACATAGACAGCGCTGAACAGCAGCGCCGTCTCGACCCAGATGGCCGCCTTGCCGTTCAGGAATTGCAGCCAGGTCAGGCCGGCCCCGGCCGCCCAAAGCGCGGCGAACCAGCCGGCGGCGGCCCCACCGAGCCGCAGCCTGCTGCCATCCTGGCCGATCCAGCCCATGACGAGGCCGAGTGCGAAGGCGGCGGCGAGGAACCAGACGAATTGGCTGGCGAGATACAGCATGTCCGACCCTCCCTTACTTCGCGACCGTGAACTGGACGCGCCGGTTCATCGCCCGGGCCTCGGGCGCGCCATGCGGGACCAGCGGCCGCGTGCTGCCGAAACCCTGCGTCTCCAGCCGCGCCGGATCGATGCCGCGCTGGACCAGTTCGTCGCGCACGCGCAGCGCGCGCCGCGCCGACAGATCGAGGTTGTTGAAGCCCGTGCGCTCGCCGTCACGGTTGGCGTGCCCCTCGATGGTGATGCGTGTCGTCGGGCACTGGGCCAGGATCGCGACGGCCGCCGCGATGACGCGCTCGGTCGGCGCGTCGAGCTGAACGACCGTGGTTCCCTGCGCGAAGAGCACCGTGTTGTTCTTGGTCAGCGCGTCGAGATCGTTCTGGCAGGTCGCCGGAGGATCAACGACGCAGCCGGTCTGGCGCAGACCGATCGACGCGTCGGCGCGGAAACCAGCCGGAAGGCCGGTGGCGGCGCTGGTCTCGACCTCGCGTTGGATCAGATCGCGGCAGGTCAGGCCGCGCAGCGTGACGAGGTCGTCGACGATCGTGGCCGAGCCGAGATCCAGCCGCAGCAGATTGGTCACGGCCATGGCCGCCGCCGCGGCGAAGCCCTCGGGCGCGCCGGGCACGATCTGGGTGTCGTCGCTCCACTTGCCCTGGAGGGGCGACGCCTCGACAAGTGCGCGCAAGGCCTCGCGCGTCGCTGTGTCCGGCAGATGCCCCGACAGCGAAAGCCCGGTCCGGTCGACCGAGATCGACAGCCCATAGGGGCGAAGGGCCAGCGTCGCAGCCCCCTCGCCGACCAGGGACAGGCCGGCCGGCAGCGGCCGCCGGCGCAGGGCCGCATCGAGCTCGGTCCAGGCGCGGCCATCGGCGACCTGCCCGGCGAGGCTCAAGGCCGAACCGGCCAGGGTAACGGTCCCCTCCTTGAGGCGGCCGAGCAGATCGAGCGCGAAGCCGGTCGCCGCCGCATAGTCGGCGGCGTCGCGCAGGTTCGGCTCAACAGCCATGCGGTCGGCGACAGCACCGGACGCAGCGAGGCCGCGGGCGCGTGCCAGAAGCGCCTCGCGCGTCGCGGCATCGGGCACGAGTCCCTGCAACGCGACACCGTCGGGGCCGATCGCGGCCGACCAGGCCAGCGCGACGGCCGGCGGCGGAGCCGGAGCGGCGGGTGGCGCCGGGGGCAGCGGGGCCGGCGGGACCACCGCCTCGACCGGCGCGGCCGGTGGCGCCGGAACCGGCAAGTCCGACGGCAGAAAGATCGGCGCCGGAATCTCTGGCAGCGGCGGTATCTGGCTCTCCACCGGAGGCGGCGGGGGCGGCGGGGGCGGCAGATCCGACGGCAGGAAGATCGGCTCCGGAATCGCCGGCAAGGGCGGCATCAGGCTCTCGATCGGCGGCGGGGGCTCCGGCGGGCAGGCGATCGTGGCCTGGGCGACCGAATCGGGGCCATCCCCCTGCGCGATCTGAAGCCGCAACGCCTGGCAGGCCTCATAGGTGTCGGGGCCGTCTCCCGACAGCCGGTAGGCATCTGCCTCCAGTTCGGCCTTGCCTTGCCGCAGCCGTGCCAGATCCGAAAGCGCGCGGCCGACCTTGGTCAGATAGGCCGCAGGCTCGCCGGCGCCGGGCTTCAGCCGGTCCTCGACGGCGATCTGTCCGGGGAAGGCCCGACGCAGCAGGGCCAAAACCTGCTGGCGCGCCGCGTCGGAGGGATAAAAGCCCTCGAGCTGCAGGACATCACCGGCGAGCCGCTCGACGCTCCAGCGATAGGGCGAGACGACCGACGGTTCGATGGTGCAGGGCACCGCCTGGAACCCATCGCGCGCGAGGCGGGCGAGCGCGGCCTGCAGGGCGAGATAGGCGTCGGGCCCGGTCGCCCGCCCTTCGAGGCAGAAGCGCGTGTCGTCGAGCGCCACCTTGCCGGTGGCGAGTTGCGGCAACTCGGCCAGGGCCGCCGCCGCCATCGCGCCGAAACCGGTGGGGGCACCAAAGGCGAAAGCCTGCCGATCCTCGACCTTGGCACCCGGCAGTGCCTTTTCGGCCGCGGCAACAAGCGCCCGGGCCGTGGATTCGTCAGGGACGTAGCCTGCCAGCGTCACCACATCGCCCTGGCGGGTGGCCGACCAGCTGTAGGGGCGTTGCGGGACGACCTGCGACAGCCCGCCGAGCGCGCGGCGAACGCCGAACTCGGCCCGCAGCCGCGCCAGCGCGCGTGCGGCGCCATCGGCCGACAAGGCCTCGCCGCTGATCGTGACGTCGCGCCCGTCGATCTGGGCCGTGACCGGGCGCGCTCCCGGCGCCTCGCCGGCGACGGACACCGCGGCGGCGACGGCCCGGCGCGTCACATCCCGCTCGATGGTCTCATCGAGAAACAGGTTCCCAGCGCCCCAGAGCAGTGCCAGTGGCACCAGCCCCCAAAGCCAACGTCCCGGCTGCGACATGCCCTCTCACCCCCAAGCTCTTTCGGCCCCGGCCTGAAGCGTCGAGGCTCGAGCACCAGAGGCGGCGTCGCGCAGAGCCAGAACAAGGCCGCAGCCGTCGCTCCCGATGGAGCAGAGGTCGCGGTCCCCGTCCGAACGCGGCGACCTCTCCAAGAAGGCGTCTCGCTCGACGCCTGTCAACAGGCCAACCGGCCGCCATGGCGGTGAAAAGGACCATGAAACACAAAAAAGCCCCGGGTTTCCCCGGGGCTTCCTGACTAAGATCGTTGGAGACGATCAGAAGTCGCGCTGGATGCGCAGACGGCCGGCGATCGCGTCGTCCGACTTGATCAAACGAGCCGGAGCGCCGAGAGCGACGTTCTTGGCGTCGAGGATACGGCGGCTGAACTCCATGCGCGAGTAGAGAACCTCGACACCGATATCCAGGCCGGAGACCGGCGACCAGACCAGGTTCGCGCCGATGATCATTTCCTTGGGGTCGAGACCCTTCAGGGTGGTGGCGACGCCGGCGACGACCGGCCCGTTCACGCGGCCCATCTTGAGCTCCGAATAGGAAGCGATGATGTCCGAACGGAGCTGCGGGGTCCAGTAGTGACGGAAACCAGCCACGATCGAGAAGCCGGTCGTCGACTTGGTGCCGATGCCGGTGATCGGGTTGACCGTGAAGTCACCGATCACGCCAAGGGCGCGGCCATAGCCGACGGCATTGCCGTAGCCGAGATAGCCGATCGCGCCATCGGCGTAGGCGGCCTGCAACCAGAGCTGATCACCGGCGGCGATCATCGGCAGGTTGAACTTCACACCACCCTGGATGGCGTAGCCGTAATCATCACCGCTGTCCACCACCGGACCGACGGCGACGCGATTCGTGCCACGATCGCTGATGGCACCCGACAGCTGGGCCGAGCCCCAACCCTGATCGACGCGCAGCGAGGCGACGATGTCAGGCATGACCGAGCCCTGGTAAACGCGACCGCCGGCAGCGCCAGCGTTGTTGAGAACCTGGTTGAAGCCCGTGGTGTTGCCGTCTTCGAGCGACAGGGTGGCGGTGAAGCCGCCGCCGAACGAAGCGGTATAGGCCAACAGGTTCGTCGTGCGGTCCGAGGTGCGCAGCGAGCTGAAGCCGAGATCGTTGGCGTAGAAGTCGAAGAACGACTGCGCCTTACCAGCGGTAACCGGCCCGAACTGGATGAAGCCCTTGTCGAGCGAGATACCATTGCCTTCATTCAGGCGGCCGTTCAGGCTGAACGGGTTGGCGCCGTTGTTCAGGGCGCCATAACGGTACGAACCCGTGCGGGTGTTGACGTCGTAGCGAACGAACGCACGCAGCGTGCCATAGGCGGTCGCGGTGCGGGCGTCGACGAAGATACGGCCGAGAGCGCGGGTGCCGTACGAATCCTGACGCTCGCTCCAGCGCTCACCGAAGGTGTACTCGGCGCGAACGCGGCCGCCGACGCGGAGGCAGGTCTCGGTGCCGGGGATGTAGAAGAAGCCTGCGCCATAGGCGGAGCAGACGCGAACGTATTCGACCGGAGCGGCCTTCCGCGAGGGAAGGTCGGCGGCCTGAGCCCCGGCGACCGCGGCGAAGCCAGCGGCGGAACCGAGGAGAAGGCTCTTAGCGAGCTTCATTGGTAACCTCCAAAAGAGTTTCGAGACCCTCGGGCTTCCACCGCTTCGTTGGTGAGAGGCCCCAGGAGACCCTTTCACCGAACCGGCTTGTTCCCGGTCTTTCGCCCGCGTCCCTGACCATTCAGAGGCGAAGACGAAAAACAGCGACCGGGAACGTCCCGACGCAGGACAACCATACGAAAGCGCTTCCGCCGATCAACCGCGATCACGCCGCCGCGAGGCCCGAGGGGGTGCTTTGGAACCCGGTGTTGCAGGCAGGCCACGCTTTGAGGGTCGAAATTTATCGGCCGTTAACCGCACCCCACCGGCAAGGCCGGTTTGGAGCTGTTCCAAAGCAGAATCATGGGTGACGGGCCGGGCGACCGTGCTGCGGCCGGCCGGAGAACGATTCCCCGGGTGCTTCAGTATTCCCATTCGGCGCCGACGCCGACGGCCGCGCCGCCCTCGGCATTGGTCTCGGCCTGGAGCTTGAGCCGGCGGGTGACGTCGATGTTGACGGAGACGCCGGTGTCCTCGGGGCGCGCGCCGGCCTTCACGCCGACGGAGACATTGTCGCTGATATAGCGGGAGACGCCGATCGTCGGCCCGCCGGCGCCGACCCCGATGTCGAGATTGTCGACACCGAGCGATTTGCGCAGCCGCTCGAAGGAATCATCCCCGCCGCCGCCGGCGAACTGGGCCGCCGTCTGCGCCAGCTGCAGCGCCTGGAAGGGCGAGAGCGAACCCGAGGCGCGCGCGAAGAGCAGGCGCGAGAGCACCTCGTCCTGCGGCAGGTCCGGATCGGAGGTGAAGGCGAAGGCGGGCTGGTCGGCGGGGCCGGTAACGGCGACGCGGGCGGTGACGTCGCCGGCCCGCGTCGCCGCGACAAAATCGAGTTCCGGCAAGGTGCCGCCGGCGAAGGTGAGGCGACCGCGGCTGAAGTCGAGGCGCTGGCTCAGGACGGAAAGACGCCCGCGGCGCAGTTCGAAGCCGCCGTCGAGCTGCGGCGCCGCCAGCGTGCCGCCGACGCGCAGCTGGCCGCCGAGTTCCGCATCGATGCCACGGCCGCGGACGAAGACGCGATTGGGGGCCGCGACCGTCAGCGCCAGCGCCGCGTCGAAGGCGGGCGCGGGCCTGCCGCCGCGGGCTGTCGACGCGGCGGCGCGCTTCTGCGCGGCGAGCCGGGCCGCGGCGGTGCCGGTCGGGCGGACATGCCGGATGCCGTCGACGGGACGCAGCGTCGCGGGCAGCCGGTCCGGCACGGCGACCTCGAGCGAGAGGACATCGACGCGCCCGCCGATTCGCGGGCGCTGCGCCAGCGGCCCGGCGAGTTCGAGGTTCAGATTGGCCACCGCGGTGACGATGTCGCTGGAGACGAGCTGGGCGCGGTTGCCCTGGACCCGGATGGAGCCCGGGAAGCCCGCGCCGGGATCGAGCGCGACCCGGCCGGTGCCTGAGAGCGTGCCGCCATTGGGCGTGCTGGCGCTGGCGCGCTCGATCGTCAGATTTTCACCCTGCGCGGCGATGCGGGCCTCGACCGCCGTCAGGCGAATGCCCTGCAGCACATCGGTGAAGCTGCCGCCGGTGAGGGTGGCGGTGCCCGACAGGCGCGGAACAGAGGGGCTGCCGGCCGCACGCAGGTCGAGCGCGACGGCGCCGGTGACCCGCCGCCCCTGCGCGCCGATCAGCGGATTGGCGAGCGCGGCATCGACCCGCCCGCGCGCCGCGAGATCGAGCCCGCCGGCCGCGTTCAGCGGGGCCGTGCCGCGCAGGGTCAGGCTGGCGCCGCGGCCGGCATCAACCTGGGCGTCGACGGTCGTGACATCGCCGTTCAGCGCGCCGGACGCCGTGATCTCGACGGGCGGCAGGCCGGCCCGGCGGGTCTCAGCCGTCATCAGGCGCGCGACCTTGACGCTCCAGGGCCCGGTCGGCGCAGCGGCACTGCCGCCGATCTTGGCCTGCGCGTCGAGCGTGCCGGCGAGGGCGAGCGACGGGGTGAGGATGCGGGCGGCCGAGAGCGGGATCTTGCCAGCGGCGAGAGCGAGATCGAGACGCTCGCCGACGCGCCCGCTCAGGGTCAGGCGGCCGCCATCGATCGCCAGAGCGAGATTGGCGATCTCGACGCCCCCGGCCGGGAAGCGCAGGCTGGCGGGATTGGCGAGCGCGATGCGCTTGCCGTCGCGGCGCGCCTCGAAGCTCGCCAGTTCGAGGCTGAGCGGTTCGCCGGGCACGAGCCGGCCGGCGCCGTTGAGGGCAAAGCCGCGCGCGGCGGCGCTCAGGGTGAAGGCGCTCGCATCGGGGGCGCCCTTCGACTCGAAGCGGATCGCGCTGATCGGCTCGCCAGCCACGACCGCGCGGTCGATGGCGAGCAAAGCATCAAGCTGCGGGCGCCCATAGACGTCGCGCGCCGCCGCGGTCGCGTCCAGGCGGTCGATCGCGACCGAGGGGCCGGCCAGCCTGTCGCCCTTCGCCGTCAGGTCGAGATTCTGGCGGCCCTCGACGACGGCGAGGCGGATGTCGGCATCGAGCAGGCCGCCGAGCTTGGTCAGGGCCAGCGCCGAGAGATCGTCGAGATTGCGCGCGGCCAGCGTCAGGCGGCCCTCGGCGCGGCTACCGGAATCGAGCGTCAGCGCGCCGTTCAACCGCACCGAGCCGATGGCGATGTCGAGCGCCGACAGGTTCCAGCCGTCGCCCGGCAGGCGCATCAGCGCGAGCGCGCCGGTGGCGGGTTTCGAATCGATCTCGCCGGCGAGTGTCAGGCGGGTGTCGCGCGCGCCCTGGAGATCCTTGATCACGGCGTCGATGGCGAGCCGCGGGATCGGGCGGGCGAGCGCGGTGGCGTTGGCGACCGCGATGCGGGCGGTGGCGTCGAGCCGGTCGCGCGGGCCGGTGATCTGCGCGGTCACGTCGCCGCGGCCCGAGAGGCGCGGATCGGCACGCTTCAGCTCGGGCATCGACAGTACGAGCTGCAGATCGGAGATCTGCCGGGCGATGCCGCCCTCGGCGGTGATGGCGGCGTGCTCTCCGGCCAGCTTCAGGCCGGACACCGTGAGATCGCCGGATAGCGACCGGATCCGGCCGTCGAGCGTCAGCTTGCCGGCCAGCAGCCGGTCGAGCCGGGCATCGCCGGTGGCAAGGCGGTCCCCTCGCCCGCTCAGGGTCGCGGCGTAATCGTTGCGGCTGGGCGTGGCGTCGATCTCGGCGCCGAACTCGGCGCGGCCGGCAAGCGGGCGCCCGGCCAGGCCGCTCAGGCGCGCGAGATCGGGCAGCACGGCCTGGAGCCGGCCCAGAACACGGGCGTTGCCGGCCTTGCCAGTATAGTCGAGCTCAACGCCCGACATCGCCAGCCGCAGCGTCTCGAAATCAGCCGTGCCGTCATCCTGGCCGACGCCGCGCAGGGTGAAGGTGACGCGCTCGCCGACGGCACGCGCCAGCGCGCGGTCAGCCAGAGTGATGCCGGCGGCCTGGCCGTCGGCGGTGAGGGTGATGCGCGTGCCGGCTTCGCCGATCGTCCCGGTCGGGATCGCGTTGAAATTGAGACCGAGGCTGGCGAAGCCGCCGGCCGGCAGCCTGGCCTGCTGCACGTCGAGCGTGGCGACGATGGTCGGCCCGGCGACGGGGCCCTTGATCGTGGCATCAAAAGCGAGCTTGCCGATCTCGGTGCCCGAGGCGACGGTCTTGCCCTCCGCATTGGGGCGGGCGGCGGCGGTGACGCGCAGGTCGAGCTGCTTGTCGGCGGTGTAGCGGCCGAGCACGTCGAGCCGCGCCAGCGCCGAGACCAAAGCCAGGTTGCGGATGTCGATGCCGCCTCCATCGGCGAAGCCGACCGAGCCGTCGAGGCGGGTCGAGCCGGCGAAGACCGGCGCGACGGGAGCCGGCATCAGCCCCTCGATGCGGGCATCCAGCGCGAGATCGAGTTTGCGCTCGGCCCCGCTGCGATCGAGCCGGGCATCGCCGCGCGCGCCGATGGTCGGGCCGGCGTTGAAGATCAGGGTCGAGCCGAAGGAATCGAGCGGGCCATCGCCGCCGAGATCGAGCGTGACCGGCGGTTCGCCCGGCAGGCCGGCGACCTTCGAGATCAGCCCGCCTGCCGGCTCGTCGAGCTTGACGGCGAGCTGGAGCCGCGTCGTGTCGGGCACGAAGGCGATGCTGACATCGAACTGTCCGCCGGCATCGAGGCGGCGCGCCGCGAGCTTGAGGTCGAGCCCTTCGCTCGGCGGCCCCAGCGTCGCCGAGCCGGTGGCGCCCAGCCGCGCCGCCACGCCCAGCACCGGCTCGCCGAGTGCGAGTTCGTTGAGCTGGAAGGCGCGGACGATCACCTTCAGCGGCAGTTCCGGCAGGATCGGCTGGTCGCTCGGTGAGGCGGCGCCGGCCGGCGGCGGCGCCTGGCGGCGCAGCAGTTCGAGCTTGCCGATCTCCAGCCGCTCGATGTCGAGGCGGCGCAACAGCAGCGCGCTGCGTGTCCAGATCAGCCGGACACGGTCGAGCCGCAGCCAGGGGCCGTCCCGGTCCGAGAGGACGATGTCGCGGATCTCGACATCCGAGGAGAGCGCGCCGTTGACCGCGCCGATCGAGACCTGGCTGGTGTCGCTGGAGAGCGCCTTGGAGATCAGATCGGCGACGACGCCGCGATCGGTCTGCGCATTCTGGGCGAAGCCGCCGAAGGGCGCGAAGGCGAGCACGCCCGCGAGCAGCAGCAGGGCCGGCAGGACCAGCCGAAGCGTCAGGGGCCGCAGCGATGAGAGCAAGGTCCGCATCAGAAGGACTGCCCGATGCTGACATAGAGCGCGACGGGCTTGTCGCCCTTGCGCGGGTTGAGCGGCGCGGCGACATCGACGCGGATCGGCCCGATCGCGGTGTAGTAGCGCAGGCCCAGGCCGGCGGCCATCTGCAGGCGCTGCTTGAAGTCGGGCACGCTGCCCTCGAAGGCGGTGCCGGCATCGAAGAAGGGCACGACGCCGATCGTGTCGGTGATCTTGATGCGCGCCTCGAGCGAGGCCTCGAACAGGCTGCGCCCGCCGGTCAGACGATTGAGCGGCCCGAGTGGCGAGAGCGTGCGATAGGCATAGCCGCGCACCGAGCCGCCGCCGCCCGCATAGAAGCGCCGCGTGGCGGGGATTTCGTCGAGATCGGCGCCCGCGATCGAGCCCAGCCCGACGCGTCCCGCCAGGACGTAGCGGGCGTCCTCGTCGAGCGCGTAATAGGCCGACAGCGCCGCCTTGCTCTGGATGATCCCGACGGTCGAGCCGAGGAAGGTCGGATAGGGCGCGACCGAGGCGGTGGCGCGGATGCCGCGGGTCGCGTCGAGCAGGCTGTCGGTCGAATCGTATTTCACCGAGAGCGGGATGCCGACGAGGGTGTAGTCGACCTGGCCGAGCACGTCGCTGGTCTGGCCGCGCTCGACCTCGAGGCCGGCCTGGATGGAGAAGGTGTCACTGAAACGGCGCTGGATCGCGGTGGTGACGTTGCCGTAGCGGGCGGTGTAGCCGCCAAAGCGGTTGGTCCCGACGCGCTGGCGCGTCGCGACGCCGTCGAGCAGCCCGTCATAGCGGCTGCCGCCGAGCGCGGGCTTGAGGAAGCTGAACGAAAAGCGGCCGCCGAGGTCGGAGCGCTCGAAATCCTCGAATGTGGTGATCTTGGTGCCGTCGATGCGGGGCGCCAGGAACAGGTCGCCCTCCAGCCGCAGGCGCTCGGCGCCGCCGAAGAGGTTGCGGTGTTCCCAATAGGTCTTCACCGCCGGGCCGTCGATCGTGGAGTAACGCGCCGAGAAGCCGAGCAGGCGCTTGGGCCGCTCGGTCACCTCGACGAAGATCGGCAGATTGCCGGTGGCGTCCAGTCGCTCGGCCTCGCGGATGCGAACCGAGGCGACGGCGGGCACCGTGGCGATGGATTTGTGGGTGTCGGTCAGCGCCTTCGGCGCATAGGGATCGCCCGGCTCGAGATAGATGAAGGAGCGGATGACGGCGGGCGGGATATCCCCGGTCTCCGCAACCGAGACCATGCCGAAGCCGGCGACGGGGCCCGGCTCCACCACATAGGTGATGTCCATGACGCGCGCGGCGTGGTCCACGACCGGGCGCAGCTCGACGACCCTGGCGAGCGGGCGCGACTGGGCGCGCAGATGATCGACCAGCGCTGCCCGCGCCGCGCGCAGCGAGGCGGAGGTTGCGGGGTCGCCCGGCTTGAGCCGGCTGACCTTGAGCGGATCGGCGATGGCGGGGCCGCCGGAGGCGCCCTGTTCGGCGACAGCGACCTGGCGCAGCGCGAAGACCGGTCCGGGCCGGATCGTGGCGGTGATCGGCACGGGCTCGCGGTTGCGATGGGATTCGAGGGCGCGGATCAAGCGGGCATCGGGCTCTGCACCAACCTTGAGGGTCACGCCATCGACCACGAGCGCGACCTCGGCATTGAAATAGCCCTGAGACCAGAGCGCATCGACCAGCGGGTTGAGATCGGCCGCCATGCGGCGTGCCAGCGTCTCGCCGTCGGGCGGCGCATCCTGGCGCAGCCGGTGGAGCAGCGAGGCATCCTGCAGCGTGCGCGTCAGCGCCTTCGCGTCATCGGCGCCGCCGAGATCGAAGTCGAGCCTGTACGGCAGCGTCGCAGCCGTCACCGCCGGCGGCTCGTCCTTCTTGGTGAAGAGGCCGAACAGATCCAGCGATGACAGATCGAAGGCCTGCACCGGCGCCGGCCGCAGGGCGGCCATCAGGGCGAGCGCACAGGTTCCTGTCAGCGCGATCGCGCTGCCTGCTCTCCGCCACGACCGCATCCGACCTCCAAGCAACCCCCCACACACGCAACCGAGACACCCTACCGATGTTCCGCGCCCGACGATATCGAAAGAAGGCGAGCGCGGGCAAATCCGGCGGATGTGATCGTCCAGACTACCGAAGCGTCAGCGAAACGCCCCCCAGCGGGGCGAGCCTGGTGACGATCTCGCCCTTGCCCGGCGAGAGCACGCCGCCGCAGAGGCTGCCCGTCGTGACGATCTGGCCGGCGCGCAGGCCGCCCATCAGTTCGTCCTTGCGGTTGGCCCAGGCGAGAAACGGCGCCATCGGATCGCCGTTGGAATGCACCGCCGGCCGGTCATAGAGCGTCACGCCGTTGAGCGAGATGAAGCAGTCCAGCCCCGAGAGATCGTCGAGCACCGTCATGTCGAGCTCCTGGCCGAGATAGTAGCCACCATGGCCGAGCGCGTCGGCGAGCCAGAGCGCGAAGGGCACGCCCTGCCAGTTGGCGAGACGGCTTTCGACGATCTCGATGCCGAGATAGGCCTTGTCGCAATGGCCGAGCAGTTCGGCGCGCGAATAGGGCTGGTCCGGGCGCATCGGCACGTCGCGTGCGAGGCGCAGCGCGATCTCGATCTCGACGCGCAGCTCGGCTCCGATCGCGCCGTCATAGACGTCGCCGGGGGCGAGCCAGGGGCCGGGCATCAGACCGGCGACAGGCATGCCGTCCTCGGCGATGGCGACCTTCCAGCCCGCCTGCGCATGGCCGAGCGTCCTGGCGATGTCGGCCTGGATTGCCAGCCCGTCGAGGAAGGACCCCGGAACCGGCTGCGCGGCCATCTCGATCAGGCTCTTGTCGCGGCGGCTTGCGACCAGCGCATCGCGCAGGGTCTCATGGGTGGTCGGCATGGCGTCTCGTCCCTGTCCTCATCATCCCGGCCTGACCGGTGTTCGGCGCGCACCCTGCACGAGCCGCGCCCGCGAGGCCACCCCCGCCGCAGCGACGGCGCGGCCATGCGCCAGTTGCTCGGGGGATTCGCGTTGCGGAGGCACGACGATAAACCCCCGCCCTCCGGCGGCTTGACAGCCGGGCGTCGCTCGCCTCCGCTGGCCGCCAAAAAGCTCAGGGGACGGAACGGGCATGCTCACCTTGCGGCAGATCGAGGTGATCCGCGCCATCATGATCACCGGCACGATCAGCGGCGCGGCCAAGCTGCTCGCGGTCTCGGCGCCGGGTATCAGCCGGCTGATGAAGCACACCGAGAGGACGCTGCGGCTGAAGCTGTTCGAGCGTCGGCACGGGCGCTATGTGCCCACACCCGAAGCCAACGACATCTTCGAGCAGATCAACGGCGTCTACAAAAAGGTCGACGATCTCCATTACACCCTGGCGCGGATCGAGCGCGGCGGCGGCGTCGAATTGCGGATCGGCTCGGTGCCGAGCATCTGCCATGTGATGGTGCCGCGCGCGATCGAGAAGCTGAAGCGCAAGCACCCCGATCTGCGGCTCGACATCAACATCCTGAAGATCGAGGAGGCGCTCGACTATCTGCTGCTCGGGCGCGGCGAGATCGCGGCGATGAGCTACAAGCTCGACCATCCCGGCATCGATTTCCTGCCGCTGTCGCGGGGCGAACTGCTCTGCATCGTGCCCGAGGGCCATGAACTGGCGACGCGGACGACGATCTCCGCCACCGAGATCGTGCGCCACCCGCTGATCGGCATCGACCCCAACGACCCCTACGGACGGATCATGGCCGAGATCTTCAGCCGCCAGAGCCTCGCCTACGACATCGTCATCAAGGCGCGCTTCGGCACCACCGTCTGCGCGCTGGTGCGCGCCGGGCTCGGCATTGCAGTGATCGACCAGTTCACCGTGGCGCATGGCTCGATGCAGGGCATCGCCACGATCCCGATCGCCGAGCCGACGCAGTTCCAGACCTATGTCGCGATCAAGAACGACAAGGCGCCATCCGTCTATGCCGAGACCTTCGTGACGCTGTTGCGGCAGGAGATGGACGCGGTGGTCAGACCGCGTGTCCCGCAGCCCCGCGGCCGACCGGCAGGATAACATCAGGTTAGGTAATGCAATCAAATTGGTTATCGCGTTATCGCGAGCGATCAGCTTATCTGACGGCGGCAACGCCTGCGATCATGATGGGCGAGCCACAGGGACGAGACGATGCCGGACCTTGCCATCGCCAAGCGGACGAAGCGCGTGCTGCTGGGCCTGATCGGTACGCCGATCGCCCATTCTGCCGCGCCGGCGATGCATGAGGCCGCCGCGCGCACGGCGGGCTTCGAGCTGCACTACCATCTGATCGAGGTGGCGGGCGCCGGCCGCGCCGATCTCGTGGCCATCCTCGACGGCGTGCGCCGCATGGGCTTCTCGGGGATCAACGTCACCTACCCCTACAAGGAGGCGGTGGTTCCGCTGCTCGACGCGCTCTCTCCCGAAGCGCAGGCGATGGCGGCCGTCAACACGGTGGTGGCGCGCGACGGCGTGCTGACCGGCCACAACACCGATGCGACCGGTTTCGCCACCGCCTATCGCGCGCTCGGCCGCGCCGATGGCGACGCCCCCGTCGCGATCATCGGCACGGGCGGCGTCGGCAAGGCGATCGGCTTCGCGCTGGCTGGCTGCGGCGTCACGCGCCTGCGGCTCTATGACAGCGACCGGGCCAAGGCGCAGGCGCTGGCAGATCAGCTCGGCGGGCGCGCCCGGGTCGAGATCTGCGGCAGCGTCGAGGCGGCGGTGTCGGGCGCGGCCGGCCTCGTCAACGGCACGCCCGTCGGCATGCTGCCCAACCGCGACAGCCCGGTGCCGGCCGATCTCATCGGAAAGTCGCAGTGGGTGGCCGACGCCGTCTATCATCCCCTCTGGACACCGTTGCTCAAAGCCGCGCAGAAGGCGGGCGCCACGGTGATGACGGGGCGTGAGCTCAGCATCAACCAGGCCGTCGACGCCTTTGCGCTGTTCACGGGGGTGCAACCCCCGGAGGGTGCGATCGCCGACGCCTTCGACCGATCGCTCGCCGCGCAGGAGGCCAAGCACCGCGCAGCGTGAGATCACGCCACTTCAAAGACGGCCCGCGGGCCACCCGCGAAGACCAAGAAAAAACGCACCAGAACTGGAGGAGACAACCAATGAAGACCCCATGGATCATCGCCGCGGCCGTCACAGCCGGGCTCGCCACGCCCGCGCTCGCGCAGGAGAAGGTGAAGCTCGTCAACGTGGTCGAGCTGTCGGGCGCGGGCGCGACCGCCGGTACGAACTGGAAGAACGGCATTGACCTCGCCGTCGCCGACATCAACGCCAAGGGCGGGATTCTCGGCCGACAGATCGAGATCGTCCATTACGACACGCAGACCAACCCGGGGAACACCCGCGCCGCCGTGCAGCGCGCCATCGACGAAGGCACCTATGCGGTGCTCGGCCCGGTCTTCTCCGGCCCGATCGGCGCCTCCATGCAGATCGCCCAGCGCGCCGAGATCGCGCAGATCGTCGGCGGCGAGGCGGCCGGCCTGACAAGGCAGGGCAACCAGTACATCTTCCGCACCTCGCTCAGCCAGAGCGCCGCGATGCCGAAGATCGCGAAATATCTCAAGGACTCGGTCAAGGCGGCTTCCGTCGCCGTGGTCTGGGTCAACAACGACTTCGGCAAGGGCGGGCGCGACGCGATCATCCCCGAGCTCGAGAAGGTCGGCATCAAGGTCGCGGCCGACGTCTCGACCGAGCAGGGCCAGGCCGATTTCGCCGCCGACGCGATCAAGATCAAGAACGCCAATGCCGACGCCGTCTTCGTCTATCTGAACGAGGAGGAGAGCGCCCGCTTCCTGCGCGCCGCCAAGCAGCAGGGCATCACCAAGCCGATGGTCGGCGAGACGACGCTGCTCGGCGCCAAGGTCATCGAGCTCGCGGGCGACGCTGCCAACGGCGTGCGCGGCCATGTCGGCCTGTCGATCGACGCGCCGATCCCGGCCTTCCAGGAATTCGGCAAGAAGTTCCAGGCGAAGTACAACTACGCCTCCGACCATAACGGCCTGAAGGGCTACATGGCCGTCTACATGGTCAAATGGGCGACCGAGAAGCAGAAGAAATTCGACAAGAAGGGCGTCGCTGACACGCTGCGCGGCGCGACGATCAAGCCCTCCGACGAGCCCGGAATCCTGATCGAGACCACGATCGAGGCCAATGGCGACCTCGACCGCGCGAGCTTCCTCGCCGAGGTCCAGAACGGCAAGCAGGTGATCACGGCGACGCTGCCGAAGATCAAGCCGTAAGTCGCAACTGCGACCGTTCCCCTCCGCGTGTGGGGAGGGGAACGGTCGAGCAAAGCATCGTGGTTTTGCTCGGAAACACGGCGTCATCCTGGACAAGCCGCGCAGCGGCGCAGCTCCGGGATCCTTCATAGGGCTCCGTCAATGCCCTATGATGGATCCCGGGACGACCTTCGGTTGCCCAGGATGACGGCGGAGGGGCCGAGCGACATCATCGCGCTTCGAACAGCCTCATCGAGCGAGTCCACCATGGCCGAATTCATCGCCTATCTGATTGCCGGCATCGCAACGGGCGCGATCTATGCACTGGCTGCGATCGGCTTCACGCTGGTCTGGCAGACCTCGCAGACGATCAATTTCGCCCAGGGCGAGTTCGTCATGCTGCCGGCCGTGCTGGTGCTGCTCGCGATCAAGCTGTTCGGCGCTCCGGTCTGGCTGGGCGCGCTGATCGGTATCGCCGCCTTCATTCTGATCTTCGGCGTCGGCTTCAAGCTCACCGTGGTCGACCCGATGATCAAGCACGGCGTGCTGCCGCTGGCGATTGCCACCATGGCGCTGTCGATCATCATGAAGGAAGGCGCCAAGGACGGCTTTTCGGCCGAGGCGCAGAACTTCCCTTCCTTCGTGCCGACCTCGACGATCGAGGTCTTCGGCGCCGCGATCTCGCTGCAGCATCTGGCGATCATCGCCTGCGCCTTCGCCGTCATCGGCCTGCTGCAATGGTTCGTCGGCGGCACGCGGCTCGGCCGGCAGATGCAGGCGACGGCACAGAACCCGACCGTGGCGCGCATCCTCGGCATCCCCGTCGAGCGGATGGTGCTCCTGACCTTCGTGATCAACGCCGCGCTCGCGGTCGTCGCCTCGGTGCTGATCTCGCCGATCTATCTGGCGAAGTTCTCGAATGGCGAGGTCATCGGCCTGTTCGCCTTCATCGCCGCCATCGTCGGCGGCTTCAACCAGGTCCGCGGTGCGCTGGTCGGCGGGCTGATCGTCGGCGTCGTCGATTCGATGGCGGCGGCCTATGTCTCGAGCTCCTACCGGCTGGCCGTGCCGCTCGTCCTGCTCGTCGTGATCATCCTGCTCAAGCCGGAAGGGCTGATGGGCCGCAAAGAGGAGCGCCGCGTATGACCGTGCAAGCGACCCGCGACGCCGCCTCCCCTCGCCTCGCGCGGCTGCCGCTCGGCGGCACCTTCGACGGCGCCTTCCTGACGCTGCTCGCCGGCGCCGTGATCCTCTGGTTCGCGCCGGTCGGCATGGGTCGCTACGGCACCTACGTGCTCTCGCTCTGGCTGGTGATGAGCATCGCCGTGATGGGGCTGAACCTGACGCTGGGCTATGCCGGGCTGAAGTCGCTGGCGCAGGCCGCCTTCATGGGGCTGGGCGCCTACACCACCGCGATCCTGACCACGAAATACGGCGTCTCCTGGTATGCCGCCTTCGGTCTGTCGGGCCTGCTGACCTTCGCGGTCGGCATCGTGCTCGGCTTCCCGGCGCTGCGGGTGAAGGCGCATTACCTCGCCTTCGTGACGCTCGCCTTCTCGACGCTGGTCTGGCTGATCCTGCGCAACGAGCAATGGCTGACCGGCGGCGTCTTCGGCATCTCCAACATCAACCGGCCGGACTTCTTCGGCATCAAGCTGTTCGGCGCGCTGGAATTCCACCGCTTCGTCGTCGTGGTGACCTTCATCCTGGCGGTGGCCTTGTGGTGGCTAATCCGCAGCCCCTGGGGCCGCGCCTTCACGGCGCTGCGCGAGAACCCGATCCGCGCCGCGAGCCTGGGCATCGACACCCGCGCCTATACGCTGCTCGCCTTCGCGATCGGCTCCGCCTATGCGGGTTTCGCGGGGGCGCTCTATGCGCCGCTGGTCGAGTTCATCGACCCCTCGCCGTTCTCGCTGTCGCAGAGCTTCTTCCTGCTCCTGATGGTCGTGGCGGGCGGCTCTGGCTATCTGCTCGGGCCTTTCGTGGGGGCGCTGCTCGGCGTCGTGCTGCCGGAATGGCTGCGCTTCGCCGGCTCGCTCTACCTGATCATCTTCGCGGCCATCGTGATGCTGCTGCTGATCGCCTGCCCGCAAGGGGTGAGCGGGCTGATGGAGCGGTCCTGGGCGAAACTCACCGGCAAGCGGGGACAGGCCCGATGACCACGGTTCTCGAAGTCGACAACCTCCACAAGGCCTTCGGCGGCATCAAAGCCGTCGACGGGGTGTCCTTCTCGGTGAAGGAGGGCGAGATCCTCGGCATCATCGGCCCCAATGGCTGCGGCAAGTCGACCCTGTTCAACTGCATCCTCGGCCAGCTCGAGCCGACGGAAGGGCGCGTGAAGCTGGATGGCCGCGAGGTCACCAACATGCGCCCCTCCGAGCTCAACCGGCTCGGCGTCAGCCGCACCTTCCAGCTGCTGCAGGTCTTCCCCGAATTGTCGGTGCGCGAGAACCTGATCCTCGCGGGCCAGGAGCATGAGGGCACGATGCTGTCGCGCCTGTTCGGGGCGCGCGATGCCGGGCTCACCGAGAAGGCCGAGCAGATGATCGGCTTCTTCAAGCTCGGCCATCTGGCGGACGCCAAGGCGGGCGGGCTCTCCTATGGCCAGCAGAAGCTGCTCGACGCGGCGATGGCCTTCATGGCAGGCCCCCGCCTCGTCCTGCTCGACGAGCCGGCGGGTGGCGTCAACCTCACCATGCTGGGCGACCTCAAGGAGCGGCTGCGGGCGATCAATGCCGAGCAGGGCGCGACCTTCGTCGTCATCGAGCACAACATGGATTTCGTGATGAGCCTGTGCTCGCGCGTGATCGTGCTGGCGGAGGGACGGGTGCTGGCGGAAGGCACGCCGGCCGAGGTCCGCGCCAACCCGGCCGTGATCGACGCCTATCTGGGGCATTAGCGATGACGGGCGCGACGCGAGCCCCCTTCCCCCTTGTGGGGACGGGTTGGGGATGGGGGTGGCGCCGCCTGGTGAGCGGCGGGCGGACTAACCGCGGCGGCGGAGCCTCGTCTATCAACCACGCACCAAGCCTCCCGACCCCTGCCCCTCTCCCCTCCCCACAAGGGGGAGGGGAAGCGCCTATGCGATCCTCGTGGAGCAAGATGCCATGACCACCCCCATCCTCGAACTCGACGGCGTGGTCGGCGGCTATGGCGCCATGACCATCCTGAACGGCACGACGTTCAAGGTGCGCCGCGCCGCCATCACCACGGTGATCGGCCCCAACGGCGCCGGCAAATCGACCGTATTCAAGGCAATCTTCGGCCTGCTCAAGCTGCGCGAGGGCGCGATCCGGCTGGAGGGCACCGACATCACCAACTGGAGCCAGCGCAAGCTGCTGGAAGCCGGCATCTGCTATGTGCCGCAGGGGCGCAACATCTTCCCCGAGCTGTCGGTTCGCCACAATCTCGAACTCGGTTCGGTCGCAGCGGGCGCGCACATCACCGACATGCCCCGGCGGATCGAGGCGGCGCTCGACCGCTTCCCGGCGCTGCGCGCCAAGGCCGACGTCCAGGCCTCGACGCTCTCGGGCGGGCAGCAGAAGCAGCTCGAGATCGTGCGCGGGCTTCTGCTCGATCCCAAGCTGGTGCTGATCGACGAGCCCTCGATCGGGCTCTCGCCGATGCTGGTGCAGGAGACCTTCGCGATCCTGATGGAGCTGCGCGCCAAGGGCGTCACCATCCTGATGATCGAACAGAACGCCCGCTCGGCGCTGGAAATCTCGGATGAGGGCCTCGTGCTCGAACTCGGCCAGACCCGGATGCAGGGCCCGGCCGCGGAGATCCTGGCCGATCCGCGGGTGGCACAGCTCTTCCTCGGCGGCGCCCTGACGGACGCGGCGTGATGGCGCCCCTCAAGATCGCCCTCGTCGGCGCCGGCCTGATCGGGCGCGCGCATCTGGAGCGGCTCGACGCCTCCGCCGCTTGCGACTGCGCCGCGATCTGCGACCCGACCGATGCGGCCAAGGCGCTGGCGGCCGAGCGCGGCACGCCCTGGTTCGCCTCGATCACGGCCATGCTGGCGGCCATGAAACCGGACGGGGCGATCATCGCGACGCCCAATGCGCTGCATGTTCCCGGCGCGATCGAATGCCTCGAGGCCGGTGTCCCGGTGCTGATCGAGAAGCCGCTGGCCGAGAGCGTCGCGGCGGCGCAGCGCCTGGTCGCGGTGCAGAAGCGGACCGGCGTGCCGGTTCTCGGCGGCCACCACCGGCGCCACAACCCGATCGTCAAGGCGGCGCGCAAGCTGGTCCGCGAGGGCGGGATCGGCCGGCTGGTCGCCGTGACCTCGCTGTTCCTGATCCGCAAGCCGGACGATTATTTCGACGTCGCCTGGCGGCGCGAGCCCGGCGGCGGGCCGGTGCTGATCAATCTGATCCACGACATCGACAACCTCCGCTTCATCTGCGGCGAGATCGAAAGCGTGCAGGCGATTACCTCGAACGCGACGCGGGGCTTTGCGGTGGAGGACACCGCTGCCCTCGTCTTCCGCTTCGCAAACGGCGCGCTGGGCACCGCCACCGTCTCCGACGTGACGCCGACGCCCTGGAGCTGGGAATTGTCGTCTGGCGAGAACAAGGTCTATCCGCAGCGCGACGGGCTCTGCTACCTGATCGCCGGCAGCGAGGGCTCGCTCTCGGTGCCCGCGCTCGACCGCTGGCATTACGAGGGCCGCCAGGGCTGGTGGGAGCCGCTGCTGCGCGAGACGCTGGCGCTGACGCCACTGGAGCCGCTGGCCGAGCAGATCCGGCATTTTTGCGCGGTGATCCGGGGCGAGGAGCAGCCTATCACCGATGCGGCGGATGCGGCCCGGACGCTGGCGGTGATCGAGGCGGTGGCGCAGGCGGCGCGGCGGGGACAGCCCGTCGCCCTCGAGCGGGCAGAGGGCTGACAGCCATGACGAACCCCGCGCCGAACCCGACCTCGATCGCCACCGTCTCGCTCAGCGGGGACCTGGCGGAAAAGCTGCAGGCGATCGCGGCGGCCGGGTTCGACGCGGTCGAGGTGTTCGAGACCGATTTCCTGACCTTCGACGGCGGGCCGCGCGAGGTCGGCCGCATGGTCGCCGATCTCGGCATGAGGATTTGCGCCTTCCAGCCCTTTCGCGATTTCGAGGGCATGCCGGAGCCGCTGCGCGCGCGGGGCTTTGCCCGGGCCGAGCGCAAATTCGCGATCATGAACGAACTCGGCACCGATCTGATGCTGATCTGCTCGAACGTTTCGCCGCAGGCACTGGGCGGGATCGACCGCGCGGCGGCGGATTTCCACGAACTCGGCGAGCTCGCCCGGCGCTTCGGCGTGCGCGTCGGCTACGAGGCGCTGGCCTGGGGCCGGCACGTCAACGATTATCGCGACGCCTGGGAGATCGTGCGCCGGGCGGATCATCAGCGGATCGGGCTGATCCTCGATTCCTTCCACACGCTGGCGCGCCCGTCGCCGCTCTCCCCCATCGCCTCGATTCCGGGCGACCGCATCTTCCTGGTCCAGCTCGCGGATGCGCCGAAGCTCGACATGGATGTCCTGAGCTGGAGCCGGCATTTCCGCTGCTTCCCCGGCCAGGGCGATCTGGCGGTGGCCGAGTTCATGCGGGCGGTGGCGCAGACCGGCTATGCCGGGCCGCTCTCGCACGAGATCTTCAACGACCAGTTCCGCGCCGGCTCGGCGCGGCGCCTCGCCACCGACGGCATGCGCTCGCTGATCGCGCTTTCCGACCAGGCTCAGCCGCATCTTCCGGCGCGCGCGAAAGTGCTCGATGTCGAGTTCATCGAGTTCGCGCTCGACGAGGACACCGGGGCGGACCTCGCGCAGCTGCTGGCGGCGCTGGGCTTCCGCCATTCCGGCCAGCATGTCAGCAAGGCGGTCGCGCGCTGGAGCCAGGGCGACATCAACCTGCTGCTCAACACCGAGACGGATGGTTTCGCCCAGTCGCATGCGATAATGCACGGGCCGGGCGCCTGCGCGATTGCCTTACGCGTCGACGCTGTCGAGCAGGCGATGACCCGGGCGCTGGGCCTGAAGATCCAGAGCTTCGAGCAGGCGGTCGGCCCCGGCGAGCTGCACATCCCCGCCATCCGCGGCGTCGGCGGATCGCTGATCTACTTCACCCAGCCCAGCGGCGAACTCGGCCAGATCTGGGAGCGGGATTTCGAGGCTGTGCCGCCTATGGCCGGCGCGCCGTCACCGGATGTTCTGGCGCGGGTCGACCATATCTCGCAGTCGATGGACTATGAGGAGATGCTGTCCTGGCTCTTGTTCTACTCATCGCTCTTCGCGCTGGAGCGGATTCCGCAGCTCGCCATTGCCGATCCGGCGGGGCTGGTCGAGAGCCGGCCGCTGGTCTCGCCCGAGGGCGGCGTGCGCTTCGTGCTCAACGGCTCGCAGGCGACGCGGACGCTCTCCTCGCGCTTCGTCTCGGAGCATTTCGGCTCGGGCGTGCAGCACATCGCCTTCAGCGCGCCCGACATCTTCGCGGCGGTCCAGGCGATGCGCGAGGCGGGGCTGTCCTTCCTCGCCATCCCCGAGAACTACTATGACGACCTCGAGGCGCGGCACGGGCTCGATCCCGCCTTCATCGACCGGCTTCGCGACCACCACATTCTCTATGACCGCGATGGCGAGGCCGAGTTCCTGCAGGTCTACACCCATGTCTTCGCGCAGCGCTTCTTCTTCGAGATCGTCGAACGGCGCGGCGGCTATGCCGGTTTCGGGGCGGTCAACGCGCCGGTGCGGCTGGCGGCGCAGGCGCGCGCGGCGCGGCCCGTGACGATGCCGCGCTCGCTACGGGAAATCTGAGGCGCGCCCCGGCGGCCGGCCCTGCAGCGACGCCGATTGACCCGCAGACGAATGTCTGTGTATTATGATACACATGATCGAGGTCGTGGAGACGACTGAGTTCTCTGCGTGGCTGGGGAATCTTCGCGATGTCTCGGCCCGAGCCCGGATCCTCGTCAGGATCAGAAGGGCGCAGCTCGGCAATCTGGGGGACGTCAAATTCTTCGACGGCATCGGCGAGATGCGGATCGATCATGGCCCGGGCTACAGGCTCTATCTCGTCCAGCGAGGCCCGAAGCTGGTGATCCTGTTGTGCGGCGGTGACAAGCGCCGCCAGTCTGCGGACATCGCGCGGGCCAAGCAGTTGGTGAAGGAAATGCTCGATGCCGAACGCAATGCGTGAATTCGACGTCCAGAACTATCTCACGACCCCTGAGGAGCAGGCCGCTTATATCGAGGCTGCACTCGAAGAGGGCGATCCATCCTTCATCGCCGCGGCGCTCGGGGACATTGCCCGTGCGCGGGGGGTTACAGCTTTCGCGGCCGAGAGCGGTCTCAGTCGCGAGGCGATCTACAAGGCCTTCCGACCGGGAGGGAACCCGACGCTCGAGACACTGGCCAAGGCGACGAAGGCGCTTGGGCTCAGGCTGTCGGTGGTCGCGGCCTGAGGCTGAACGCAGTCGGTCCAACCCGGCCGCTCATCGCGCTGCGACCGTCCTTCACATCTTCCGCTGACTTACGCCGCCTGGGAGGTCTTTAGCACGACGGCCTCGAAGGCCCGCACCAGCGCCGCGTCGAGCTTGGTGCCCATCAGCACCAGCATACCATAGGCTTGGTCAGGCGCCATCGGCGGCTTGTAGCTGCGTCGCTCGATCAGCGCCGCATAGATGTCGCAGATCGTGATCATCCGCACGATGTCGCCGATTTCTGCGTCCTTCAGCCCGTCGGGATAGCCCGATCCGTCGAGATATTCGTGGTGGGAGCGCACCGCCGCCAGCACCTCCGGCCGCAGGCCGCCCTGCTTCACCAGCATCTCGTAGCCGATCACCGGGTGGCCGCGCATCACCACCTGCTCGTCGGGATCGAGCGCGCCGGGCTTGTGCAGGATGTCGAGTGGGATGCGGGCCTTGCCGATGTCGTGGAGCACGGCGGCGCGTGTCACCAGCTTGCGGTCCTCCGCCGAGAAACCGAGCTGATGGGCGAAGCTCGCGGCCAGGCCGGCGACCAGCATGCAGTGCTGATAGGTCAGGTCGTCATAGCTCCAGACAACCTGCAGCAGGTCGCCGATGTCGCTGGCGCCGGCCGCCTGCTCGATCGCCTCGACCGAAGCCTCGACGGCCCGCAGCGGCACCGGCGCGCCGTTGGCGACCGACCCCAGCATGTCGGCGAGCGAGGCCGCCGCGGTGGCCAGCTGGGCCCGGGTGAAGGCGACGGTGCCTCTCGCCGGATCACCGCCCTCCCCTTCGCCGAGGAGTTGCTCGATGGTCTTGACGAGCAGCGCGGCCGCGGCATCCGCCGGCAGCACCTCCGTCGCGCCGATGGCCCGCGCCTGGATGGCGGTGCGGACCGTCATCTCGCGCAGCAGGCAGAGATAGGGCGCGCCCTTGCCGCGATGGCGCGCCAGCGCCTGGCGCATCGCCTCGACGCTCTCGCGCCGGCCGAGATCGACGTCACCGACGATGATCGAGACCGGCTGATCAAGCTCCGGCGCCTCACGCCCCAGGATCAGAACCGCGCACGGCTTCAGGAGGCCGAGCCGGCGTGCCAGCTCAGGGTTCCCGTCCGAACGGTCGGTGATCAGAAGCATCCAACAACAGTTCCGTAACGGTACGCCGGCGTCAATCAGGCACGCGAAGCGTAAATTTGCCGTTGTTCCAGATGCCTAAACATTAGGCGGAGCGGGTCGTTTGCCCCTCCTCGACGAGCCGCCGCGCAATGACCTGCGCCTGGATCTCGGCGGCGCCTTCGAAGATGTTCAGGATGCGGGCGTCACAGAGTACGCGGCTGATCGCATATTCGAGCGCAAAGCCGTTGCCGCCATGGATCTGCAGCGCGTTGTCGGCGGCCGCCCAGGCGACGCGGGCGCCGAGCAGCTTGGCCATGCCGGCCTCCAGATCGCAGCGGCGCTCGGCATCTTTTTCGCGGGCGGCGAAATAGGTGAGCTGGCGGGCGATCAGGATTTCGGCGGCCATCATCGCCAGCTTGTCGGCGACGCGCGGGAAGGCGATCAGCTTCTTGCCGAACTGGACGCGCTCGCGGGCATAGCGCAGACCGAGATCGAAGGCCGACTGCGCCACGCCGACGGCGCGCGCCGCCGTCTGGATGCGGGCGGCCTCGAAGGTCTGCATGAGCTGCTTGAAGCCCTGGCCTTCGACCCCGCCGAGCAGGTTCTCGCCCTTGACGGTGAACCCGTCGAAGGCGAGCTCGTATTCCTTCATGCCGCGGTAGCCGAGCACCTCGATCTCGCCGCCGGTCAGGCCGGCGACCGGGAACGGATCATCGTCGGTGCCGCGCGGCTTCTCGGCGATCAGCATGGAGAGGCCCTTGTAGCCGCTCTCCGTGGGATCGGTGCGCACCAGCAGGGTCATGATGTCGGCGCGAACGGGATGGGTGATCCAGGTCTTGTTGCCGGAGACCTTCCAGACCTCTCCCTCCTTGACCGCCCGGGTCCGCAGGCTGGCGAGATCGGAGCCGGTGTTGGGCTCGGTGAAGACCGCGGTGGGCAGGACCTCGCCCGAAGCCAGCTTCGGCAGCCACTGCTCCTTCTGCGCGGCCGTGCCGCCACAGAGGATCAGCTCGGCGGCGATCTCCGAGCGGGTGCCGAGCGAGCCGACGCCGATATAGGCGCGCGACAGCTCCTCCGAGACGACGCACATCGAGACCTTGGTCAGGCCCATGCCGCCGAATTCCTCGGGGATGGTCAGACCGAAGACGCCGAGCTCGGCCATCTTCTCGACGACCGCCATCGGAATGTAGTCGTTCTTGAGGTGCCACTCATGCGCGTGGGGCGTCACCTCCGCGGCGCAGAAGCGGCGCATCTCGGAGCGGATCGCCTCGAGGGTCTCGTCGAGGCCGGGATCGCCGACTCCGGCGGCGCCGTCATCCTGGCTGAACAGGTCGACGAGGCGGGCGCGGTTCTCAGGCGTGTTGCCCTGCGCGATCAGGGCCCGCGCGGCCGGCGTGTCGGCAGCGGCGACCGCCTTTTCGGAGAGGCCGAGCGCGGCCAGCCTGATGATCTCGCCCTGGCTCATCGGAATGCCGCCGAAGATCTGCGCCGCGTATTCGCCGGCGCCGATGCGGATGGCGTAATCCTCGATCGCGCCGTAGCGGTTCTCGGACGCGAGGCGCTCGCCATAGGCCTTCAGCTCGCGCAGCGCCATCACATAGGTCGCGAGCCAGGCGAGGCCGTGAGCGGCATGCTGCTCGGCTTCGAGCCGGGCGGAAGAGATCTTTCCCTCCACCGTCACCTTCGCACGCACAGCCGCGACGGCCGTCTGCAGCAGGGTCTCGAAGCCCGGCAGCGCGGCGGCGATCAGCGCGATGGCGCTCTCGGGGGCCGGTTCGGAAATCTGGACGGCGGCTTGTGCGCTCATGGCTTCTCTCCCTTGTGCGACGCAGCATAGGGCGAGATTTTGGAAGGCGGAATGCCTCTTTCGGCGCAAGAATGCCGCATGGCCCAAGAACGCCGCATGGTGCGACCCTGCGCCTATGGCGCTATTTGCGGCTGGCCAGCGCGACCCCGATGATGGTGAGCGCCATGCCGGCGATCTGGATCGGCGTCAGCGTCTCACCGAAGAGGATCCAGGCCTCGACCGCCACCAGGGCCGGCACGAGATAGAGGAAGGTCGAGACCCGGGAGATCGCGCCACGCCGGATCATCATCAGGTATAGCCCAATCCCGCCCAGCGAGAGCGCCAGCACCGACCAGGCCAGCACCAGCGCCATGGTGAGGTTCCACTCGATCCGCATCGGCTCGAGTGCAAAGGCCAAGGGCAGCGTGACAGCCAGCGCGGCAATGTACTGCACTGCCGTAACCGTGCGCAGATCGGCGGTGACGATGCGGGCCTTCTGGTAAAACGAGCCGAAGGTGACGGCGAACATGCCGGCCACATTAACGACGACCGGGATCAGGACGGCCCAGAGCACGGCGGGCTCGACGCCGGCGAGTTTCGGCTGCAGCACCAGCGCGATGCCGACAAAGCCGGCAAGGATGCCGAGCCAGCGGACGCGCGTGATCGTCTCGCCGATCAGCATCGGTGCAAACAGCGCGGTCAGGATCGGTTGCAATCCCGCGATCAGGCCGGAAATGCCGGCCGGCAATCCATGCCTCACCGCCCACCAGACACCACCGAGATAGGCGGCGTGGATCAGGACGCCGGTGACGACGCAATCGAGGATCGCCCGCCGGCCTTTCGGCCAGGGCGCACCCATGGCAAGCGCGAGCGCCGTGATCGCCAACGCGGCGCAGGCATAGCGCACCACGAGAAAGGTCAGCGCGTCGGCATAAAGCGCCGAATAGCCCGCCACGATCCAGCCCGAAGACCAAAGCAGGGTGAAGATGAGCGGCGTCAGGCGCAGGAACAGGGCGGAATCGAGCATCGGGCGTGGCTTTCGCGTGCCCGCCTGCTTAGCCCCGCTGCCCGGGCTTGTCGCCCGATGGCGACGCCTTGACCCCATGTCTGCATCGACGACCGACGGCAGTGCCTGTCTTGGTTGCGTCATCCAACTTTGTGAGCGTGTCGACGGGCGCACTTCGATTGGCTGGACACAGGCGGGATGGTGGTGGGAGACATGGCGCAACGGCGGGTCGGACGGACCGGCACGCGCCAAGAGGCGGCCGCCCGTGTGTCGCTAGCCTTGCAGGAATTTGGCCTGGTCGAGGCCGGCAGCAAGGCACGGCGCTCGCCGGCGCTGCACCGGGCGCTCGATCTCATGGAAGAGCAGGTGCTCGATCCCGACCGGCCCGAACGCGAACTCGCCAGCGTCCTAACGATCGACACGCGGCATTCGCGACCCTTCGCGCCGGTTTTGCGGCTCGACCCGAAGCTGGTCCCGGCGTCAGTTCGACGGTCCTTCGCCGATGTACTGAAGGACCACGCCAACGAGGTGACGCGCCGCCGCCGGCAAGCGCTGTTCCGCAAGCGTCTGGACGCCGGCGAGCGGCGTCCGGTGCTGGTCGCAGAAGGCGATTCGTGGTTCCATTTCCCGATATTCCTGCGCGATGTCGTGCAGCAGCTCGGCGAAGACCATCTCGTCTGGACGATCGGCGCCGCCGGGGAGCAGCTCGCCGCTATGGCGGGGGCCGACGCCACGATCGGCGATCGCGACTATCGGCTCGCGCTGCGCGAGCACGCCGACTCGGTGAAGGCGATGTTGCTGTCGGGCGGCGGCAATGATCTCGTCGGCGTCGATCCAGACGGCGCGCGGGTGCTAAGCCGGCTACTCAAGCCCTACCAGCCCGGAAAGCCCGCGGACTGGTTCTGCGACACGCCCGAATGCCACCGCCGACTGGTGCTGATCGAGGCGAGCCTGCGACGCGTCTTCGCCGATACGGCCGCGCGCCATCCCGGTTTGCCGGTTTTGATCCACGGCTACGACTACGCCCTGCCCTGCCCGTTCGGCCGCGAGGATGCACGCCGGCCGTCATGGGCGAGACGCGACGGCTTTCTCGGCGCGGCCATGGTCGAGCTCGGCTTCCGCGAGGCCGGGCTGCGGCGCAGCATCGTCGCCTGCCTGATCGATGCCATGAACGCGATCCATCGCCGACTCGCAGGTGGCACCAATCCGGGCGGTGTCTTCGCCCATGTCTTCCATATCGATCTGCGCGGCTCTCTTGCGCCCGCACAATGGGCCGACGAGCTGCACCCCAGCGACGAGGGTTACGCGATCGTGGCCGACAGGTTCAGATCGCAACTCAGGGCGCTGGGGATCGGGCGGGCGTGAGATGCGCCGATCCCTGTT